>JAVMKC010000103.1:0-62448 GCA_031732795.1 Accumulibacter sp. | reverse complement strand
ACTCGCCAAGTCCCCCGCGCATCGTAACCAAAACATCAATTATTCAGCGTTTCCCCCTCGTTCGATGGACGAAGCAGGAACGCGGCGTGGTATTGATTCAGCGGCGGAATCACCGGATCAGGCTGCAGGCTGATCGGGCCTTTTCCGCGGCTGATTTGGAGACT
This sequence comes from Accumulibacter sp., assembly GCA_031732795.1. Lineage (GTDB taxonomy): Bacteria > Pseudomonadota > Gammaproteobacteria > Burkholderiales > Rhodocyclaceae > Accumulibacter. The sequence continues at coordinate 62,284 of JAVMKC010000103.1, read as the reverse complement.
GTCCCGAGCCTATTTCGACAGCAGATCATACAGAGCCGAAAATTCGCCCGTCAGCTTGTGCTTGGGATCGAGATGGATCATCGGCAAAGCATGATGGTGCGATTCACGGATCTTGATCGACGCCGACAAAAAAACCTCGAGAACCGGCAGACCCTCGGCACGCAACTCCTCGATCAGACGCAAGGGCAGATTGGCCCGAGCTTGATAGTGGTTGACCACGATCCCTTCGACCCGCAGCCTGCGGTTATGGTCGCTCTGAATTTCGCGGACACTCTCCAGCAAAGCGTACAAAGCGTGTCGGGAAAACGCGTCACAATCGAAAGGAATCAGACAGGTATCAGTGGCGATCAGTGCTGAACGGGTAAAAAAATTCAGCGCCGGCGGGGTATCGATGAATACTTCGTCGAAGTCCTTCAGGGTATCCAGTGCATCGCGAAGCTTGAACATTTTGTAGCGCGACTCGAGCTTGAGTTGCAGATCCTCAAGACGCGAGTCGGCAGGCAGCACGGCCAGATTCGGAAACGGCGACGGCACCAGATAACTGGCCAGCGGTTCCGGAAACAGCTTGTAGCCGAGCAGATCCTCGAAAAAATGTGCCAAGGTCTTTTTCTGTTTGTCCAGCCCGTCACCCAGCAAATAGCGTGAAGCGTTGGTCTGCGGGTCGAGGTCGATCAACAACGTTTTCTTGCCGCGGGCAGCCGCGATGGCCGCCAGATTACAAGCGATGGTCGATTTCCCAACGCCACCTTTTTGATTGAAAACCACTCGGCGCATGACGTTTTCCCTAAGAACTTTATGGCTTTACCGAGAGTTTAGAGCGATCCGGGCAAAAGGTCGACTGTCGGTACGCTGTTTGGCCCCCGGCGCCCCTCCCCGGAACGGCACGCCATCGTGCCGACAACGGAAAAACCGCTTGAGATACTGGCCTTCCCGGCAGGCGGTTCATGGAAAACAGCGAAAATGGGGCTTAGAAATGAAGTTCGATCTCTTTTCATTCCTTTCATTCCTCAACTTCGGCGTCAGGCTGTACCATCGCGTCATTTCAGCCTACTCGACCATCCTCCATGCGACTTCATTGCCTCGCATTGCTGGCTACGCAGTTCTCGGGTTGCGACTTTACTCGCGGTGTTGACGTCGAACCACAGGCCTATCTCCGTCTCAACCCCACTGCTCTCGCAAACCGAACGTTTTCGCTGCGCGCAGTTCAGTGGCACACGGGCAATATGCACATGCCTTTCCACTTCACCGTCTATCGGTATCCGCGAGAATATGAAATACGCGTCTCTGCGCCAAATGAAACGGTGAACACCGGAGCGTTGACCGCCGACCAATTTGAGGTTTTTCCATGTGGGCGGAAGATTGAAAGCGTGACGGGAACCCTGCTTCTTTCCGATCGGATGCTCACCGTGCACATCCAGCATCCTTCGGTTGTGGGTTCGAAGATAATCGATGAAGTCGATGTCCATGCAAAGATCATCGCCACCGAACCTCCTCCCAGGAGCCTGTCGGACTCGAGCGATCGTTGCGAGCCGAGAGGGAAAACGAGGACAGTTTTCCCCGCTTTCCCACCGGCGCAGTCGATCAGCCTCAAGTCCGACAGGCTCCTGGCCAATGTCCTCGAAAATCGTTCGACTGCCATCTCCATGCCCGTTGAAACCGACATCGATCCCGCTGATACATCGCAACGTCAATGAACCACGGTGAACAACTCTCCACCGGAGCCCGCATCGCCATCGGCTGCATGGCCGCGCTGGGCGCTATCGGCGGTTGGCTGATCGTCGGCATGGGTGGGTTCCAGCACATGCCGTACCGCTGGGCCAAATACACCATTTTCGTCGACGGCGCCGGCGCCGTGGCGATGGCCGTCATCTTCTTCGCGATGAGCACGCTTGCGCTGGCCGCACTTTTACAGAGTTGGCGGGCAACACGCTGGGTGTACGTCGTCTCTCTGGCAGCCTTGCTCGTTCCGCCGATGGTTTACGTCGTCGCCTCGTAGTCAATTGACGCTGTCGGCCCGACCGTCCACGGACGTTCACCGCGCCATGCGCCCTCCACCCCGAAACCACCCGACCTTCGACAACCGATGAACACTGCTTCCCCGTCAAAAATCCACCGCCTGGATTACACGCCACCGCCTTATCTGGTCGACCGGATCGAACTCGACGTCGACTTTCTGGCCGGTGAAGTTCGCGTACGCAGCGAACTGCAAGTCCGCCGCGCTCCGGCGACGCCACCGGGAACGCCGTTCCGACTCGACGGCGAGGAACTGGAAACGCTGGCGATCCACCTCGACGGTCAGCCGCTGGTCGGCGAACGCCAGCTACTCACCGCGCAGTCGCTGACCATTGTCGATCCACCGGCGGCTTTCCGCCTGTCGAGCACGGTGCGCCTGCATCCGGACGATAACACCAGCTTGTCCGGACTCTACGTCTCGCGAGACGGCTACTTCACGCAATGCGAAGCGCAGGGCTTCCGCCGGATCACCTGGTTTCCGGATCGCCCCGACATCATGGCCCGCTACACGGTCACCTTGCACGCCGATCGCCACCGTCTGCCGGTTTTGTTGGCCAACGGCAACCCAGTGACCCAGGGCGAGGAGGACGGCGGCCGTCACTGGGCGCGTTGGGATGACCCCTTTCCCAAGCCATGCTATCTGTTCGCGCTGGTCGCGGCGCGATTGGACGCATTGCGCGAGCCTTACCTCACCGCCGACGGCCGGCGGGTCGAACTGGCGTTGTTCGTCGAACCCGGCAAACTCGACCAGTGCGCGCACGCCATGGACGCCTTGAAGCGCGCCATGCGCTGGGACGAAGCGGTGTACGGCCTCTCCTGCGATCTCGACCATTACATGATCGTCGCCGTCGGCGACTTCAACATGGGAGCGATGGAAAACAAGGGCTTGAACATCTTCAACACCAAATATGTGCTCGCTCGCGCCGACACCGCCACCGACAGCGATTACCAGAACATCGATCGCGTCGTCGCCCATGAGTATTTTCATAACTGGACCGGCAACCGGGTGACCTGCCGCGACTGGTTCCAGTTGTCGCTGAAGGAAGGGCTGACCGTCTTCCGCGATCAACAATTCGGCGCCGACATGCACGGCCGCGCGGTGACCCGCATCCGCGACGTGCGCACGCTGCGCGCAGCGCAATTCCCCGAAGACGCTGGTCCGATGGCCCATCCGGTGCGGCCCGACGCGTATCTCGAGATCGACAATTTCTACACCAGCACGGTTTATGAGAAAGGCGCCGAAGTGGTGCGGATGATCCGCACGCTGATCGGCAAAGCGGCGTTCCGCCGCGGCATGGATCTCTACTTCAGCCGCCACGACGGCCAGGCGGTGACCTGTGACGACTTCGTCGCGGCGATGGCCGACGCCTCAGGAGTCGACTTGCGACAGTTCATGCGCTGGTACGACCACGCCGGCACGCCGCGGTTGCGGGTCGAAGGCTATTACGACCCGGCAGCGCGTCGTTACCAACTGACCATCCGCCAGCAACAGCCAGCGGGCGACGCGCCGCCATTGCACATTCCGCTGGCGATCGGCCTGCTCGGCGGCGACGGCGTCGATTTGCCGCTGCGACTGGCCGGTGACGCACCGGATGAGAAGGCGCCGACCCATCGAATCCTGTCGCTGACCGAAAACGAGCAGAACTACTTTTTTGAAAACATCGAGGCGCCGCCGGTACCGTCGCTGCTGCGCGATTTCTCGGCACCGGTGATCGTCGACTACGATTGGCGCAACGAGGAACTCGAACATCTGCTGGCGCATGACAGCGACGATTTCAATCGCTGGGACGCCGGTCAACGCCTGGCCAGCCGCCTGATTCTCGACGCCGCGGGGCAATGGTCTAGCGGTGCGCCACTCGTCTGGCCGGCCCGTTTCGCCGAAACCTTCCGTCAGGTGCTGACCGACGGCAGCCGCGATCCCGCTTTCGTCGCCGAAGTGCTGACGCTGCCCGGCGAAGCGACCCTGGCCGAAGAGATGGCGGTGGTCGACCCGGACGCTCTGCACGCCGCCCGTCACGGCTTGCGACGCTTTCTCGCCGAACAACTCGAAGACCAGTGGCGGCAGTGTTATCAGGCGCTGTCCGGGCAGACGGCGTATCGGCCGACACCCGCCGACGCTGGCCGCCGGGCCTTGCGCAACGTCTGTCTCGCCTACCTCGGCGAAACCGATACCCCGGCCAACCGTGCCCTGATCTGGGAACAGTTCGCCACCGCCGACAACATGACCGATCAGTTCGCCGCACTGGCCGTTCTGGCACAACTCGACTGTCCAGAACGGACGCAGGCCCTCGCCGACTTCCACGCGCGTTGGCATGCGCAGGCGCTGGTGGTCGACAAATGGCTGGCCGTCCAGGCCGCCAGCCGTCTACCGAGCACCTTGAGCACGGTCAACGGCTTGCTACACCATCCGTCATTCGATCTGCGCAACCCGAACAAGGTTTACGCGTTGCTCGGCAGCTTCGGCAACAATCATCTACGTTTTCACGCCGCCGACGGCAGCGGCTACCGCTTTCTCGGCGAACGAATCGCCGAACTCGACCCGCTCAACCCGCAGGTCGCCGCCCGACTGGCGCGGCGCTTCGACCGCTGGCGGCGTTTCGACAGCAGCCGGCAGTCCAAGGCGCGCGATGCGCTGACGAGCCTCCGGGATTCCGGCCGCCTGTCGTCGGATGTCGGCGAGATCATCGAACGTTCGCTCGCCGAATAGGCACGGCGGGCACGGCGACGAGCGCGGCAAACCGCCGCATTCAGGCTCGTGCCTGGCGTGAGCGCCAAGCCAAGGGGTTGAAGCCGGTGACCAGCGCGGTGCCGAGAAGGACGAACGCCGCCCCCAGGAACGTCGCACCGGTCACCGCCTCGTTCAGAAACAACGCCCCCCAGAGAATGCCGAACAGCGGAATCAGGAACGTGACGGTCAACGCCGAGGCGGCGCCGATTTCCCGGACCAGCCGAAAATAGATCTGGTAAGCCAGACCGGTGCATAACACGCCCAAGGCCAGCGCGGCGGCCAGCGCGCCGGCACTGGTCGCCGGTGTCGGCCGCGGCGAAAACAGCAAGGCGGGCAGCAGACACAGCAAAGCGCCCCACATGCTGCCGTGAGCGATGGCCATCGGCGCCACCCGTGCCGCCCGCAAACGGGCGTAATGACTGGCCAGCCCATAACAGACCGGCGCGATCAACGCCGCCGCCACCGGCCACGCCGACCCGGCGGCCAGCGCGCCCGGGTCGCGCAGAACCAGCAAGACCACGCCGGCCAGCCCGGCAAACAGTCCGCCGACGACCCGGGCCGACGGCAACTGCCGGGTAAGCACCATGCCGAAGATCACTCCCCACAGCGGGGCCATGGAATTGATGATCGATAACAGCGAGGCGGTCAGCACCGTGGCGGCGTACGAAAAAAGCACGAACGGCAGCGCCGTATTCAATAAACCCAGAAAGAAATGATGGCGCAGATGCCCTTTCAGTTCGAGCGGCGAGCGCAGCAGCCTGCAGACGAAGAGAAGGAACAAGGCGCCGGTCAGCACCCGGATGGCGACCAGCCACACCGGCCCGAGTTCGGGAACCGACAGCCGAGTGAACAGAAACGAGCCGCCCCACAAGGCGCCGAGCAGAATCAGTTGCAGAAAATGTGCGCTGTTCATCGGCCGATTGTCGCATCCAACGCGGCCGGAATGAAATCGGCAAGCCGATTTTCGCCCATCGCCGGCTCATCGTTTGCCCTTCGGCTTGATCCGCTTGCCGGGCGAATGCCCGACCGGTGCCGATCACCGAAAGAACGGTGCCGCGGCGCGCTCGCCGCGCTACGATACAGGTATAATTTCCGGATAAGTCATTGGTGAATCACCATCGAACAGTCAATGTAACGGGGAATCATATGCATACGGCAGATCTGGACATCGAGCGGGCTCGTTTCAACATGATCGAACAACAAATCCGCCCCTGGGAAGTGCTTGATCCCGAGGTTCTCGACCTGCTGTCACTGGTCAAGCGCGAAGAGTTCGTCCCGGCCGCTCACCGTGCCCTGGCTTTCGCCGATCTGGAATTGCCGATCGGCCAGGGCCAGACGATGCTGGCGCCGAAAATCGACGCCAAGATTCTCCAGGAACTGCACGTCAAAAATACCGACATGGTCCTCGAAATCGGTGCCGGAAGCGGCTACATGGCCGCGTTGCTCGCCGCCAAGGCCGAATACGTGCACACCGTCGAAATCGACCCCGTCCTGGCCGATCTGGCCAAACGCAATCTACGCCAGGCCGGCGTCGCCAACGTCAGTGTCGACACCGGCGACGGCTCCAACGGCTGGCCCGGGCCTTCGCCGTACGATGTGATCGTCATTTCCGGATCGCTGCCGCAACTGCCGCCGGCCTTCCTCAAGCAAATGAAGATCGGAGGCCGCCTGAGCGCCTTCATCGGCCAGGCGCCGGTGATGCACGCCCAACTGGTGACCCGCAGCGGCGAAAATGCTTACACGGTGGTCAACCTCTTTGAAACGATCATCGCCCCGTTGACCGCCAAGAAGAAACAGAGCTTCGTTTTCTGACGCCGTTGCGGCAGGCGGCAGACCGATGCGCCATCTTTCGGCGGTCGAACTGGCCGAATGGTTGACGGCCTGTGCCGCCGCCGAAACCACCGCGCAGACCGCCAGCCGGCCGCGACCCTTGCTGCTCGATGTTCGCGAGCCTTGGGAACATGCCTTGTGCCAGCTGCCCGGTTCGCGGTTGTTGCCGATGTCCGCCGTACCTGCGGCGCTGGACCAGCTCGACCGCCAGGCGGAGACCGTCATCATTTGCCACCACGGCATCCGCAGCCTGCAAGTGGCCTATTTTCTTGAGCGGCAAGGTTTTGCTTTAACCTATAATCTCTCCGGGGGCATCGACGCTTGGGCGCGTGATGTTGATCCGTTGATGCACAAATATTGAAAGTGAGATCGCGTGATGCCGGTGAAGATTCGACGTCTTGTGCACACTTTGTTCCTGGCCGGGCTGACTGCCGCCACATCCGCTTTGGCCAGCGACCTGTTGCAAGTCTATCGCCAGGCACTGACTTACGACGCCCAGTACGCCGCCGCCCGTGCCGCCACCGAAATGGGGCGCGAAAAACTGCCACAGGCCCGGGCAGGTCTGCTGCCGGTGATCAGCGGCACGGCCAATGCCTTCTGGAACGACAGCCGTTATGAGTCCATTTCCTCATCCGGATCGTCACAGAACTACACCGGCAAATACAGCAGCAAAGGCTACGGCATCACCCTCACCCAGCCGTTGTTCCGTTGGCAGAATTTCCTGCTCTACGATCAGGCCAAACTGCTGATCATGCAAAGCGAAGCCAATTTCCTGCAAGCCGGTCAGGATCTGATGCTGCGCGTTGCGCAAGCCTATTTCGATGTGCTGTTGGCGATCGAAAATCTGCGCGCGGTGCAAGTCAATAAAGAAGCCATTTCCCAGCAACTGGCGCAGGCCAAGAAGAATTTCGAGGTCGGCACGGCGACGATCACCGACACCTATGAATCGCAATCGCGCTACGATCTGGCCGTGGCTCAGGAAATCAACGCCGAAAGCGACCTGGAAGTCAAGCGCTACGCCCTGCGAGTGTTGATCGGCGCTGACCCCGGCGAATTGAGCCGATTGAAACCGAAGGCGGAGCTCGCCCCCCCCCAACCTCGGGACATGCAACCTTGGGTCGACGCCGCTGAAAGCGGCAACTTCGCCGTACAGGCGCAACAAGCCGCAGCCGAAGCGGCAAAAAAAGCAATCGACATCAACCGGGCCGGTCATTATCCAACGCTCGACGCCGTCGCCAATTACAACAAGAGCTATGGCCCCGGGCAATTCGGCATCGGCGAAATCAACACCACCAGCAATCAGGTCGGGCTGCAGTTGAACGTGCCGATTTTCCAAGGCGGCGCCGTCAATTCCCGGACCCGCGAGGCTGCCGCGCGCTACAACGCCGAAAACTCCGCGCTCGATCAGGCCAAGCGCACCGCCGGTCTCAACGCCCGCCAAGCCTACCTGGGAGTGGTCAATGGGCTGGCCGGGGTCAATGCCCTGGAAGCGGCGCTGCGTTCAGGCTTGAGTTCGCTGGACTCGAACCGTCTGGGTTATGAAGTCGGCGTGCGAATCAATATCGACGTCCTGAACGCCGAAAATCAGGTTTATCTGACCCGTCGCGACCTCGAAAAAGCCCGTTTCGATACCTTGATGGCCGAACTGAAGCTGAAAGCGGCCGTCGGAACGCTCAGCGAAACCGACCTCGAACGGATCAACGCGCTGCTGGTCGCGCCATGAGTCCGTCGATCAAGGCGACGGTCCGCGCCGTCGCCCCCTGATGCGTCTGGCTGAAGGTTTTTGCCGCCACGCGCATCGCCAGCAAGCGCTGTTGATCGCCCCCCAGTAATTCCTCAGTCAACCGGGCCGCCGACGAGGCGTCGTCCACCCGGCAGGCCGCGCCGGTATGCACCGCATCGGCACTGGCCTGCTCGAAATTGAACATGTGCGGCCCCATCAACACCGGGCAGCCACACGCCGCCGCCTCGATCAAATTCTGGCCGCCGAACGGCAACCAGCTGCCGCCGATCAGCGCCAGATCGGCCAAGGCGTAGTAGGCCGCCATCTCGCCCATGCTGTCGCCCAGCCAGACCCGCGTCTGAGGGCCGGGCGGCGCCGCACCGCTGCGCCGGCAAAACTCCAGCCGACGCGTCGCCAGCAGCCGGGCGACTTCGTCAAAACGCTGCGGATGCCTCGGCACCAGCACCAGCAACAAATCGTTGATCGCCAGACTGTCGAGAGCGTCGAGCAGCAGGGTTTCTTCGCCGTCACGGGTACTGGCGACGAGCAACACCGGACGTGCGCCGATCGCCTGTCGCCATTGCCCCCCCAAAGCCAATTTTTCCGGAGCCGGGGTAACGTCGAATTTGAGATTGCCGACCACCGTCACCCGGCTGGCGCCGATCTCCTGCAGACGCGCCGCATCGGCCGGACTCTGCGCGGCCACGGCGGCCAGCCCGGCCAGCGCCGGTTCGATCAACGGCCGCAAACGGGAATAGCCCCGCTGCGAACGCGCCGACAAGCGCGCATTGACCAGGGCCAGCGGCCGTTGGCGACGAGCAACGGCGGCGATCAGATTCGGCCAGATTTCGGTTTCCATCAACAGCCCGATCGCCGGTTGAAAATGGTCGGCAAAGCGCTCGCAGGCACCCGGCAAATCGTACGGCAGATAGGCTTGCGTCAGACGTTGCGGATGGCGCCGCAGCAATTCGCCGGCCGCCGCCCGACCGGTGGGCGTCATATGAGTCAGCAGCAAGCGGTGTGACGGATACGCCGCGAGCAAGGCGTCGACCAGCGGCTCCGCCGCCCGCGTTTCGCCGACCGAAACGGCGTGCAGCCAAATCCACGGCGCACCGGCAGCAAACGGCGGGTAAAAACCCAGCCGTTCACCGAGATGCTGCAAATACTCCGGCTGCCGGCGCGCCCGCCAGAGCAGACGCAGGCAGACCAGTGGCATTGCCAGATAAAAGAGCAGCGAATAAAGCCACCGCACCATCAGCGCAAAGCCTGGTCGACGACCGGCAACACCTCGGCCACCGTCGGCGCTTGGCCCTTGCCGCCGAGATTCCGGCAAAACCCCGCTCCCAGCACCCCGGTGAGTTCGGGATCGGTGGCGGTAAACAAAGCCACCACCGGCACCCGCAAGGCCGCGGCCAGGTGCACCAGGCCGGTATCGACGCCGACGACGACGCGGGCGCCGGCCAGCAGAGCGGCCAGCTCCGTCAAGGACAAGGGAGGAGCGACCCGGGTACCGGGCACGGCGTTGACGATCCGCTCGGCGCGCTGCCGCTCGACAGCGGTGCCGGCCGGCAATACCGGCATCAATCCACGCTCGACCAGCGCCAGCGCCAACGCGCACCAGCAGCGTTCGTCCCACAGTTTGTCCTCCCGGCTGGTGGCGGTGAGCAGAACGGCGACCGGCCCGGCCCGATCCCCGGCACCCGCCGGCGCACTCGCAGCGGCAGCACTCGCCGCCGCCGATAAACCGTAATCGAGCGGCAGATCGACGGGGTAATCGAAGGCCGCCGCCGCCAACCAGCGATTGCGCAGCACCGCATGCACGTTTCGCGGGATGACGAAGGTCGCGTCATAGCATCGCGCCGCCCACGGCTCACGGGCGGCTTCCGCGGCGTAACCACAACGCCGGCCACGTGCCAGGCGGGCGATCAACGCGCTTTTCAACAAACCTTGCGTATCGAGAACACAGTCGTAGGCAACAGCGGCGATTCGCCGGCGGAAAGCGATGATTTCGCGCCAGGTCGCCCGAGCGGCCAGAGTCTTTCGCCATCGCCGTATGGCGACCGGAATCACTTGTTCGACCGCCGGATGCAGCCGCGGAATCTCGGCAAAAGTTTCCTCGACGCACCAATCGATCCGCGACGCCGGCAGACTGGCGCGCAAATCACTGATCACCGGCAAGTTATGAATGACGTCGCCCAGAGAAGTGGTCTTGATCAGCAGAATGCGCATCGGAAAAATTTAAAACGATCGGCGCCGCAGGGATTCACGGCCCGCCGTGCCGGATAGAGATTGTCGATGAAAAAAGCGCTTCCGGCCCCGCCGCAGTGCCGTGGAAACCAGCCTCTCCGCGCCCCCCGATTCTCCGCGGATCGATACGGCCGGAAAAAAACAACGGAGGCCGTCCGACCTCCGTTGCCGTGCCGGCCCTCCGCCGCCGGAACCGCGCGGCAGAGGGCAGCGTCCGGGTCATTTCTTGGTGAACATGTAATTCGAAAAGCCGCCTTCGGCGATGCGGAACCACAGATTCTGGTCATCCAGGAACTTCTTGTAATCGTCGTAAACTTTCTTGAAGTTGGCATTGGCCGCCGACGTTTCCTTGTACAGCGCCATCGCCGCCGTGTAACAGGCGTCCATCACTTCCTTGGGGAACTGTTTCAGCTGCGTACCCGAGCCGACCAGTTGCTTGAGCGCGGTGGGATTCTTGGCATCGTACTTGGCGAGCATGTCGACGTGCGCGTCGGCGCAGGCCGCTTGCAGAATGGCCTGATATTCCTTCGGCAGTTCCGCCCATTTCTTGCTGTTGATATACAGGGAAACCTGCGGCCCGCCTTCCCACCAGCCCGGGTAGTAGTAGAACTTGGCCACCTTGTTGAAACCGAGTTTCTGATCATCGTAGGGGCCGATCCACTCGGCGGCGTCGATGGTGCCTTTTTCGAGCGCCGGATAAATGTCGCTACCGGGAATTTGCTGCGGAACGGCGCCCAACTTGGTCAGCACCGCCCCGGCAAAACCGCCGATACGGATTTTCAAGCCCTTGAAATCGGCGGCGGTCTTGATCTCCTTGCGATACCAGCCGCCCATCTGCGCCCCGGTGTTGCCACAGGGAATGGTGACGATGTTCGACTTGGCGAACAACTCGCCCATCAGCTTGGCGCCGTTGCCGTGGCGGTACCAGGCGTCCATCTGACGGCTGTTCATCCCGAAAGGAATCGCCGTATCGATGGCGTAGGTCGGGTCCTTGCCATAGAAATAGTAGGAAACGGTATGCGCCATTTCGACCGTCAAATCCTTGACCGCGTCGAACACCGCCGGCCCGGGAACGATCTCGCCACCGGCGAAAACCTGGATCTGGAATTTGCCGCCGGTAGCCTCGGCGACACGCTTAGCCATGAATTCGGCAGCGCCGTAGATGGTGTCCAGGCTCTTCGGAAAACTCGACGCCAAGCGCCATTTGATGGCCGGCATGTTTTGCGCGAGGGCCGGCATGGCGGCGGTTCCAGCCGCCAGACCAACACCGGCTGATTTTAAAAATGAACGTCTTTCCACAATGTCTCCTGTCTCGGTATGGTTGAAATGCCTGTTGATTATAACCAAAGAAAACAGGGACCAGCGTCCTCGTGAGCCAGAACGCACAACCATTGGCCCCCTTGCTCCCGGCCGCGTAGAACAATTCGGCATTTTCATCCCGTGATCGTCTCGGCGCCTTTTCATCGACCACCCGAGGCACCCCGTTCTCGGCAGGCGGAGTACCGCAAGACCGTCATTCGGCACGCCTGTGAATTTTCACACACTCCGAATATGGCATTGATCATCGGCGCGGAGACCGGCAGCTCTTAAGCTCGATTCCGTAATCCGGCTTTGCCCTCTGTGCCAAAGGCAAGGTCGCCACAAAGACTCTTCAACAATTTCATTGGCGAATGATCATGGGCACCACCATTCGGGAAAAAGCGTCGGTTATCGCTGCGGAGGGCAGCGAAACCGCCGTCCGGAACGGCATCGCAAGCGGGTTGACCGGCCGTGCCGACCGACGCCATGCGGCAACCGAGCCGTCCTGTCCGCCGGAGCGCCGTCCGGGCAAACCGAATGGCAGTGGGAATTCGCAGGTTTTTCCATTTCGAATCACTCAAGGGAGAAATATCATGCTGCACCTTGCTTTCAACGAATCGCTCCACGAAGAAATCGTCACCGTCGGCGCGCCACCTGGCAAAACCGCCTCTTGCCAAACATTACAGGCCTCGTCACCGCCGGCGGCCAAAGGGGATGACACGGAATACGATGGAACCGCCGGTCTGGCCGACAACCTGATCTACGCAAAAATCTTCGCCACCCCCTGGGCCGTCTGGAGCTGCGCGACGATTGGCGCGATCATCGGGCTGGTTTTCGGCGCCCTGCTCGCGGATTCGCACGGCGCCTTGATCGGGGGCGCCATCGGCATCCTGTTCGGCAAAATTCTCTGTTCGATCGCCACCGACGGCCGCTACGACTGAACTGGGCTGGCAGTGGTTGGCATGGGTCGACCGCGGCTGACCTTTGCGCAGGCCGCCGTCGTGTCGCTTCGAAGGGTATTTTCGAATCCCGTGCAGCAACATCCGTCTGGCAGCCATTTCGATTGCGGGGCAACCGGGATCGACGACGCACCGAGCACGAGCGGCGCGAAGCGGATTGCCATTCATGCCGCAACGCGGAGCCCGATCGAGGACCGCCGGATTCGCCCGGCGAATGAAGTCCGCGCGAACCGATTTTGACAATACTGTCCGGGTCTATCTCGAAACGACTACCGCAAACCGTACGCTCTGGCCGCTGAAGCGTTGGCCACGGGACCAGGACCTCCACACTCGAAAGCCATACACCAAGCCACTGTTTTCAGAGACTTCGTTGCTGCCATGCCGCACCACAGCAAGCCAACACTCAGCTTGCCATCACGTTCACCAGTACCTGACGGCACGAAACAAAGCCAGAAAAAGCCAAGCAATGAAGAATAATCACTATTAATCAAACAACTGCAAAACCGTGGTGATATGCCATAAAAGTTTCCAAACCTGCGCCAGAATCAGGCACCCAAGAAGCGCTTTGGGAAGCCGCGACTCACGGGTAGCAAACTTGATACGTCGGCATCAACCTACCCCCACAAATCCGCCGATGACGAGAATGCAGGTAGAGCTCGGCTGCAGTCCAAGGGAATTAGTGGAATTCCTTGCACATTGGAAGTTGTCGGTCCGCTATAAAAATCGGCGCCATCGTCCCATTCGTCATTCTGCGGCATGATCCGATGATTTCCAGCATTGCGCGCGCCTCCGGCGTCCAGAGGTGCACCATTGCCTAAATTCGCCGCCAGCGATGGCAATGAAGCGCGCAACAGAGTCGCAGCAAGGACCAATCCGGAAATGTAGCGGAATTTTATATTCTCCTACTGTTTAGGATAATGAGTTTACCTTCGACTTCAATCAAACGTCAGGACTTTAAATTAATCGACTATCGCCATAGAGACAAACGCAAAATTTGCCCGACATCTTTCTGTCACCTTTCAATCAAAAATCTCTTTTGCCTTCAGTGGAAAGAAACAGCCGTAATTGTCAAGGGCAAACCCAACGCCCCGGGAACCACTTGCCATTAACCCAGGTGGGGGGAAGCCAATAACAGCCAGAATTTAAATTCGCTCCTGAAATCAAAGTTCGCAGACGGGAATCAGGCGCATCATCTGATTGAGATGGATCGATCTCATCCTGCGCGTCACGATTGTTTACAACAAATTTCAACGATTCCCCATTGACATCGAAAGAAAGGACTTCGCCATTTTTACCGAAAATAAGCGTACCAACCTCTTCATTCGACTCAAAAAAACGTTTGGCCAACCCGCTTAAATCAGTTTCGTCGACTACGGCCGGCTTGGCTCGCTGCCTACAAACGACGGCTAACCCAAACGATATTAATCCAAAAAGGGCGACGAGCGGTGCAACAGTACGGGAACAGGAATGGCTCATGGGAGTTTCTCTCAAAAACAGTTGGGTTGGTCGAAACGAAAAGAAATTAATACCGATAAGTCAACTGAAACAGCACCGAACGACGCGGTTGAAACAAAGGAGCTTTCGGATCACCATTGTAGTCACTATTTTCGAATCGGAAATGGCGGTCGAAGAGATTGTTGGCAGTCAAACTGGCGAGCAGCCGCTTATTATTGTTAATCGGCAGAGAGTAACGCAGATTGGCAATATAGAACGACGAACGCTTAAACGTATCCAAACCATCAAAGTCGCGTAACGTTGCTTGTTGACGGACGCCCCAGGTTTCCAGCAGCACATCGCCAGCGCCAACCCGGAACCACAAACGCAACGGCAGCAAATCGGTCCGCAGTTGATGAGGCAAGGCTGCTCCAAGAAGCAAGGGGTCATCAACGAACCGGGTATCCTCGTGCCGCCATTCCGCAGACAGCACGGCGCGATGGCCGAAAGGCCAAACCAGATACGCACGATGCACGCTCTCGTACCAGCGAGTCAGACAATCGGCACTGTCGCATCCCACATTGGGAATATCAATACGCCGCCGGGCTAGCTCGAGACCGGCGCGGATGCCACCGACAAAGTGTTGATCCACTGCCAACGCTGTGCGCGTGCACCGGCTACCGTTGAAATCGTCGAAGGATTGGTTAAAGCCGACGAATTGCGTCGGTTCGAGATTTTCCTGGTCGTACTTCGCCCCCTTGACTCCTTGGAAAACGGCGGCGCGTAGCGTCGTTCCGGTCGCTGGACGAAAAGACAACCCGAGCTTGCCGTTAAGACGTTCGACATGGGTGTAGTCCTGATCGGTATAGCGGACGTATTCAGCACCGCCATGCAGCGTCACTCGATTCTCCAGACTCCATTGGCCGTAGCCGAAAATCGATCGACGGGAGTTCTGCTGGTTGTCCACGGAATCTGAAACGAGCGGACTCGAGCTGAAAAAACAGCAAAAAATTAGGCTATTTCTTGAGGAACCGCTCAGTTTGAATTGCCGCAAGCCAAGTATTAAGCTGCTTCCCCCTCCTTGCCGTGAATACAGAAGTTCCAGATCGCGGGTCAACAGTTGGGGTCGGAAATCGTAGTCAATCGAATACGATCCCAAAACAGGATCATCCAGGTTATTGTGTTGCAAGGAACGATTACTGATCCGTTGTCGGCTGAAAGCGGCAATCCACTCCTCATCGGCACTCGGCGCATGCCGCACAGCCAGCCGTCCCAGATCGGTACGCACATTGTCATTGAGGTGCTTGGGCTGCTGATCGAACAAGCTGATGCTCTGATCGCCGCTTTGCCGTTCGGTGTGGCGCAGTTCAGCAAAAAGCATCGTTTGCGGGGTCAGCGCCAATCGACCGTTGAAGCGCGCACCGGACAGGCGGGTATCGGCCTGGCCGTCCACCAGCGCCTGGCTGCGATAGTCGAACAGACCGAGTGAAATCTGCCCCGATTCTCCGGCGTGCGAGGCCACCAGGCTGCCTGCCCGGCTGTCCTGGTTGCCGGCCAGGAGCGAGCCGGCGAAATGCGCGGGTTGGCGGGCGAAGAAGCCGCTGCCTTCGTCGGGTGAGATGGCACGCGGGCCATCGAGTACCGGCAGCGCCGGCATGACGAATTGCGGCGGCAAGGGCATCTGCCCGATCGGCTGGCGGAGTTGCGCCTGCAACAGCTCGCTGAGCCGGGCGGTTTCGAAGCGCGGCAGGCTGGCATAGGCCTCGGCCAACAAGCGGTGCGCGGGCGCGCTTTGCGGATCGTCTTCCAACGCGTCCATCGCCTGCGCCTGCATCGGCGCGTACAGCCCGGCTTCCCGGTAGGCGTCGCCGATGCTGGCGGCGCGGGCGGCGCGGTCTTGGTCGAGGAGTTCGCCGGCGCGCAGCACCGCCCGGCGGTCGTTGCGCGCGACCGCTTCCTCGCCGTCGGCGATGGCGCCGAGGAAATCGCGGGATTGCAGTTTGCGGAAGGCGTCGAAATACCATGGCGTCGGCGACGCCGGATCGAGCCGGCGCGCGAGGTCGAGCTGATCGGCGGCGAGTTTGTCGCGTTCTTCGGCCAGGTAGGTGCGCCCGAGGTAGCTGCGCAATTCGGCGTTCGACGGATCGAGGAGGACGGCGATTTCGATGTCGCGCCGGCCGGCGGCTAATTCTCCCCGGCGGACGTGCGTCAGGCCGCGACCGAAATGGGCCAGTGGATCGGTGCCGTTGCCCGCCAGAGCCTTGTCGAAAGCCGCCGCCGCCGCGTCGATCTGCCCTTTGAGTAACAGCGCGAAAGCAGCCATCGCTTGTGCGCGCGGCGT
Organism: Accumulibacter sp.; assembly: GCA_031732795.1. Lineage (GTDB taxonomy): Bacteria > Pseudomonadota > Gammaproteobacteria > Burkholderiales > Rhodocyclaceae > Accumulibacter. The sequence goes on along the minus strand of JAVMKC010000103.1, from coordinate 45,710 downwards.
ATCGGGCGCCAGGGCCAGCGCGCGCCGGGCGGATTCTTCCCCGGCATCGACCTGCGCCAGCGCCAGTTCGAGTTCGGCCCGGCGCGCCCAGGCGATCGGGTGATCCGGCGCCAGTTCGGTGGCGTGCCGGGCGGCGGCCTGGGCGGCGGCCAGCTGCCGGGCACCCTGCAAGGCGTAGCTCAGGGCGAGTTGGGCGGTGGCGGATTGCGGATCGTTACCGACCGCTGAACGCGCCGTGGCCAGCGCGGCATCGTCATTGCGCGCCACCTGGATCATCGTGCGGACGGCCAGCACCGACGCGTCGGCGTTTTGCGCGTCGAGCAGCGCCTCGGCGGCGTCCACCCGGCCGAGTCCGAGCAGCAGACTGGCCCGGAAAGCGGCCAGTTGCGGCCCGCCGTCAAGCGCTTCGAAGGCCGAGCGCAATTGTCCGGCGGCCGCCAGATCCATCGACCGGCTCGCCGCGCGGCGCTGCTCCGCGGAGAGCGAGGCGAGCGATTGATCCGTGGGCCGCAGAACCTGCGGGTAATGAATCGCCCACCGTACTGCGTTCAACGGTGCGACCGGTAGCGCTTGGCCGAGCGAACCACCGGGAAGGGCATCGACCGCTTCGCCGGCGGCGAGTTTTCGCTGCTCGGAGTCGGTGAGCACCCAGACCTGCCCTTCCGCCACCGTGACCCGTGAGTGGCGGCTGCCGCCGACAACGACGAACTCGGTGCCGTCGACCAGGGCATTGATCATGGGAGTGGTGACCCCGAACCGTTTGCGGAACCGGCTGATGATATGGATCACCCCTTCCGGCAGGGTCAACCCGGCATCGGCGTCCTTGGCGCGCACGGGCAGGGTCATCGTCGTGTGTTGATCTAGGCGGACCAGCACGTCGTCTTCGAGAACCACCGCCGCACGCCCCAGACCACGGACCGTCACTTGATCGCCGGGGCAGAATCGATGGCGGACTTGTACCGGACGCCACGCGCCGCGGTCGCCAGCCCGGGTTTCGACGACCCCTTCCATGGCCACCAATGCCGCGACCGGGCGTTCACAAGCTGACGCCGATAACGGCATCAGCAGCAGACCCGCAACCCCAACCTGCAGCCATCCGCTACAGACGACGCGTAACGAACCACACCATTCCCCCATAGCCGATCCTTGTCGGAAGATGGTTGACTTGAATAATCTCCTGAAAATCAATTCTAAATGAAAACAGGCGATCCAAAATATGAAGTGCGGCACATGCTCGCAAGCCATGTGCTGTTATGGAAACGGCCGGCAAACCCTTGCGCCGTGAAGCACATACGATGACCCATCCGCGCCTTGAGCAAGACGACACGCGTCGCGGCGCCCCCATCGGTAATCACCAAACGCCACGGGATCGAGAAAATGGAACCGGTGTCAATGATGCACGGAACTTTTTTCACAAAGTTTGATCGAAATCAGGGTCTTTGCGGATTTGCTCACATCGCGCCGTGCGAGGCGATGCTAAGCTGGAATCAGATGGAAACGACTTGAAACGATGTGGATTCAACGGCGGCCGGCCTTGCCAAGTCATTGAAGCAAGGGCCCGATGCGCGGCAGGAAATAAAGTTAGGTAATCCACTCAGCTTTTTCAGAGAAATACCGCTATAATCATTGTGCGCTGCAGCAATGGCCGCTACCGAACCCCAATCGGCCGTTGGCTCAGCGACAACAGAGTGATCGACTCAGGAGTAGATGTGATGAAAGCACCGAAAATTCTTCCGTGGATCGCCCACAGATCGGGCATCAGCGAGGAACTGGCACTCAAATTATGGCGTCGCGCCGCTGGCGAGGCTGAAGTGCTGGCAGGTTGCTGCGACAGCCCCGATTATTATCGGCTGGCGATGGAACGCTTCATCGACTACGCCGAGGCCGAGGGTGGCCAGGTAGTGATTCGCGACGCGGCGGGCCAACCGACTTGCGTCTCGTGGATTTGGCGTCATCAAAACCGCATTTCCAAGTTGAGCATGATCACCGCCCAGAATCTGCTCAGATTGTGGCAGGCAAACTGGACCAGTCTGCTCGACGACCACCGCCACGCGGCTTGAACCGACGGCCGGCGCCGGATGTTTCACCGCGGACTCACCGCGGATTTCTTCCCCACCACGCGGACTGACGGACTGACCGCCCGCCCGACACCCGGCGCCGATTCGGCCGCCAGCTTCTTTCTTGCCCGCGTGGCGGCCTTTTTTGAAACGATCGGTCAGGTGTTGCGCGCTCGCGCGGCGGCGTAGCTCTCGCGCATCGTCCGTTTGAGGGTCTTGCCGGCGGCATTGCGCGGAAAATCTTCCACGATCATCACCTCGTGCAGCCGTTGAAAGCGGGCGCCGACGCGGGCATTGATCCATTCGCGCAATTCTTCGGCAGTGGCCACGGCGTCGCGTTGCAGCAGCACGGCGGCGACCGGCGTTTCGCCCCATTTCTCGTGGTCGACGCCGAAAACGGCGACTTCGCGGATCGCCGGATGGCGGGCGGCGACCTCTTCGATATCTCGGGGATAGATCTTCACCCCGCCGCTGTCGATCATGTCTTTCTTGCGATCGACCAGGTAGAGATAGCCTTCTTCGTCGGTGTATCCCAGGTCGCCGGTGAATAACCAGCCGTCGCGCAGCGCCTGGGCGGTCAGGTCCGGACGCCCGTAGTATCCGGACATCAACGACGGTCCGCGGCCGACGATTTCCCCGACCTGACCGGGAGGAAGATCGTTGCCGTCCTCGCCGACGATGCGCATTTCGAAAAAGTAGGGCGGCGAACCGACCGAGCCGGCTTTGCGCGAGGACTGCGTCTTGTCGAGGATGGTCCAGAATCCTTCGGTCAGGCCGTAAAGCTCGTAGAATCGGTTCGGCAGCAGCCGGTTCAACTGGTCTTTGTGCTCCTGATACAGCGGCGCGCCCAACGAAAGGATCATTTCCAGCGAGGCCAGCTTTTCGGGAGAGAAGTTGGGCGCGTTGAGCACGGCGATGATCTGCGCCGGCACCATCATCGTGTGCGTCACCCGCTCGCGGGCGATGATTTCGATGGCTTCCTCGGCGTCGAATTGCCGCTGCAACACGTAACGCGCGCCCAGGTAAAAGCAGGGCATCAAGGTGACGAAAGCGCCGTTGAAGACGATCGCTCCGGTATGCAGAACGACCGATTCGGGCGAAATCCGCCAGGTCGAGGCGAACAGGGTGCAATACATCGAACGGACGAAGTGGCTGTGCATGATGCCTTTCGGCAAACCGGTGGTACCGCTGGTGTACATGATGTTGAACAGATCGTCGGAACGGGTGGCTACCGGCGCGGGCAACTCGGCGGGGCAATCGGCGAGCACACGTCGATAATCCCGATATTCGCCGGCCGGGCCATCGACGAGCAGAATCCGTTCGGCAGCCAGTTCCGGCAGTTCAGCCAGGACTTCGTCGATCATCGCCGCCATCGAGCGCTGGGAAATCAGACAGCGGGCACCGGAATCGTTGAGCAGGCTGGACAGTCCGGCCGGCATCAACAACGGACTCAGCGGCACCAACACCGCCCCGATCGACGGGATGGCCCAGTAGATTTCGAGCAGTTCTTCGCAGTTGGCCAGCACCGTCGCCACCCGGTCGCCCTTTTGGATTCCCAGGCTTTGTAGGGCATGCGCACAGCGGCCGACACGGGCAGCGAATTGGCGCCAGGTCAAGCGCTGGTCCTCGAAGACGATCGCCACCTGTTCCGGCTTGAAGCGGGCATGGTGCCTGATGACGTTGGCTAGTTGCAGCATGTTCCCTCCTGACATTCGAGTTGCCGCTCGCAGGCGCTGCTTACGGAGCACATGGCAATCCAGTTGAGACGCCGGGTCCGGATGGCCCGGCGCAGGCGCGGCGAACGGTGATTGATGATCGACAGGCGAAGCTTATCGCAACGCAACACGCAGTGATAGAGAACGCGACTCGCCCATCCGGGCAGGCTCATCAAGCTACATCGCCCCGGCAAGAAATTCACCGCACGGAAACTGGGTTACGGGTGCAACAAATCGAACGTAGAGGAGTAGAATGAATTGTGCGGTGCAGAACGGTGCCGCGGAAACAGTTTCTTCGACAGGATTGTTGGTGCTTGCCTTTGGTGTTTTCCTTTGGCGTTTTCCGATTGGCAGGTCGTTTTGCTTGGCAGATCGCAAAATCAGCGCACGAAACTCCCGGGATGGGCGATCGGTCAGCGTCGACAAAATGAATGTCGGCCAATCTTCTCTCCGATTTCGCGGCAAAGAATCAGCGGATGTCTCATCAAAAATGTCGCGGCCGGCAGCCCCATTCACTCCACCGATTGGTCGGCAATCTGCGGAAGCCATTGGCCATTGGCGCAGGCCGACTGCGCATGATTCAAATCGTTGCCCACGACGAAATGACGACTCAGGTTTTTCGGCGAGGTCAAGATAATCGTGGATCGCCCCGTCGGGCGGTCCGTTTTAACTATCGTTAGATTCTGGAGGTTGGAAAATGTTTGCACTGCTTAGAGAGATACCCGATTTCACGACCAGTTGGTGTCGGTATACCTTGGCGATGATGCGCGCCTCGAACCGTGAAATCAGTGAATTCAACGACAACCTCTTCATTGCCGCGCACATCGCGCTGTCCGCGGCGCGCGACAATCCATTGAGCCTGATGGAAACCATGGAGATCATGGAGCACAACGCCACCATGGCCCGCAAAGGTATCGCCGGCATGCAGGACAAAGTGGCCGATTACGCGTTCGACCAGATGGAAGAGGCCACGCGCGCCTTCCTCAACTCGCTCCTCAAATCCGATGGCGAAAAACTGAGCGGTTACATGCGCCGCGAAGCGGAGGTCATGGAATCGGTTTCGAACTTCAACGAGCAGATCGAAGCCATCGCCGACGAATTCGGCTTCCACTTCAACAACACCTCGAATTACAAGCTGGTCCATGAAACCGACGGCTTCCAGTTGTATCAGGTGCTGCCGCTCAAGCCGGGCGTCGAAGTCCGCAGCGATCTCAAGCCGGTGATGCTGGTGCCGCCGTACATGCTCGGCGTGCACATCCTGTCGTTCCTACCGTACGAAAACAAGAGCTACACCCATTCGTTCGCCAACGAAGGCATTCCGACCTATGTTCGCGTGGTCAAGGACATCATGACCACCGAAAAGGTCCAGACGATGACGCCGGATCAAGACTGCGAGCAAACCTACGAGTTGCTGGCCAAGATCAAGGAACTCAACGGCGGCAAGAAAGTCACCCTCAACGGCACCTGCCAGGGCGGTTACATCTGCCTGATGAATATCCTCTCCGGCAAGCTGCAGGACGTCTGCGACGCGCTGATCACCAACGTCACGCCGGTCGACGGCACGTACAGCGCGGCGATCAGCGGCATGCCGACGATGCACCACGACTTCATCACCACCACCCTGCCGAGCGGCAACAAGGTCGCCAACGGCTATCTCCTGAGCCTCGGCATGCGCTTCGTGGCCATCGACCGCGAAACGCCGCTGGTCAAGGTGCTCGACCAGGCCTCGCTGCATCGCGCCACCGATCTCAATCCGGGCAAGACGCCGGCCGCCCTGTTCCGCTGGCTGCTCAAGGAGCGGGTGCACCTGCCGCTGGCGATCGCCAACATGAGTTCGCACACCTTCCAGGACCCGATTGCCGACGACGGCACCCTGCCGGTGAAACTGTTCGACAAGCCGTTGAACATCAAGAGCTTGATCGACCTCAAAGTGCCGTGGTATCAGAATTACGCGATCAAGGACGATCTGGTCACCCCGCCGTGCGCCACCGCTGGCAACAAGCATCTGGGCGATTGGAGCGGACTCGAGTCGGTGGCCTTCTTCGGCGGACACGTGGCAATTCTGACCAGCCCGTATGCCAAGAAAGCACCGGTCAACGGCGCCTTCACCGACGCCAACGGCAAAGCCAGCCGCGGCCCGGTGAAATTCCAGATCGATATTTCGGCCTGAAACAGGACCACGCGCCATCCGCGCCGAGGCTCCCATCCGAAATAGCGTTTGCTAGTTTCAACTGAAGCCGGTCGCCGGCCGAACCTCGTTCGGACCGGCGACAGTTTCATCGACCAGGGCGACAACGACGCCCGTCACTCATTTATCTCGAAATCGCGGTTCACGAACGTGCCGTCACGCACGACAATCATTTCCCTGGAGGGTTAACTCATGAGCTACAACAACATCATTGTCGAAACACAAGGCAAAGTCGGTCTGATCACCCTCAACCGTCCCAAGCAGCTCAACGCGCTCAACGACGACCTGATGAATGAACTGGGCCAAGCCCTGCTGGCTTTCGAAGCCGACGAAAACATCGGCGCGATGGTCATCACCGGTTCGGACAAAGCGTTTGCCGCCGGTGCCGACATCACCGTCATGCAATCGCTGAGCTACATGGAAGCGTACAAAGGTGACTTCATCACCCGCAACTGGGAAACCCTGAAGAATTGCCGCAAGCCGGTGATCGCCGCGGTCGCCGGTTTCGCCCTCGGCGGCGGTTGCGAACTGGCGATGATGTGCGACATCATCCTGGCGGCCGACACCGCGCAGTTCGGCCAGCCCGAAGTCCGTCTGGGCGTTCTGCCCGGCGCCGGTGGCACGCAGCGTCTGCCGCGCGCCATTTCCAAGGCCAAGGCCATGGAAATGTGTCTGGCGTCGCGCAACATCGACGCTCAGGAGGCTGAACGCGCCGGACTGGTGTCGCGGATCGTTCCGGCCGACAAACTGCTCGAAGAAGCGATGGCCACCGCCAAGAAGATCGCCAGCTTCTCGCTGCCGGTGGTGATGATGATCAAGGAATGCATCAACCGTTCGTACGAAAGCTCGCTGAACGAAGGTCTGCTCTTCGAGCGTCGCACCTTCCACGCCGTTTTCGCCCTCGACGACCAGAAGGAAGGCATGGCCGCTTTCGTCGAAAAGCGCAAGGCGTCATTCACCAATAAGTAAGATTTTCGGCATCGCCTTCGGCTGATCCAGCGACGGCCCGTCGTCGAGCGCTCGACGACGGGCCGTCATTCGTTTACGGAACGATCGATGATCAGCAGGGCGTCAGATCGACGACATTCTGGATGGCGATCTGATCGACCCACGCCTGCGCGGACACCTTGGCGTGCAGATTGGAATACGCCGCCACTTCGAGGGTCAGCGTCACCGTGCGGTCGGCGAAACGCGACAAATCGATCGCCGTCTGCCGCAGCCACTCGGTTTCCTGATGCACCATGCCGATCGCCGTCACCTCATCGACCACCACCCCATCGACCAGAATGCGGAAACTGGCGCTGGTGTAATCGTTGATCGCCGCCTGCAGATCGAGACGACGAACGTACGACAGTTCGGGATGCCGACCGAGTTCGATACGCCGGGAGATCGATTGCGCTCGCGGACCAATCGCGCCCTCGTCGCCGGAAATGACACGACCATGCAGCATCGGCCCGCCGCGGAAGGTGCGCGCATCGTCGGTCAACAGTTCCCAGCCCGCGCCTTCCCAGCCGGCGCCTTGCAACCCCGCCGTCGAACGCCCGGTGCCGGCGCGTTGCGCCAGCCCTTTGATTCCCTTCATCGCCCTGGCCGCTTCCAGCGCCGTGGAGATGATTCCGGGAACGTCGATGCCGAGCGGCGCGCCACTGGCCGGACGGCCGGCGGTGGTGCCGCTCTTCAGCAAGCCGGCGGCTTCGAGCGACGCGGAAATGATGCCATGCACGTCGAGACCGAAGCTTCTGCCGCCCGTCGCCCGTGCCGACTGCTTTTCCCCAGCCGGTTTTTCTTCCGCTTGTTTCTCGCCGCTGCGCTGCGCCCCGGCCTGAGGCGGACGCGGCTGCTCGGTCCCGCTGGTGACCGGCGTTTCTTCAGCGGATGGAGCGCTGACCGGCTCGCCCTGCCCGGCCGATTTCACCTGCGGCTGGCCATCGTCGGAGGCTGTCGCGTGCTGCGCCGCCGGCGTCAGCAGTCCCCAGAAATCGGCGATCCGGTGCGTCGAGGAAATCCCCACGGCATTGAAGAACGGCGCGGCGGTGCCGCATTGATCGGGACCGGCGCCCGGGTCGAGCGCCGCGCCATGCGACATGCCGGTGATCGTGTAGCTCTCGATCACCTCGTCCCCGTCGGCATTCAGCCAGACGCGGCGCGGATAACCGGCGACGGTCATCTGCAAGGTCGGCTCGAGCGCCAGTCCATGCACATCGGCCCATTGCTTGACCATTTCCTCGGCGTTGACCGGCTTGACCGCCGTATCGGCGTCGCCGTGCCACACCGACAGTTTCGGCCACGGCCCTTGATGACCCGACGCTTGGCGCACCAGGTCGCCCCATTCGCCGGCCGGACGGCAACGGCCGACGAAAATGCTTTCCAGCCCTTCCTGCAGACCTTTGGCCGAGCGGTACGGCACCCCGGCGATGACCGCGCCGCCGGCGAAGACTTCCGGATACGTGGCCAGCATCACCGCGCTCATCGCCCCGCCGGACGAGGTGCCGTTGACATAGACCTGGCGGGCATCCAGTCCCTGCGTGCGCACCAGATGATCGACCATCTGCCGGATCGACAAAGCCTCGCCCTTTTGCCGGTCGTTATCCTCCGGCCGGAACCAGTTGAAACAGCGCAATGGATTGTTGTTCCACTGTTGCTGCGGAAACAGCAACGCGAAACCGTAACGATCGGCTAGCGTCGACCAGCCGCTGCCCTTATTGTACGACGCCGCGCTCTGGGTGCACCCGTGCAGGACCACCACCAGCGGCGCGTTGGCCGGCAGATTGGCCGGCAGATAGGTCAACATCCGCAATTCACCCGGATTCGAGCCGAAATCGGTGACTTCGCGCAGACGCGTCTCCTGCGCTTCCACCTGCTCCGACCAGGCCTGGACGTTGGCCAGCGTGGACAGTAATTTTTCCCAACGGCTGCCGTGCGGAGTTTTGGCCGCCAATTGCGCCATCTTCTTGATCGACGCCATTTTTTGGCTCAGTTTGTTCAACATTGGACTTCTCCTGTCATCAGACAAGGTAGTAAGGGAACCGATCTCGATCAATTTGCGGATCGGCAGAAAAACGGCATGGGACAGCCCGGGCTCGACGCGTCCTTCACGCAGCGGATCGAGCCACACCGGCGGCTTGGCGTCCGCCGCCAGGCCATAGGTATGGCTGACGACGGCTCGGCGGCCTTGCCACCAGCTGCTGAACTGCAGAGCAGCCACCGGACACCCCCGGTTCACCCAGACGCCGAACAGCTCGCTGGCGACGACGGCGCGGGTCTCTTCGCTGGTCGCCAAGGCCAATAAATGGGCCAAGGCGTCGCCGAAGCGCAGCCCCTCGATCCGGTTGAACGACAGAGGCGCCGGCGTCTGCTCGCTGTTCGCCGTCCGCGGGCCGAACAGAACGCGTGGCGTATGACCATCCGGCGCCACACCGACCGCGCGCAGATCGGCATAACAACGGATCGCTTCGACGGTCTGCGATTGTTGCGGCGCCGCCATCACGCCGATCAGCAGATCAGCGGCGTATTGCGGTGTCGCCGGCGGCGAACCGCGACCTCGTGGCCCAGGAGGAAACAAGCCGCCGGCCACCATCAAGGTGACGCGAAAGCGCAGATCACGACGCGATTCGCCAAGGATGTCGGCGAGTCGCTCGCTGAATTCATAACGTGCCAGTCCATTTGCCATGGCGCAACCATAGCACGTTCATTTGAAAAATGCAGCTAATTATTTAGTAAGTGTAAAGAAATAAATTTTTATGGCACCGAGAGGCTGCCGATGATCGGCCAGTGTCGATAACTTCGCGCCGAAAAGATTGCAACAACGCGGGACACAACACTCCCGATCGGCATCGGCGACAGGCTCTCGCTCGGCAATGCTTCTGCCGATCCGAGCCACTCTCGAAGCGCTCAACAGGAAAACATGACCAGGAACCGCCAGCCGACCGGCAGAACTCGCGGAGGCGACGACAAAACAGCGGAGGAATGCACAGGATCGAACTTTCGGCGCCGGGAAAATGCGGCCGCGACCCACACCCCAGGCCCGCCGGGTCGCTTGAAAAGTGTCGTCTGACCACCGATCAGACCAGCACCATCTCCGCGGCGAGATCGGCGATCGACTCGAGCGTGAATGCTCCGTCCGGCCGATACCATTGGCTGCACGAGTTGAGCATGCCGAAAAGCAGCAGACGCGTCGCTTTCGCTGGACCTCGCAATCGGCCCGCGGCAGCGAGCTCGTCGAGGGTCGTTTGCCAGATTTGCTGGTAACGATCGGTGGCGGCGGTCATTTCGGCGCGCGCGCCGGCATCCAGCGAGCGGGATTCGTAGAACAGCAGCGGCGCCGGGCAATCGTTTTCCAGCAGGGTGCCGAGATGGGTGCGGATCATCGTCCGCAAACGTCGTTCGGGATCGGCGACATCGGCTACCGCGGCTTGCAGACGCTGCAAGCCGCCGTCGATCCCGGCGATCATCGCCGCTTTGAGCAGATCGTGCTTGCTGCGGAAATGATAGAACGGACTGCCGGGACGCATGCCGACCGCGTCGGCGATGTCGCGGGTAGTGGTGGCCTCGAATCCTTTTTCGACGAACAGCCGCGCCGCCGTGCGCAACAAAGCCTCGCGGCGGTTGGCTTCCAGCGAGGCGCCGTCCTTTCTGCGACGACTCATCGCGCTCAGAGGGTCAGCGCCAGGCGCGTTCCCTGGTCGATGGCTCGCTTGGCGTCGAGTTCCGCGGCGACATCCGCCCCACCGATCAACGACACCGGCACCCCGGCGGCGCGCAATCCTTCTTCCAGATCGCGGCACGATTCCTGACCGGCGCAGATGATCACGTGGTCCACCGGCAGGCATTGCGGCTGACCATCGATCAGCAGATGCAGACCAGCGTCATCGACCCGTTGGTAGCTGACACCGGAAAGCATATGCACCCCGCGCTTTTTGAGCAGCGTGCGGCGCGCCCAGCCGGTGGTTTTCGCCAAGCCGTCACCGACCTTGCTGGACTTGCGCTGCAGCAGCCAGACCTGCCGCGGCGCGGCCGGACAACGCGGTTCGGCCAGGCCGCCGCGCCGGCTGTATGTCGGATCGATCCCCCATTCGCTCTGAAAACGTTCGAGTTCATCGTGATCGTCAGCCGCGTGGGTCAGGAATTCGGCGACGTCGAAACCGATGCCGCCAGCACCGATGATCGCCACCCGCGGGCCGGCGATACGATACCCGTCGATCAGATCGATATACGACATCACTTTTTCGTGTTCCAGACCCGGCAGCGCCGGCTGCCGCGGGACGATGCCGGTGGCCAGCACCACGTGGTCGAAGCGACCGCCGGTCAAATCGGCGACTTCACAACGCTGACCGAGTTCGACGCTGACGCCGAGAGCACGCAAGCGGTGGTCAAAGTAGCGCAAGGTTTCGGCGAACTCTTCTTTGCCCGGAATCTGCCGGGCCAGTTTGAACTGGCCGCCGATTTCCGCGCTGGCTTCGAACAAGGTCACCTCGTGGCCGCGCTCGGCGGCGGTGACCGCGCACGCCATTCCCGCCGGTCCAGCGCCGACGACGGCGATCCGCCGGAGGGCGCCTGCCTTGACGATCGGCAGTTCGCTTTCACGGCAGGCACGCGGATTGACCAGGCAGGTACTCGGCCGTCCAGCGAAAATCTCGTCGAGACACGCCTGGTTGCAGGCAATGCAGGTGTTGATTTCGTCGGCCCGGCCAGCGGCGGCCTTGTTGACAAACTCGGCGTCGGCCAGGAACGGCCGGGCCATCGAGACCATGTCGGCGCAGCCGGAAGCGAGCAGTTCTTCGGCAACCGCCGGGGTGTTGATGCGGTTGGTGGTGATCAGCGGCACCCGCACCTGGCCCATCAGGCGCTTGGTCACCCAGGCAAAAGCCGCGCGCGGCACCATCGTCGCGATCGTCGGGATGCGCGCCTCGTGCCAGCCGATGCCGGTATTGATCATCGTCGCCCCGGCGGCTTCGACCGCTTTGGCCAAAGCAACGACTTCGTCCCAATCGCTGCCGTCTTCGACCAGATCGAGCATCGACAGCCGGAAAATGACGATGAAATTCGCACCGGTCGCCTGACGCACCCGGGCGACGGTTTCGACGGCGAAACGACAGCGGTTTTCAAAGCTGCCGCCCCAGCGGTCGCTGCGTTTGTTGGTCTGCTGGGCGATGAACTGATTGATCAGGTAGCCTTCGGAGCCCATCACCTCGACACCGTCGTATCCCGCCTGTTGCGCCAGCGACGCGCAGCGGGCGTAGTCGCCGAGTATCTTTTCGATATCCTCCTCGCTGAGCTCGCGCGGAACGATCGGCGAAATCGGCGCTTGCAGTGCCGACGGCGCCACGGCGCCGCGATGATACGCGTAGCGTCCGGTATGCAGGATCTGCATGGCGATCCTGCCGCCGGCCTGGTGCACCGCGTCGGTGATCAGCCGATGCTTGTCGACCTGCGCTTCGTTCTCCAGCACCGCGGCGCCGGTGGCGATCACGCCGTCCGGGTTGGGGGCGATGCCGCCGGTGACGATCAGGCTGACACCGCCACGCGCACGCTCAGCGTAGAAAGCCGCCAGACGGGCAAAGCCTTTCGGCATCTCTTCCAGCCCGGTATGCATCGACCCCATCAGCACACGGTTGGGCAAGGTCGTAAACCCGAGGTCGAGTGGCGCAAGCAGATGCGGATAAACGCGGTGACGCATGGCGGGTTCTCCTCGAACGATCAATGAAAATTAAGCAAGCAAGCGCTTGCTTAATTTTCATTGATCGGCCGGCGGCTGACAAGAGTGTCGTCGCAGGCGCCGTCTCGGCCGTCCATGAACGCACAGCAATCCCTCATGCCGCCGTTCCGTCTTCCGAAGCCCGTTTTCGCAGGGAAGAAGCGTCCTCGGCGGGCTGCTGCAGAACGTACTTTCTGGCCGTTCGTCTATCGAGCCCGGTTCGTCGCGCAACGTCTTCATAGGTGCCCAGACGCTGGTGGAGCAATTGGCAGTAACGGGCGAGCAAGACGCCGACCGAGAGACTGCCGCCTTCAGTCGCCCGCCACAGGGTTTCCTCGCCCGTCTCGGTCGACGACTCGTCGCACAGGGCATAGCGTCCGGTCAGCAGAACGCGACGCACCGCTTGCTCGAGTTCGCGGACATTGCCGGGCCAGTGATAGTCTTTCGGCAAAAAACGGCGCAGCGCCTCGACGACGCGCTCGCCGACAGTCGTGTCGGAGGCGCCGAGGGTGCGTGTCACCAGCCGGTGAACGAGCGTTTCGAATTCGTCCGGCGTTTCGACGAGTCGTTGTCGCAGCGTGGGCACGATGATCGCATCCGAGCACAACCGATAGTAAAAATCGTGGCGGAAGCGGCCTCCGGCCAGCAATTGGCGTAATGGACGATTGGTCGCCGCGATGACCCGTCCGGCGAAACGCTGTGCCTGATGGCTGCCGAGCGGTGTGAAACTCCGCTCCTGCAACACCTGCAGCAGTTTGATCTGGATCGGCACGCTCACCTCGCCGATCTCGTCGAGAAACAAGGTGCCGTGCGCGCTGGATCGCGCAAGTACGCCTTCGTGATGCTCGATGGCCCCCGTGAAAGCGCCTTTGCGGTGGCCGAACAGTTCCGATTCGATCAGCCCTTCAGGAAACTGCGACAGATTGATGGCGATGAAACTTTCCGCGAAATTAGCGGCGAAGCGTCTTTCGCGGTGCAGATAGGGAATGTGCGCCGAACGTCCGATGGCCGCCGCTGCCTGCCCTTTACCGGTGCCGGTCTCCCCGAGCAGCAGCGTCGAAAAATCCTCCATCCGGCTCCACAAATGGGTATCGAAAAGCTGCATGTCGTGCGTGAAGACGTTGTTCCACAACGCAAGACGCAAGTTTTTCATCGACGGACTCTCACCGGTCAAACCGTCCTCGATGAAGTAATACGCCCGACGCAACTGATGGAACAAGGCGAAATAGCGCACCGCTTCGTCCTCGGCGAAACCACGGTTGACGAGTTCGCCAAGCAGCCGATCGGCCAGCGGCGCGTCGACCCGCGTTTCACGCCGTTCGGCCTGGCGTTCAATCAGGGCGTCCATGCTCGACAGATGCCGGTGATAAACGTCAAAAAGAAATACCGGCTTCAGGCAGCGGGCATCGTCAGCGGCCAGCGCGTTCAATTGAATCCTGCCGTGGGCGTCCAGCGTCTGCAATCGCTGTCCGATGACCGTATTCAAGGCTTCGCTATCGGCCATTCCTGGACGCAGGATCCCGCCAACCGCTTCGCGCACCCGTTGCGCGCGGTCGTCCGAGAAGGGATTGGAAAAAACGATCTGCCCGACACGCCGAAAAAAGTCGCGGTTTTCAGCGCTCAGCGCAAGAGACTCCGCCACGGACACACCTCCAGACGCCATGCATGAAATGTAATCCATGCATGCATAAAATGTTTGCTATTCTCATAGCTTTATTTTTATTTCATAAAAATTAATCAAATACAGTTGGCCTTCAAATTGCTTGACGATTCATGTCTCAACCCCATGGAAGGACTGACACATGAATCTCAACGTGAACCATATGAATCTCTGGGCGGCCTGGATCGGAATTCTGCTGGGAATGCTCAGCGGCGCACTGATCGGCCTCTTTTTTCACTCTCAAACCTGGCTGGGCGGTTACGACAGTTGGCGCCGGCGTCTGCTACGACTGGGTCATATCAGCTTCTTCGGCATTGCCTTCATCAATCTGGCTTTCACCCATACGCTGAACTTGATCGCATCGGCTCCACCCGTCTGGGCCGCTTGGGCGCTGTTGGCCGGCGCCGTATCGATGCCGGCCGTCTGCTTTCTCGCCGCGTGGCGCCCATGCTTCCGCCATCTCTTTTTTCTGCCGGTGTTGTCGCTCGTCAGTGGCGTCGCCGATGTGCTGTTTGCTGGAGTGCTGTGATGGAGCAGCGCCGCCTCGTTTCATCCGCCAACCCTTCGCCGACGGACCATGGAGCCACAATGTACACACCCGCAAGAACGCTGAGGATCGCCTTTATCGCCATGAGCGGATTGCGCGCCTGCGACCCGGAATTGACCGCGCTCGGCTTGACGCTGCCCGGCTTCATCGAACGCAATCGCAGCATCGCTTCGCTACCCAGTCTGGGCTTGTTGACGCTGGCCGGCATGACGCCCCCGCCTCATCAGCGGCGCTATCTCGAAATGCCGGACCTCCACCTCGAAGCCCTGCCGCGCGACGTCGATCTGGTTGCCATTTCCAGCTTCAGCGCCCAGATTAAAGAAGCCTATCGCGTCGCAGCGCATTATCGCGCGCTCGGCATTCCGGTCGTCATCGGCGGCCTGCACGTCACGGCGCTGCCTCAGGAAGCGATTGCCAACGGCGCGACAGCCGTTGTCGGCGAGGGAGAAAGCGTTTGGCTCGAGGTCTTGCGCGACGCCGAGCGAGGCCGATTGCGTTCGCTATACACCGCGCACGGCGTCGATTTCGACCTCGCCGCCGCACCGATGCCGGCTTACGAGCTACTGGACATCGCGCGTTACAACCGCATTACCGTGCAGACCAGTCGCGGCTGTCCTTGGCGCTGCGGCTATTGCGCGAGTTCGATCATGCTCACCCGCAAATACAAGCAAAAACCTGCCGCGCGGGTATTGGCCGAAATCGACCGCATCCGCTCGCTCTGGCCGCAACCGTTCATCGAGTTCGCCGACGACAACAGCTTTTGTCACCGCGCCTACTGGAAATCGCTGCTACCGGAAATCGCCAAACGGCAAATCAAATGGTTCACCGAAAGCGATTTGTCCATTCATGAAGACGAAAATTTGCTGACACTGATGCGTGAAGCTGGATGTACGGAAGTGCTGATCGGATTTGAAAGCCCGACCACGGAAGGGCTCGACGGCTTGGAAACGAAATGCAACTGGAAGCTCACCCGTGCGCCGCAATACCGCGCGGCGATCCAACGCATCCAGTCGCATGGCATCCGGGTCAACGCCTGCTTTGTCCTTGGGCTCGACGGGCAGACGACGCGCGTCTTCGACCAAGTGCTCGACTTCGTCGAAGACGTCCTGCCGTTCGACGTGCAGGTGACCGTGCCGACTCCTTTTCCAGGAACCCCTTTTTTCGCGCAACTGCAACGCGAGGGTCGACTACTGGCGGAGCGGGCCTGGGAACGCTGCACCTTGTTCGACGTGAACTTTCAGCCCACGCACATGAGCGCCCAGGAGTTGGCCGCCGGGTTGCGACGAACGGTCGTCGCGCTCTACAGCGAAGAAGCCACCGCGCGACGGCGGCAGCATTTCAGGCGCTTGGTTCGGGACAAAACCGCGGTCGTCGTTTGAGGCCGGTCACGCCGGCCAGGCTTTTCCGACGAAAACAGAACAGACCGCCGTTGATGAAGGGTCAGGAAAATCCGCTCCGAAAGCGCTCCGGCAAGCATGCTAGAATCGCCGGATTTCCGAGAACCCATGAAAAATTTTTTGGTGCCGAGAGGGGGAATCGAACCCCCACGATCTCACAATCGGCGGATTTTGAGTCCGCTGCGTCTACCGATTCCGCCATCTCGGCTTGGGCTCGCAGACCGCGAGCCGGAAGAGGCGCCGATTATCGCTGATTACCAACGGGCAGACAAGAGACTCGCGTCGTCCACCCGTCTTCTCGCGCCCTTTCAATGCCTCCAGTGCCTCCCGCTCATCTCCCCCACCGGCAGGCAAGCGTCGGGATGCTGACCCTGGACGATTTCGATTTCACGCTGCCGGCCGAACTGATCGCTCAGCAGCCGGTAGCGACCCGCAGCGCCAGCCGGTTGCTGCATCTGACCGGCGATGGCGTTGTCGACTGCCGTTTCGATCAGCTCGATCGTTTGCTGAACCCCGGCGACCTGCTGGTTTTCAACGACACGCGGGTGATCAAGGCCCGTTTGTTCGGTCGCAAGGAGAGCGGCGGCCAGATCGAAGTACTGATCGAGCGGATCGTCGATGCGCGTCGGTTGATCGCCCAGGTTCGCGCCTCCAAATCACCGGGTACCGGTCAGCGTTTGCTGCTGGAGAACGCGTTCACCGTGCAAGTCACCGGCCGTTGCGGAAACCAGGATGAGTTCTTTGCCCTGCAATTACTCGGCGAAGGCGATTTATGGACCCTGGTCGACCAGTATGGTCACCTGCCTTTGCCTCCTTACATCGACCACCCGGCCGACGAAGTGGACGAACGGCGTTACCAGACCGTTTTCGCGCGCCAGCCGGGCGCGGTCGCCGCGCCGACCGCCGGCTTGCATTTCGACGAACCGCTGTTGAGCCGGCTGGCAGAGCGTGGTGTCGAACACGCCTGGCTGACGCTGCACGTCGGCGCCGGCACGTTCCAGCCCGTCCGGACACACTGTCTGGCCGAGCATCGCATGCACGTCGAACGATTTTCGATTCCGCCGGCGACGGTGGCGGCGATCGCCGCCACCCGGGAACGCGGCCGTCAAGTCGTCGCCGTCGGCACCACCAGCCTGCGGGCGCTGGAAGCCGCCGCCCGGCAGGGCGAACTGCAGGCCGGCGCCGGTGAAACCGATATCTTCATCACCCCTGGTTTTTGCTTCCGGGTCGTCGATCGGCTGATCACCAATTTTCATCTGCCGAAATCGACGCTGTTGATGCTCGTCGCCGCCTTCGTCGGTCTCGAGCCGATCCGCTCGGCCTACCGCCACGCCATCGAACAGCGTTATCGTTTCTTCAGTTACGGTGACGCGATGCTGTTGACCCGTCAACCTGCCAACACCGCCTCTGCTCTGCCATGACCGTCCAATCGAACCGACTCATCCTGCCGGACAACCCCGGTGCTTTCGGACTGACGCCGGAAACCTGCCCGGTGGCAGTCGCCGCCGCCCTGCTGTGGACCTATGCGTCGCCGAACGATCTGTACCGGACTTTGAACAGCGCCGGATTGACGAACGTCGCCTCGGGCAAACCGTACAGCGTGGCCGAGATCAAGCGGGTGGTCCAGGAGCTTCGGCAACGCCGATTGATCGACGACGAACCAGACGCTCGTCAGGTGCCGGACGGAAAATTGGTCGATAGCCTGCGCATTCCGCTCTATCGGCACTTGCTGCAAACCAATCGGGGTTCGGAACTGGTCCGGATCATTTCCGACACTTTTCGCAGCAATCTAAGCTATTCGTCCTATTACTGGGGATTGGGCCAGCTGGCGAGCATCGCCTACTTTCGCGCCAAATATTTTTCGGGGGCCACGTTTCAGGAAATCGCCGCGGAAGCGAATTCATATGCCCGGACCTACGACTGGTCGTCGCTGCTTTTTCTGGCGTTGGTCGACGGTTTCGACGGCGCTTCCTTCGAATTTCTCGAACCGAACAACCGTTGGCAACTGGCGCATCAATCGATGGCCGCTCTGTGTCTGTACTGGGTAGAGGAATATCTGCCGATCGCCGACTGGTTGAACCGGCAGTTCGCCGAACGGCCTGCCGAACTGCCGCAGGACATTCGGCTGATCATCGGCGATCTGGCGTTTCAACGTGGCGACCGGCCGTTGCTGGCCGCCGCGACCGCCGGTGTCGACGACGGTCTGGTCGCCGGATTGCAAGCCGCGGAACAGGTGCTCGCCGGCGACTGGCCAGCCGGGCAGACCGGTTTCGAGAAAGCTTTCAAACAGCGCAAAGCGGCGGTCGGCGGCGGCAAGCACTTGTTGCCGGCTGGTTATGCGTGGCTGTATCCACTGGCGCTGTTGGCGCAAGGAACGCCCAAACACCTCGAACTGGCGCGCAAATTCTGCGCCAGCGAGGCCGGCAAGCGCGAGCCGAGTCCCTATAGCGCCTGGGGCCGTTGGGTACACGCCATCGACGTCCGCCTCGGCAAAACCCCGTTGCAACCCCATGTCTTCAATCCGCCATCGGCAAAGGATTCATCCTGGGGTTTCGAAACGTTATGGACGATGCTGCTGGTCGTCTGGCTGGGTGCCGAAACCATCCGCCCGACGGATGCGTCAGGCTTGGCCAAATCCTGGACCGTTACCGGAAAAACCTTGCGGCAGCAGATGCAGGAAGTCGGAATCAAGATCTGGCTGCCGCTGATAGACGGCGCCGACGCGGTGCTCGCGGGAAATCCGCCGCCGCCGAGCTTCTTCATCGCCAACGCCGGCGAACAGTGGCGCGACATTCTCGCCGCTTTACGGGCGCTCGGCGGCAACGAGAACCCGGCGTCGGCCGACGGACCGGCCAGCCGGCTGGTCTGGGAAATCGAAACCGGCCCTGAAGGCCGCCTGCAAGGCATCCGGGCGCTGGAACAGAAGCGCGGCGCCCGCGGCTGGAACCGACCCCAGACGATCAGCCTCAACCGCATCATCGGCAGGGAGGATCTGCCGAGCTGGGACGACAAAGTGGCGCGGGCACTGCGCCGGGACAGAGTCTACAGCAGTCGTTACCGCGTCGATCTGGCGGCGGCGATCGTCGCCCTGGTCGGCCACCCGTGCGTGGTGCTGGCCAACGCCCCCGGACAATTCGTCGAACTCGTCGAAGCCGCGCCGGAACTCGAACTCGTCCGTCGCGGCAACCGTTTCGTGATGCGCGTCGAACCCCCACTGCGCGTCGCCAACGACTTTGATGACTATCTGGCGGCGGATGCCGAAGAGCGTCGCGAACGGGAGGCCCTGCGTTTGATCACCCTGGTCGTGGACGGACCACAGCGGTTACGGCTGGTCCGCTTCAACTCGGCGCAACGCCAGGCGGCACAACTGGTGTCCGGTCATTTCGCCGTTCCGGCGGACGCCGCCGACGTATCGGCCGAACTGGAAAAGACCCTGCGCGCGCTGTCCAGCCAGTTCCAGGTGCACGCCGAACCGGCTCAAGCCACACGGCAGGTGGCCGGTGATTCCCGGCTACGCGCCGAATTGTCGCCGCTCGGCGAACACTTGACTTTGCGCCTGGTTGCCGCCCCCCTCGGCGCCGACGGCCCACGGCTGCCGGCGGCCAGCGGCCGGCAGCGGGTGATCGGCGTTCTCGGCGACGAAACCGTCGGCACCGAACGCGATTTGGCCGCCGAACGCCGGCATCTGGAAGCGGTTGCCGATGCGCTGCCTTTCCTCGACGCCAGCGAAGGCCACAGCGAATGGCTGGTCGAAGACCCCGAACTGGCGCTGGCGATGATCGAAATCCTGCCAACCCTGCCGGCAATCGCCGCCGTGGACTGGCCGAAAGGCAAGCCGGTGCGGGTCCTGTCGGTCGACAGCCGGCAACTCGGCGTCCGTGTCAGCCGCGAGCGCGACTGGTTCCGGGTCGCCGGCAGCGTCCAGGTCGACGAAGGACTGGTGCTGCAACTCGACGCGCTGTTGCAGGCCGCGCGTTCGTCGAGCCGCTTCGTGCCGATGGGTGACGGCATTTACGCGGCGCTGACGCGGTCGCTGAAACAAAAGCTGAGCGACCTCGCCGCCGTCCTCGAAGCCGACGCGCAAGGCGGCAAAGTACCGATGATCGCCGCCAGCTGGCTCGACGAGGTGCTCGACGGCACCTCACTCGATGCCGGCCAGGATTTTCGCCAAGCCATCGAACGTCTGCGCAAGGCTCAGGAAAGCACGCACCGCGCATCGGGTCTGCTGCAGACCAAGCTGCGCCCGTACCAGGAAGACGGCTATCAATGGGCGATGCGACTGACCGAAGCCGGCATGGGCGGCTGTCTGGCCGACGACATGGGCCTCGGCAAGACGCTGCAAGCGCTCGCCGTGCTGCTCGAACGCGCCGCCGGCGGTCCGGCATTGATCGTCGCGCCGACCTCGGTCTGCGGCAACTGGCTGGCCGAAGCCGGCCGTTTCGCGCCGACGCTGCAGGCCCGGATATACGGCGAAGCCAGCGAGGCCAGCCGTGACGAACTGATCCAGTCCGCCGGCCCGCAGGATCTGCTGATCGTCTCCTACACCCTGCTGCAACTGGCCCAGGAACGTTTCAGCGGCCGCCAATGGCATACGGTGATCGCCGACGAAGCACAGGCGATCAAAAACGCCGTCGCCAAACGCTCGCAAGCCGCTTTCGAACTGCAAGCCGATTTCCGGCTGGCGTTGACCGGCACCCCGGTCGAAAACCGGCTCGCCGATCTGTGGTCGATCATGCGTTTCGCCAATCCCAGCCTGCTCGGCAGCCTGAACCGCTTCAACGAGCGCTTCGTCGGACCCATCGAACGCCAACGCGACCGCAACGCGCAGCACCTGTTGAAACGCTTGATCGGCCCCTTCGTCCTGCGCCGCACCAAGACCGAAGTGCTCCAGGAACTGCCCTCGCGTACCGAACTGATCCTGCGGGTGGCCCCGGAAGCCAGCGAAGCGGCGCACTACGAAGCCATTCGCCGGCAAGCGGTCGACGATATCAACCACACGCTGGACGACGCACCGGCCGCGCAGGCGACTTTCAACATCCTCGCCCAACTCACCCGCCTGCGGCGCGCCGCCTGCGACCCGCGCTTGACCAGCCCGCAATTCGGCATCGCCGGCGCCAAGGTCCAGGCCTTCGCCGAACTGGTCGGTGAACTGCTGGCCAACGGTCACAAAGCGCTGGTTTTCAGCCAGTTCGTCGATTTTCTGCAACTGCTGCGCGAACCACTCGACCAGGCCGGCATCGCCTACCAGTATCTCGACGGCGCCACCCCGGCCGGCGAACGGACCCGCCGGGTGAACGCCTTCCAGAACGGCGAAGGCGACCTGTTCCTGATCAGCCTGAAAGCCGGCGGCTTCGGTCTCAATCTCACCGCCGCCGACTACGTGGTGATCACCGACCCGTGGTGGAACCCGGCAGCCGAGGACCAGGCGACCGGCCGCGCACACCGCATCGGCCAGTCACGCCCAGTCACCGTCTACCGACTGGTCACCCGCGGCACCGTCGAAGAACGGATCGTCGATCTGCACCACGAAAAACGCACCCTGGCCGACAGCATCCTCGCCGACGGCCAAGCCGGCGACCTGCCCTCGGCCGACGATCTGATCGCCCTGATCCGCGGCGATTGATGAATCGATGCGTCAATCCGCCGGGGTAGAGAGCCGCGATGAATGCTCGCACGGCAGAAAGCAGGGCGCAGCGCATCTGGAACACCGTACCGGCATAAATTGGCTCGGATCACCATGCCCGTTCGTCGCGCGCTTGCTCGAACAACGCCGGAGCAAGTTCCCCTGCGCTCGCCGTACCTGGAGCCGCATTCGTTTGACCTCCTTTGATGTTCGTGCGGCGCAACGCCCTGGGAAAATCCTGATAAACGTTCCCAATCCGCAACGACACTGCTAAAATCCGCAGCTTGCATGGGCGACAAAATCAGCCATGCCGGTGTAGCTCAGTCGGTAGAGCAGCGCATTCGTAATGCGAAGGTCGACAGTTCGAATCCGTCCATCGGCATCAAAAATTCCCAGCGTTTCGACAAAACGCCGTAATTCTTGATCCAGGAATTACGGCTTTTTGTTGTCCGTTTCTCGTTTGCGATGTGCTCCCAAGCGGGTACCAGTTCGGATTGTCTGAACACGGTTTTGCAGTTCAGACCGCCTTTCGCGCGGCATAGGCTTGGCGGGCTGTGAGCGATGGCTCAACATCCACTTACAATTCGTGCATCTCGCCTGACCTTACTACTCGGGAGATCGTGAACATACTCCCAGCCGTCGCTATCGGTTACGCAAGCGCCGTCTAACCTCGCCCTGACAGCTTTCGGCAACCCGGTTGTACTCTTCAGGGCTGTCGATACGGGCTTGCGCTGCTTCGACCTGACTGATTTGGCGTTTGATGTACGGCAGCCAGCGTTCGCTCAATTCTCGTTGCAAGGCGGCGCTGGTTTCGCCGACTGAACCGCGCCAGATACCGCGGTTGATGAAGCGCTGTCGCAGGCTGTCGGTCAATGACGGTTCGAGAGCGATGACGTGCTGGCGATAAGCGGCGACATGCCGCTGCTCGTGGTCGTAGATTTCCTGCCACGCGCAACTGCCTCGGGGAAATTCGTTGGCTACGTAGATGGTCAAGGGACTGAAACCGTAACTGATCTGTATTTGCGGGCTGGTACATTCCCAACGACCATTGCGGTCGCGCAGCGTCGGGGAGCGCGTCTCGAATTTGACCACCGCCGTGCCGCGCGTCAGCCCAAGAATCTGTTTGCCGGGGCGTGCCAGTTCAGCGGCCAGCACCCCCAGCGCCTTATGGCCGTGGTCGAGATTGAGGGTCACCGTGTCTTCCAGCCGCTGGACGGTGATCGTCGGCGGCGGCAATTGCGCACAGGCATCCGCCTGACACAGGGTGGGGAGGAGCAGAGCAGCGGCGCCGGGCAGGAGGCGCCAGAGGCCATTCATCGGCCGGCGGGATGGGGTGATGCCGCCAACACGTTCATTCGCCACCGGCGGCGGCAAGATCCAGTGCATCGTCGAGCCGATCGTTGCCCCAGAACATTTCATTGCCGACGAAGAAGGTCGGCGCACCGAAGAGGCCCAGCGCGCGCGCTTCTTCGGTCTGGCGACGCAATCGCGTTTTGTTGTCGATGGTTTGCGCTTCGGCGAGAAGCGTATCCGCCGGCAAGGCCAGCGCCCGTAACACGTCGCTGACGGCGTCCGGGGTGTCGATCTCCCGATCATCGACGAAATTCTGTTGCATCACCCGCCGGCTGAATTCGCCGAGCCACGGTTGATCGGCGCCAAGCAGCGCCACGCGCAGCGGCAGCACCGCCGAACGCGGAAACACCGTCGGCTGCCGCCACGGCAGATCGTATTTGCGACACAGTCGCGCCATGTCGCGCCAGACATAAGCGCCTTTTTCCTTCTGCAAGACGAACGGCGAAGTGGCCCAGCCGAATTCGCGGAAAATCGGTCCGAGCAGGAAGGGCCGCCAACGCACCGTCACGCCACGCGCGGCAGCCAGCGCTTCGATGCGCATCACGCTCAAATAGCTGTAATTGCTGCCGAATTCGTACCAGAAATCGAGGGTCGGTTGAACGGGTGCTTGCATCTGGAATCTCCATGACGAACAGTGGTGGGCGGCGAGCATTCATCCCGCCCGTCGGGGAGTGACGGTTTGACGGTCGTTCCGACGAACAGCGGACAGTGTGCCGTGGCACGGCGATAAACGATTCCGCCTGCTCGGTGACGGCGGGTCTCCGAGCAGGCGGGCATCTGTTGCCAGATCGACCGTCGGTCAGGCGATCAAGCGATCAAGCGATCAAGCGATCAAGCGATCAGGCTGAAATCACTGTATGTCAGTGTCGGATGGCTGAGCGCACCGATCAGTGCCACCGACGTCGCCGCTGCGCCGCCCAGGCCATCGACGTCGTAGAACAGTTCACCCGTAGCAGTATTGTAGATCAGCCGGTCGCTGGCATCGTGTGCGGCGATGACTCCGTTGCCCGACCAGAACTGCTCGGCGGACAGGTTCCCCGGCATCGCACCCAATCCTTTGAAGACCGCCAGACTCAGCTGCAGGCTATCGACGCCGGACTGGAAATCGACCACCAGATCACGATTGGTCGTTGCGTTGGGCGTTTGGTCGAAAATGAAACGGTCGGCTCCGGCGCCACCGGTCAACTGGTCGCTGCCCAGACCACCGATCAGCAGGTCGTTGCCGGCTCCGCCCATCAGACTGTCGGCACCGGCAGCGCCTTCGAGACGGTCGTCGAATGCCGTACCGATCAGACTGTTGGCACCGGCATTACCGCGAATGGTCAAGCCGTTGACCACCTGCGACGCATCGAGATTCAACGCCAGGCTGCTACTGCTCACCGCGTTTTCCGCCAGACCGCTACCGATCACCAGCCGTTCGACGCCGGTGTCACCAGCGTACAGGGTCAAGGTGCTGGCGACGGTGGCCGCGAAACGGATTTCGTCGACGCCACTGCGGCCGCTGTCGGCGATTTCCGCCGCCGGGTGGTCACCGCTGCTGGTGATCAGATAGATATCGGCGCCATCGCCACCGTCCAGGAAGTCGATTCCGGCTCTGCCATCGAGAACGTTGATGCCGGCGTTGCCACGCAGGGTGTTGTTCAGGTCGTTACCGAAGCCATTGAGGTTGGCGATGCCGTCGAGCTGCAGGTTTTCGACGAAATTACCCAGGGTCCAGCCGACACTGCTGATCACGGTGTCGATGCCGCCGGCGTCGATGGTGCTGTTGACGGCGGTGGTTTCGAAGACTTTGTCGTTGAGATTATCGACGCGGTAGAGGTCGTTGCCGGCACCGCCGAGCAGGATGTCGGCTCCCAGTCCGCCATCGAGACGGTTGTCGCCTTGATTGCCGAGCAGGGTATTGTTGGCCTCGTTGCCGGTACCGTTGATCGCGGCGCTGCCGAGCAAGGTCAGATTTTCGAAATTGGTGGCCAGCGTCCAGTCGATGGCGCTTTCGACGGTATCGATTTCACTGGTCAGCGTCGACGTTTCAACGAGCGTGTCCAGGCTGTCGACCACATAGACGTCGTTGCCGGCACCGCCGATCAAGGTGTCGCCGCCAGCACCGCCGATCAGCCGGTCGTTACCCCCGCCGCCGGCGATCTGGTCGGCGAAGGCGGTACCGATCAGCACATTGGCGCCGGCATTGCCTTGGATCGACAAGGCGTTGCCGACCTGCGCGGCGTCGATGTTCAAGGCGGTGCTGGTTTCGGTCGCCGTTTGGCCCACGCCGCCACCGATCACCACCCGCTCAATACCCCTGTCGCCGGCGAACAGCGTCAGCGTACTGCCCGCCGATGAAGCGAAACGCACTTCGTCGCTGCCACTCTGCCCACTGTCGGCGATTTCCGCCGCCGGATGGTCGCCGCTGTTGCCGATCAAGTAGATGTCGGCACCCTCGCCACCGTCCAGACGGTCGACGCCTGCTTTGCCATCGAGAACGTTGCTGCCGGAATTGCCATACAAGGCATTATCCAATGCATTACCAGTACCGTTGATCGCCGCACTGCCCAGCAATTGCAGATTTTCGAGGTAATTGCCCAGCGTCCAGTCGATGCTGCTCAACACCGTATCGTTACCGCCAGCATCCGTCTGGCTGCCGGCCGCGGTCTCGTAGATTTTGTCGCCGGACTGGTCGACGAGATAGATGTCATCGCCGGCACCGCCGAACAAACTGTCGGCGCCGAGACCGCCGTCGAGCCGGTTGGCACCGCTATTGCCGGTCAGGGTATTGTTCAAGCCATTGCCATTGCCGTTGATGTTGGCCGAACCGGTGAGCAGCAGTTTTTCCAGGTTGTCGCCCAGAGTCCAGCTGATGCTGCTTTCGACGGTGTCGATTTCGGTGGCCAGCGTCGACGTCTCGACGATGGCATCGCCGATTTGATCGACGACGTACGTATCATTGCCGCCCCCACCCACCAGACGATCGGCACCGGCAGCGCCATCGAGCCGGTTACTGGCGGCGTTGCCGATGAGGATATTGTCCAGCGCGTTACCGCTGACGTTGACCGCCGCCGCCGAGACGATGGTGGCGTTTTCGATATTGCTGGCCAGTGTGCAGGTCATCCCGGAAGTGGTCACCGCCACCCGAACGGTATCGATCCCTTCGTTGAGCCGCTCGATGATCTGGTCACCCGTCTGATCGATGACATACACATCGTCGCCGGCACCGCCAAGCAGCACATCGGCGCCGCCTTTGCCGTCGAGGGTGTCGTTCCCCGCTCCGCCGTCCAGGCGATTGGTCGACGTATTGCCGGTCAACACGTTGTCGGCGGCGTTGCCGACGGCGTCGAACAAACCACCGCCGTTGAAAACCAGGTTTTCGATTTCTGCGAGAGTGCCGGTCAAGACCACCGTTTTCGCTTCGGCAGGATTGGTATAACCGATGATCAGCGTATCGTTTCCTTGGCCGGCGATTTCGCTGACGTTGGCCAGTTCCGCTTCGCTATCGAGCACATAGCTGTCGTTGCCCAGTCCGCCGGCGAAGGTGTCGACACCGCCTTTGCCGTCGAGCAGGTTGTTGCCGCTGTTGCCGGTCAGCACATTGGCCAAGGCATTGCCGGTGCCGTTGAGGTCAGCGACGCCCGTCAACAACAGATTTTCGAGATTGGCCGCCAAGGTGAAGCTGACCGATGCGCGGACCAGATCGATACCGCCACTGGATGAGACTTCGCTGACCACATCGGCTGCATCATCGACCACATAGGTATCATTACCGTTACCGCCGCTCATGCTGTCGGCGCCCGCTCCGCCATCGAGCCAGTCGGCGCCGCCACTGCCGTCGAGCACATCCGCACCGCCCATTCCGTAAAGCCTGTCGTCACCCAGCGTGCCGGCCAACGTATTGCCGTTGTCGTCACCGGTCAGCGTCTTACCCGGCAGGGTCGACGCATTCAGGCTGTAACCGCCGGTCGCCAGCCAACTATCGCGTGCCAGCAGATAATAGGTGCCGCTGCTGGTCGCGGTGTAAGTGATCTGTGCATTGGTGGTCGATGAATTGGCATTGTCGTTGCTGACCTGCGGATAAAGCACCGTCGTCGTCGTACTCGTCGGCGGATACAACGACAGATACGGGTCGAGATTGCCACTGGCCTTGAACAGATCGAACACATAGGTCGTCCCGGCCACCAGATCCACCTTGAACAGATCGATGTCACCGGCGGTTTCGATCGCTCCGGCAACGGCGCCGCCATTGACGGCGACTACGCCGTTGGTGTTGGTGGTGTTGCCGAAATCGTCGCCGCCGACGCTCACGTCATCGTTGCGGATGGTACCCGTGACGCTGGCGGTACCGATCACCAGCCCGGACGACGGCGAAGACAATGTAACGACAAAGCCCTCATCGCTTTCGACGGCGGTGTCGCCACGAACGGCGATCTGGACGATTTTTTCGGTTTCACCGACCTGAAACGTCAATGTTCCCGATGTGGCGCCAACGAAATCGGTCGCCGGATCAGCCGCCGAAGCACCGTCACCGCTGACCGCCCAGTTCAGCGATTGCACCGTCGAACTGGCGGTGTTGAGCCGGACGTAATACGTGAATGGCGTCGACCCGCTGTTGCCTTCGTTCTGGGCCGCGCTAGCGGCTGAAATCGATACCAGCGACGTGGGCGACACCGCCGTCGATAACTGGCTGGCCGACTTGGTAACATCGGAAAAGGCGAACCACTCGACACCCTTGATGATGTCGGTTCCCGTCGCATTTCCGAAAAACGTGAAGCCGGTATTCGCCGCATAGGTGTACGTGTAGTCAACGAATGCTCCGCTGAATTGCACCGTATCCTGCCCATCGCCCCCATCGAACTGATCGTTGCCGACGCCGGCGAGCAGCAGATCGTTGCCGCCGCCGCCATTGATGATGTCGTTGCCGGCGCCGCCGTCGAGCCGGTTGGCCAGCAGGTTCCCGTTGAGTTGGTCGTCGCCGCCGCCGCCGACGGCGTTCTCCAGATCGCAGGAATAGGCGATGGCGATGTTCGAAGTCATGCTGCTGCACGACGAATAGGCGCCAGGCGCCAGATTGATCGTGCTGCTGGTGTTCCAGCCGCTGAGATCGAGCGTGTCGTTACCGCCGGCGTCGTAAATGGTCAGGATCGGCTGGGTATTGAGCGTGAAATCGAAAATCGCCGCCATCGTGCCGGTGACGTTGCTGTGGAAACCATAGACGGTATCGCCGGTGCGGGTGGTCGTTTCAGCGCCATAGATCGTTTGAATCGCCAACACATCATTGACCATCGGCGTTTGCGGCGAATGCAGCTTACCGTCGCTGCCCACCCAGTCGGCCCAGGCCACTTGGCCGCTGCCGCTGTTCATGTTCGGACCGAAATACGACATCACCGAATAGACGCCGCTGTCTTCGTACGATGACGGCGTCCAGGAACCGCTGCCGTTGTAGTTGCCCATATGGTCGAGACCCAGCGCATGACCGATCTCATGAACGTAGGTCATGAACGAATGCTGCCCGATCTGTGGCGACAGCAGTTCGGCGTAATTGCGACTGAACCAGACGCTGCTGATCGAAGGGAAATAGGCGTGCGCGAAACTGACGCCGGTACTGGAGGTGCCGAACTCGATATTTGAATCACTCGCCGTGGTGCGCACCATGTCGGCTGCAATCAGGTCATCCCAGGTTTGCAAGGCGCGCTCGGCGGCCGCTTGCTGAACGGCGTTCAATCCAACGAAGCCGGCCAGTTCCTGGCTGCCATAAATGGCTGTGCTACTCGTCGGAAAGGCATAACTGATCGTCGAGCCACTCCAACTGTAGCCACTGATCAGTTGGTCGAGAATTTGCTGTTGAGACCACGAAGCGAGAGCCATATGCGTTCCTTCAAACTCGTAAAAGCAAAGCTGAAGGAACGGACTCGATCGTAGCGCAGGGACCGCGCGCGGAACGGGCAACCCGGCCACCCTTCCACGCCAATTCGGCAATGCGGTTAGGGCCCTCGGCTTTGCGTCCGGAGGTCTCCCTCCGTTTGCCAATGTTTGCGATCGCGACGGGCTTGAACGGTCAGTGACCAGTCAGCGCGATCGGAAACATTCTCAGCATAGATCAACGTGGCCAGAATGCCAGCTTTTGATAAAAAATTTTCCGGATCACTCCCTGTTGACCCCTCATCGGAACCCGACTAAATAAAACCATTGAATCACCAGCGGATTTTCCGGTCCGTGTGACGGCCGACGCTCAATATCCGCTTCGTCGTCCCCGGCACCGCTTCTATACTGAACCATGAGGCACGGCGAGTCGGCTGCGCCAAAACGACGCGGTCGACGCCCGAAACGTCATTCATTTGCGAGCTATCGACCGGGGGTCAGCGGAGGATTTTCGCGCGGTGGGCACACCAAAAGTATTGCTGGTCTGGCTGACGCTGATGGTCGTTCTCCTCGGCGGGGTCATCGGTTGTCAGCGTCAGAAGCCGGCGGCGCTTCGCATCGGGGTGATTCATTCCCTGACCGGCACCATGGCGCTCAATGAAACGCCGCTGGTGAATGCCATCCGTCTGGCCGTCGAAGAAATCAACAGCCGGGGCGGGCTACTCGGACGAGAGGTCGAGATGGTTCTGGCCGACAGCCGATCAGACGCCACCGTTGCCGCAGCCGAAGCCGAGCGGCTGATCACCACTGAAGGCGTGAGCGTTCTTTTCGCCTGCTGGACTTCGGCCTGCCGGCTGGCGGTCAAGCCAGTCGTCGAACGTCACCACCATCTGCTGTTTTACCCAGTGCAATACGAGGGAATGGAGCAGTCGCCGAACATTCTTTACACCGGTTCGGCGCCGAATCAGCAAGTGGTGCCGGGGACGGCATGGGCTTTGCGCGAATTCGGCAAGCGCGTCTATCTGCTCGGTTCGGATTATGTTTTTCCACGCACGGCGAATATGATCATCCGTGATCTGGTCAAAACCAGCCATGGCCAAATCGTCGGCGAGCGTTACGTGCCGCTGGGCGAGCAGCAGGAGCTGGGTCGGATCGTCGCCGAGATTGCCGCCGTCCACCCCGACGTGGTGCTGAATACCTTGAACGGCGATAGCAACGGTGCTTTCTTCGACGCGCTGGTTGCCGCCGATCTGCTGCGACTACCGATCCTCAGTTTCAGCGTTCCGGAAGACGGCATGAAAGCCTGGGGCGGCGGCCGCTTCCGACAACATTTCGTCGCTTGGAGCTACTTTCATTCGCTGCCGGAAGCAAGCAACCGGGACTTCATCAAGGCTTATCAGTCGCGCTTCGGTGCCGATCAGTACGTAACCGATCCGGCCGTCGCTTCGTATGTCGGCGTTCTTCTGTGGGCACAGACGGTCAAGGAGGTCGGAACGGCCGATCCGCAGTGGACCAACGGCAGCAGCTTGCTCCGACAAAGCGTCGCCGGGCCGGATGGTGTGGCGGCGGTGGATGCCAGAACCCGGCACCTGTGGAAAAGACTACTTATCGGCCGGGTTCAGGCGGATGGGCAATTTACCCAATTATTCACCTCCCAGGATCTGATGCGACCGTCTCCCTGGCCGGTCTATCGCAGCCGTGCGGAATGGCAAGCCTTGCTCGAGCAGACGCAGCGATGAAGCTGTCTGGAATCCTGTCTCGCTTGCTGCTCGGCTTCCTGCTGCTCTCGCCATTGCCACTGGCCTGTCTGACTTGGCTGTATACCCAGGCTTTCGAGAAAACACTCACTGAAATGATCGAGGACAAACTATCGGCGATCGCCGACAAAAAGGCCGATCAGATCACCAATTATCTCGACGAAAGACAGGACGATTTGCGACAGTTGGCCCGTTCGAGCCAGACTGTCAATGTTTTGCGCCGGCTCGCCGGCGGCAAATCCGACCGCTCGGCTGCCGATTACCGGCAGAGTCTGGGCTCATTTTTCGACAGCACGGCCTACGCCGACCTGCTGTTGATCGACCATGCAGGCAACATCGTCTTCACTTTCAAGGGCTCGCTCTCGCTGGATCACAACCTGTACGACCGAACGCTTGCCGACAGCGAACTGACCAACGCCCACCGCAAAGCGCTGGACCTGCTCGACATGCACATGACTCCCGTTTATGTGCATTACGGCAAGCCCTCGATTTATCTGGTGATGCCGGTTTTCGACGGCAGCCGGACACTCGGTTCGGCGGTTCTCGAACTGAACCTGGAAACGCTCAAGACCGTCGCCAGCGACACTACCGGTCTCGGCATCAGCGGCGAAACCGTTCTGGCTCAAGTCGATAACGAGGGGTTGCTTTACGTCAGTTCGTTACGCAAAGAGTCGGGAGCCGCCTTCAATAAGCGTCTGGATTTCAACAATGCGGCGCCGCCGATGCAAAGCGCGTTGCAGGGAGGCCACGGCCAAGGGATCACCCGCGATTACGCTAACATGCCGGTAATCGGTGCCTGGCGCTATCTGCCGATGCTCGAATGGGGAATGGTGGTCAAGATCGATCTCGCCGAAGCGCTGGCTCCGGCAGACACCTTGCGCACCTACACCTTCGGTGCCCTGGCCTTGTTGCTGGCGATCGCCAGTCTGACCGCGGTCGTCCTGGCGCGCGCATTGACCCAGCCGATCGTCGATCTGATGCACAGCAGTCAGCGTATCGCTCAGGGCGATCTGAGCCGGCGAACGCCGGAATACGGTTGCTTCGAGTTGCAGGAACTGGCCGCCAGTTTCAATCACATGGCCGACCGCGTTCGTGACGTGCAGCTCTCACTGGAAGACAAGGTCGAGGAACGGACCGTCGAATTGCGTCAGGCCAAGCTGATTGCCGAGCAGGCCAATGAAGCCAAATCGGCGTTTCTTGCCAACATGAGTCACGAGATCCGTACGCCGATGAACGCCATCCTCGGTTTGACCCATCTGGTTCTCGAAACCGATCTCGACTCCCGACAACGCGAGTTCCTGACCAAAGCCAATGCCTCATCGACCGCCCTGCTGGCGATTCTCAACAACATTCTCGATTTCTCGAAAATCGAAGCCGGCCGCCTGGAAATCGAACAGGTCGCACTACCGCTCGAGAAAGTCTTGAAAAGCACCGCTGACCTGTTCGCCGCCAAGCTCCAGGAAAAGGGTCTGGAGCTGTTTCTCGACATCGACCCGGCGATTCCCCGCAATCTGCTCGGCGATCCGCTGCGACTTACCCAGGTGCTCAACAATCTGGTCGGCAATGCGATCAAATTCACCGAAAACGGCGAAATCGACATCAAGGCGGCTCTGGTCGGCTTGCCTCTTTCCTCGGCCGAGCAGTCGGTGACGATCCGCTTCTCAGTTCGCGACACAGGCATCGGGCTGTCGGAAGAAAACGCACGTCGCCTCTTCCGCGCATTTACCCAGGCCGACGGCTCGATCACCCGCAAATACGGCGGCACCGGACTCGGCTTGACCATTTGCCAACACCTGGTGGAATTGATGGGTGGGGAAATCACCCTGACCAGCACGCTGGGCAAAGGATCGACTTTCTCGTTCACCATTCAGGCTCAGCGTTCAGCCATGAGCTCATGCTCGGCCGCCGAACAACGCTCCTTGCGCAACCTCAAGGTATTGATCATCGACGATCAGGAGACTTCCTGCCAGATCATCGGCAATCTGCTACAGAGCTGGGGCATCGAGGCGCACGCCTTGCTCTCCGCTACCGCGGCGATGCCGAAAATCGTTGCCGAAGCACGCACGGGGCGCCCCTTCGACGCCGTCCTGCTCGATTGGCGCATGCCGCAACTAAACGGTTTGCAAGTCGCCCAGCAAATCGAAGACGCGGTGGCCAACGGCCAGTTATCCGGGATGATGAAGGTGTTGATGGTCACCGCTTATGATCAGAACAGTCTGATGATCGATGCCGCGTCGACCCGCATCGACGGCGTACTGTCTAAACCGATCACCCCATCGAGTTTGTACAACATGCTGATTGGCGCACGGCAGACGATCACGTCTCGCTCGCATGCGTTGGAAAACCGCCACCGGCTTCATGTCCGCGAAAGTCTCGCCGGGGCGAAAATCCTCCTGGTCGAAGACAACGCCATCAATCGCGACGTTGCCGGGGAGTTGTTACGTTTGCAAGGCGTCCACGTCGTGCAGGCCGAAAACGGTGCTATCGCCATCTCCCGCGTCGAACAGGAAGACTTCGATGGCGTACTGATGGATTTGCACCTGCCAGACATGGACGGTATCGAAACCACTCGCCGGATTCTGGCCCTGCCCAAAGCCAGCGGGCTGCCAATCATCGCCATGACTGCCGCGGTTCTGGACACCGATCGCGAAGCATGCCGGACTGCTGGAATGGTTGATTTCATCGCCAAACCGATTGATCCCGATCATTTGAAACAGGTGCTGGCCACCCGGATCAAGACCCGCCGTTGCCCGGTAACGCCGTTGCCACTTCCCCAGCGGACGCCGACCGGATCGCTCTTGTCGCCAGCCGCCGCGCCAGATTTTTCACAGCTCAATCCACCGGATTTTGCGATTCCAGCAGCGCTGCGTCGCGTCGAGGGCAATGGTGTTTTGTTGCAACAGCTGTTGCGAAATTTCAGCGTAGAGATGGCCAGCTTACCGGAACGTCTCGAAGCGGCAATGGCCGATACGGATCCTGAGATGGCAATCGCCTTGGCTCATGCCCTCAAGGGAGTCGCCGGCAACCTCGGCGTACAACGAGTCGCCGACGATGCCGGTGCGTTGGAAAACGAATTGCGAAACCGGCAGCCACCGTCGATGCGCGCCATGCTGATCAAACATCTGGAACACGCAAGAGCGGTGATCGACCGTCAATTCAACCCGCCAGCAGCCGCGACTGCCGCCGTCTCTTCGTCCGATGTCTTACCGGACCTGCTGGTCACGGTGTATCACCATCTTCAGGAAAGCGAATTGATTCCGGAGGAGATTCTGGTTGCCTTGCAGCTCGAATCCCGGAGCGAAACACGGACGACACCGATTACCCGTTTGTTGCACGCCATCGACCAATTCGATAATGAGTCCGCACTGCGATTGGTCGAAAGCTTGGCAGTCGATCTCGGCATGACCTATAAAATGAAAGGAGATCATTCTCCGCCCGCCGATCTCGGCCCCGTTGATTTGGGTGTATCTTGTCAAACACTGAAATGACCCAGACCATCACGGAAACGCCGTCCCCACCAGCAACCAAACCCTTGCTGCTGTTGGTCGACGACATCCCATCCAACCTGCACGTGCTGGCGGCAGCGTTGCGCGCCGACTACCGGATCAAGACGGCAACCAGCGGACGAACGGCCATCATGCTGGCCAACCACAGCGACCCGCCCGACCTGATTCTGCTCGACGTGATGATGCCGGAAATGAGCGGCATCGACGTCTTGCGTCATTTGCGACAAAGCCCCGCCACGGCAAACATTCCGGTGATCTTCGTCAGCGCCGACGTCTCCGAACAGACTCAACTCCAAGGACTCGACCTCGGTGCCGACGACTACCTCAGCAAACCGGTGATCGCCTCACTGCTACGCGTACGCATTCGCAATCTGCTGCAACGCAAACGTGATGAAGCACGCCTTCGACTGGCGGCGCACGTTTTCCGCTGCTGTGGAGAAGCGATTCTGGTCGCTGATCACGATAATCAAATCATCGACATCAACCCGGCATTCACCCGTATCTCCGGCTACACGCTCGACGACTTGCAAGGCCACGAAACAGGCTTTTTTCTTGCTCCTCGCTCGCCGTTGTCCAGAGATTTCAGGCAGTTGCTGGCCGCCTCCAGCGATCCCGAAATTGCCAAACAGGAAGTAGTCCTGCAAAGCAAGGATGGCGCTCTGCGTCCGCAATCACTGACTGTTTCAAAAGTCAGGAGTCCACAGGGCGCCAGCGAATTCTTCATTGGAATTTACGCCGACATCAGCGAGCAAAAAGCCGCCGAGGAACGGATGCGCCAGGAAGCACATCGCGACAGCCTTACCGGCTTGGCCAACCGTCTACATCTGCAAAGCGCTCTGGCCCGTGCCTTGGCGCTCGCCCGCCGTGAGAAGCGCGGCTTGGCCGTATTGTTTCTCGACCTCGACCGTTTCAAGCCGATCAACGATACGCTCGGCCATGCCGTCGGCGACATGTTGCTGATCGCCATTGCCGGGCGGTTGAGCCAGACTGTCCGGGCCAGTGATATCGCCGCTCGTCTCGGTGGCGACGAATTCGTCGTCGTTCTCTGCGACGATCAAAGTTGTGCCACAGCCGCCCGCACCGCTGACAAAATCCTGCAACAGCTGTCCTTGCCCTATCCGATCGACAACCACGTGGTAAACACCACACCCAGCATCGGCATCAGTCTGTTCCCACAGGATGGCACCGATCTGTCCACCCTGCTCAAACACGCCGATGAAGCGATGTATCACGCCAAATCGGAAGGCGGTGGACGTTACATGTTTTACGCCGAAATTCCGGTGGCTTCTTGAGTGCCCCGCCAAACCCGACAGGCCCATCGCCATCCCAATAGCGGCGGACAACGCCCAATGAAGACAAATCCACATTAATGCAAAAAGCTAAGAGCTTTGGAAGGGTGCCGCAGCGTTGCTGATGTCAGCAGCATGGTGCAAGAAGATGCCGCATGCTTTTGAGCCGTTTTATACTACGTGTAGCGCGGCCGGTGACTATCGCGGGGAGGCCTTTCTTATGTGACCGGTTTGCCTCGCTCTGTACGGCACTATCCGTCATTAGGGCACCTCGGCCGCTAAACCCGTTTATTCATCGATATTTCACGCTGGACACCGCCAAGAAAGTGAACACGTAATGAAGACCCTATCGAAGCCACAACGGACCTCGACCGAACGTCAGCCTCCTCGTCTCGATCCCTGGAAGCTCCTGGTCGTCGACGATGAGCCTGAGGCCCGGCGCTTGGTCGGGCTCCATCTGAGCGATTTTTCATTCGCCAGCCGGCCGCTGGAAATCATCGAAGCCACCTCGGCCCGCGAAGCCCGCCTCAAACTGCGCGAACATCGCGATATTGCCGTTGCGTTGATCGACGCAATGGCTGAAAGCGATGAGTCCGGTTTGAAACTAGTTGAATTCATTCGGGAAAAACTGGGCAATCGGCTGATCCGCTTGATCGTGCGCGCCGATAAGCCCGAAACGGCACTGGATCGCTCGTTCATTGACGGTTTCGACATCGACGATTGTCAGGATACGCGGCAACTGGCCGCCTCCCAGCTTTACACCACGGTTCGTGCCCGCATCAAAAGCTATCGAGACTTGCAGACCATCGAACTCAACCGCCACGGCCTGACGCGGATTCTCGACATTACGCCCGAACTCTACAACCTGCATCGCGACCGTCTGGAAGAGTATTTTCGCGGCGTGCTGATGCAGATCATCGGCATTTGCAATCTCGAACACTCGGGAATCATCTCGACCCTCGACGGCTTGGTGTCGACCATGGCCGGTGAGGATATCCGTATCCGCGCCGGAACTGGCGACTTCCGTACTGGTGCCGAAAGCGAATTTCGCCGACAGCAAATCAGCGAACTCTGTTCCCGGGTGGTGATCAACAACGAACACCCGAAAGCACTGCGTCACAACGCGATGGTCGTGCCGCTACGCATCAAGGAGGAAATCCTCGGTTTCGTCTATCTCGAACTGCGGGTCGAGCTGACCGCCGAAGACCGTGAGTTGATTCAAGTGATGGCCAATCAATGCGCCGCTGCACTCGACAATTTCCGTTTGCACCACAGCCTCGAAGCCTCGTACGACGAAGCAATCGACATGCTCGGTCACATCGCAGAATTCAAGGACAGCGCCACCGGCCGGCACATCCACCGCATCCAGGAATACACCCGCCGACTGGCAATGGCACTCGGTTGCCCGGAAAGCGAAGCCGACCTCTATGCCCGGGCCAGCCGTTTGCATGATGTCGGCAAGGTCGGCATCTCCGACGATCTGCTGCGCAAAGCCGGTCCGCTCGACGAAGACGAGATCAACGCCATGCGACGCCATACGCGGATCGGCGACGCCGTGCTCAGCCGCAGTGTCTCGCAAGGTGTCGCCCGGGTCATCGCCCGTTCGCATCACGAGCACTGGGACGGCAGCGGCTACCCGAACGCTCTGCGCGGCGTCGAAATTCCCTTTGCTGCCCGCGTCGTTGCCGTTGCCGACGTCTTCGACAATCTGATCAGCCAGCGTCCCTACAAAGAGTCGTGGCACCCGGACCGTGCCGCCGCTGAAATCGAAGCCGGCAGCGGCAGCCATTTCGACCCACAAGTCGTCAAAGCGTTCATGCAGCTTTATCGCCAGCACGCTCTAGACGATTTGATTTCATCGACCGAGCCTCTGCCTAGCGAAATCCAGGAAGCCATGAAATGGCGGAATTGATCTGATCGCAATGCTCAATGCTCTCCCTCGTCGATGGTGGCGCTGACGCCAACGACGAGGGCCAGACATGGGGGGCATTGAGTGAGAACCGCGTCAGCGGCGGCGCCTCTCAAAAGGCTGATGCCGGGCTACGAAACGATCCCGAGAATATGAAGCGCGTTTGGTGACACAGCACTGCCCGGCGGAATCGTCCGCCGCGGCATTGCTTCAGTTCATCATCAGGTCACTCGACCGAGGCCAGGGTGATTTCCTTGGCCAGATCGAGCTGGGCACGCAAGATTTGTCGAGCCGCCTTGAAGCGGGTCAGACGCAATCGGTCGAGAACAATCGATTCCGGCAGAGTCAGCGCTTCCGGATCGACTTGTTCGTCATTGATCCTGAATTCATAGTGCAGATGCGAGTCGGTTGCCCAGCCTGTGCGTCCGACATAGCCGATCACCTCGCCCTGATGAACCCGGGAACCTTTGGCAAGTCCCTCGGCGAATTCGTTGAGGTGTCCATAAACCGTCGAATACGTGGCATCGTGACGCAGGATGATCACATTGCCGTAACCGTTCTGCGGTTCGGCGGTTTCGACGACGCCATCTGCCACTGCCAGAACCTTGGTACCGGTCGGCGCGGCATAATCGACGCCTTTATGCGCACGCCACGTCTGAAAAATGGGGTGGAATCGAGACGTTGAAAAACCTGAAGAGACCTGCGGGTTTTCGACCGGCGCGTTCAGAAAAGGTTTGCTCAAACTTTTGCCGTCCGCGGTGTAATAAGCGCCACGGCCGGGCTCGAACTGGAACCAGTACGCCTGCTGGGTCCGGTGGCGATTGCCCAGCTCCGCCGCCAGAATACGGCCGGCACGCACTTCCTGACCATGGTAGACGAAGCTTTCATAAACCACCGAAAAGCGATCGCCCTGGCGCAACGCACGGTAAAAATTGCCTTCATTGCCGAAGAGGCCAACCAATTGCGTCGCAATCGGTTCAGGAAGTCCTGCCGCGTTGCTGGCGCTGATGAATGAACCTCGGATTTCACCGGATTTGATCACCGTCCGCTGTTCGAGAGTCAAGGCTTGTTCCGCGCTGACGAAACGCTTGCCGAGACGATCCAGACTGACCACGGTGTTTTTGTCGACCAGTGGAAAAGACAGATGGAGCAATTCCCCGGTCACGGCAATCCGGGCGCTCACGACCGTTCCAGGGCGGAGATTGCTGGTGATCAGCGTTTGCGCCTTGCGATCCTTGCCGAGATGATCGATCGCCTCACGATCACTGGCACCCAGGCGAATCAGCAAACTGGCGATGGTATCGCTGGCCAGTACCCGTTCCTCACGGACAAAAGATGTGTCGTCGGAAGCCAAGGGCAGGAGAGTCGGCGCAGGCAATTGTTCAATGACGGTTGCTTGCGACGGCAGGAGATCTGCCGGGGGAGCAATGGCGAAGGCGGCAACCATTCCTAGCAGCGACACGCCAGAAACCCCGGACAACAGCCAACGATGACGAAACAGGCGGTCGAAGGCCCGACCAGAATGCGGTAGAATCCCGCGTTTCTCGTTTTTCATAGGCAGACCTGGAGCAAAGCTCACTAGCCTATCAAGAAATCGCCCCGATCAAAAGCCCCTGTCAGGCAAAAAATCTGAAAGAAGACCGATGACCCAGGTCGCAGAAGACCTCGAATACCTCAAACGCGGCTGCGAAGAATTGTTGATCGAAGCCGAAATGCTGGAAAAACTGAAAAGCGGCCGACCGTTACGCGTCAAGGCGGGCTTCGATCCTACCGCACCGGATCTGCACCTGGGGCACACGGTTCTGATCAACAAACTCCGTCATTTCCAGGATCTGGGCCACCAGGTACTGTTTCTGATCGGCGACTTCACCGGCATGATCGGCGACCCGACCGGCAAGAATACCACCCGCCCGCCGTTGTCCCGCGAACAGGTGCAGGCTAATGCCGAAACGTATCAACAGCAGGTGTTCAAGATTCTTGATCCGGCAAAAACCGAGATTTGTTTCAATTCGACCTGGTTCGAGTCCTTCGGCGCCGCCGGGATGATTCAGTTGGCGTCCTTGCATACCGTCGCCCGCATGCTCGAGCGCGACGACTTTGCCAAACGCTACCGCGCCGGGCAGCCGATCGCGATCCATGAACTGCTCTATCCGCTGTGCCAGGGGTACGACTCCGTGGCGATGCGTGCAGACGTCGAACTTGGCGGCACCGACCAGAAATTCAATCTTCTGGTGGGCCGTGAATTGCAGAAGCACTATGGACAGGAACCGCAGTGTCTGTTGACCATGCCGCTGCTCGAAGGTCTGGACGGGGTCAACAAAATGTCCAAATCGCTCGGCAACTATATCGGCATCACCGACCCCCCAGGCGAAATGTTTGGCAAGCTGATGTCCGTGTCGGACGAACTGATGTGGCGCTATTACGAACTTCTGTCATTCCGCAGCTTGGCGTCGATCGGAGCCTTGAAGCGGGAGGTGGGCGATGGGCGCAATCCACGCGACGCCAAGGTGCTGTTGGCTCAGGAGATCGTCGAGCGTTTCCATGGCGCGATTGCCGCCGAACGAGCGCTGACCGATTTCGAAGCCCGCTTTCGCCATGGCGCGATTCCCGAGAACCTTCCCGAGGTGCATATCGACGGTTCCGAGCAAACGATTACCGTCGCTCAGGCCATGAAACAGGCGGGTTTGACCTCGAGCACCTCTGAAGCCTGGCGGATGATCGATCAGGGCGGCGTCCGGATCGATGGCCAAAAGGTCACCGATCGCCATGTGTCATTGGCCCGCCATTCTTCCGTGGTCATTCAGGTGGGCAAACGCAAATTCGCCCGGGTATATCTCGATTAGAAAGCGACCGAATCCGGTGTGACGCCGGATTCGGTCGCGGTAACGGACTCAGAGGTTGTGAATAAATCTACTGCGCAGCCCATCTGCGGCGTTGCTCACTCGCTCACTCCTCGCCTATCTATTTGATAGGTCTCGTCGTTCGCTCGCTCGCGCCGGACATCTTGGTCTGCTCGCAACGATTTCTTCACAACCTCTCAGTTGTTGCCGTTATCCAGGAAGCTGCGCAGCTTGTCCGAGCGTGAGGGGTGCCGGAGCTTGCGCAAGGCTTTGGCTTCGATCTGCCGGATTCGTTCACGGGTAACGTCAAATTGTTTACCGACCTCTTCGAGCGTGTGGTCGGTATTCATCTCAATGCCGAAACGCATGCGCAGGACTTTGGCTTCGCGCGGGGTGAGCGTATCGAGAACGTCCTTGGTGATGAAACGCAAACTCGAATAAAGGGCGGCTTCGGTAGGCGCCAGGGTCGCCTGATCTTCGATGAAATCGCCGAGATGTGAATCGTCGTCGTCACCGATCGGCGTCTCCATCGAAATCGGCTCCTTGCTGATCTTCAAGATCTTGCGGATTTTCTCCTCGGGCATTTCCATTTTCTTGGCCAGGGTCGCCGGGTCGGCTTCCATGCCGGTTTCTTGCAGGATTTGCCTGGAGATGCGGTTCATCTTGTTGATCGTCTCGATCATATGCACCGGAATGCGGATGGTCCGCGCCTGATCGGCGATCGAACGGGTGATCGCCTGCCGGATCCACCAAGTGGCGTAGGTCGAGAATTTGTAGCCCCGACGGTACTCGAATTTATCGACCGCTTTCATCAGACCAATATTGCCTTCCTGAATCAGGTCGAGGAATTGCAGCCCGCGATTGGTATATTTCTTGGCAATCGAAATGACCAGACGCAGGTTGGCCTCGGTCATCTCGCGCTTGGCGCGCCGCGCCTTGGCTTCACCGGTCGACATCTGCTTGTTGATATCTTTCAACTCGCGCAGCGGAATGCCGATGCGATCCTGCAAGGCGAGCAATTTCCGTTGTTCCTCCTTGATGTTGGGGGCGTTACGCGACAAAACCGCGCCGTAGGTCTTGCCTGCTCCAGCGATTTCCGCATCCACCCAGCCGATATTCAGTTCGTTGCCCGGAAAAACCTTGATGAAATGCGGACGCGGCATGCGCACGGTGTCAACACAGATCCGCTGGATCTTGCGTTCGCAGCTGCGTGCTTCCTCGACCATCGCCCGCACCGAATCGCACAGCCGTTCGATGGTCTTGGAGGTGAAGCGGATGCCCATCATCGCCTCGGAGATGGCGTCCTGCAATGCGAGATATTCCTTGTCCTGGGAGCCCTTGCGCACCAGCAGCAGATGCGCCTGCTGATAATGTTCGCGGATCACCGCCAACCGTTCGAGCCCTTCGGTCTTCAACTTGAGCAGGGTCGCCGCGGCTGCGGCGCCTTCGACTGCCTCGGCGCCTTCTTCATCCTCATCGTCAGACACCGGCAGTTCGTCAGCCAATTCTTCGAGCGTGCCTTCGGTCTCGGGATCGATCAGCCCGTCGATCAATTCATCGATGCGCATTTCATCGTTGGCGATCTTGTCGGCGCAATTGACGATCTCGGCAATGGTGGTCGGGCAGGCCGAAATGGCCTGGATCATGTGTTTGAGACCATCCTCGATCCGCTTGGCGATTTCGATTTCGCCTTCACGGGTCAATAATTCGACCGACCCCATTTCGCGCATGTACATCCGGACCGGATCGGTGGTCCGACCGAATTCGGAATCGACGGTCGACAACGCCTGCTCGGCCTGCTCCTCGACATCGGCATCGTCCGCACCGGCGGCCGGAGTGGCGTCGGACATCAGCAGCGTTTCGGCATCAGGCGCCTCGTCATACACCTGAATGCCCATGTCGTTGAACGTGCTGATGATGCTTTCGATCTGCTCGGCATCGACGACGTCATCGGGCAGATGATCGTTGATTTCGGCATAGGTCAGGAAACCACGTTCCTTTCCCAGCTTGATCAGCGTCTTGAGACGCATTTTGCGCGTCTCGTCATCCACCGGCGTCGGGGGTGTCCCGACCTGTGCCAGCAATTCTGCGGTGGCCTTGGCTTTCGCCGTTTTTGTCGTTACCACTTTTTCCCTTGCCATGACCAATTCCCGGATAGCGTTATTCTGGAAAAACTGCTTATTTTATCACTCTTTGCGTTCATCGGACGAAGTCGGCGCGCCGCTGCAGCCGCGGATCGCCTGTAGATAACGTTGCTTCTCTTCGCTCGACAGACCGCCGACACCGAGCCGGCGAACTTTCTCCTGCAGCGATTCGAGGGTGCGTTTCATCTCGTTGTCCCGCAATTGTCTGAGCGCGCCGGCGAATTCTTCGTCGATCGCTTCTTCGGCAAACGGCAGTTCCAATAGTTCAGCCGCCGCCGCTTGCAAAATACCTTCATTCCCGCTGCCGCGCAGCCTTTCCAGCAAGGCCGGATAGGCTGGCGGCTGATCACCACTCTGGGCGATGGTTTCACACAATTGACGCAGAGCCTGCGTCTCCTGTGATGTTGCTGACAGCAGATTCAAGGGCACAGCCATCGCCAATTGCGGCTTTTGTAAAACCAAGGGCAACAACCGGCGGATGATCGACGGCGGTGTCGGCCGTGGCGCCCGACCAGGCGCCTGTCCGACAATCGGCCGCAAATTGCACAACCGTTCGACCTCGACCTGCGAAAAACCGCTGACGGTCGCCAACCGCTTAGTCAACTGCAAACGCAGCAATGGCGAAGACAATCGGCCCAACAACGGCCGAGCGTCTGCAATCAGTTTAGCCCGTCCTTCGGCGCTGGTCAGATCGCAACGCCTGGACATTTCGCGGAGCATGAAATCGGATAACGGCATGGCGTGTTCGACCAAGCGTCGAAACGCGTCCTGCCCTTCCCGACGGACAAAACTGTCGGGATCGTCGCTTTCCGGCAAGAAAACGAAATTGATCGATTTTTGCTCGGTCAATATCTCCAGGCTGTTTTCCAGCGCGCGCCACGCCGCTTTGCGGCCGGCACTATCGCCATCGAAACAAAAGATCACCCGATCGGCCTGTCGCAGCAGCTTTCGAACGTGCGTCGAAGTGGTCGCCGTACCGAGGGCCGCGACCACATTGCCAATGCCGTGTTGCGCCAACGCCACCACGTCCATGTAGCCTTCGACGACGATCACCGCCTCGCTCTGACGGATGGCTGCGCGCGCCTGCGTCAAACCGAAAAGCTCGTTACCTTTTTCGAACAGCGGTGTTTCCGGCGAATTCAGATACTTGGGCTCACCCGCCCCGATCACTCTGCCGCCGAAAGCAATCACTTCCCCCTTCTGGCTGAGAATCGGAAAGATCACGCGTTCGCGAAACCGGTCGTACAGACGCCCTTTGTCGTTCTTGATGACCAGCCCGACCAATTGCAGATCGGGATGCCCATAATCCTCGAAAACCTGGGACAAGCTTTGTGGGTTTGCCGGAGCGTAGCCGATACCAAACTCACGGGAAATCTCCCCGCCCAAGCCGCGTTCCTTGAGGTAGGCAATCGCTATTTGGGAGCGCTTGAGCTGCTGGCGATAGAATTGGCTGGCACGCGTCATCAGCTCGGTCAAGGCCGGCGACGAAAAACGTGGCGGCGACGTCGAGTCTGAACCCACCGCCTCTTCGGGAACGCTCACGCCTGCGCGGTGCGCCAGATCTTTCACCGCATCGACAAAGCCGAGGCCGGCATACTCCATCAAGAAACCAATTGCCGTTCCGTGGGCGCCACAACCGAAGCAATGGTAAAACTGCTTGCTGGGACTGACAGTGAACGACGGCGATTTCTCCGCGTGAAAAGGGCAGCATGCCGCAAAATTGGCGCCAGCCTTTTTCAAGGGAACGTAGCCGTCGATCAGATCGATGATATCGATACGCTGCAACAATCCTTGAATGAACGATTCCGGAATCATCGTGGCCAAAACGCGTGATCAACGGCAAGCCAAGCGCGACGAGCGCTCAGCCCTGGGCAAGGCGACTCTTCACCAGGCGCGAAACTTCACCCATGTCGGCACGTCCGGCCAAAGTCGTCCGCAAGGCCGTCATCACTTTACCAATCTCGCCGGCACCAGCGCCAGTCGCGGCGATCGCTTGGGTGATCGCGACTTCTACTTCTTCACCAGACAACCGGGCCGGTAAATAGCCGGCGAGCATCTCGGCTTCGAAAGTCTCCT
This sequence comes from Accumulibacter sp., assembly GCA_031732795.1. Taxonomy (GTDB): domain Bacteria; phylum Pseudomonadota; class Gammaproteobacteria; order Burkholderiales; family Rhodocyclaceae; genus Accumulibacter. Next base: position 1,108 of record JAVMKC010000103.1, on the reverse strand, counting down.
GCGCCACCAAATCGTCCCGGCCCGCCGCAGCGAATTGGCTGATCGAATCCCGACGCTGCTTGAGCATTTTGTCGATCACCAGAATCACCGCCCCGTCATCGAGCTGAAGACGTCCGTCGACTTCCTTTTGTTTGATCTCGGCCATCAACAACCGAATAGCGCCGAGCTTGCGGGCATCGCGGGCTCGCATCGCCACTTTGAGATCATCGCTGATCCGTTCTTTAAGGGTCATCATTGTTTCCCGATCCCGGCCTTGCCGGTCGCTTGGCGGCATTCAGCAGTTCGCCTGAAGCGCGCGTCACCCGCGCAGCACCCAAAATTTGTCAAGCGGCAGACGAGTCGCCACTGAAATACGGCAGCCAAAAACGCCAATAGCCGCCTGCCCAGCAGCAGACGGCTTCAAAAAACGCCAGGAACGATAAAAATCAGTACAGCTTGGGTGGCAACGTCTGGCTGCGCATCCGTTTGTGATGACGCTTGACGGCCGCTGCCAACTTGCGCTTGCGCTCGGCCGTCGGCTTTTCATAAAACTCGCGTGCGCGCAACTCGGTTAACAAGCCGGTTTTTTCGACAGTACGTTTAAAGCGCCGAATTGCAACCTCGAACGGCTCGTTTTCCTTAACGCGGATAGCTGGCATTGACTCTTCCCAAGTTTAATGATTCGATAAATAGCGAGTCCAGGCTTGTACAAACCATAGCCTGGACTTTCAGCCACACTCTGTACCCAGGGGTCCGACAGGACTCGCGCCGACAGCTAAGCTCACCGACAACCGACGCCTTGTGAGCCTTTGTTGCTTTGCGCGCCAAGACCGAGCAAAGCCCAAAAGACCAGAAAAACCTGTCGAAAAAATCTTGGTGGGTCGGGCGAGACTCGAACTCGCGACCAATGGATTAAAAGTCCACTGCTCTACCGACTGAGCTACCAACCCCGGAAAACGGAGTATTTTAAAGAGCTTGCGAAATGCTGTCAACAACCGTGTAGAGAACTGTAGGGAACACGTAATCTGTCCGGTTTATGTTGCTCCAAAGGACGAGCGAGCTGAGGCGGACGGAGTTGCTACCGGAGATCAGGCAGATGAGGTTTAGAGAAGCGTATGAAGGTTGGGAT
>JAVMKC010000102.1:0-12719 GCA_031732795.1 Accumulibacter sp. | reverse complement strand
CGTGGAAGATCGCCGAGAGCTTTTTTGAGAGGACCAGCAAGGCGGCCGTTTCCGCCAGAGCCTTCTCCTTGCGCTTCAGTTCCCGTTCCAGTTCCTTGATGCGCTCCTTGTCGGCGCGCGTTTCGGCCGGCCGTGCGCGGGCCTCTCCCGGATCGGCCAGGGCCTGCGTCGCCTCATCCCGCCAGCGCACCAACTCGCTCGGATACAACCCATGTTCCCGGCGCCACCTGCTGCACTGTGCCTCGTCCATCGCCGCTGTCGCAATCACCGCCTGCCGCCGCGCCGCCGCTGTCCAGGCTCTCTCGCGAGCGGGCCTGGACAGCGCCTCTGCCCACCAACGCTCGAGCGTGCCCACCGAAATTCTAACTTCTCGCGCTACCTCTTCGATCGCCGCGCTCTCCGGTGGCAGTAGCCTTCCGAACACACGATCCTTCAACGCTTGTCCGTATCTCGCCATCTGTGTCTTCTCCTTATCCGCCCTCTCTTTCGGATCCTATCGAGGCGACAAGTTGCCTGACACAGAGGGGTCCGCACCCAGTAGGTAGCCGAATCACGCGCCCGGGACCGGTAGTGCCAAGCCCGGTCGAGCGCTTGCTGAACTGGCCGGCGATCGCCTATTCTCTCATCCCGAAATTCCAAGCTCTGAACGCTGCATCCTGAACCTGTTTCTCTTCGGAGGTCGCGCAATGCGTCGCCCGTTCTCTCTGCGCTTTTTCGCGCTTCGGCCAGCCTCCAGCGCGTCAACGCACCCGCGCCGACGCACGGCCGGGTGACCCGTCTTGCCGAGTGCTCCACTGGACCAACCCGCAACCGGCCATGTCGCCGCCTGACACGCCGCCGCGCATCCTGATCGTCGACGACGAGCCGGCGATCAGCGATGCGTTGGCCTACGCGCTGCAGCGCGAAGGGCTGGCCAGCGACTGCCTCGCTCTCGGCCGTGACGCGCTGGCGACGCTGCGCGCCAACGGTCACGCGCTGGTGATTCTCGATGTCGGGCTGCCCGACCTTTCCGGTTTCGACGTTTGCCGCGAGTTGCGCCGCGCCTCCGACGTGCCGGTGCTTTTTCTGACCGCACGTGCCGACGAGATCGACCGCATCGTCGGCCTCGAACTCGGTGCCGACGATTACGTGGCCAAGCCGTTCAGCCCGCGCGAGGTGGCTGCCCGCGTGCGCGCTATCCTGCGTCGGGCGCGGGCAGCGGCACCGGCCACGCCGACCGTCCGGCCGGTCTTTACGGTCGATGCGGACGGCGCGCGCATCGCCTACCGCGGGGTCTGGCTCGAACTGACGCGCTACGAGTATCGCCTGCTGGCCACGCTGGTCGACGCCGCCGGCCGCATCCTTTCCCGCCCGCAATTGATGGAACGGGTCTGGCGCGACGCCGAGGAAAGCATGGAACGTACGGTCGACGCGCACGTCAAGACGCTACGCGCCAAGCTGCGCGCGGTCGACGGCCAGGACCCGATCGAGACGCACCGCGGCCTGGGCTACAGTCTGCGGCGGGACCTAGGAGCCTGTCGGACTTGAGGCTGATCGACTGCGCCGGTGGGAAAGCGGTCCATTTTTCCCCGATTTCTCGTTGCGTAGATCCACTGTGCGCCTCGAAATCGGGAAAAACTGTCCTCGCTTTCCCGCTCGGCTCGCAACGATCGCTCAAGTCCGACAGGCTCCTAGCCTAGGCGCGCCAGCGGCCACATGCTTCCATGAACATCGCCATCCGCCTGTTCCTGGGCTTTTTTCTGGTCGTCGGTGTCGCCGCGTGGTTCGTGCTCAACATCTTCAGCAAGGAAGTCCAGCCGGGCGTGCGCCAGGCGGCCGAAGACGTTCTGGTCGATACGGCGCAACTGCTGGCCGAATTTGCCGGGCCGGAACTCGCGACCGGCCGGATTGCCGACGGGAATTTCGCGCGCGCGGTGGCTGCCGCCACCGGTCGTTCGCCGAACGCGTCGATCTGGGGCGTGACCAAGGAATCGGTGGACCTGCGGGTTTATCTGACCGATGCGCGCGGCATTCTGGTCTTCGATTCGGCGGGGGCGGCGCCGGGCGCCGACTACAGCCAGTGGATCGACGTGGCACGCGTGCTGCGCGGCGAGTACGGCGCGCGCAGCACGCGCGACGACCCGCAGGAGCCGTCGACCTCGGTGATGTACGTCGCCGCGCCGGTGCGCGTTGGCGGCCGGCTGCTCGGCGTCGTTTCGGTCGGCCGGCCGACGCTTTCGTTGCAACCTTACACGGCGCGTGCCGCGCACCGGGTGCGCGAAGGCGGATTCTGGCTGCTCGCACTGTCGGCCGCGATCGGCACGCTGTTTACGCTCTGGCTCACCTGGTCGCTCAACCGCCTGCGCGACTACGCCCGGTCGGTCGCCGCCGGCCAACGCGCCGTGCTGCCGGCGCAGGGCGGCCGCCAACTGTCTGAACTGGCGCATGCGCTGGCCGAGATGCGCGCCAAGCTCGACGGCAAGCAATACGTCGAAACCTACGTGCAGAATCTCGCCCACGAACTGAAGAGCCCACTCTCGGCGCTGCGCGCCGCGGCCGAAGTGCTGCACGACGAGTTGCCGGCGGCCGAGCGCGAACGTTTCGTCAGCCACATCGACGAGCAGACGCAGCGCATGCAACGGATCATCGATCGCCTGCTGGCGCTGGCGCGCATCGAACAACTGCAGCGGCCCGAGGATTCGCGCCCGCTGGCGCTGCTCGAACTGGCGCGGGAAACCGTCGCCGGCCGGCAACCCGAACTCGAGGCGCACGGCCTGCGCGTGACGATCGCCGGCGAACCGGCGGCGGCGACGCGCGGCGATCCTTTCCTGCTCCGTCAGGCGCTCGCCAACCTGCTGGATAACGCGATCGCCTTCTCGCCGGACGGCGGCGAGATCGAGATTGCGGTGCGCAGTGCCGGCGCGACGCAGGTCGTCGAAGTGCGCGACCACGGGCCGGGGGCGCCCGATTACGCACTGCCAAAGGTGTTCGAGCGCTTCTATTCGCTGGCTCGCCCGGCCACCGGCCGCAAGAGCACCGGCCTCGGCCTCGCCTTCGTGCGCGAGGTGGCGCGCCTGCACGGCGGCGATGCCGGCTTCGAGAACGCGCCGAGCGGCGGTGCCATCGCGCGTATCGTGCTGCCGCGCTGAACGACCGCCGCCGGCGAGGCGCACTGCTCGCGCGCGGCGGACACGCGACGAACACGCGGGCGACACGCCGCACTTCACACCCGCTTCACAATCGCTTCACCGTCGCGCCGCAGACTCGCTCCATCGTTCACCCCAGGAGCCTGCCATGCAAAAGAAACTCATCCTCAAGCTGTTTGCCATCGCCGTTCTGTCGCTGCTCCTCCTCGTTCCGCTCGGCATGATCGAACACCAGGTGCGCGAGCGCAGCGTGAGGCAGGCCGAAGTCGTGCGCAACATCGCCGAGGCGGCGGCCGGCGCGCAAACCGTGGTCGGGCCGCTGCTCGCCATCCGCTACCGCGAACGCATCCAGCACCATGAGAAGGATGCGTCGACCGGGCACGAAAGCGTGCGCCACGAGATCGTCGAGCGCTGTCGCGTGCTGCCGCCGCAGAAGCTCGACATCGCCGGCAGCGCGCGTGTCGAGATGCGTCATCGCGGGCTTTACGGCGCGCGCCTCTACCACCTCGATCTGGCCTTCACCGGCACCGCCGAGCTGCCGCCGCATCTGGGTCTCGACGGCACGCCGCAACTCGTAGACGCGCAGGCTTTCCTGGTTCTCGGCCTGTCCGACCCGCGCGGTGTCGGCCTCGACCCCGAGGTGCTGATCGACGGCGCGGCGCGCCGCTTCGCCACCGGAACGCAGGGCCTGCTCCCCGGCGCCGGCTTGCACATCGCCTTGGGCAAGGTCGACCTGGCAGCCGCCCGCCGCATCGAATTCTCGTTCCCGCTCAAGCTGATGGGTCTCGAACACCTGAACATCGCGCCGGCCGGCGAGAGTACGACCGTGGCGCTCACCTCGGACTGGCCGCACCCGAGCTTCCAGGGCCGTTTCCTGCCGACGATGCGCCAAGTGAACGAGCAAGGCTTTACCGCGCGTTGGGAGGTTTCGCATCTGGCGCGCAACTTCGAGCGCATCGTCCAGGGCGGCGCCGAACACGCGGCGCACGGCGAAACGCTGGGCGTCAGCTACCTGGACCCGGTCAACATCTACCTGAAGTCCGAGCGCGCGGTGAAGTACGGCGTGCTCTTCGTCGTCCTCACTTTCGCCGCGTTCTTCCTCACCGAAACGCTGCGCCGGCTGGCGATTCATCCGCTGCAATACCTGCTCGTCGGCCTGGCGCTCGCCACTTTCTTCCTGCTCCTGATCGGGCTCTCCGAACACATCGACTTCGCCCTCGCCTACGCCAGCGCGGCCGTCGCCAGCACGCTGCTGATCACCGTCTATCTCGCCAGCGCGCTGCGCGAACGCCGGCGCGGAATCGCTTTCGGCACCGGCATCGCCCTGCTGTACGCGGTGCTCTACGGCGTCCTGCTCTCGGAAGACAATGCGCTGCTGATGGGCTCCCTGCTGATTTTCGCCGCACTCGCCGCAACCATGCTGGCCACGCGCCACATCGACTGGTACCGCGTCGGCAACGGCGATGAACCGGCGGCCAGCGCCAGTGAAAGAGTCTGACGATGGGCATCCGGCGTCGGGTTGCGCAGCCGATCGGCGGCGTGCGGCGGGCTAGCCGCAAGCAGGTCAAATGGCACGTCTTCCCGGCGCCGGAAAGCTGGCAGGCAATCAGCAAAGTGTTCCAGTCGATCGGGAGGCGCGACGTCAACGCAAGCGATAGGCGCACGAGTACCGACTATCTCGTCGGCTTCTACAACCACATTCGCCTACATTCCTCTCTGGGCTACTTGCCGCTTTCCGCCCATGAGCGCAAACAGGATGGCAAACAACCGGTCAGGGGTCCGAAAACACTTGGCCACTGGCATGGCTCGCGCGCTCCCCGCCGACGATCTTGCAGCGCGGCATTCATTTGCCCGCGGTGACGATGGCGCGTAACTGACCGCCGGCGTGATTGGTGAGCACGACGCCGGCGACGACCAGCGCTCCGCCGGCCAACACAGCCAGTTCGAGTCGTTCGCCGAGCAGCAGCGCACCGAGCAACACCGCGCTGACCGGCACCAGATTGATGAACGCTCCGGAACGGGTGGCACCGATGCGTTGCACCGCTTCGGCATACCAGGTAAACCCGACGGCGGTGCCGAACAGACCGAGAAAGACGATCGCGCTGCCGCCGCGCCAGCTCAGCTCGCTCAGCGCAAACAACGAGCCCTGCGCCGCGGCAGCCAGGGTCAGCAGCAGCCAGCCGGTGACGCTGGCGCCGAAGGTCATCGCCAACGGCGACAACGACCGGGTGGCGCGACGGCCGACGAAGGTGTAGATCGCCCACAACAGGCTGCAGCCGACGATCAGCCACTCGCCAACACCCACCTGCCCGTGCAGCAGCAACGCGGGTTGGCCATTGGTCACCACCAGCAGGCAGCCGAACATCGCCACGAGGATTCCGAAACCTTTCAGTCGCGGCATTGGCACGCCGAACAACAGCCAGTCGCCGCCGGCGATCAACGCCGGCGTCAAGGCGACGACCAACGCGCCGCGACCGGCTTCGATCAGCGTCATTCCGTACAGAAAACAGAGGTTGTACAGAAAGATGCCGCTGGCCCCCAGGGCAAACAGCATCAGCCATTGGCGCCCGCTCCAGCGGGGCCAGCCTTCGCGGCGGATGAACAAGGCGCCAAGGGCGATCGCCGCGAGCAGGAAGCGCCAACTGGCGACGGATACCGGCGCGGCCTCGCTGACCGCGACACGGCCGGCGATCCAGGTGGCGCCCCAGATCAACGCCGTGGCGATCAGCTTGAGGTAGGTGGTCAGCGAGCCCGTCGCGCGCTCAGCGGTCATCGAGAGTCGTCGCCCGCGCTTGCCGCGTCGTTTTCAGCGCAAGGTTTCGAGCGCGGCGAGATAGCCGGACTGCAGGTCGTCGTTGCGATGAACGGTGAAGCCGAGGTCGCGCATCAACCCGTCTTTGAGCCCGTAAATCCAGCCGTGGACGGTGAGCGGTTGTCCACGTCGCCAGGCATCCTGGATGACGAAGGTCTGGCAGACGTTGGTTACCTGTTCGAGGACGTTGAGTTCGCAGAGCCGGTCATGACGTTCCTCTTCTGGCAAGGCGTCGATCCGGGCGAGATGTTTTTCATGCACGTCGACCACGTGGCGCAACCAGATGTCGACCAGCCCGACACGGTCGCGGTTGAGCGCCGCCTTGACGCCGCCGCAGCCGTAGTGCCCGACGACCATCACGTGGCGGACCTTGAGCACGTCGACGGCGAACTGGATCACCGACAGACAGTTGAGGTCGGTATGGACGACGACGTTGGCGACGTTGCGATGCACGAAGACCTCGCCCGGCAACAGGCCGACGATTTCGTTGGCCGGCACGCGCGAATCGGCGCAGCCGATCCACAGGTATTCTGGCGTCTGCAGCTTGGACAGGCGCATGAAATAGTCGGGATCAACTTCCTGCATCCGGCTGGACCAAGCGCGGTTGAAGTCGAACAGGTGAAAGAGGTTTTCGTTGGCCACCTCTTCTTCCGACCAGTTCTGCAGGTCCAGCGCCAGAAACATCGTTCCTTCGACCGGCGTCTGGTAGTAGGCCGGCGTTTCCTTGAAGCCGAGTTCGCGGTACAGGCGAACGGCGACACGCATCGCCGGCAGCGTGTCGAGCAGCAATTTGCGGTAGCCGATTTCCTTGGCCGCCTTGATCACCGCCAGCGCCAGTTGCAGGCCGACGCCGTAACCGCGTTGCCGCGGTTCGACGTAGAGCCGTTTCATTTCGCACAGGTTGTCGGAAAACGGCCGCAAACCGACGCAACCGGCCGGCCGGCCATCGCATTCGGCGTAGAACAGGCGGCCGCCGGGTGCCGAGTACGCGCCAGGCAGGGTGGCCATCTCCTCTTCGAAATGCTGGTACGACAGGTCTACGCCGAGCCAGGCGGAGTAGTTGCGGAAAAATTGTCGAACATGGCCGAGTTCTTGATGATCGTCGGCGTTCAGGATGCGTAAGGTGCAACTCATGATAAATATCGATCCATCAATGAAAAGTTACGGGGCGGTTTCACCAAAGAGTTCCCGGCCGATCAGCATGCGGCGGATTTCCGAGGTGCCGGCGCCAATCTCGTACAGTTTGGCGTCGCGCCACAGGCGCCCGGCCGGATAGTCGTTGATATAACCGTTGCCGCCGAGAATCTGTATCGCCTCGCCGGCCATCCAGGTGGCTTTTTCAGCCGCGTAAAGAATCGCCCCGGCGGCGTCCTTGCGGGTCGTTTCGCCGCGGTCGCACGCTTGGCCGACGGCGTAGATGTACGCGCGGCAGGCGTTGAAAGTGGCGTACATGTCGGCGACCTTGCCTTGTATCAGTTGAAACTCGCCGATCGACTGGCCAAATTGCCGTCGCTCATGGATGTAGGGCAACACCAGATCCAGCGCCGCGGCCATGATCCCCAGCGGACCGCCGGCGAGAACCGCCCGTTCATAATCGAGACCGCTCATCAATACCCGCACGCCACCATTGACCTGGCCGAGAACGTTGTCCGCCGGCACCGGGCAATCGTCGAAAAACAGCGGATACGTGTTCGAGCCGCGCATGCCGAGTTTGTCGAGCTTGTTGCCGCAGGAGAAACCGGGCAGACCTTTTTCGACGATGAAGGCGGTAATCCCTTTCGGACCGGCATCGATGTCGGTCTTGGCGTAGACCACCAGCGTGTCGGCATCGCCCCCATTGGTGATCCACATCTTGCCGCCGTTGAGCAGATAGCAATCGCCCCGCCGTTGGGCGCGCAGGCTCATGCCGACGACGTCGGAACCGGCGTTGGCCTCGGACATCGCCAGCGCACCGACGTGTTCGCCACTGATCAGCTTGGGCAGAAAGCGCGCTTTTTGCACGGCGTTGCCGTTACGGCGAATCTGGTTCACGCACAGGTTGGAATGCGCGCCGTAAGACAAAGCGACGCTGGCCGAAGCCCGCGAAATCTCTTCCATGGCGATGATGTGCGCCAGATAGCTCAGTCCGCTGCCGCCGTATTCCTCTTCGGCGGTGATGCCGAGCAGGCCCATATCGCCCAGCTTGCGCCACAGATCGGCGGGAAACAGATTGTCGCGGTCGATCGCGGCGGCGCGTGGTGCAATTTCGGCAGCGGCGAAATCGCGCACGCTGTCACGCAGCATGGCGATCGTCTCGCCATGAGCAAAATCGAGGCTGGGAAAATTCATTGTTCAAACTCCCGTTCTAACGGTTTGCATAAGGTTTGCATAAGGTTTGCATAGGGTTTGCACGGCGGTAGAAGCCGCATCCGGCGCACCGGATACGGCGATGATCGTTTGTTGCATCAGCGCACAGGCTTTTCTGTGCGCTCCTTTGACCGCAAACACCTCGGCCCGGGTGACGATCAGCGTCCGGCCATAGCGGACCACCGAGCCCTCGGCAACCAGTCGTTCGCCTGCGGCAGGCGCGAGCAGGTTGAGCTTGTATTCGACGGTCAACACTTCGGTATCGGCCGTGGTCAAGGTGCTGGCGGCGTAGCCGGCAGCGGAATCGGCGATCATCCCGACCACCCCGCCATGAATGTAACCGTGCTGCTGACAGATTTCAGGCTTGCACGGCAGATGGATTTCGGTGTACCCGGGCTCGACGACGGCCATTTCCGCGCCGATCAACGTCATCGCCTGCTGGCTGGCAAAATTGGCGCGTACCCGTTCGGCAAAATGCGGATCCTGGATTTTGTGCATCTTCGCCTCCAAAAGACCGATCAACCGATCAACCTGCGGCAAGTATCCTGGTATTGCCACTACGCGCAGCGGATGTCGTTACAATGCCAGTTCGACAACCGGCCGCAAAAGCGGTCAGTGTAGCGCGTTCAAGCCCTTTTTCAATCGACCGTCAGGCCACGATCGGATTCCAGATGCTCCCCGTCTATCCTTTTGCCATCCCGCCGGCCGCTGGCGAAACCTGTCAGGTCGCGCCCGGCGTGCATTGGCTGCGCATGCCCTTGCCTTTCGCACTCAACCACATCAATCTCTGGCTGCTCGAGGATGAATCCGGCTGGGTGATCGTCGATACCGGTTTTGCACTCGACGCCGTCAAGGACTGCTGGCAACAAATCCTCGCTCGACTGGCGAGCACGCAACGCGGTGGTCGGATTTCGCGGATCGTGGTCACGCACTTTCATCCCGATCACCTGGGGTTGGCCGCCTGGCTGCAGCAACGGACCGGCGCCCCGGTATCGATGTCGGTCGGCGAATACCTGACTGCGCACGCCGTCTGGCACGAGATCGGCGGGCATGGCAATCAGCCGATGTTGCGCCAGTTCCGCGCGCATGGTCTCGATGAAGAGCGCTGCGCGGCACTCGAACGGCGCAGCGGCACCTATAATCGCGGCGTTCCCGAACTGCCCTCGTCCTACGAGCGACTGTTCGCCGACGATTCGCTGACCATCGGCGGGCAGCGCTGGCAGGTGCGTATCGGCCATGGCCACTCACCGGAGCACGTCTCGCTGTACTGTGCCGGACTCGACGTGTTGATTTCCGGCGACATGCTGCTCCCGACCATCTCGACCAACATCAGCGTCTTCGCCGTCACACCGCATGCCGATTCGCTGGCCGATTACCTGAAATCGATCGACGGCTACCTGGATCTGCCGGCCGACACCCTGGTGCTGCCCTCGCACGGACGGCCGTTCCGGGGAATCGCCGACCGCGTGCACGCGCTGCACGCGCATCATCAGGAACGTCTGCAGGTTCTCGCCGCGCATTGCACGACACCGCGAAACGCCGCCGAATTGTTGGCGACGCTTTTCCCGCGGGATCTCGATACCCACCAGACGATGTTCGCCATGGGTGAAGCGATCGCCCACCTCAACCATCTCGAACGGGATGGTCTGCTGGAACGGATCGCCGATGGCCGCGGCATGATCCGTTTTTGCCAAACCGGCCGGAACCCGGTGGCGCGCGCAGAGGAGCACAGCAGATGATCATCCCGCCGTCGTCCTTGCGCAGCGAAAGCGCCTGGCCGTCAACGCCGGCCGACTTCGCTGAACTCTATCTCGACGTTGCCAGCCAGGCCTCACGTCTGCTGGCCCGGCATATGAAACGCCAAGCCCGGGCCGGGCGGGTGCTTTCCGCCGGGGAACTCGGCGTCGCCAAGGCAGCGATGGATCTCTCCGTCCGTCTGCTGAGCAACCCCTTCCGCCTGGCGCGAACGCAGATCGACCTGATGCGCGATCATCTGCAACTGGCGCAGGGCGCGTTGCTTAAAGGCATGGGACTCGCGCCAAAAGCCGCCATCTCCGTCACTCCGGACGACCCGCGTTTTGCCGACGAAGCCTGGAACAACCATTTTCTGTTCGAGTTCATCAAACAGTCGTACCTGATCACCGTCCGCCGTCTGCATCAGGCGCTGGCTGATACCGACACCGCCGAAGGAACCGGACACGATCGGCCCGACACTCTGGGCCACCGCTCGGCCGATCCTTTGCTCGGTCCTTTTTTCGATCCTTTTCTCGGTCCTTTTCTTGACCCTTTTCTCGACGCCCTGTCGCCAAGCAATTTTGCGCTGACCAATCCGGCCGTCTGGCGGGAAACGCTCGACAGCCGTGGACGGAATCTGATCAAAGGCTTGAAGCGGCTGCTCAACGATTTGCAGGAAGATTCCCTGCCGTTGGGCAAAAACCGGCGACTGGGCAAGGAACTGGCGACCACGCCCGGCCAGATCATCTTCGAAAATGAGCTGTTGCAATTGATCCAGTACGCGCCGACGACGACGCAGCAGTGGAGCAAGCCGTTATTGATCATTCCGCCCTGGCAACACAAATACTATCTGTTCGACCTTTCCGACGAGTACTCTTTCGTGCAGTGGACCACGGCGCAGGGATACACCACCTTCATCATCAGCTGGGTCGACCCCGACGCAGGGCTCGCCGGCAAGACTTTCGACGACTACCTGATCCAGGGCGTGCTGGCAGCGATCCGGGCCATCCAGCAGACGACGGGCGAAAGAAAAATCCACTTGCTGGGCTATTGCCTGGGCGGCACGCTGTTGATGGCCACCCTGGCCTACATGGCCGCCCGCCGCGATTACCGCGCCGCATCGGCGACTTTCCTGGCCAGCATCCTCGACTTTTCCGCCGATGGTCATTCGCCGCAAACCGCCGTCACCTGTCCGCAAAAACGCACCGGCGACTTGGCGTGGTCGTTGGTGATCAATCACTACCTGCTCGGCAAAGACCGTTTATCCGACGACCTGCTGCACTGGAACGCCGACCTCAGCCGCCTCCCGTCGGCGCTGCAGGCGGATTACGTCGATCGATTCCTGCATGGCAACGCGCTGGCCCAGCCCGGATCACTGTCAGTGAACGGCGTCGCTCTGGATGTGCGCAAAGTCAAAGTGCCGTGCTATTTCCTGGCGGCGGCTGACGACCAGGTGGCCCACTGGGCTAGCGTTTATCTCGGCATCCACCTGCCGCGCGGCACGGTACGCTTCGTCCTCGGCGAATCGGGACATCTGGCCGGCATCGTCAATCCGCCCGCCTTCGGTCGCTACGGTTATTGGACCCGACCGGATCTGCCCGACACCGCATCGGAATTCTTGACCGGCGCCATCCACCACCAAGGCTCGTGGTGGAACGATTGGCACGAATGGCTGCTGACACCCCCCGATCGGCCTATTGACGCGCGGCAACCGGGCGCGGGAAAGCTGAAAGTAATCGAGGGTGCGCCGGGTCGCTACGTCTGCCCGTAAGAGAATTAACCGGGAAAACGCGACTGCCAGAAAAGCTGGTTTGAATTTGGAATTGGGCCAGCTTTTTCTGGAGAACCGGGGGCGTAGCGTTCAAACGGGTTCGCACAAGCTTGCGAACCAAGTCACTGTTCATGTACCACCGCACCGATCAGTAAGTCTGAGGGTTTCGATTGCTTGCAAGGAATGGCGACTGCCCACGCATTGGAGGTGCAGATGATTTTGCACCTGGTCCGCTCGCGGCCACCTAAAGTACTGCCATTCACTATCGCAATTCCCGGCTGAACCTTCATCCGACAAGCAAGAAGAATGAGTTATGCTTAAACTCGTATCTCTTCCCAAGATCGTGGTCACGCTTTCTGCGACAGGGACATTGAAATTTGTTGGCTTATTCTGTGAGATTGTTCCAGATCGAGTGCCGCCGTAATCGGAGCTTTCTCTCTCACCTCCACAGGCCGGCAACGAAACAGCCAAAGCGCGAGGATCGTTGTGGTTCGACAGACGTATGAAATCGTGTTCGCACCATTCTCCCAAGTAGATACTGCCAATTCCCGATTGAGTGGTGCACAAGCGGCAAAGTGGAATTAAGATGATCGCTCTTTTGTCCGACATGTCGATGAAACTCATCGCGTTTCCTGTTTTTTCCCGATTTTCCGGGCAACCTGCTGTCCGTAGCGGAGCGTTTTTTGCCTGGGGAGGAACATTGACGTTGGTAGCCTGGGTGGCTGTCGACCTGTTCTGGCGCATCAATATGCCGCCTTCGCCGGACTTGGCGGTAACCCATCCGGCCGATCCGCAACAAGCGGCCCAGGCCATCGTCAGCCGGCATCTGATGGGGCAGGAAGAGGCTAATCGTCCTGACGCTACGCCGGGGATGGGAGGGCATAAGCGCTAACTTTACATTGATGACATCATCGTCTCACATTGATAACGC
>JAVMKC010000101.1:0-63856 GCA_031732795.1 Accumulibacter sp. | reverse complement strand
GCCGCCGATGATCACCATGATCAGCAGGTTGGCGATCATCACCACGTCGATCAGCCCGAGGACGATCAACATCACCTCGGTTTCCGAGATCCGGGTGCTGCTGAAAAAAAGGTTATGAATCAGATGCCACAGCTCGATCATGAACAGATAGACGTAGGCGCTCTGGGCGACGATCAGACCGAGATAAAGCGGCGCCTGCAACCAGCGGCTCCAGAAAATGAAGACTTCGAGTTTGTCGATGGCGGGATTTTGTTGGCGCATGGCTGCGGGAAAAGCAGATTGGTCGAAGGCGTGATTCTAGCATCAAGCGCCTAATCCCCAGGCATGACCGCGCGCCGGCCGGAGCAGGCGCCCACCCCGATCAGGCCGTTGAAAGACCGTGGCCGGATTCGACCGATTCAGGCCAGGAAAACCGGCGGCAGTCGCCGAACGGCTATTGGCGGCGGGCGTTGCCGGTGCGCGAGGCGGCTGGCGGCTTGTTGCCCGCCGGCTGGTCGGGAATCTGCACGAAGACTTCGTCCTGCTTGATCATTCCCAGCTCGAAACGCGCGCGTTCCTCGATGGCGTCGTAACCCTGCTTGAGGTCGCGCACTTCGGCGTCGAGACCGGCGTTGCGTGCTTCGAGTTGCTTATTGGTTTCTCGCTGCTGCTGCAATTGCCGGTCGACGTCCCAGACGCGCAGCCAGCCACCTTTGCCTAGCCACAGCGGGTGCTGCAGCAGGGCCAGAACCACCAGCAACCCGACGGCCAGCCAGCGCATGAGCGGAGCGAAAAACGAACGCGGCTCAGGAGAGGTTGTAGAACGCGTCACGGCCGGGGTAGTCGGCGGTGTCGCCGAGGTCTTCTTCGATGCGCAGCAACTGGTTGTATTTGGCAACGCGGTCGGAACGCGACAACGAGCCGGTCTTGATCTGCAGCGCGTTCATGCCGACGGCGATGTCGGCGATGGTGCTGTCCTCGGTTTCGCCGGAACGGTGCGAGATCACCGCGGTGTAGCCGGCGCGTTTGGCCATTTCGATGGCGGCGAAAGTTTCGGAGAGCGTGCCGATCTGGTTGATCTTGATCAGGATCGAGTTGCCGATGCCTTGCTTGATGCCTTCCTTGAAAATGCGGGTGTTGGTGACGAAGACGTCGTCACCGACGATCTGGACATTTTTGCCGAGACGGCCAGTGAGAATTTTCCAGCCGTCCCAGTCGTTTTCGGCCATGCCGTCTTCGATCGAGACAATCGGGAAGCGATCGGCCAGATTGGCCAGATAGTCGGAGAGTTCGTGCGAATTGAGTTGCAGGTTTTCGCCGGCCAGATGGTAACGATAATCGCGATACAGTTCGGAGGCGGCGCAATCGAGGCCGATCAGCACGTCCTCACCGGCACCGTAACCGGCGTTTTCGATCGCCTGGACGATCAGTTGCAGGGCTTCGGCGTGGCTGCCGAGATTGGGCGCGAAGCCACCTTCGTCGCCGACGGCGGTGGAGAAGCCTTTTTTGTGCAGCAGTTTCTTCAGCGCGTGAAACACTTCGGCGCCGCAACGCAGGGCTTCACGGAACGAGGTCTGGCTGACCGGCAGGATCATGAATTCCTGGAAATCCAGGCTGTTGTTGGCGTGCTGGCCGCCGTTGATGATGTTCATCATCGGCACCGGCATCTGCATCGGCCCCGAACCGCCGAAGTAGCGGTACAGCGGCAGGCCGGATTCTTCGGCGGCGGCCTTGGCGACGGCCATCGACACCGCCAGAATGGCGTTGGCGCCGAGTCGCGATTTGTTGTCGCTGGCGTCGAGATGGATCAGTGTCTGGTCGATGAACGCCTGCTCCTGGGCATCGAGGCCGATGATGGCTTCGGAAATTTCGGTATTCACATTTTCGACGGCCTGCAACACCCCTTTGCCGAGATAGCGCGTAGCGTCGCCATCGCGCAGTTCGATCGCTTCACGAGAACCGGTCGACGCGCCCGAAGGTACCGCGGCGCGTCCCATGACGCCGGATTCGAGGAGCACGTCGCATTCGACGGTGGGGTTGCCGCGTGAGTCGAGAACTTCGCGGGCGATGACATCAACGACTGAGCTCATGGTTTTCCCTTTTCTTTGATTGGTTTGACGAGGCGTTGCATTGGCGGCGACAAGCGCTTTCGATAGTGTGCGCGCTTCGCTCAGCCCGCGTTCGGCGGCCGATAGACGTGTCGTCCTCCAGCATCAGCACGATTCCTCGAGGGGTTGATTCTTGACCAGCCGGTCGAGGCCGACCAGTAAGGATAACAGGCGATCCACCCGATCCAACGGCCAACTGTTTGGTCCATCCGACCACGCCTGCTCGGGCCGCGGGTGCGTTTCGATGAACAGGCCGGCGATGCCGGTGGCGACCGCCGCACGGGCGAGCACCGGCACGAATTCGCGTTGTCCGCCGGAAACACTGCCCTGACCACCGGGCAGTTGCACCGAATGCGTGGCGTCGAAGACCACTGGACAGCCCGTTTCGCGCATGATCGCCAAGCTGCGCATGTCGGAAACCAGGTTGTTATAACCGAACGAGGCGCCGCGTTCGCAAACCAGCAACGTGTCGGCGCCATTGGCCGCGTCGCGGGCTTTGGCGACCACGTGCCGCATGTCGCCGGGAGCGAGAAACTGGCCTTTCTTGATATTCACCGGTTTGCCGGTGGCGGCGACCGCTTCGATGAAGTCGGTCTGCCGGCACAGAAACGCCGGGGTTTGCAGGACGTCGACCACGGCAGCGACGGCGGTAATGTCTTCCTGGCGATGAACGTCGGTCAGCACCGGTACCCCGATCTGCCGCCGCACTTCGTCGAGCATGCGCAGGCCGGCGTCGATCCCCGGGCCGCGCGGCGAGCGTCCCGAACTGCGGTTGGCTTTGTCGTAGGAGGCTTTGAAGATGTAAGGCACGCCGAGCCGCAAGCAGCTTTCCTTGACCTGGCCGGCGATGTCTACGCACAAGGTCAGCGATTCGGCGGTGCACGGCCCGGCGATCAGGAACAAGGGCTGGTCGAGACCGACCGTGAAATCGCAAAGTTTCATCGCTGGGCGCGGTAAGCGACCGCGGCGCGGACGAACGAGCTGAACAACGGGTGCCCTTTGCGGGGCGACGAGGTGAATTCGGGATGGAACTGGCAACCGAGAAACCACGGATGCGCCTGCTCGCCGCGGCGGGGCATTTCGATGATTTCGCAGAGTTCGGTTCCCGGTGCCCGTCCAGAAACGATCAGGCCGCTTTCTTCCAGGCGACCGAGAAGGTTGTTATTGACTTCGTAGCGGTGCCGGTGACGTTCGCTGATTTCGTCCTGGCCGTACACCTCGCGGGCCAGGGTCTCTTCGCGCAACCGGCAGATTTGTCCGCCGAGTCGCATCGTGCCGCCGAGGTCGCAGTTCTCGTCGCGCTTCTGCACACGCCCCGAGGCATCCTGCCATTCGGTGATCAGCCCGATCACCGGGTGGATGGTGCTGTCGTCGAATTCGGTGCTGTGCGCATCGCTCATCCCGGCGACATGGCGAGCGAATTCGACGACGGCCAGTTGCATTCCCAGGCAGATGCCGAGGAAGGGCAGCCGGTTCTCGCGCGCGTAGCGGATGGCGGCGATCTTGCCTTCAGTGCCCCGCCGGCCGAAGCCGCCTGGAACCAGCACCGCATCCATGTTCAGCAAGGCAGCGCAGCCGTCCTTTTCGATTTCTTCCGAGTCGAGGTAGTGGATCTTGACCTGGCTGCGGGTGGCGATGCCGGCATGCACCAGCGCTTCGGTCAAGGACTTGTACGATTCGGTGAGATCGACGTACTTGCCGACGAAAGCGATATTGACCGAGTGTTGCGGATGCGCCAGCGCGTCGACGATGTTTTTCCAGACGCCGAGATCGGCCGCCCGGGCGAGAATGCCCAGTTTGTGGCAGACGATCTCGTCGAGCATCTGTTCGTGCAGCATCGCCGGAATCTTGTAGATCGAATCGGCGTCGCGCGCCTCGATCACCGCTTCGCGCTGGACGTTGCAGAACAGTGCCATCTTGCGCTTGTCGTCTTCGGGGATCGGCCGATCGGTGCGGCAGAGCAGGATGTCCGGCTGGATGCCGATTTCACGCAATTCCTTGACCGAATGCTGCGTCGGCTTGGTTTTCAGTTCGCCGGCGGTGGAGATATACGGCACCAGCGTCAAATGCATGTAGCAGGCGTTGTTGCGTCCTTCCTGCAACCCCATCTGGCGGATCGCTTCGAGAAACGGCAGCGATTCGATATCGCCGACCGTGCCGCCGACCTCGACGATCGCCAGTTGCGCGCCCTCGGCGCCCCGCCGGATGTGGGCCTTGATTTCGTCGGTGATGTGCGGAATGACCTGCACGGTCTTACCGAGATATTCGCCGCGGCGCTCCTTCTTGATCACCGAGTCGTAAATCTGTCCGGTGGTGAAGTTGTTGCGCCGCTCCATGCGGGTATTGGTGAATCGTTCATAGTGACCGAGATCGAGGTCGGTCTCGGCGCCATCCTCGGTGACGAAAACCTCGCCGTGCTGGAACGGACTCATCGTTCCGGGATCGACGTTGATGTACGGGTCGAGCTTGAGATTGGTCACCCGGATGCCGCGCGACTCGAGAATCGCTCCCAGAGAAGCGGCGGC
Source organism: Accumulibacter sp. (assembly GCA_031732795.1). GTDB lineage: Bacteria > Pseudomonadota > Gammaproteobacteria > Burkholderiales > Rhodocyclaceae > Accumulibacter. Next base: position 59,244 of record JAVMKC010000101.1, on the reverse strand, counting down.
GATGCCCTTGCCCAGCGAGGAAACCACCCCGCCGGTAACGAAAACGTATTTGATCATCGGAGTTGCGGCTGCAGGAAATCCCGATTGTAGCTGAAAATATCGGTGCCGAATGCGGCGCGCGCACGCTCGCCAGACGAATGGACACCGTTTTCTCGTGCAGCTTCCGGGAAATGAAGCTTGATTTTAAAAGCCTTGCAAAAGGCCCATCGACTGCCGCAGGCTGCAAGGAGGAACGCTTCCCTGCCAGCCGATCTTGACATGGTCTCCGCCGGAGACGCACTGGGCGTAACCTCTGCTGAAGAAAAGAATTCAAGGTCCTTCGTCGCTCACTGTCCGCACCATCGCTCTCTCCGTACGTCCGACCGGCCAGTTCATCGATAGCGCACGGGAGCCGACGATCAGCGCAAGGATCAGCGGAGCACCTTGGCCACCCCGGAAAAGCCGGCCGGTAGCCCGAAGACCGTAACCCTGGCCTTGGCCAGATGATCGCCATCGCGCAACAAGGAAACACCATGGCTTTTTGCGACGGAGCCATCCGCTCGTCTGGCCTGTGGCGTCCAAGCCGACGGCATCTCAAGCACGAGACCGGGTCAGGCAGGTACGGGGATTGTCGTTCGTTTCGTCACTTTTCCGATGATGGCGCGGACAGAAAAGCGCGGGGCACCGGCAGGAGGTTCAATGAGTTATCGGCGTGCCAACGGCTTCAGCGCTTGGCGCCGGCTTCCGGCATGACGATGTTGACTTCGAGCACTTCGAGGTTGCCCTGCTTTTCCAGGGTGACCTTGATATCCTCCTGATTGACCGACACGTACTTGGAGATCACCGCCAACAGTTCCTGTTGCAACGCCGGCATGAAATCCGGAGCGCTGGCGCCGCTACCGCTCCGTTCATGGGCGATGATCAACTGCAGACGTTCCTTGGCGATCGCTGCCGTTCGGGGCTTGCTACCAAAGAGTCGGGCCAACAGGGACATCGTTATTTACCCCCAAACAGGCGCTTGAACAGACCGGGCTTTTCGTAGTCCACGAAACGCAGCGGAATGGTCTCGCCAAGGAAACGGCCCACGACATCCGAATAGGCGCCGGCGACGTCGGAACCGGTCAGATGGATCGCCGGCGTGCCGGAGTTGGACGATTGCAGCACCGCTTCCGACTCGGGGATCACGCCGATGATCGGAATGCGCAGGATTTCCTGCACGTCCTTGAACGACAGCATTTCGCCGTCGTTGACGCGTTTCGGCAGGTAGCGGCTGATCAACAGATGTTCCTTGACCGGCTCGCCGCCAGCCAATGCGCGCCGGGACTTGGCCTGGATGATGCCGAGAATGCGGTCGGAGTCGCGGACCGACGATACTTCCGGATTGGTCACCACCAGGGCTTCGTCAGCGAAGGTCAGCGCCATCACCGCGCCGCGTTCGATGCCGGCCGGTGAATCGCAGACCACGTAATCGAAACCCATCTGCTCGAGTTCCTTGAGCACTTTTTCGACGCCTTCCTCGGTCAGCGCATCCTTGTCGCGGGTCTGCGAAGCCGGCAGGACGAAGAGATTGCCGTTTTCGCAATGCTTGTCCTTGATCAGCGCCTGGGTCAGCGTCGCCTCGCCGTTGAGCACATTGACCAGATCGAAAACGACACGGCGTTCGCAACCCATGATCAGATCGAGGTTGCGCAGACCGACGTCAAAATCGATGACGGCCGTCTTGTGGCCACGCAAGGCCAGACCCGAGGAGAAGCTGGCACTGGTGGTGGTCTTGCCGACCCCGCCCTTGCCTGAGGTTACGACGACGATACGAGTCACGGACAGTTCTCCGCCAAGAAAAGGGGTGATTCTACCTGCAAAATCAATTTGCTGTGTAGTAAAAGTCTTTCCCAACAGGTGTGAGTCTGAACGTGTGGAGGTGTTTCCAAGGGACGGTGCGCCAGCGGTGTGGTGGAGAGATCGATCATGAGAAGCATGATGATCGACATCACCGAGAGGCGATTAGTGACGTTGGGCGTCACTCGGTATTGGACGGCTGAACTTGACGATGGATGCAAGATCGGCACGGCAAGTTTTGCCGCCGGACGGCAATCGCCGTGCCGACACACGGCAAGTTTGCAGGTCGATTCTGATGACGTGCCGGCTTGTGCCGATGGCACGTCATTTGCTTGACATGACCTTGCCGTCATTTCTGTCGAGACGATCATGGTCAGCAAACTGGACCAACTGTTTTCTTTTCAACAACAGGCGCTTTCCTTGCGCGCCCATCGGCAACAGGTGCTGGCCAGCAATATCGCCAACGCGGATACGCCGAATTATCTGGCGCGGGATTTCGATTTCTCTGCCGCCTTGCAGCAGGCCGTCGCTGGTCGCGGACAGGGCGGCGGCGACAGTGTCATGTTGACCCGTACGTCGCCGCGGCATCTGCCGGGCGGCGGCGAGTCGCCGGTACGGCTGGCGTATCGCCAGCCTTTGCAGGCCAGCGCCGACGGCAACACCGTCGAGATGGACGTCGAAAGAGGCCAGTTGGCCGAAAACTCGCTGTTCTACGAGGCCGGCACGACGTTTCTGACCCACCAGGTGAAGAGCATGTTGGCCGCCGTGCAACCGTAAACTGTTTGAGACAGCCGCAGCAGCGGGAAAGGAAGGATCGCCATGAGTCTGTTCAATACGTTTCAAGTGGCAGGCAGCGCGCTGACCGCCCAGTCCCTGCGCCTCAACGCCGTGGCCAGCAATCTGGCCAACGCCGACAGCGTGGTCAGTTCCGACGGCAAGCCGTACCGGGCCATTCAAGTGGTTTTTTCGGCGGTGCCGATGGGTCACGCAGCGGCACAGGGAGTGCGGGTGTCGCAGGTGGTGCACGACAGCAGTCCGGGACGGCTGGTCTATGACCCGCGCAGTCCGGCGGCCGATGAAAAGGGTTATGTGACGATGCCGAATGTGAACGTCGTCGAAGAAATGACCAACATGATTTCGGCGTCGCGTTCGTACCAGACCAACGTCGAGGTGATGAACACCGCCAAGCAACTGTTACTCAAAACCCTGGCCATTGGTCAATGACCAGGCCGATGAACCCGTGAAATAAAGGAGCAATCGATGGCCAGCACCTCGTCGGTCAATTCCGCCAGCGACATTTTTGCGGCACTCAACGGCTCGCGTACCAACAGCGACTCGTCGACGACCCAGGAAACCCAGGACCGCTTCCTGAAGCTGCTGGTGACGCAACTGCAGAACCAGGACCCGCTCAATCCGATGGACAACGCGGCGGTAACCACGCAACTGTCGCAGATCAATACCGTCACCGGCATCGAAAAGGTGAACGACACCCTGGCCACCTTGCTGAGTTCGTACAGCGAGAGCCAGAGCATGCAGGCGGCCAGCTTGATCGGCAAAAATGTCCTGGCGCCGGGATCGGCGTTAAAACTTGCCGGCGGACAGGCCACCGGCGGGGTCAATCTTGCCGCCGCCGCCGATCAGGTGAAAGTGTCGATCCTCGACGCCAGCGGCGCGGTGCTGCAGGTACAGAATCTCGGCGCCCGTCCGGCCGGCAGCCTGGCCTTCGTCTGGGACAGCAAAAGCGATAGCGGCGCCACCATGCCGGCCGGCAATTATCGCTTTTCGGTCAGCGCCGTCCAAGGCGGCGAGAAGGTGACCGCCGACCCGTTGCAGCTTGGCACGGTTTCTGCATTGGTACGGGGCAAGAGCGGTTTTCAGCTTGAACTGGGCGCGCTGGGCCTGGTCGATTTCGCCAAGGTGCAGCAGGTTTTCTAGATTGATCAGCAGGGGATAACGATGAGTTTCCAACAGGGTTTGAGTGGTTTGAACGGCGCGGCGGCAGCGCTGAACGTGATCGGCAACAACGTGGCCAATGCCAGCACCGTCGGTTTCAAGGGCGCCAATACGCAATTCGGTGACATGTATGCCGCTTCGCTGGGCATGGCCGGCTCGTCGCAGATCGGTATCGGGGTGAATGTCGGCGCGGTGGCCCAGCAATTCACCCAGGGCAACTTGACGACGACCAACAATTCCCTGGATCTGGCGCTCAACGGTGGCGGCTTTTTCCGCATGAGCAACAATGGCGAATTGAGCTATACCCGCAATGGTCAGTTTCACGTCGACAAGGACGGCTACGTGGTCAACGACCAGAAGCTGCGGCTGACCGGCTACCCGGCGGCACCCAACGGCCTGGTCACCACGTCCAGCCCGGTCGAACTGCAATTGTCGGCCAGCCAGATGGCGCCACGGGCAACCGACGATCCGCTGTCGGGCAATCTGACCGCGGTATTGAATCTCGACTCGCGCGAAACCGTCCCGACGGTCTCGCCTTTCGACTACGCCAATCCGCAGTCGTACAATTTTTCGACCGCCCTGTCGGTGTATGACAGCCTCGGCAACCCGCACAATCTGACCACCTTTTACGTTCTCAATACGCCGACCGCGCCGGTCGGTAACGAATGGACGGTGTACGCCACGCTCGACGGCGCCAATCCGCAGCTCGTGCCGGGCGGCAACCTGATTTTCGACACCTCGGGCAATCTCGACCCCGCGTCGGCGCAACATGCCCTGCCGACCTGGGCCCTGACCACCGGCGCGACGACGCCGTGGTCGCCGGGCTTGATCGATTACGGCGGCACCACCCAGTACGGCAGCGAATCGAGCGTCGATAACCTGACGCAAGGCGGCTACACCGCCGGCAATCTGGCGAGTCTCGGCGTCAGCGCCGACGGCGTGATCCTGGGGCGTTACAGCAACGGTCAGTCGCGCCAACTCGGCCAGGTAGTGCTGGCGACCTTCGCCAATCCGAACGGTTTGTTCAATCTCGGCAACAATCACTGGTCCCTGACCGCCGAATCCGGTCCCGAACTGGTCGGTCAGGCGCTGTCCGGCGGCCGAGGCGTCATCCAGTCCTCGACCGTCGAGGATTCGAACATCGACCTGACCAAGGCGCTGGTGGATATGATCACCGCGCAGCGGAATTATCAGGCCAATGCGCAGACCATCAAGACGCAGGATCAGGTGATGCAGACGCTGGTGAATCTGCGCTGAGTGAGTCATTGAGCCAGTAAATCGGCAGCCAGCGAGGCCAGACCGTGGATCGCCTGATCTATACCGCGATGAGCGGCGCCAAGCAGATTTTTCTGCAGCAGGCCGGCGTGGCGCAGAATCTGGCCAACGCCGCCACCACCGGCTACCGGGCGATGGAGCATCGCTTCCGTGCGGCGCCGATCCTCGGACAGGGCACGCCGACGCGCGCCTTCGCCGTCGATGCCTCGGTCGCCGACGTTTTCGACCAAGGGCCGATGCTGGCCACCGGCCGGCCGCTGGATGTCGCCGTGCAGGGCGCCGGCTGGATCGCCGTACAGGGCGCCGACGGCCGCGAAGCCTACACCCGCGCCGGCAACCTCAAGACCGACGTCAATGGCGTGCTGCAGACCAGCGCCGGCTTCAACGTCATCGGCGAAGGCGGACCGATCACCTTGCCGCCGGACAACAACATCGTCATCGCCGCCGACGGCACCGTTTCCAGCGTGCCGCGGCGCGGCGCCGGGGCGATCAACAACGCCACCGCCGTCGGCCGGATCAAACTGGTCAACCCGCCGGAGAACGAACTTCAGCGCGGCGACGACGGCCTGTTCCGCACGCGCGACGGCAACGACGCACCGGCCGACGAGAACGTCCGTCTGGCGCCGGAGACGCTCGAAGGCAGCAACGTCAATCCGGTGGACGCGATGGTGCGCATGATCAGCATCGCCCGCCAATTCGAAATGCAGATCAAGATGTTGCAGACCGCCGACACCAATGCGCGGACGGCGACGCAAATCCTGACCATCAGTCGCTGACAGAAAGACCCGCCATGATCCGCTCGTTGTGGACCGCCAGCACCGGCCTGAATGCGCAGCAGGTGCAGATCGACGTCATCGCCAACAACCTGGCCAACGTCAGCACCAACGGCTTCAAGCAGGGGCGCGGCATTTTCGCCGACCTGCTTTATCAGACGCTGCGCCAGCCAGGGGCGCAATCGTCGCAGACGACGCAGATTCCCGACGGTCTGCAGATCGGTCTGGGGGTGATTCCGGTGTCGACCGGCCGGATTTTCACCCAGGGCGCGCTGCAACAGACCGGCAACACGCTCGATCTAGCCATTGACGGCGCCGGTTTCTTCCAGGTGCTGCTGCCCGACGGCACCACCGCCTACACCCGCGACGGCTCGTTCCAGAAAGACAATCAGGGGCAGATCGTCACCACCAACGGCTATCCGCTGCAGCCGGCGATCACCATCCCGCAGAACGCCTTGTCGTTGACCATCGGCTCCGATGGCGTGGTCAGCATCACCCAGCCCGGTTCGCAGGCGACGGTGCAGATCGGTTCCATCCAGGTGGCGACGTTCATCAACAACGGTGGTTTGCAGAGCATCGGCGAGAATCTGTTCCTGGAAACCGCCTCCAGCGGCACGCCGACGCCGAACACGCCGGGAACCAACGGCTCCGGGACGGTGCTGCAGAATTTCGTCGAAGCCTCGAACGTCAATGTCGCCCAGGAACTGGTGATGATGATCCAGACACAGCGGGCGTACGAACTCAATTCCAAAGTGGTGTCGACCTCGGACCAGATGCTCGGCCGGTTGACCCAGTTGTAAGGCCCCGAGGAGCCGATGATGAACCGTCGATCGTTTTCCTGGACCTCTCTGCCAGTATTGCCGGTTGGGCTGACGTTGCTGACGCTCTGCGCCTGCACCACCGTGCCGCCAACCAACGTCCATCAGCCGATGACCGCCCGGCCGCAACCCCGCACCGATACCCTGGCAGCCAATCTGGCGGCTACCGGCAGCATCTATCAGGCCGGCACCTCGCGAACCTTGTTCGAGGACCGGCGCGCGCGTTACGTCGGCGACACGCTGACGGTGACGATCACCGAAAACACCGCCGCGACCACCAAATCGAACACCTCGCTGTCCAAGACCGGCAGCATCAGCGCCGCTGCCGGGCCGATCACCGGTTTGCCCGGCAAATTCTTCCAGGGCATGGAAGCCAGCGCCAACAGCGCCAACAACGCCAGCGGCAAAGGCGAGGCGGCGGCGAACAATGTGTTTACCGGCACGATCACCGTTACCGTCATCGAAGTGCTGGCCAACGGCAATCTGCTGGTTTCCGGCGAGAAGCAGGTGGCGATCGGCCACGGGCAGGAATACATCCGCCTGTCGGGAATCGTCAATCCCTATTTCGTCAGTTCCGCCAATTCGATCGCCTCGTCGCAGATTTCCGACGCGCGCATCGAATACAAGGAAAGCGGCGGCATCAGCGAGGCGCAAGTCATGGGCTGGCTGGCGCGCTTCTTTCTCAACGTCCTGCCGTTCTAGCGGGCGGAAGGGTAGGCTGACGATGGGCATTTTTTCCAACCTTGGCGGCTGGCGGCGGGCGCTGCTGACCATCCTGCTCGTTTTCGCGGCGTTCAGCGGCCGTGTCGAGGCGGAACGGATCAAAGATCTGGCTTCGGTGCAGGGCGTCCGCAACAACCAACTGGTCGGTTACGGGCTGGTCGTCGGCCTCGACGGCAGCGGCGACCAGACCACGCAGACCCCGTTCACCACCCAGAGCATCATCAACATGCTGGCCCAGCTCGGCACGACGTTGCCGACCACCCAGGCCTTGCAGCTCAAGAACGTCGCCGCAGTGATGGTCACCGCCAGCCTGCCGCCGTTCGCCCGCATCGGCCAGCAGATCGACGTTACCGTCTCGTCGATGGGCAACGCCAAGAGCCTGCGCGGCGGCACGTTGGTGATGACGCCGTTGAAAGGCGCCGACGGCCAGATCTATGCCCAGGCGCAGGGCAACCTGCTGGTCGGCGGTGCCGGCGCGTCGGCCGGCGGCAGCAAAGTGGTCGTCAATCATTTGCTGGCCGGACGGATCGCCGGCGGCGCGACGGTCGAACGCGAAGTGCCGACGGCGCTCGGTCAAGGGCCGTATGTGCATTACGAAATGGGCAGCACCGATTTCGGCACCACGCAGCGGGTGGTCGAAGCGATCAACCGTGAAATCGGCACCGGCAGCGCCCAGGCGGTCGATGGCCGGCTGATCCGCGTCGTCGCGCCGGAGGAGCCCACCCGCCGGGTCGCCTTCCTCGGCCGGATCGAAAACCTGCAGGTGCAGCCGGTCAAAAGTCCGGCCAAGGTGATCATCAATCCGCGCACGGGCTCGATCGTCATCAACCAGACGGTGACGCTCGAAGCGTGCGCGGTAGCCCATGGCAATCTGTCGGTGGTGGTGAACACCGAACAGAAAGTGAGTCAACCGAATGCCTTGTCCGGCGGGCAGACGGTGGCCACCAATCAGAGCGACATCGATGTCAAGCAGGGCAATGGCGCGCTGATGCAGGTCAAGGCCGGCGCCAATCTTGCCGACGTGGTCAAGGCGATCAACGCGCTGGGCGCCGCGCCACAGGATCTGCTGGCCATCCTGCAGTCGATGAAAGCCGTCGGCGCTCTGCGCGCCGATTTGGAAATCATCTGAGAGCGGCGCCCGATCGCTCGTGCCCGCGATGATGTTTTCCCCATTTCCTTCCCCAGCCGTCGATCCCGTCGTCGCCGCTTGCCGCGCCCGGCGTGCGCGGCGAGGTCTTTCTGCCGGCCGGCAAAAACGTCTGATGGTCCACCGGCAAATTCGGCCGGTAATCAGGCCGGCAATCACCGTTACGGAGAAGCGATCATGACCACCACCCATTCCGCGGCGCAGCGTCTGGTCGTCGATCCGGCGATCGGCGGTGACTTGCGCGCCAGTCTGGCCCGCGACCCGCAAACCGGGATCAAGCAGACCGCCAAACAGTTCGAAGCCTTGCTGTTGAACATGATGCTGAAGAGCATGCGCGACGCCAGCCCGAGCAACGGCTTGCTGGACAATGAACAAAGCCAGTTTTTCAACGCCATGGGCGATCAGCAGCTGGCGCAGACTCTCGCCGCGCAATCGCCGCTCGGTCTGGCGGCGATGATCGAAAGACAACTCGATCGCCAGGGCGCGTCCAACCCCGCTTCGCCTACGTCGTCGCCAGCCGCCGCGGCGGTGCCAGCCACGCCGGCCACGCCAACCGTGTCTTCGGTGCCTTTGCGACCAGGTAAAGCGCCGTGGCGACTGCCGGTTCCGGAAAATACCGCCGTCCGCGGCGAGGTCACAACGGCCAGCGGTGGCTCGGCCAGCAATGGACTACCCAGCAATGGCAGCAACGGGCCGGCCAGCAAGGCACGCAGTTTCGTCGACCGCGTCTGGCCGCACGCGCTGGAAGCCGCCGCCGCCATCGGTGTGCCGGCGCATTTCCTGGTTGCCCAGTCGGCGCTCGAAAGTGCTTGGGGGAAAAGCGAAATCCGCGGAGCCGACGGCACGCCGAGTTTCAACCTTTTCGGCATCAAGGCCGGACGCAACTGGTCGGGAGCGACGGTGGAGGTGCCGACCACCGAATACATCAACGGTGTCGCGAAATCGGTACGCGCCAAATTCCGCGCCTACGCCTCGTATGCCGACGCTTTTCGCGACTACGCCAGTCTGCTGGCCAGCAAGCCGCGGTTTGCCGCCGTTCTCGGTCAGCAGGATGGTACGCAATTTGCTCGTTCTCTTCAGCAGGCGGGCTACGCCACCGATCCGATGTACGCCGACAAGCTGACCCGGATCATCGACGGCCCGTTGTTGCGTCAGGCGCTGACCGGTTGACGATCCATTTTCCGGCCAGGGCAGCAGACGGACACTCAATATCCCGAGCGAGCGTCCGTTGACCCAGTAGTCAGAAAGGATTTCGCTCATGGCCACTTCAGGACTCATCGGTACCGGCATCACCGGCTTGCTGGCCGCCCAGATCGGTCTGCAGACCACCGAGCACAACATCACCAATGCCAATACCGTCGGGTTTTCACGCCAGCGCAGCAGCCAGGCCAGCAATCTCGGTTTGTCGACCGGTGCCGGGTTCATCGGCATGGGCACGCACGTCAGTACCGTCGAACGTCTCTACAGCCGTTTCCTGACCGAGCAGGTCAATCGTTCGCAAAGCGGCGCCAGCCAGCTCGACACCTATCACCAGCAGATCAGCCAGATCGACAACCTGCTCGGCGACCCGTCGTCGGGCCTGTCGCCGGAACTGCAGCGCTTTTTCACCAGTGTCCAGCAGGTGGCCGACAATCCCGCCGACCTGCCCAGCCGTCAGGCGCTGATCGCCAGCGCGCAATCGTTGAGTACCCGTTACATCGCCATCGGCGACCAACTGGCGCAGATGTCGCGCGCCGTCGATGGCGAGATCGCGTCGACCGTCTCCGGCATCAACGCTTACGCCGAGCAGATCGCTTCACTCAACCAGCGCATCATCGTTGCCCAGGCGCCCAGCGGCCAGCCGGCGAACGATCTGCTCGACACGCGTGACCAGTTGGTTGCCGATCTCAACAAACTGGTCCAGACCCGGACGACGACCAATACCGACGGCAGCTACAACGTCTTCATCGGCAACGGCCAACAACTGGTCGTCGGCGTGCAGGTGATGACGATGACCGCGCAGCCATCCAGCAGCGACCCGTCGCGGCTGGCGGTCGGCCTGAAAACCATCACCGGCACGCAGGAAATGCCCGAATCGCTGCTCGACGGTGGGGCGCTCGGCGGCTTGCTGACGTTTCGCAGCGGATCGCTGCTGCCGGTGAGCAACGATCTCGGCCGCAGCGCCGCCTCGCTGGCGCTGACCTTCAATGCCCAGAGCGCCTTGGGCCAAGACCTGCTTGGACAATCGCAACTGTCGGCGGCGCCGAACACCTTCACCCCCAACCTCTTCTCCGTCGCCGGCCCGCAAGTGATCGCCAGCCTGAAAAATCCGGCCGGCAGCCCGGATGTCAGCGCCGCGCTGATCGATCCGCCGCCGTACAACGGCAATTTCTATACCGATCTCACCGGCAGCGACTATCAGTTGACCACCAATGCCGGCGGCGTCACGCTCAGCCGGCTGACCGACAACAAACAGTGGACGGGCGCCGACCTCGCGGCGATCAACGCTCAACTGGCCAGCGAACCCCAGGGCTTCACCCTGTCGGCGTCGGCGGCGCTGGTCGCCGGAACGAGCTATCTGATCCAGCCGACACGCAATGCCTTGCAGACCCTGCAGGTCAACCCGGCGGTGGCCGTCGATCCACGGCTGATCACCGCCGCCGGCCCGCTCGCCGCCTCGGCCAACGCCAGCAATCTGGGGTCGGCGAAAGTGTCGACCGGCAACGTCGGACCGGGGTATCCCGCCGCCGCCGCGGCGTTACCGATCACGCTGACCTTTCAGAACGGCCAGTTGCGGAATTTTCCGGTCGGCGCGCAAGTGTCGATCGACGGCGGTACGCCGGTGAGCATCGCCGCGCTGACCGATACCGTGGCCTACACCAGTGGGGCGACGATCACTCTGGTCGGCTCGGCGACCGCGACGCCGCCGGTCGGCTTCACCTTTACCATCACCGGCACACCGAATACCGGCGACACCTTCGTCATCGCCCGCAACACCGGCGGAACGGCCGATTCCCGCAATGCCCTGGCGCTTGCGCGGTTACAGACGCAAGACACCCTGTCCGGGCAAAGCGCCACCTTCCAGGAAGAATACGCCCGGCTGGTCAACGTCACCGGCAACAAGGCCCGTGAAGTCGCCGTGTCCTCGGAGGCGCAACAGGCCTTGCTGGCACAGTCGCAATCGACTCGCGACTCGTTCTCCGGCGTCAATCTCGACGAAGAAGCAGCGAATCTGATCCGCTACCAGCAGGCGTACCAAGCGTCGGCGAAAGCCCTGCAAGTCGGCTCGACGCTGTTCGACACCATTCTGCAAGTCGTTGCCCGGTAAGGAGAAGGCGATGCGCATCAGCAGCAGTCAAATCTACGATGTCGGCCTGCGCAACATCGGCCGCAACCAGAGTCAACTGGTCCGGTTGCAGGAACAGATCTCCACCGGCCGCCGAATGCTCACTCCGGCCGACGATCCGGTGGCCGCCGCCCAGGCGTTGACGCTGACCCAGAGCAAAGAGGTCTCCGCGCAGTACGTCGCCAATCAGCAGGACGCGCGCGACAAACTGCGGCTGACCGATACCCAGCTCGGCTCGCTGACCGACGTGCTGCAAGGCGTGCGCAGCCGGCTGGTGCAAGCGGGTAGCACCATCCTGGCCGACAGCGACCGTAAGATGATCGCCAGCGAACTGTCGGCCAACCTGGATCAGGTGATCGGCCTCGCCAACAGCCAGACGCCTGCCGGCGATTATCTGTTTTCCGGCTATCAAGGTCACGTCATGCCGTTCGTGCGCAGCGCGGCCAGCGCGTCCGCCACCTCGCAAGTGGTCTATCTCGGTGACGACGGCAATCGTCTGGTGCAGGTCGCCTCGTCGCAGACCCTGGCCACCAATCTCGCCGGCAGCGACTTATTGATGAACATCCGCGAAGGCAACGGCTCTTTCGCCACCGCGGCGACCGGCAACGGCGCCGGCATGGTCAACCAGGGAACCGGCATCATCGACAGCGGCACGGTGCTCGACGCGGAGAAATGGCAGCAGGCGCTGGAAAGCGGTTTCCCGTGGCAGGGAACGACCAATCGGGCGCTGGAAATCCGCTTCACTGCCCCGAGCGGCATCAGCAGCTATCAGATTTTCGACGTCTCGCAGCCCGCGCCGCCGGCCGCCGCCATCCCGGCGGTCGCCGTCAGCGCCGTGACGCCGTTTGCCGCCGGCCAGGCGATTCCCCTGCAAACCACCGGCCAGCCGCCCGCCGCGGCGGTCAGCACCGATTTCGGTGCCCAGGTGGTGATCAACGGCCTGCCGGTCAACGGCGACACGTTCACCATCCGCCCGAGCGCCAACAAAAGTGTCTTCTCGACGATTCAGGACACCATCGACCTGTTGAACACGCCGTTGACCTCGAGCACGGTACGCACCGAATACTCCGGCGCCATCCACAACGCGCTCTTGAACCTCGACAACGCGCTGGCCAATATCGGCCGTTCCCAGGCCAGCGTCGGTTCGCGCCTGCAGGCGCTCGACAATCTCGGCGACAACGCTTCGGCCCTGGACCTCCAGTACCAGCAAACACTGTCCGATCTGCAGGACCTCGACTACGCCCAGGCCATTTCCGATTTCACCAAACATCAGATCAGCCTGGAAGCGGCACAAAAATCGTACGTGCAGATCAGCGACCTCAGCCTGTTCAAATACATCTGACGATGAAGCACCGAATCGCGTCAGCCATTGCTGCCAGCGCCCTGCTGTTCGGTCTGAGCGCCTGCGACACGCTGTCCCTGTCGTCCGGCGAATCGACGGCAGGCGTGCCGTATTCACTGAGCGGCGCCAATGCGTCGAGAAACGAACTGTCGCCGGAAAAAGGCGCCGCCGTGGCGGTCGCCGGACTCTACGCCGCCACCCAGTCGACGGTCACGGTGGCCCATCTGGGATTGACGGCCGCCGCCGGCGTCGTGGCGCACGTCATCTACGATCCGCTGGCGCCGAACTGGCGCATCGAAGAAAGCCTGATCAGTCCGCGCGTCTATCAAATCGCCCTGCAAGCCAAATCCTTCCGCATCGGCGGCGACGGTGAAGCCAGCTTGATCGTCAAACGCCGCGCCGTGCAATTGCAACGCGCCACTGGCGCGAGCGGCTATCGCTTGCGCGAATACACCGAAGGCATCGATTCCAGCACCCCGTTCACGCAACGCTACGCCACCGGAGTGGTCGAGCTGCTGCTGTCGGAAAATTCCGGGAGCAACTCGCAACCTACCTTCCCGCCGTCCGCGCACGCCGTTTCCGCGACGCTGAAATGAAGCGCACCGACCCAGGTTGACCAGACGGTCGCCAACAGCAGCTTCCCCGGCGCGGGGCAAGACTCGAAAGTCGGTTTGTGGTCATTATCTTGTGGGCGTGGGATCGCAATTCCAGTTCGCTCATTCACGCTCATCGCAAAGCCGGACCATACGCATCGCGGCACACGGGCTCATGAAACATCCGGGCTGGCGTTGCCGTCGATCGCCGCGCTCACTCTGCCAGTCGCCGCATGGAAATTCCGTAACCGGCTGACTTGAAAATACCTCCTGAGACGGGTCCGAAAGAAATTCGTCCCGTATCCGCTGGAGAATGCTCCTGGCGCAGACAAGCGCATTCCCGAAGGCCGCAGACAGGTACAATCCGTTTATCCGACACCGTTCCGGTCATCTTCGCCGGGCGGAATCATCAACCGCTCACCACGTTCATCCGCATGCCTATCGACGTTTTTCCCGTTACCGTCGACGACATCGACACCCTGGCCACGCTCGCTCGCCGGATCTGGCAGGCGACGTATTCAGATATCATCAGTCAGGCGCAAATCGATTACATGCTTGCTCAGCGCTATGCGCCGCAGCGCCTGCGCGAGGAACTGAGTGCATCGACCATCTGGTGGGATCAGGTGCGCGTAGACGGTCGACTGGCCGGTTTCGCGTCGTGCGTGTGGCTCGCCGAGCGCCGGGAAATGAAGCTCGACAAGCTCTATGTCGATCCGGACCATCAACGACAAGGGCTCGGTGAGCGCCTGTTGGCAGCGGTTACCGCGCATGCGCTGGCCGCCGGGTGTCACACGTTGATCCTGGCGGTGAACAAGCGCAACACGCCGGCCATCGCCGCCTACCGTCGGTACGGCTTCGTCATCCGCGAGGAGGTGTGCATCGACATCGGCGGCGGTTTCGTCATGGACGACTACGTCATGGCACGGCCGTTGGTCCCGGCGGCTGAAAGTGCCGAATGACGATGAAACTGTCCTTCGTCAAGATGCACGGCCTGGGAAACGACTTCGTGGTCATCGACGCCGTTCGTCAACCGGTGGCCCTGACCACCGGGCAACTCCGTTTTCTGGCCGACCGTCATTTCGGCGTCGGTTGCGATCAAATCCTGCTGGTCGAAACCGCCAGCCGGCCGGACGTCGATTTTCGTTATCGGATTTTCAATGCCGACGGCGGTGAAGTCGAGCAATGCGGCAATGGCGCACGCTGTTTCGTCCGCTTCGTGCATGAACAGGGCTTGAGCGAGCGTCGCGAGATCCGGGTCGAAACGCTGGCCGGCGTGATCGTTCCTCGTCTGGAAGACGACGGCACGGTGACTGTCGACATGGGTCTTCCTGATTTCACCGCCGAACGGATTCCCTTTCTCACCGACAATGACGCGCTGCTGCAAACCTTGCGCGTCGGCGACCAGGAACTGACGATCGTCGCGGTCAGCATGGGCAATCCACATGCCGTGCAGCTGGTGGCGGACGTGGACCAGGCGCCGGTGGCGGAGTGGGGTCCGTTGATCGAAGGGCATCCGCGCTTTCCGCAGCGGGTCAACGCCGGATTCATGCAGCAGATCGATCGGCAACGGATCCGTCTGCGGGTTTTCGAACGAGGTGCCGGTGAAACCCTGGCCTGCGGCACCGGCGCCTGCGCGGCCGCGGTGACCGGTATCGCCCGCGGCCTGCTCGATTCACCGGTAGAGGTCGAAACGCGCGGCGGAACGCTGCGCATCGCCTGGGACGGCCCAGGCACCGCGGTGCGGATGAACGGCCCGGCGCAGACGGTTTTTAAAGGAGAGATCGAATTATGAATTCGCAGCAAGTCGCCCAGTACCTGCAGGAGCACCCACGGTTTTTCGAAGAGCATCTGGAATTGATGACCGAGCTGGTGGTTCCTCACCCGCATAGCGGGCGGACGATCTCGATCACCGAACGGCAGATGCTGGCCTTGCGCGAGAAGAACCGTCAACTCGAAAGTCGTCTGGCCGAACTCGTGGACATCAGCGAGGAAAATCACCACATCAGCCAGCAGATGCACGGCCTGACCATCGCTCTGCTCGGCGCCGCCGACTTCACGTCGGTATTGCATACTCTGGATTTCCATCTGCGCAATGAGTTTGCCATTCCATACGTAGCCGTACGTTTATGGTCCGATCCCGCCGGAAACGACTCTTCGTCGGTGTACACCACCGTCAGTCACAAACTGCGGACCTTTGCCGAAGCGCTGATGCAACCCTACTGCGGGAGCAGTGACGATTTCGAATCGTCGTCCTGGTTCGGCGAAGCGGCGGCGCATATCCGCTCGCAAGCCTTGATCGCCCTGCGCAACGACGGTGAGACCATCGGCCTGTTGGCGCTCGGCAGCGACAGTGCCGACTATTTCAATCCCGCGATGGGCACCATTTACCTGCAGCGACTGGGCGAAATGGTCTCCGCGGCGCTGGTGCGCACGGTTTCTTGACGACCACCACCGGCTGACGATGGCCGACATCCAGGCGGAAATCGACCGCTATCTCGGTGAATTGGCGCAGCAAAGACGGCTGTCGGCGCACACCGTCGCCAATTACCGCCGCGATCTGGCGTCGTTGAAACGGCTGCTCAGTGATCTGCCCGGCGGCGGTGCGCTCGAGACCCTGCAGACGGCGCAGGTCCGTCGTTTCCTGGCGCAACTGCATTCCAGCGGTCTCGGTGGCCGTTCTCTGGGGCG
This sequence comes from Accumulibacter sp., assembly GCA_031732795.1. Classification (GTDB taxonomy): domain Bacteria; phylum Pseudomonadota; class Gammaproteobacteria; order Burkholderiales; family Rhodocyclaceae; genus Accumulibacter. Next base: position 42,792 of record JAVMKC010000101.1, on the reverse strand, counting down.
GCTCCTGTCGGCTTGGCGAGGGTTCTTCCGCTCCCTGGCTGAACGCGGTGTGGTGACCTTGAATCCGGTTGACGACGTACGGCCACCGAAAAGCCCGAAAGCCTTGCCGAAAGTCTTGTCACCGGACGAAGCCAGCCGCCTGCTGGCGGCGCCGGCCAGCGACGATCCACTGGAAAGCCGTGATCAGGCGATGTTCGAATTGTTCTACTCGTCCGGCCTGCGTCTGGCTGAACTCGCGGCGCTCGATCTATCGTGTCGCGAAGATTTGGCCAACGGCGAACTGCGTGTGATCGGCAAACGCAATAAAGCGCGCATCGTGCCGGTTGGCCGTCTGGCGCTTGCCGCGCTGGCGCACTGGTTGACGCAACGTCCGCGCTTGGCCGCCATCGACGAACCGGCACTGTTCGTCGGTCGGCTCGGCAAACGGCTGGGCGTACGGATGATCGAGCTGCGCCTCCAGCGGCGCGGCTTACGCCAAGGGCTGCCGGCGCAGGTGCATCCGCATATGCTGCGCCACTCTTTTGCGTCGCATGTCTTGCAGTCGTCGGGTGATCTGCGTGCGGTCCAGGAAATGCTCGGACACAGCAGCATTGCGTCAACGCAGGTCTACACCCATCTCGACTTTCAGCATCTGGCCAAGGTGTACGACCAGGCGCATCCGCGCGCCAAACGTAAAACCGACTGAAAACGTCGTTGCCCGTCCGCCAGCCGCGGGATCCGACAAAAGTGTAGGCGGTTCGACTCCATTTTCATCATCGTCACTCGCGGCCCGGACGCTTGCCGAGCTTGCGCTGCAGCGTCCGTCGATGCATTTTCAGCGCCCGGGCGGTTGCCGAAATATTCCCCTGCTGTTCGGACAACACGCGCTGGATGTGCTCCCATTCCAGCCGGTCGACCGACAACGGAGAGTCGGCGACAGCGACGCGCGCATCGCCGGCACGGTCTTTCAGCAAAGCCTCGACCACCTGATCGGCGTCGCAGGGCTTGGCCAGGTAATGCACGGCACCGAGCTTGATCGCTTCGACCGCCGTGGCGATGCTGGCATAACCGGTGAGCATCACCACCCGCATTCCCGGCGCCATGGTCAGCAGCTTTTCGATCAATACCAGCCCGGATTCACCCGGCATTTTCAGATCGATCACGGCGAAAGTCGGTGGTCGATGTTCTGCTTCGACCAACGCGGCGGCCACATCGCCTGCGACGCTGACGGCAAAGCCGCGCCGTTCGAGCGCACGCGCCAGCACGCGACAGAAAAGGGGATCGTCGTCCACCAGCAGCAGCGACGCCGAGGGTTCGGTGAGGGCCGGGGAACGGGACAAGGTGGACATCACGGTTCCTTTGGGCGATTCAAGGGCAAGGTGACGCGGGTGCAGGCGCCAGCGGTCGCGTCGCGGTTGAACAATTCGACCCGGCCGCCGAAACGTTGGATCGTCGCATTGCTCAGAAACAGACCGATGCCCACGCCACCAGCGGTTGCCGACGCGTTTTCGCTGGCTGAGCGGGTGGTGAAAAACGCTTCCCCGAGCAGGGTGACTGCCGCGGCCTGCAGACCGGGTCCCCGATCGAGAATTTCGATCTGGCATTGATCGTCGCTCCATTCGGCAGTGAAGATCAAAGCCGACGATTGCTCGCCATGCGCGTCGGCCGCGTTGTCGAGCAGATTGAGCAGCGCCTGCGCCAGGGTGCCGTCGGCAACGAGGGTTGGTGCCGGTGAAACACCGTCCAATCGAGCGTCGACCGCTGTTCGCGGTCGGATCAACTGCCAGTCGTCGAGCAATTGTCGCAGATAAGCGTCGATCGCCAGCGAATGCAGCGCCTCGCCGCGCGTTTGTCCGGCACTGGCCAGGATTTGCGACAACGTTTGCTTGCAACGGTCGACCTGCCCGCGAAGCAGTGACAGATCCTGCTGCAACGCCTCGTCGTCGGCGTGAGTGTGTTCGAGTTCGCCAAGCACCACCGCCATCGTCGCCAGTGGCGTTCCCAACTGGTGCGCGGCACCGGCGGCGAGCGTGCCCAGTGCCAGAATCTGCTCGTCATGCAACGCCGCTTCGCGCGCCGCAGCCAGTTCGCGTTCACGCCGCTTGAGCGTGCTGGCCAGTCGCGTCAGCAGCAAGGCGACCACGGCCAGACTGATCACGAAATTGAGCCACATGCCCAGCACATGCAGCGCGAAACTGTTGCCGTGCAACGCGTGTTCGGCACCATCACCGCTGACGCGGGCCAGTAATTCGTCGAGCGCCGCGAGATCGCGTTGCGGCGCCGGCAACGGCAGATTCCATAGCAGCAACACGGAGTAGGTCAATAACGCCAGCAGCGCCATCGCCCACGCTTGGCGCGTCGGCAGCATCGCCGCGGCCAGCATCGGCGGCATCAACAACAGCGAAACGAAAGGATTCGCCGAGCCGCCGGCGAAGTAGAGCAGCAGACCGAAGGCCAGGGTGTCGATCGCCAGTTGTCCGAAAATCCCGCTTTCACCGACCGCGCCGCGTTGCGTCAGCCACCAGCGGCTGAGCAGGTTGGCCAGCGCCAGGCTGGCGATGATCGCGGCCATCGGCAACACCGGCAACGGCATGCGCAACCAGACGACCGCCAGTGCCAATACCAGCGACTGACTCAGCACCTCCAGCCGGCGCAAGGCCAACAAACGGGTCAACGGGTTGCCGCTGCCCGGCAACCAGGCTCTGTCGGAGACACGTAAAGCAGACGGCATGACGCAGACGGCGGCTCTTCAGGCGATACAAAAGACGGTCATTGTACGTCCGGCCTCCATCATCGGTGGTCTGCTCACCGCCAGAGACAGAGCAAAAAGTCCAACCGGAGAAGCACGGACTACGGTAACGGGAGTCGCCTTTTTATTTTCATCACCGGCGAGTAAAATCCACGGGTCATCAACAGGATTTCCGCCATGACCGCTCGTTCGCTCACTCCGGCCGACGAAGCCGGCATCCTCGCCGAAGCGCTGCCTTATATCAAACGGTTCCACGGCAAGACCATTGTCGTCAAATACGGCGGCAACGCGATGACCGACGAGCATCTCAAACAATGTTTCGCCCGCGACGTGGTGTTGCTCAAACTGGTCGGCATGAACGTGGTGGTGGTGCACGGCGGCGGGCCGCAAATCGAAAATCTGCTCAAACGGGTCGGCAAAACCGGCCACTTCATCCAGGGCATGCGGGTTACCGACGCTGAAACGATGGAAATCGTCGAAATGGTGCTCGGCGGGCAAGTCAACAAGGACGTGGTCAACCTGATCAACCAGGCCGGCGGCAAAGCCGTCGGCCTGACCGGCAAGGACGGAAGCTTCATCCGCGCCAAGAAACTGTTATTGCCCGGCGACAACGACAGCGCCGACTTGATCGACGTCGGACAGGTCGGCGACATCACTCATATCGACCCCTCGTTGATCGGCCATCTCGAATCCGGCGGCTTCATCCCGGTTGTCGCGCCGGTCGGCGTCGGCAAAAACGGTGAAACCTACAACATCAATGCCGATGTCGTTGCCGGCAAGATCGCCGAAATCCTCAAGGCCGAAAAGCTGGTGCTGTTGACCAACACCCCCGGCGTACTCGACGAAAACGGCCAATTGCTCACCGGCATGACGCCCAAGGAAATCGACGAAATGGTCGCCAACGGTACGCTGTCCGGCGGCATGCTGCCAAAAATCGGCTCGGCCGTGGACGCCGCGCGCAACGGTGTCAAGAGCGTGCACATCATCGACGGACGGGTCGAGCACGCGCTGCTGCTGGAAATCCTCACCGACCACGGCGTCGGGACGATGATCAAGTCACACTGAAGATCTTTATCCGATTACCAAGGTCCGTCTTGGGACTCCCCGCTTGACTGGGGCAGCCTCCCGAATCATCACACGCTTTTCCGCACGTCTCGTGAAGAAGCCGCAAGATCTTCTTCCAGACCATTTTCCCGAAGGCTCAGGGGAACTGGAAAAAGAAAAAACGTGAATACTGGGCCTGATTGACGAGGTCTTTACACTTTTCAGCAGCAGTTGAGGCCTGTCCCTCATCGTCAATCGGCTCAACACACCGCGCAGGAGAAGCCAAGCATGAACTCGATGAGCGGACTGGTTGGCCGGGCATGATACCGAATCGGCGTCGATGGCTATCGAAAGATGGCCGACGCGGTGTTTTCAGCTGCGATGACCCGGTTGTTCGAAGCGAGTCTGCCGACGGCAATCCGTGACATGAACCTGGACTCCACGAGTCCTGGATCCTCGCACTGGACGGTCCGCCGAACCGGGCTGCGGTACGGAATTACGAGGCTCACTGGCCATCGAACCAATGTTCTCGGACTTCAAGCCGTGCGTTTGGTCTCGAAGACACCCACCTTGCCTTCCCCAAACGTCTCGACACCCGGGCTTATCCCACTGCTACCGAAAAAAGCCCGGCACCCATCGATCCCGACCGCTGGAGCGTCCGCAAAGCTTATTGCGACGTCCTCTCCGGGTTCAAGCGCGGCCTTGAACTGCTCTTGTGAGGTTGGCTGCCGGATTACCTCTTCCCAAGTTCTTTTTCGAAAGGAAACGAGACAGCTAGTGAAGGTGCAACAGCTACCGCCGAGTAGCGGCACCGGGTTTTCGAGAGCGATGCAGCAGGAAAGACGATATGTTTCTGGACGACGATGAAAAACCATTGCAGACCTGGATGATCCGCATCACAACAACCGATCGTTATTGATCTATTTATTTATTTTTTAGACAAAGCGCTTGTATGACCAGCCTGCCGTGATGGGCATGCAGACTTCCTGAGCCCTCGCATCATGCTGATCACTCTTCGACGGCCGTTTTCGGCTGACGTGATGCATCAGCCGTTCTCTCGCCAACCCGGACGCCGTGTCGGCAATAGGGAATTTTCCAGAATTGACTTGCATCAGGGTTTTTCCGGACGCTTTTCAATAAGCTATTGGCATTATTTTTCAGTAGCATCCGGGAGCAGATTCCATGGGCAGGAAAGGGCAAGGGCTGGCCGTTCTGATCGTCAGCACGCTGGCGTTTACGGTTTGTTTCATGGTCTGGATGATGTTCGGGGTCATCGGCATCCCGATCAAGACCAACCTGGGCCTCAATGCCACCGAATTCGGTTTATTGACCGCGACGCCGGTGCTCACCGGCTCGCTGATCCGCGTGCCGCTCGGCATGTGGACCGACAAATACGGCGGACGGATCGTGCTGTTTACGCTGATGATGTCCTGCGTCCTGCCGATTTACTTGATTGCCTACGCCACGGCGTTCTGGCATTTCCTGGTGCTCGGCTTGTTCGTCGGTTTGGCCGGCGGCTCATTTTCGGTCGGCACGCCGTACGTCGCCCGCTGGTTTTCGCGCGAGCGGCAGGGTTTCGCGATGGGGGTTTACGGGGCGGGGAACTCTGGAGCGGCGGTCAACAAGTTCGTCGCGCCGGCGCTGCTGATCGCTTTCGGCTGGACGATGGTACCGCAGGTCTACGCGGGGGTGATGTTGCTGACGGCGGTGATCTTCTGGCTTTTCAGTCACGCCGACCCGGCGCATCTGGTCGATTCGAAAATCACTTGGCGCGAACAGTTGCAGGCGTTGAAGGACCCCAATGTCTGGAAGCTCTGCCAGTATTACTCGATCGTCTTCGGCGGTTACGTGGCCATGAGCCTGTGGATGGTGCAGTACTACGTCGGCGAGTTCGGCCTGAGCATCCAGACCGCCGCGTTGCTCGCCGCTTGTTTTTCCTTGCCCGGTGGTGTGCTGCGCGCCGTCGGCGGCTGGTTTTCCGATCGTTTCGGCGCCCACTCGGTGACTTGGTGGGTACTGTGGCTGAGCTGGGTAGCCCTGTTCCTCCTCAGCTACCCGCAGACCGATTTCACGGTGATGACCGTCAATGGCGCGAAATCTTTCCATATCGGACTGAATGTCTATGCGTTCACCGCGCTGGTGTTCATTCTCGGTATCGCCTGGGCTTTTGGTAAAGCCTCGGTCTTCAAGTACATCTCGGATGAATACCCGCAGAACATCGGCGTGATCTCCGGCATCGTCGGTTTGGCCGGTGGTCTGGGCGGTTTCGTGCTGCCGATCATGTTCGGCGCGCTGATGGACCTGACCGGCATCCGCTCGAGCGCTTTCATGCTGATGTACGGCGTGGTCTGGGTATCGCTGATCTGGATGTACTTCACCGAGGTCCGCGGCAGCCATCTGATCCGCACCGTCGATGCCCGCCGCTGATCTCCGTCAGCCTTTTCCCTTCCTTTTTTAGAGTCGATCATGAACAGCACTTCGACCACCACGCCGGCGAGCACCAGTTCGGCCGACATCATCGACTGGCGTCCCGAGGACGAGCAATTCTGGGAAAGCACCGGCAAACGCATCGCGTATCGCAATCTGTGGATTTCGGTGCCTGCCCTGTTGTGCGGCTTCGCCATCTGGGGAATGTGGGGAATCATCACCGTACAGATGCTCAACCTGGGCTTCCCTTTCAGCCAGCCCGAGTTGTTCACCCTGACCGCCATCGCCGGTCTGGCCGGGGCGACGATGCGCATCCCGGCATCGTTCCTGATCCGTTTGTCCGGTGGCCGCAACACCATTTTTCTGACCACCGCGATGCTGCTTTCGCCGGCGATCGGCACCGGTATCGCTTTGCAGCACAAGGACTGGCCGTTATGGGTCTTCCAGGTGATGGCGCTGTGGTCCGGCGTTGGCGGCGGTAATTTCGCCAGTTCGATGTCCAACATCAGCACCTTTTTTCCCAAGCGCCTGCAGGGAACGGCGCTGGGGCTCAACGCCGGATTGGGCAATTTCGGCGTGACGACGATGCAGATCGTCATCCCGCTGGTGATGACCGTCAGCCTGTTCGGTGCTTTCGGCGGCGAGCCGATGATCCTGGTCAAGGACAGCGGCTGGATTTTCGGCAAGATCGTCGCCGGTACGCCGACTTACATTCAGAACGCCGGTTTTGCCTGGTTGCTGTCGCTGGTGCCGCTGTCGATCCTGTGCTGGTTCGGTATGAACAACCTGGGCACCGTCTCGCCGGCGATCGGCGGCACGATTCCGGCGTTCATGAAAATCATCTGGCTGTACACCCTGTCTTTCATGCCGGCCGGCATCGGCCTTTACCTCTATCTGCCGCCGCCGACCGGACTCGGTCTCCTGAACATGTGGCTGGCGATGCCGCTGATCGTCGCCGGCACGCTGCTGGTGATGAAACTGACCGCCTTCGGAACGATGAAGGACAACATCGCTCGTCAGTTCGCGATTTTCAACGACAAGCACACCTGGTCGATGACCCTTCTCTATGTGGTCACCTTCGGTTCGTTCATCGGTTTTTCGATGGCTCTGCCGTTGTCGATCACCGTCATCTTCGGTATCAGCCACGTTCCCGACGCCGCCGGGGTGATGCAGCACACGCTGAAGAATCCGAACGCACCATCCGCGTTGACTTACGCCTGGATCGGCCCCTTCGTCGGCGCGATGGTCCGCCCGATCGGTGGCTGGATTTCGGACAAGAAGGGCGGTTCGATCGTCACCCAGGTGATTTCGCTGGTCATGGTCGGCGCGTCGATCGCCGTCGGCTACGTGATGATGATGGCTTATAAATCGGCGACGCCCGAGCAGTATTTCCCAACCTTCATGGCTTTGTTCGTCCTGCTTTTCGCGGCCAGCGGCGTCGGCAACGGCTCGACCTTCCGCACCATCGGCGTGATCTTCGACCGCCAGCAAGCCGGACCGGTCCTCGGCTGGACATCGGCGATCGCTGCGTATGGCGCTTTCATCGCCCCGGTGGTCATCGGCCAGCAGATCAAGGCCGGAACCCCAGAGTACGCAATGTACGGTTTCGCTCTTTTTTACGCGCTGTGCCTGGTGCTCAACTGGTGGTTCTATCTGCGGGCCAACGCTTACGTCAAGAACCCCTGAAAACCGCCCGAATCACCCTTCACGTTTCAAGGAATCCCTATGAGCCACTTTCTCGATCGCCTGCGCTATTTTTCCACGCCGAAAGAAGCATTCGCGGACGACCATGGCACGGTCACCGGCGAGGACCGCACCTGGGAAGATACGTATCGCAACCGTTGGGCGCACGACAAGATCGTCCGTTCGACGCACGGCGTCAATTGCACAGGGTCGTGTTCCTGGAAGATCTACGTCAAAGGCGGCATCGTCACCTGGGAAACCCAGCAGACCGATTACCCGCGCACGCGCTGGGAAATGCCCAACCATGAACCACGCGGCTGCGCGCGTGGCGCCTCGTATTCCTGGTATCTGTACAGCGCCAACCGTGTCAAATATCCGATGGTCCGCGGCCGGCTGCTGCAAAGTTGGCGTGACGCCCGTCAGCGCCTCGATCCAGTCGCCGCTTGGGCGTCGATCGTCGAAAACGACGACAAACGCCGCGACTACCAACGCCTGCGCGGCCTCGGTGGCTTCGTCCGGTCGACCTGGGACGAAGTCAATGAGATCGTCGCCGCGGCCAATGTATACACCATCAAGACCCACGGACCCGACCGAGTGATCGGTTTTTCGCCGATCCCGGCGATGTCGATGGTCAGCTACGCCGCCGGCAGCCGTTATCTGAGCCTGATCGGCGGCGTCTGCATGAGTTTTTACGACTGGTATTGCGATCTGCCGCCGTCGAGCCCACAAATCTGGGGCGAGCAGACCGACGTTCCCGAGTCGGCCGACTGGTACAACTCGACATTCATCATTGCCTGGGGATCGAACGTACCGCAGACGCGGACGCCGGATGCGCACTTCTTTACCGAAGTCCGCTACAAGGGCGCGAAAACGGTGGCGGTGACCCCCGATTATTCGGAAGTCGCCAAGCTCGCCGACCTCTGGCTGCATCCCAAGCAAGGCACCGACGCGGCGGTGGCCACCGCCATGGGCCACGTGATCGCCAAAGAATTCTATGTCGACCGGCGTTGCGCGTACTTCGACGATTACGCCCGCCGTTACACCGACCTGCCCTTGCTGGTGTTGCTCAAACCACAGACCACTCCCTCCGGACAGTCTTTGCTGGTTCCCGACCGTTATCTGCGGGCCAGCGATTTCAGCGACCGTTTTGGTCAGGACAACAATCCGGAATGGAAAACGGTCGCTTTCGACGACCAGGGTCGAGCGGTGCTGCCGAACGGTTCGATCGGTTTCCGCTGGGGACCCGAAGGTCGCTCCGACCAGGGCAAATGGAATCTCGAAGACAAGGAAGCCGAACACGGCAACCCCGTCAAACTGCGCCTGTCCTTGCTCGAAGCCGATTCCACACCGGCCACCGCGCTGGTCGGCTTCCCCTATTTCGGCGGCATCAGCAGCCAGCATTTCCCGCACAACGCGCAGAACGAGGTACTGACGCGGACCGTTCCGGTACAGGCGCTGACTCTCGTCGGCGATAACGGACCTTGCAACGCTTACGTGGCGACGGTGTTCGACCTGCAGTTGGCCAACTACGGTGTCGCACGCGGTCTGCCGGGCGAACAAGCCGCGCGCAGTTACGACGACAACACGCCGTATACCCCGGCGTGGCAGGAATCGATCACCGGCGTACCGCGTGAGCAGGTCATCACCGTTGCCCGCCAGTTCGCCGAAAACGCCGAAAAAACGCAGGGCAAGTCGATGATCATCATCGGCGCAGCGATGAACCACTGGTATCACTGCGACATGAATTACCGCGGCGTGATCAACATGCTGATGCTCTGCGGCTGCGTCGGCAAAAGCGGCGGCGGCTGGTCGCATTACGTCGGCCAGGAAAAGCTGCGTCCGCAGACCGGCTGGACGGCGTTGGCCTTTGCCCTGGACTGGCTGCGTCCGCCGCGGCAAATGAATTCGACCAGCTTCTTCTATGCCCACACCGATCAGTGGCGTTACGAAAAACTCGATCTCGCCGAAGTGCTGTCGCCGTTGGCCGACCGTTCGCAATACGCCGGATCGATGATCGATTACAACGTCCGCGCCGAGCGGATGGGCTGGCTGCCGTCGGCACCGCAACTGCAGACCAATCCGCTGCAGGTGGCACGTGACGCCGCCGCGGCTGGCGTGGACGCCAAAACCCACGTCGTCCACTCCCTGCAGAACGGCACGCTGAAAATGAGTTGCACCGATCCGGACCATCCGGCCAACTGGCCGCGCAACCTGTTCGTCTGGCGCTCGAACCTGCTCGGCTCGTCGGGGAAAGGTCACGAATATTTCCTCAAGCATTTGCTCGGCACCAGCAACGGCGTGCAAGGCAAGGATCTCGGCGACGAAAGCGCGCGGCCACGTGAAGTGATCTGGCACGAACACGCGCCGCAGGGCAAGCTCGATCTGTTGGTGACCCTCGATTTCCGGATGAGCACCACCTGCCTGTACTCGGACATCGTCCTGCCAACGGCAACCTGGTACGAAAAGAACGACCTCAACACCAGCGACATGCACCCGTTCATCCACCCGCTGTCGGCGGCGGTCGATCCGGCTTGGCAGGCACGCAGCGACTGGGAAATCTACAAGGGTTTCGCCCGTAAATTCAGTGAAGTCTGTGTCGGGCACCTCGGTGTCGAAAAGGATGTGGTGCTCAGCCCGCTGATGCACGATACCGCCGCCGAACTGGCGCAACCCTTGGGCGTCAAGGACTGGCAGCGCGGCGAAACGGCGCTGATTCCCGGTAAGACGGCGCCGCAGGTGCAAGTGGTCGAACGCGACTACCCGAACGTCTATCGCCGTTTCACCGCCCTGGGTCCCTTGATGAATCAGCTCGGCAACGGCGGCAAGGGTATCGGTTGGAATACCGGCGACGAAGTCCGTCAACTCGGCGAGTTGAACGGCACCGTTCTCGCCGAAGGCGCGACACGCGGCCTGCCGCAGATCGACAGCGACATAGACGCTTGCGAAGTGATTCTGCAATTGGCTCCGGAAACCAACGGTCACGTCGCCGTCAAAGCCTGGAAAGCGCTCGGCAAGCAGACCGGCCGCGATCACACGCACTTGGCGTTGTATCGCGAGGACGAAAAAATCCGCTACCGCGACATCCAGGCCCAACCGCGCAAGATCATCAGTTCGCCGACCTGGAGCGGCATCGAAAGCGAAACGGTTTCCTACAACGCCGGCTATACCAACGTTCATGAACTGATTCCCTGGCGGACGCTCAGTGGTCGCCAACAGTTCTACCTCGACCATCCGTGGATGATCGCCTTCGGCGAGGGACTGGCCAGCTATCGCCCGCCGGTCGACCTGAAGACGACAGCGGAAATCCAGGGCATCAAACGTAACGGCAACCCGGAAATCGTTCTCAACTTCATCACTCCGCACCAGAAGTGGGGGATCCATTCGACCTACACCGACAACCTGATGATGCTGACCCTCAGTCGCGGCGGCCCGATCATCTGGCTGAGCGAGGACGACGCCCGGGCAGCGAAAATCGTCGATAACGACTGGGTCGAACTGTTCAACGTCAATGGCGCGATCACCGCCCGAGCCGTGGTCAGCCAGCGCGTCAATCCAGGGATGGTGCTGATGTACCACGCGCAGGAAAAGATCGTGAATACCCCGGGATCGGAAATCACCGGCGTACGCGGCGGCATTCACAACTCGGTGACGCGGGTGGTCCTCAAGCCGACGCACATGATCGGCGGCTATGCACAATTCAGTTACGGCTTCAATTATTACGGCACGATCGGCACCAATCGCGACGAGTTCGTCATCGTTCGCAAGATGGCCCGCGTCGATTGGCTCGATACGCCCAATGCGCCGGCGGGCGCCACGTCTCAGGGAGCACACGCATGAAAATTCGCGCGCAAATCGGCATGGTCCTCAACCTCGACAAATGCATCGGCTGCCACACGTGTTCGGTGACCTGCAAGAACGTGTGGACCAGCCGGCCGGGGATGGAATATGCCTGGTTCAACAACGTCGAAAGCAAACCCGGCATCGGCTACCCCAAAGCCTGGGAAGACCAGGATCGTTGGCAGGGCGGTTGGCAGCGCAAGGCTGACGGCCGTATCGAACCGCGGCAGGGTGCGCGCTGGAAGGTGCTGACCCGGATCTTCGCCAATCCGAACATGCCGCAGATCGACGACTACTACGAACCCTTCACCTTCGACTATCAACATCTGCAAGCGGCGCCGGAGATGAAGGCCGCGCCGACGGCCCGGCCGCGTAGCCTGATCACCGGCAAGCGGATGGAAAAGATCGAATGGGGACCGAACTGGGAAGAAATTCTCGGCGGCGAATTCAGCAAACGCGGCAAAGACCGCAACTTCGACGACATCCAGAAGGAAATCTACGGCCAGTTCGAAAACACCTTCATGATGTATCTGCCGCGACTGTGCGAACACTGCCTGAATCCGGCCTGCGTCGCCTCCTGCCCGTCCGGATCGATCTACAAACGCGAGGAAGACGGTATCGTATTGATCGACCAGGATAAATGCCGCGGCTGGCGGATGTGCGTCTCCGGCTGTCCGTATAAAAAGATTTACTACAACTGGCAAAGCGGCAAGGCCGAAAAGTGCATCTTCTGTTATCCGCGCATCGAGTCCGGTCAGCCGACGGTCTGCTCGGAGACCTGCGTCGGACGCATCCGTTACCTCGGCGTACTGCTCTACGACGCCGACCGGATCGCCGAAGCGGCCAGCGTCCAGCACGAAACCAACCTGTACGCCGCGCAACTGCAGATCTTCCTCGACCCGCACGATCCGAAAATCATCGCCCAGGCCCGTGCCGACGGCATCCCCGAGGCTTGGCTGGAAGCCGCGCACAACAGCCCGGTTTACAAGATGGCGGTAGACTGGAAGGTCGCTCTGCCGCTGCACCCGGAATACCGCACGCTGCCGATGGTCTGGTACGTGCCGCCGCTGTCGCCGATCAGCGCCGCCGCGCACGCCGGCCATCTCGGCAGCAACGGCGAAATCCCCGATGTCTCGCAACTGCGCATCCCGGTCAAATACCTCGCCAACTTATTGACCGCCGGCGATCCGGTGCCGGTCGAACGAGCACTCGAACGGATGCTGGCGATGCGCAGCTACATGCGCACCCGGCACGTCGACGGCCGCGAGAACCCTGAAGTCATCAAACAGGTCGGCATGAGTGCGGCTGAAGTGGAAGAAATGTATCAGGTGATGGCGATCGCCAATTATGAAGACCGCTTCGTCATTCCGAGCACCCACCGCGAGTACGCCGAAAACACCTTCGACGTCCGCGGCAGTTGCGGTTTCTCGTTCGGCAACGGCTGTTCGGACGGCGTCAGCGAGCACAGCCTGTTCGGTGGCCGCAAACGGCGGACCATCCCGATCAAACTGGAGGTCTAGCGCAAATGAACGGCTTGTCCCTTGCCCCGGCAGCCGCCAGAACGTTGCGCGCGCTGTCGCGGCTGCTGAGTTATCCGACCACCGACACACTGCGTCACCTGCCGCTGATCGCCGAAACCCTGCACGACGAACGCGCGCTGAGCACGGCCACTCTGGATCGACTGCAGGCGTTGCTCGACCGTCTGGCGGCCACTCCGGCGCTCGAACTCGAAGCCGACTACGTCGAACGTTTCGATCGCGGCCGGTCGACGTCGTTGCATCTCTTCGAACACGTACACGGCGACTCTCGCGAACGTGGTCCGGCGATGATCGATCTGGCGCAGACCTACGCCAGCACCGGGCTGTATCTCGCCGCTGACGAACTACCGGATTACTTGCCAGCGGCACTCGAATTCGCTTCGACACTGCCTCCTCAGCAAGCCCGGGAATTTCTCGGTGAAATGACGCATATCCTCAACAGCATCCACGCGGCGCTGGTCGAACAGCACAGCGATTACACGGCCCTGTTCGACGCGTTGCTCGAACTGGCCGGCAGCAGCGCTCAACCGGTGACCGCCGCCGCCGAACTGCCTCTGGACGCTGTCTGGGATGAACCACCAGCCTTCGCCGGCTGCTCATCCCCCGGCCAGTCTCTGCCGCAATCCCGGCCGGCTCAACCCATCCACATCGTCCGTTCCTCTGCCCCGCGAGGAGTTTGAAAATGAATCCCTGGCTCGATAATTTTCTGTTCGGCTATTACCCCTACATCTGTCTGACCGTTTTTCTGGTCGGCAGTCTGTTGCGTTTCGACCGCGACCAATACACCTGGAAAAGTGATTCCTCCCAATTGCTACGCACCGATCAACTGCGTTGGGGCAGCAATCTATTCCACGTCGGCGTATTGTTCCTCTTCTTTGGTCACTTCGTCGGCATGCTGACACCGCACGCGCTTTATCAGCCGTTTATCGACGCCGGCACCAAACAGTTGATGGCCATTCTCTCCGGTGGCTTTTTCGGCACTCTGGCCTTCATCGGCGTTTCGATCCTGCTCCACCGCCGCCTGAGCGACGAGCGGGTCCGCGCCACGTCGAAAACCAGCGACAACCTGATCCTGATCCTGTTCTGGCTGCAACTGGCGCTGGGATTGATCTCACTGCCGCTGTCGTGGGCGCATCTCGACGGCAGCGTCATGCTGCGCCTGGCCGGCTGGGCGCAACATCTGCTCACCTTCCAGAGCGGCGGTGTCGACCTGCTCGCTGGCACGCACTGGGTGTTCAAGCTGCACATGTTCTTCGGGATGACCATTTTCCTGATCTTCCCCTTTACCCGCCTGGTACACATCTGGAGCGGTTTCGCCTCGCTGGCTTATCTGCTGCGTCCCTATCAACTGGTTCGCAGCCGGCAACTCAACGTACCGGCCGACGATCGTCTGCCCGGCCGAAGCGGATGAAACGCCTGCCTCGGTCGACCTGAGTTGATGTTCAAGGCCCGGTCAGAACGATCTGGCCGGATCGTGGGGTGGACTTGGTGGATTTGGTGGCCCCGCTGGATTTGATCGGCACTCGCAAGAAACGAGCGCGCTCGACTCGATCAACGACGACCACCAATCAGTGCGAAGCGTCTGACGGAAAAGTTCACGCCGTCGGACGACGACTGGCGATTCCCTCGCGAACAGTCGCAAAAAGAAAACAGCGGACCGGCGTATCTCTTGCCGGTCCGCTGCCAATAGAAACAAAAGGAAACGAAAGCGCCGTTCAGCCGACGAAGGCGATCATCGTCGCCGTCTGGTTGATGTGGCCGATGTCGGCTTCACCATAGGTCGAAAAACCGGCCATCGGCACGGTGAACAGGCGAGCATAGTCGCCGGTCAGGTCTTTCGCTTTCAGTTCGAGCGTCCGCAAGATGCAGTTGAAATTGAGAATGCCGATCACCCGTCCGTCGGCATTGGCCTCGGCCAGTGCTTTGGCCGTATCGGCGACGATGTCGGTTGACTCGAGCAGTTCCAAATCCATTCCTGGGGTGACGGCACAATAAAACTTGAGTCCCTGCCCGTCGAAAACCTGCGGTGAACGGACATAGGGATCATCGCCGTTCATCAAACCGACGGGATTGGACATGAACTTGCCCGCGGCCTGTTCGAGGGTTCCGGCACCTACCGCGGCCATGTACGCCGCACTCGCCGGCTGATGGTCGAATTCGATGACCAGTCGATTCTCGGTATCGACACGTGTCGGGGTCAACGTTTTACCCGTCCGGCAGAACGACTGGGTCTTGACGATGCGGAAACCGGCCGGGACATGCAGCACTGCCAAAACGGCGGCATGCGGCATCGCGCGCCCATCGGCAATCACCGTAGTCGTCTGAAACGCCAGATCGTCCCCCGCCGAGCCCCCGATGAAGCGCAGGTCGCTGAGGTCGCCAAGCCGTTCCATCAGCGTCTCTTCCTTGCCGGACATGCCATCGATCAACACGATGCCGACATGCGTTTCCGGGTCGCCGTTTGCCAAGTCGCCGAGCGCGGCCAGGGCGGCGTCGACACAACCTTCCCGTCCCAGATCGTCGATCATGGCCACGGCTACCTCATTGGCCACCGTCTGGTCGATGGCCATCGCCACCACTGCGCCATCCGTCATTTCGCCGGCCACCAACTCGCCGGCGGTCGAGCAACCGATCGACCGCGCCTGCGGCCAGGTTTCGGCCGCCAGGGCCGCAATAGCAGCGCCATCATGACGCGATGAGAAAAAGAGGATCAACAGGCTCGGCGAGACCCCGGCAAGCTGGCGCGCCAGATCGGCGATGGCTTCGGCGGTGTCGGGTGTTTTGGATAAAGCGGTTTTGATCATGCGGATAACTCCTGATATTCCGAAAATAGGTGACGGCTGTGTGCGCGGAGAATCGCCGTGTTTTCGGCAGCATTTACCGGCCAAGCGGCATGCTCTGCGCGTTTCTCGACGTCATGGACGATACATCGGCAGCAATTTGGTAACTTTATGATTTACCGTCAAATTGCTACGCCCATTTCTTTGGCGACTTCGCGAACCTTGGCGATCATGTCGGGATCGTCCGGCGAGGTCGCTGTCCAGCTCGCCACCTTGATGCCTTTCAGAAGCAGCTTGGTACGCGTCGTCGACGCGACGGTCGCATTGCCCTTGGCACGTAATTCGACCAGCTTGTCGATCATCCTGAGCACTTGTCCGGCCATTTAAACCTATCTCCTTTTCGAAAGTTTCCGGATCAAACAGCACAAGTCGAAAGCCGGCGCCCGTATCGATCGAACGTCACCCGCACTCGAAACCCGAACCGCTGTTCCATGATTGTTTTAACGCTGGACCGACGACGTCTTGCCCCGACGCCGGGTGCACCAGACCGGCTTCGCGTGACGATCGACCCATGGATGATTTTCGGCGACGAGGCGAGTGAAAGATGATTTACAGAAACCAGAAAATGGTCACGCACATCAACTCTTTCGGGTCAATCACCGACTACCGGCTTACAAAGACGCACGGTGTCTGCGACATGGAAAAGATCTTTCATCAAGTCTCGTCAGCAAACAGCCATCACTGGCCTGCGTTTCACTATAGCAGTTCAAAAAATTATTTCTCCTGGAAACCGGCAGGAGCGATCATTTTAAAAAAATATTATTAGCATTAAATCATTTAATAAAAATAGGCCTGCGACCATCTGCCGTGCGGAGCGTTAAGCAGTCGTATCGAATACCGTAGCGGGTGATTAATTTGATTCATGAATCAACCGACCACGCCAGCGCTGATGCAGAATCAAAATTGCTGAGAAAGCCGGCGGTGACTGGCGCCAGGCGAAAACGCCATTGCCCGCCCCTCAGCCTTCTTACCAGACCAGCAAATGTAAGTGCCCAACAAAAATGCCTGTCCTTATTTCCTTGGAGATGACGATGAAGAAACTGACCACCAGCTTGGCAATCCTGAGCACCGTTGTTCCGTTGGCCGGCAGCCTGCAAGCGGCTCATGCCGGCATCCTGGTCGACCTCGAGGTCGTCGATCGGCAAAGCGGACAAAAGCTCGAGGTGTATCGACACCGCGGCCAACATTATGTCGTCGGCGCCCCGGGGCATCGTTACGCGGTTATCCTGCGCAACAAGACCGGCGGGCGGGTGATGACCGTGTTGTCGGTTGATGGAATCAACGCCTTGAGCGGGCAAACCGCTGCTACCGGGCAGACCGGCTATGTCCTCGGCGCTTGGCAGAAGGCGGAAATCGACGGTTGGCGCAAAAGCCTCGATGATGTGGCGGCGTTCTATTTCACCAGTATTGCCGACAGCTACGCTGGACGGACCGACCGTCCGGACAATGTCGGGGTGATCGGTGTGGCGGTGTACCGCGAAGCGCCGCCGCCAGCGGTCAGCGTCGCCCCGTCCCACCGTGACATGCCGAGCGCGGCGGAAAACAAGACCGCCGGCGCCGCGCCGGCCAGTGCCCCCGTCCCCACCCCTGCCCCCGCGGCCGCGCCACCTCTCGGCGATCAGGGGCGGGCTCGCCAGGAGTCCGCCGATTCGTCACGTCGGCTCGGTACCGGCCACGGTGAACGGATCGTTTCGCCGACGCAATACACCGATTTCAAGCGGGCCAGCGAATCGCCGGCTGAAATTGTCAGCATCCGTTACGACAGCCACGCCAATCTGCTGGCACAAGGGATCATTCCGCGTCGCAAACCGCATTCGACGCCGTCTCCCGATCCGTTCCCCGGCGGCTTCACACCCGATCCCCCGCGCTGAGCGTCCGGCGGCGCAAGCCACATCGGCGGGTATAATGCCGTGTTCAGTCCACTTCTGGATCTCATACCCGCCATGCAGGAAAAGTATCAGCCCGCGGTGATCGAAATCGCCGCTCAGCAACTCTGGGAGCAAACCGGCGCGGCACGCGCGGTCGAGGACCCGACGCGGCGCAAATATTACTGTCTGTCGATGTTCCCCTACCCCTCGGGGAAGTTGCACATGGGGCACGTGCGCAACTACACCATCGGTGACGTGCTCGCCCGCTTTCACAAGATGCTGGGGTACAACGTCCTGCAACCGATGGGTTGGGACGCCTTCGGCATGCCAGCCGAGAACGCGGCGATCCAGAACCAGGTGCCGCCGGCACAATGGACTTACGCCAACATCGAGTACATGAAAGCCCAGTTGAAGCGTCTGGGTTTCGCCATCGACTGGCAACGCGAGTTGGCCACCTGCACTCCGCAGTACTACCGCTGGGAACAATGGCTGTTCACCCGTCTGTACGAAAAGGGGCTGATTTACCAACGGCTCGGCACCGTCAACTGGGACCCGGTCGATCAGACCGTGCTGGCCAACGAGCAGGTGATCGACGGTCGCGGCTGGCGTTCGGGAGCGCTGATCGAAAAGCGCGAAATCCCGATGTATTACATGAAGATCACCGCCTACGCCGACGAATTGCTCTCCGATCTCGACCGGCTGCCCGGCTGGCCGGAACAGGTTCGACTGATGCAGAAGAATTGGATCGGAAAGAGCACCGGCGTACGTTTCGCTTTTCCCTACCATCTCGATGGGGAAGCGGGCTTGTTGTGGGTGTTCACCACCCGGCCGGACACGATCATGGGCGTCACTTTCTGCGCCGTCGCCGCCGATCACCCCTTGGCCAGTCACGCCGCCACGCGCAATCCGCAGGTCGCCGCTTTCGTCGATCAATGCAAGCAGGGCGGCGTCGCCGAGGCCGACTTGGCGACGATGGAGAAAAAGGGCGTCCCCACCGGTATTTTCGTCGACCATCCGCTGACCGGCGAGCCGATCGAGGTCTGGGTTGGCAACTATGTGTTGATGGCTTACGGCGACGGCGCGGTGATGGGCGTTCCGGCGCACGACGGACGCGATTTCGCTTTCGCCAGGAAATACGATCTGCCGATCAAACAGGTGATCGCCGTGGCCGGCGAGACTTTTTCCTTGACCGAATGGCAGGAGTGGTACGCCGACAAGCAACGTGGCGTGTGCATCCACTCCGGCCCGTATGACGGTCTCGATTACCCCGCGGCGCTGGAAGCGATCGCGGCGGACCTGACGGCGAAAAACCTCGGCGGCAAGAAGGTGCAGTTCCGGCTGCGCGATTGGGGGATTTCCCGGCAGCGCTACTGGGGCTGCCCGATCCCGATCATCCACTGCGCACAGTGCGGCGCGGTGCCGGTACCGGACGATCAGTTGCCGGTGGTGCTGCCGGAAACCGTCACCATCACCGGCGCTGGGTCGCCACTGGCCCGGCTGCCCGAGTTCCATGCCTGCGACTGTCCGCGCTGTGGTCAACCGGCACGGCGCGAAACCGACACCCTCGACACCTTCGTCGAGTCGTCATGGTATTTCCTGCGTTACTGCTGCCCGGACAACGAGCAGGCGATGGTGGATCCGCGCGTCGCCTACTGGTGTGCCGGTGGCATCGACCAGTACATCGGCGGCATCGAACACGCCATCCTGCACCTGCTCTATTCGCGCTTCTGGACCAAGCTGATGCGCGACCTCGGCCTGTTCGGCGAGCAGCCGCTCGACGAGCCTTTCGCCAATCTGCTGACCCAGGGCATGGTCGTCGCGCCGACCTTCTTCCGCCAGGACGACAGCGGCAAGAAGCAGTGGATCAATCCGGCCGATATTGATACCGTTCATGATGACCGCGGCCGCGCCGTCGGTGCCAGCCTGCGTGCCGACGGTCTGCCGGTGGGTATTGGCGGCATCGAAAAAATGTCCAAATCGAAGAACAACGGCGTGGACCCACAAGCGCTGATCGATCAGTTCGGCGCCGATACCGCCCGGCTGTTCATCATGTTCGCCAGCCCGCCCGACCAATCGCTGGAATGGTCGGATGCCGGCGTCGAAGGCGCGTACCGTTTCCTGAAGCGACTGTGGCGCCTGGTTTTCGAACACCTTGCCGCTGGGGTCGTCGCACCGGTCACCGACGGCGAGTTGAGCGCCGAATTGACGGATCTGCGTCGGCAACTGCATCAGACGATCGGCAAGGTCGCCGACGATTACGGGCGTCGCAAGCAGTTCAACACCGCCATCGCCGCGGTCATGGAATTGCTCAACGCCTACGCCAAGGTCACTGATCTCTCTCCCGCTGCCCGCGCGGTGAAGCAGGAAACGCTCGAAGCGGTGACCCTGCTGCTCAATCCGATCGTTCCGCATATCTGCGAAGCGTTGTACGCGGCGCTCAAACCCGGCGCCCACGCCTTTGAACAATCGTTTCCGATCGTCGACGATCGCGCGCTGGCCCGGGATGAAATCGAGCTGGTCCTGCAGATCAACGGCAAACTGCGTGGCAGCGTGCGTGTCGCCAGCGACGCCGACCGCCCGGCCATCGAAGCCGCCGCACTGGCCTGTGAAACCGCCCGCAAACATCTGGCCGGCTGCTCTCCGAAGAAAGTGGTGGTCGTTCCCGGCCGCCTGGTGAATATCGTCATCTAGCCGCTCGAGGAATCGCATGCGCGTCAGCCGTTTACCCGTTCTGTCGTTCCTCCGCCATCGATTGGCCCTCGGGATGCTGCTGCTGACGGCCAGTCTGCTGACCGGCTGCGGTTTTCAATTGCGCGGGGTATATACCCTGCCTTACGACAGCCTGTACCTGGATCTGCCCGATCATTCAGTGATCGGCGTCGGGCTCAAACGGGCCATCCGCACCTCGTCGACGACGCGTCTGGTGCCAACGGCCAACGAAGCGCAGGCGATCTTCCGACCGGCTGGAGAACGTCGCGACCGGGAGATTCTCTCGGTTTCCGGCACCGGCCGGATCAGTGAAATGCGCTTGTACTACCGCTACCACTACCGGGTCACCGACACTCAGGGACGGGATCTGATTCCTCCCGGACGCATCGAGATGATCCGCGACATGACCTACGACGACTCGAACATTCTCGCCAAACAGCATAACGAGGACCTGCTGTGGCTGGATATGGAAAAAGATCTCGTCGACCAACTCGTCCGCCGTCTGGCCGCGGTCAAACCCAAGCCGCCCTCGGCCGACGAATAATCACCACCGCCAACGAGCGCGCGATGCTGCTGAAAGGCGACCAACTCGCCGCTCATCTCGAACGCGAACTGTTGCCGGTCTATCTGGTGCATGGCGACGACCCGCTGCTGGTCATCGAAGCCGCCGACGCGATCCGTCTCGCCGCCCGGCAACGCGGTTACGATGAACGCGAACTGCTTGCCGTCACCGCCAACTTCAACTGGAACGATCTTTATCACGCCGCCGCCAACCTCTCGCTGTTCGGTGGCCGAAAGGTACTCGACCTGCGTTTGCCGACCGGCAAACCAGGCCGTGACGGCAGCGCTGCGCTGCAGAGATACTGCAGCCGCTGCTCGCCGGACTGCCTGCTGCTGGTCTCGACGTCACAGCTCGACTGGAAAGAGGAAAAAGCCGCCTGGGTCGGCGCCTTGGCCAACGCCGGGGCGATGATCAAGCTGTTCGCACCGAAGCTCGGCGAATTGCCGGCCTGGATCGCCGGCCGCTTGCGTCGTCAGCGGCAAAGTGCTGAGGCTGAAGGTCTGCGTTTCATTGCCGAACGCGTCGAAGGCAATCTGCTAGCCGCGCATCAGGAAATCCTGAAACTCGGGGTGCTGTATCCCCCCGGCACACTGCATATCGAGCAAATCCGCGCAGCGGTACTCAATGTCGCCCGTTACGATATCGACGGACTCCGCGAAGCCCTGCTCGTCGGCGACGTCTCACGAATGATCCGTACCCTCGACGGTCTGCAGCAGGAAGGGGAGGCGCCGCCGCTGGTGTTGTGGGCGATGTGCGAAGAAGCGCGGCTGCTGGCTCAGCTCAACGACGGATTGGCCCGAAAACAGTCTCTTGAAACACTGTTCAAGGAGGCGCGGGTTTGGGGCGCCCGTCAAGCGCTGGTCAAGCGCGCCTTGCCACGGGTTGACGGACTACGGGCCAAAGCTGCGCTGATCGACGCCGCACGCATCGACCGGATGATCAAGGGACTCGCCGACGGCGACGTATGGAACGAATTCCGCCGCCTGGGCTTGCGCATCGCCGGCGTTTGACGGGCCCATCAGGCCTCGGCGACCGGCGGATCGGGCGCCAGATGTTCCCAGATGCACTCGGCAGATCGATCGGATTGGCGCAAGTCATTGAGCGCCGGACTGGGCCGAGCTTGCGCCAGACACTCACCCTGACAATCCTCCTCGACTACCACCAGTTGCCATTCGGAATCGACGCGACGGTCACCATCCCAATAGCTGCAGGTGGCGCAAATTTTTATTTCGGTGGGAATAATCAATTTTTTCATCTTGGATACAGGCCGGGGCACCGGCGGCATGGAACGCTTACGGCAGGAGGCTTTCGGGCGAAAGGGCGAGCTCAAGACGACGGGGTTACTGAAGAGACGCGCGGCTTTATTCGACGCCGTTTAGAGAGTCACGCAAAACAGGAGTTCCGTTGACGGCGGAACCACGGCTCTGACTATAATCAACGCCTCTCAGCCAGGAAAAGTCTAATGGATATCGCGCACTATATACAAACTGTCGGTCGCCAGGCGCGTCAGGCGTCACGGGCGATGGCACGCGCCGACAGCAATGCCAAGAACCGGGCCTTACAGGCCATTGCCGCGGCGATCCGCCGCGAAACCGACCAACTGGTCGCCGCCAATCAGCAGGACCTGGTGGCCGCCCGCGTCGCCGGGCTCGAACCGGCGATGATCGACCGCCTGACTCTCTCCGCCAAAGGGGTGGCCGCGATGGCCGAAGGCGTCGACCAGGTCGCTGCGCTACCTGATCCGGTCGGCGAACTCAGCGAATTGAAGATTCGTCCGAGCGGCATCCAGGTCGGGCGGATGCGCGTACCGTTGGGAGTGATCGGCATCATCTACGAAGCACGGCCGAATGTGACCGCCGATGCCGCCGCACTGTGTCTCAAATCCGGCAATGCGGCCATCCTGCGCGGCGGCTCCGAAGCCCTGCACTGCAACCAGGCGATCGCCGCGCTGGTCCACGAAGGGCTGGCCAGTGCTGGACTGCCGGCAGACGCCGTACAGGTCATCGGAACGACCGACCGCTCCGCCGTCGGCCATCTGATCACCCTGCGAGACTATGTCGATGTGATCGTCCCGCGCGGCGGCAAGGGTTTGATCAGTCGTTTGCTGGCCGAATCGCGAGTGCCGATGATCCAGCATCTGGACGGCAACTGCCACGTCTATATCGACGAGCAGGCCGACCCGGCAAAAGCGTTGCGGATCGTCGAGAATGCCAAAACGCAGCGTTACGGAACGTGCAATACCGCCGAATCGTTGCTGGTCGCCCGCCACGTCGCTGCCGAACAACTGCCGCCGATCGCGTCGATGCTGCTGGCCAAAGGCGTCGAATTGCGCGGCTGTGCAGAAACGCAGGCGCTCATCGACGGGGTAACGCCAGCCAGCGAAGAAGACTACGCCACCGAATTCCTGGCGCCGATCCTGTCGATCAAAATCGTCGCCGGCGTAGACGAAGCGATCGCACACATCAACCATTACAGTTCGCACCACACCGACAGCATCGTCACCGAAAACTACACCGCAGCGATGCGCTTCCTTCGGGAAGTCGATTCCTCATCGGTGATGGTCAATGCCTCGACGCGCTTTGCCGACGGTTTCGAATACGGTCTCGGCGCCGAAATCGGCATTTCCACCGACAAGCTTCATGCCCGGGGCCCGGTCGGACTCGAAGGGCTGACTTCGCAAAAATGGGTGGTTCTCGGCAACGGCGAGGTGCGCGGTTGATAAAAACTGGCCTGTGAGGGAGCCTTCCGCTATTGACGATGATCTCAGAAAATTATTCGTCATCTCCTGTATCCAACCAATCCTCTGAACGCGTTGTATGGCACTGAGAGTCAAATTCCCCCGTTCTGAAAGCCAAGGCAATGTTTAACGAGCTAATATTTCAGTTGAGCAAACGACATCTTGCGCAGAGTCCGTCACCTGCTGCCCAAGGCAGTTCCTCGACCGCAGACTATGTTCAATGGCGCGATGACGCTCTGGAAAAAGAATTCAGAAGCTGCTTCGACATCGAGCTCATTCAAGGAAAAGACATTCTCGATTTGGGATGCGGCACCGGTGGTCTGACTTTCTTGCTGATCGAGTTAGGAGCAAAATCCTGCGTCGGGATTGATTTGAGTCATAAAGACATCCAAATCGCCAACCGCAAGTTGACTAATCAGCCCATCATCTTTCATTGCGCCAGCAATGATGCAACGATCGACTTACCCGACCAGTCGGTGGACGTGGTTGCCTGCTTCGATGTCATGGAACACATCATCGAGTATCGCTCGATCATCAGTGAATGGCAGCGCATCCTGCGACCGGGCGGACGAGTATTGATTTCATGGCAACCGTGGTTTCATCCTTACGGACATCACGCGCGCGGCTGTATCCCCATCCCGTGGGCGCACGTATTTCTAAATAATCGGCAACGGACTGAAGTCTGCGCTCGGATCGTAGATTTGCCCGAATTCATTGCCCCCTGGTGGGACAAAGATGAAAACGGCAATACGATCAACCGCTTTCGTGAAGCGTTGAAAAACAGAAAATTGGCGGAAAAAAGCAATTTTCTGAATGAACTGACGATGGCCAAATTCGAGCGTATCTGTCAGGACTCACGTCTGTCGGTCGAACGCCGGACTTTGCAGCCTTTCAATGGGCCGGCGATTACCCGCTGGGCAAGTCATCTATTGACTCAAATCCCTGGAGTACGTGAATTTTTCACTTCGAAAGCCATCTACATACTGAAAAGGGAAGGGTAAGCCAATCGTAACGCCTTGATCATCATAGATATCTGATCATTTTTCATCGTCAACACGTCAGAGCCTACTGGACTGGAAATAATTGCTGCACGCTTTGAAAGAATCCAAGATAACCGTTGTCGATTTCGACGCCTATGCAACGAGAAATCGACCAAAATGGACTGTCTACTGGCACAATCGATCAATCTCAAGTCCGCAAAGTGCCTGGATACCTGACTCGAGAGCAACACGAGGAGACTTGCCATGAAACGTTGGTTCATCATTCTCGCCGCTGTCGCAGCGGTCAATCTGGCCGTCGCTGCCGAGGTCGGCGGCGTCAAGTTCGACGACAAGGTGCGACTGGGCAACGCCGAGTTGTCACTCAACGGCGCGGGAATCCGCAAGAAAGCGGTATTCAAAGTGTATGCCCTGGCGCTTTACCTGCCCGAGAAACGGGAGACGGCCGACGCCGCGCTGGCACTCAAGGGCACCAAGCGGATCTCGATCCAGTTGCTGCGCGATCTGTCGGCGACACAATTCGTCGAGGCTTTGCAGGACGGCTTGACCAACAATCACAGCCCGGCCGAAATGGCTCTCTTGAAGGATCGCCTCAAACAGTTCTCCGACACCTTGCTGGCAATCGGTGAGGCACGCAGCGGCAGCGTGTTGAACATCGACTGGTTGCCGGACAGCGGCACCCGTTTGCTGGTCAATGGCCAGAGCAAAGGCAAGGACATTGCCGGTGAAGACTTCTACAAAGCCTTGCTGAAAATCTGGTTGGGCGGCAAACCGGTGCAGGACGACCTGAAACAAGCGCTACTGAACAAAGGATGAACCGCGAGACGGTCAAGCCGACGACCACGACATCGGCACCGCTCACCGGGCTGGCTTATCAGGCAATCGTCAGCGGAACGAGTTTTTCCCTGGGCGTACGTTGTGACGAACAGGCGATCGAGCGGATCGTTTTTCTGGCGCCTTGCGCGCCGCAGGCACCGACCAACGCGCTGGCGGAAGAAGCCAGCCGGCAGTTGGCCGCGTATCTCGCCGACGCCGAGTATCGTTGCCAACTCCCGTTGCGCGCCCAGGGGACACCTTTTCAACGCCGCGTCTGGCAACAGATCGCCGCGATTCCGCTGCATTGCACACGGACCTACGGAGAAATCGCTCGCGAACTGGCCAATGCGCCGCGCGCTGTCGGTCAGGCTTGCGGCGCCAATCCGTTTCCGGTGATCGTTCCCTGCCATCGGGTCGTGGCCACGGGCGGCGGTCTGGGCGGTTTTGCCCGTCAGGAGGGCGGTTTTCTGCTCGACGTCAAACGCTGGCTGTTGGCGCATGAAAGCGTCTGAAACACCACCGCAGGACGACAACGGCGACTTGGCGGAAATCGATACCTTTTGCGACACCTTGTGGCTGGAAAACGGCTTGGCCAAAGCGTCGTTGGCCAGTTACCGCAGCGATCTGCTGCAGTTTGTCGCCTGGTTGCGGGAAAACCGTCTCGGCAGCCTGTGCACGGCCGATGAATCGATCCTGTTGCGCTACATCGCTACACTGTCATCAACGCTGCGCGCCTCGTCACAGGCACGCTATCTCTCCACCCTGCGCCGCTTTTACAGCCACCTGGTCAGCCGCGGTCGGCGACAGAACAACCCGACGCTGAGGATTGCCATGCCGGCCCGGCCGTCGCGACTGCCGAAAGTGCTGTCAGAAGGGCAAGTCGATCAACTGTTGGCCGCGCCGCCGCTGGACAGCGTGCTCGGCCTGCGCGACCAGGCGATGTTGGAAACGCTCTATGCCACCGGCCTGCGCGTTTCCGAATTGGTCGGTTTGAAATTACACGAGATCAATCTCGAAATCGGTGTGGTTCGCGTGTTCGGCAAAGGCGGCAAGGAGCGACTGGTGCCGCTCGGCGAGCAAGCCAATGACCGTCTGCGCCATTATCTGGCCGAAGCACGGCTGACTTTGCTCGCCGGACGGCAAACCGACGATCTTTTCGTCACCGCTCGCGGCGCCGCCATGACCCGGCAGGCGTTCTGGCAACTGATCAAACGCTACGCCGGAATCGCTGGCATCGATCCGGCACGACTGTCACCGCATGTGCTGCGTCACGCTTTCGCCACCCATTTGCTCAACCACGGCGCCGATTTGCGGGTCGTACAGTTGATGCTCGGGCATGCCGATATCTCGACGACGCAAATCTATACGCACATCGCCCGGGAGCGCCTGAAAAGCTTGCACACCGCGCATCACCCACGCGGCTGAGCGAGTAACCCGGTTACCGCGTCCCCGCAGCGGGTTTACCGGTTGAGAAACAATAGCTCAGCACGGGGTTGGTCCAGATCAGCGACCTCCAGGGCGCTGAGACTGCCGAAATCGATCGGCAACTGGCTCCATTCCTGGAAATCGAGTCTCAAATAATGGCCGAGAATCAGCCGAATCACTCCGGCATGGGCGACGATCGCCAACCGCGGCACAACGGGGTGATGGGTCACGCATTCCAGAACTCTCGCCTGCAGCGCGGCAACCGACTCACCACCCGGCGGGATGAAATGCAGCGGATCCGCCGCCCAGGCATCGAGCAGGGCACGGTCGATGCTCTGCCAAGGCTGGCCCTCCCAATCGCCGAATGACATTTCCATCAGTCGTGCATCAAACCGCGGTTGTCGATGCAAAGCTTCCGCCAGTTGCCGTGCCCGACGCAAGGGACTGGCGCACACCGCCGTATCGTCGGCAAGCAACGGCCGCAGACGCTCGGCGATCGGCCCTGGATCTTCGGCAGCCAGATCGAGTTGCCCATAACAATAGCCGACATCGATCAACGGCCGTGGATGACGAATCAGGAAAAGCTGCACAGCATGCCGCCATAAAAGGCCACTTCGGCGAGTTGCTGAGTCGCGCCCAGACAATCGCCGGTGTAGCCGCCGATCCGTCTTTGAAAAAGTCGCGCCAGCCACACCGTGACGACGATGACCAACAGAACACCCAACAGGGCTGGCCACGGATCGAGAAAAAACAGCGGCAATAAAGCGGTGCTACCGGCGAAAGCCAGTTCGCCGGCAGTGATTCGAGTGGCCAGCGGCTTGGCTTTGCCCTCGTCGCGGACGTACGCCAGACCACGCAGCAGGGTGGCGGCCGCGAAACGGGAAATGGCATGGCCGGCGAGCAATACCAGCGGCACCTCTAGCGTTTCGAACTCGAGCAAGGCGAAGAACTTGAACAGCAGAATCATCGTCAGCGCAATGGCCCCAAAACTGCCAATCCGCGAATCTTTCATGATCGTCAGAATCTGCTCTTTTTGCCAACCGCCGCCGAAACCATCGACGGTATCGGTCCAACCGTCTTCATGGAAACCGCCGGTTACCCAAAGCGAGGTGACCATCGCCACGATCACCGCCAATGAGGGTGGCCAGACCAGCGCTGCAAGCAAGAAGGCCGACCCGGCCAATGCGCCGACCAGCAAGCCAACCAAAGGAAAGTAGCGCGTTGCGCGGTCGAGCGCTTCGGCACTGTGTCCCACCCACCCGGGAACCGGCAGGCGGGTGAAAAAACGCAAGGCCCCAAAGAAATATTCGGCTTCGCGTCTGAGAGGTTGGGAAGAAATGGTCACGAACAGGCCAAGATGCTAGGCGCGAGCGAGCGAACGACGAGACATATCAGGTGGATA
The DNA here is from genome assembly GCA_031732795.1 of Accumulibacter sp. Taxonomy (GTDB): domain Bacteria; phylum Pseudomonadota; class Gammaproteobacteria; order Burkholderiales; family Rhodocyclaceae; genus Accumulibacter. Next base: position 14,178 of record JAVMKC010000101.1, on the reverse strand, counting down.
GGCGAGGAGTGAGCGAGTGAGTAACGACACAGACTGGCAACGCAGTAGATTTATTCACAATCTCTGAGCAGGCCGAGTGGTTCAGTCACCATCGATCTTTGGCCGTATGGTGCGGACCATTGAACAAACAGACCAAGTTTTCAGACGCTGACTCGTCCGAGAATCATTTGACTCGGTGCAGACGGGCGCGACCGCTCGGTGGCGAACCATTGGGTGGCTCGGGTTCATCCTCCTGGCTGTCTGCCATCGTCTCTGAATCATCGACCTGTTCATCTTCCGGGTCGAAAGCCATTCCGGCACCATTTTCCCGCGCATAGATCGCCGAAACGCTGTTGATCGGAATGACGATGTCGCGGGCGACGCCGCCGAAACGGGCCTGAAAGGTGATTCCGTCATTGGCGATCGACAGATTGCCGGTCGCTTCGTAGCCGACATTGAGAACGATCTGCCCATCGCGGACATACTCGCGCGGCACGCGCGTACGGGCATTGACGATCACCGACAGGTACGGGGTGAAGCCATGGTCGCAGCACCATTGATGAATCGCACGAATCAAATAAGGTTTGGTGGACGGCAATGACACAAGGAATTCCTGTATGGGATGGACTGGTCGGACAAACCGGTCAAACTGACGGTGGTTTTCGCAGAATCCGCCTATTTACGCATCGCTTTCTCGGAAGGGGTCAAGGCATCGATGAACCCCTGACGACTGAAAATCCGTTCACCGTACTTCATCAGCGGCGCCGCCGACTTCGGCAGTTCGACGCCATAGTGATCCAGACGCCAGAGCAGCGGCGCAATGGCCACGTCGAGCATCGAGAAGTCTTCGCCGAGCATGTGCTTCTGCTTGACGAAAACTGGCGCCATCTCGGTCAACCGATCACGAATCTGCTGCCGCGAGCGTTCGGCGTTCTTGTTGCTCTTCTCGAGCGCTTCGATGTAGGAGAAAACCTCGCGTTCCATGGTGATCAACAACTGACGCGCGCGGGCGCGCATGATCGGGTCAGCCGGCATCAGTTGCGGATGCGGGAAACGCTCATCGATATATTCGTTGATGATATTCGGTTCGTAGAGAATCAGATCGCGCTCGACCAGCACCGGCACCCGCCCATAAGGATTGATGATCGCGATGTCCTCCGGCTTGGCGAACAGATCGACATCGATCACCTGAAAGTCCATCCCTTTCTCGTAAAGAACGATGCGGCAGCGATGGCTGAACGGGCAGGTAGTTCCCGAATAAAGATTCATCATAATCAATACCCTCAAAAAGGAATCGGCACCGCCACGGTCAGGAGCGCTGCTGCGCTCTTGCCGGCGATGCCGTGGCCTTTGGACCCGGCGGTCAGGTGTCGCTTACTTGACGTCTTTCCAATAGTTTTTCTTCATCGGATAGGCGACGGCGAACAGCAGAACCAGGAAACCGATGACTCCCAAGCCGAGTTTCTTGCGGAAACCGGCAGCCGGTTCGCCCGCCCAGACCAGAAAGCCAACCAGATTCGCCACCTCCTTGTCGTAATCCGTAGCCGACAACTTGCCAGGCACGGCCAATTCGAGATGATGATCCTTGTTCAACACTTGCTGGCCTTGCAGCTCCCACAACACATGCGGCATGCCGACGTTTTCAAACACGGTGTTGTTCCAGCCAGTCGGGCGCTTTTCGTCGCGGTAGAACGACCGCAGATAGGTATAAAGCCAATCGGCGCCGCTCGCGTCTTCGGATGCTCGAGAGCGGGCGATCAACGACAGATCAGGCGGTGAAGCGCCAAACCACTGCTTCTGCTCGTCCGAGCGTGCCGCGACGCGCATCTGTTCGCCAATCTTGTCGGCGGTGAACATCAAGTTCTCCTTGACCTGCTGCTCAGACAAGCCGAGTTCAGTGAGCCGGTTGTAACGCACATAACTCAAACCGTGGCAGTTCATGCAGTAATTGACGAAGGTACGAGCGCCGCTTTGCAAGGCAGCCTTGTCGCCCTGGACGTCCGGCGCCTTGTCGAGATGAACGGCAGCGCCACTCGCCAGGGCGAGAGCCGGTGCGAAGAGCAATGCCAAAAGCAATTTTTTCATGGTCTGCATTCCTTTACATCGTCACGCGATCGGGTTCCGGCTTGTATTTATCGATCTTCGACCACCACGGCATGGTCAGGAAGAACAGAAAATAGTAAGCGGTGAGAAGCTGCGCAACCGGCGCACCGGGGATGACGCCGAAGAACGCATACGACGGCGGTTTGGTTCCCAGAAAACCGAGCAGGAAGAAGGCGATCACGAACAGCGTCAGCAAGGTCTTGTAAATCGGACCACGATAACGAATCGATTTGACCGGGCTGCGATCGAGCCACGGCAGGAAGGCCAGAATCACTACCCCGGCCCCCATCGCCACGACGCCCCAGAACTTGGCATCGAGCCCGAACAGCGGCCAGACCATGGCGCGCAGCAGCGAGTAATACGGCGTGAAATACCACACCGGCGCGATATGCGGTGGCGTCTTCAACGGATCGGCAGGAATGAAGTTGTTGTATTCGAGGAAGTAGCCGCCGCCCTCGGGAGCGAAGAAGACGATCACCGAAAAAACGATCAGGAACACCACCACACCGACGATGTCCTTCACCGAGTAGTACGGGTGGAAAGGAATGCCGTCGAGCGGAATGCCGTTGGCGTCTTTCTTCTTCTTGATTTCAACACCGTCCGGGTTATTCGAGCCAACCTCGTGCAGCGCCAGAATGTGCGCGGCGACCAGCCCGAGCAGGACCAGCGGCACGGCGATGACGTGGAAGGAGAAGAAGCGGTTGAGCGTTGCGTCGCCGACGACATAATCGCCGCGAATCCAGATCGACAGCGGGTCGCCGATCAGCGGGATGGCGGAAAAGAGATTGACGATCACCTGCGCGCCCCAGAAGGACATCTGCCCCCAGGGCAACAGGTAACCCATGAACGCCTCGGCCATCAGGCAGAGGAAAATCAGGCAGCCGAAGATCCAGATCAATTCACGCGGCTGACGGTACGAGCCGTAGAGCATGCCGCGGAACATGTGCAGATAAACAACGATGAAGAATGCCGAGGCGCCGGTCGAGTGCATGTAGCGGATCAGCCAGCCCCAGGAGACATCGCGCATGATGTACTCGACGCTGGCGAAAGCCACTGGAATGCCGTTGGCGTTGAGTGAGGCATCCGGCTTGTAGTGCATGACCAGAAAAATGCCGGTGACGATCTGGATCACCAGCACCAACATCGCCAACGAACCGAAGAAATACCAGAAATTGAAATTCTTCGGCGCGTAATACTCTGAGAGGTGGCCGCGCCACATCGAGGTAGCCGGGAAACGGGCGTCGAACCATTCCAGCAGATTGCCTTGCAGAGACCCGTCCGATTTGTATTTTTCGAAATTGGTGTTCGCCGCCATGGTTTAAGCCCCCTTCTTGTCTTCACCGATGAGAATGCGCGTATCCGACAGGTACATGTGCGGCGGCACCTCAAGGTTGTCCGGTGCCGGCTTGCTCTTGAAGACACGGCCGGCAAAGTCGAAGGTCGAACCATGGCACGGGCACAGGAAACCACCCAGCCAAGCGCTATCCATGCCCTCCTCGCCACCTTTCTTGAATTTGGACGACGGAGAGCAGCCAAGGTGTGTGCAGATGCCAACTGCCACCAGGATCGCCGGTTTGATCGAGCGTGTCTCGTTCTGACAGTAGTCCGGCTGCATTTTCTTTTCGGACTTTGGATCAGCGACCGCGTCGGCCAGTTTCGGCAATGATTCAAGCATGTCCTTGCTGCGATTGATGATCCAGACCGGCTTGCCCCGCCATTCGACGGTCATCATCTGTCCCGGCTCCAGATTGCCGATTTCGACTTCCACCGGCGCACCGGCTGCCTTGGCCCGCTCGGAAGGCAACATGCTGGACAGGAACGGCACAAGCGCAGCCACCGCCCCCACCCCGCCAACCGCCGCCGTCGCGACGACCAGCCGCCGCCTTCCGCAGTCCACTTTGCACTCATTGCTCATAGCGCTGATCCCTAGGACGTAATGAAAAGTTGGAACGAAACTAAACCGCAGCATTATACGTCAACGACCCGGCGGATTGATATTTGCTGCAGCGCGGCAAATGCTTTCGGCAACCGGCATCTCTTCATCGTCCACCCCGCGTCCCCAGGCCAAAACCCCCGCAAGCAACTTGCACAAGACCAAGACGTTCGGTGCGGAAGATATCAGCAAGGCGCCAATGCTTGAGGCCATCCTCGCGCTCGGACAGGGAGGGTTGGGAAGATCAATACGTGCCGACGTATGACTTTTGTTTTGTTGACGTTATGATTTAACAGGTCCTGGTTCTGATCGTCGGTAAAATTTACGTCCATGCACCCGAGCAGACGCGGCGAGACCGGTTTTTGGCTGAAATAGGTGCGGTGACCCCTTGGTTGGAATTGGAGCGCACGCTTGCACCGTTCTACCCGAGTTCGGGTGGCCGGGGTCGTCCGCCGATTGGCCTTTCCCGGATGCTGCGCATGTCCGTGGCGCAGCAATGCTTTGGTCTGTCGGGCGAAGGCATCGAGGACGCCCTGCCGTACGATAGCCAGTCCATCCGCTGCTTTGTCGGCATCGACCTGGCCCGGGAAGCGTCCCCGGATGCCACGACCCTCTTGAGATTCCGCCGATTGCTGGAAACACATAAGCTGACAGAATCCATCTTCAATGCCATCAATGCCCCTCTGGCGGAGAAAGGCTTGCTGTTGCGGGAAGGCGCCATCGTCGACGCCACTCTGATTGCCGCACGGCCCTCGACCAAGAACTCGACGGGGAAACGGAATGAGGAGATGCGCCAGGCACAGAAAGGGAACCAGTGGTATTTCGGCATGAAATCCCACATCGGCGTCGACGCCCAGTCCGGGCTGTGGTGCATACCGTCGTGGGCACGGCCGCCAACGTTAGAGATGTGACTCAAGCCCAGGCGCTCCTGCATAGGGAGGAGACGGATGCTTTTGGGGATGCTGGTTACCAGGGGATCGAGACGCGGGCCGAGAATCTGGACGTGCCGGTGACCTGGCCTGCGGCTATATGCCCGAGCAAGCGCAAGGCTTGGCCGGGAACGCCGCTTGAGGAATTGCTGGAACGGATCGAACACGCCAAGGCCAGCATCCGGGCCAAGGTCGAGCCTCCTTTCCATGTGGTGAAAAACCTCTTTCGCCATTGCAAGATCCCGGGGCCTGGCCAAGAACACGGCCCAACTCTTCTCGCTGTTCGGGTTCGCCAATCTGGTGCTAGCGCGACGCTGGGTGCTCGACGCTAACGCCCAAGGTGCGTCCTGAAAACAGAAAATGGGCGAGATGCCCCGCAAAATTCGTCGCCAGACCGCAAGAAGCAGCCGTTCTCCCGCAAAAATGGATAATTCAGCCTCTGCCATCCTTGGCTGAATGAATTGTGCAGAGTTTCCCCTAACACCTTACCCATTTGAACGTGCTGGTATTGACACGTGAAACAAGGCGGCGACATCGATCGGCGAGTAGCTTTTTCGAATCATTTTCACACGCTGGATTCGATGCATTGGCTGCTCGGCGTGCCTGGAGATTTGACCAGCGTTTGCGCCGCCATTAATTTTCAAGCATAAGTCGGTAGTGCGTGGAGCGTTCCAGTCAAAGCCGTTCGCTGACGCCGGCGCTGGCGAAGCTGGCCATTTCACTGAGGAATGACGCGGCAGCGCGTACCAGTGGCCAAGCCAGGGCTGCACCTGTGCCTTCTCCGAGGCGTAGTCCGAGGTCGAGCAAGGGCTCGGCGTCCAGCGCGCGCAACTGTGCCAGATGGCCCGGTTCAGCGGAGCGGTGACAGAACACGCAGTAGTCGCGAACCGCCGGGGCGATGGCGACGGCGACCAGCAGGGCGGCGGTGACGATGAAGCCGTCGATCAACAACAACATGCCCGCTTCGGCACCGGCGAGCATCGCGCCGCAGAGCATGGCGATTTCGAATCCGCCGAATTCGGCGAGCACACGCAGCGGCTCGGCGTCTGCCGGCAGCTTGGCGCGTGTCGCGGCCTGGGTCAGCAAGTCTTTTTTGCGGGCCAGGCCGGCGTCGTCGAGGCCGGTGCCGCGTCCCACGCATTCGGTGAGCGGCGTGGCCGTGAAGTGCTGCGTCAGCAGCGATGCGGCGGCGGTGTTGCCGATGCCCATTTCGCCGAAACCGAGCACTTGGCAGCCGCTTGCGGCCAATTGGCGGACGATGGCCGCGCCGCGCTCGATCGCCTGCTGACATTCGGCGCCGCTCATCGCCGGACGTTCGAGATAGTTCTGTGTTCCGAAGGCTATTTTGGCGTCGATGAGTCCGGGGCGGGGGCCAAAATCGTGCGCCACACCGGCGTCGACGACCTGCAGTCGCAGGCCGTTGTGGCGGGCAAAGACGTTGATCGCCGCGCCGCCGGCGAGAAAATTTTCGACCATCTGCCAGGTGACATCCTGGGGATACGCCGAGACACCGGCACGGGCAGCCCCATGATCGCCAGCGAAAATCAGCAGTTGCGGCTCGCCGAGGCGCGGCGTCAGTGTTTGGCGGACTTCGCCGATCTGTCGCGCCAGCCGCTCGAGTTGGCCGAGCGATCCGGGTGGTTTGGTTTTGCCGTCGATACTCGCCTGTAAACCGGGCACTGGGGTCGTCGGTCGAATCGAGAACATGATGATGGGCTCCGTTGATGATCGAAGGCCGATTATCCCATTGCGCTGCCGTGTTAAGCTTGTCGGCATGCGAGAGTTGATTATTGGCGGTGCCCGTTCGGGGAAGAGCCGTCTGGCCGAACAGCGGGCGAACGACAGCGGTCTGCGGGTGGTTTACGTTGCCACCGCCCAGGCGCTCGATGGCGAAATGGCGCGGCGGATCGCCAATCATCGATCCCGGCGGCCGGCGAACTGGCAGGTGATCGAAGAGCCGCTCGAGTTGGCCGCTGTCCTGCGCCGGCAGGCGGCCGCGGAGGTCTGTCTGCTGGTCGATTGCCTGACACTATGGCTGTCGAACCTGTTGTTCGCCGGCGACGCGGCGCGTCAGGCCGAGGCTGGTGAAGCGATCGACTGTCCGCGCCTGCGTTCGGCGATCCGGGATCTGCTCGACTGCCTGCCGGTACTGCCGGGCCGGCAGATTCTGGTGGCCAACGAGGTGGGTTGCGGCGTGGTGCCGATGAATGCCGTGGCGCGTTGCTTTGCCGACGAGCAAGGGCGGCTGAATCAACAACTGGCGGCGGTTTGCGAGCAGGTGACCCTGGTCGCCGCCGGGTTGCCGCTGCGGCTGAAGTCGCCGGCCATGCTGGCTGACGAGTCCGCTTCGCCAGATCCGCGATGAACTTCCGCGATGAATTTCACCGACCGTGTCCATCGATGAAAACAACGGTATCCGCAAATCCTGGTCGCGCGCGAGCAAAATCTGATGATCGAATCGGCATCGGTGGCAGCGATCGAGGGGGTTGGGGCAAAAATTTCCTTGCCGCCGGGCGGTGGCGGAAAGCCGCTGCGCTGACGCCCTTCCCTGCCACGACTCACACCGACCGTTTTCTCCGGAGAATTCAACGATTAACCGGCTTGGTCGTCATGCTGGGACTGTTTGTTGCCGGACTGGCTTTTGCCGACGTCGTCGTCGTCGATGACAGCGGCGCCACCGTCCGTCTGGCACAGCCGGCCCGGCGAATCGTCAGTCTGGCGCCGCATCTCACCGAGACGCTGTTTGCTGCCGGTGCCGGTGAGCGGCTGGTTGGCACCGTCGATCACAGCGACTATCCGCCGGCGGCGACTAAAATCAGCCGTCTCGGCGCTTATTCCCGGGTCGACCTCGAACGGGTCGCCGCATTGCATCCTGACCTGATCGTCGCCTGGCAAAGCGGCAACGCCGCCGCCAACCTCGACCGGTTGCGCGCGCTGGGTTTCCCGGTGTATCTCTCGCAACCGAACCGGATCGACGACATCGCCAGCGAAATCGAGCGCTTTGGCCAGCTTGCCGACAGTGCGGCAACGGCCCGGCGCGCCGCCGACAGCTTTCGGCAACGCCTGGCCGCTTTGCAACGACGCTACAGCGCTCGCCCGCCGGTGCGAACCTTTTACCAAATCTGGAAGCAGCCGCTGATGACCGTTGGCGGCCAACAGATCATTTCTAACGTCATGGCGCTGTGCGGCGGCGAGAATGTGTTCGCTGGACTGAGCGGCATGGCGCCGACGGTCAGCGTCGAAGCCGTGCTCGCCGCCAATCCGGAGGCGATCGTCGCCAGCGGCATGGGCGAGTCGCGTCCGGAATGGCTGGACGATTGGCGGCCTTGGAAAACGCTGACCGCCGTGGCGCGCGGCAATCTGTTTTTTGTTCCTCCCGACCTGATTCAGCGCCACACACCGCGCCTGCTCGATGGCGCCGAACAGTTGTGTCAGCACCTGGAAACGGCGCGCGCCCGTCGCCCGGATCGCCCGAAGCCATGACGCTGACCCGTCTGCCGCAACGCATCGTCTGCCTGACCAGCGAAACGGTCGAGGTGCTCTACGCGCTCGGTGAACAGGCGCGGATCGTCGGCATCAGCGGCTATACCGTCCATCCGCCGCAGGCGCGCAAGGAAAAGCCGAAAGTGTTCGCTTTCACCAGTGGCGATCTGCAACGGATTCTCGCCGTTGCCCCCGACCTGGTGCTGACCTTCTCCGATTTGCAGGCTGAAATCGTCGGCCAGTTGATCCGCGCCGGGGTGGCTGTGCACGCCTTCAACCAGCGGCGTGTCGACGGCATCCTGGCGATGATCGAAACCGTCGGTCGGCTGGTCGGCGCCGAAACGCGGGCATTGGCGCTGGTCGCCGAATTGAGTGCCCTGATCGACGAAACGCGCCAAGCGGCAACCACTCTGGCGCAACGGCCACGGGTCTATTTCGAGGAATGGGATCAGCCGCTGATGTCGGCGATCGGCTGGGTTTCCGAGCTGATCACCATCGCCGGTGGCGACGACGTCTTCGCCGAACGGGCGATACAACCGTCGGCCCGCGAGCGAATCATCGCCGACCCGCTCGAGGTGGTGCACCGCGCACCGCAGATCATCATCGGCTCGTGGTGCGGCAAGCACTTTCGTCCGGAACGCGTCGCCGCCCGCGACGGCTGGCAGGATCTGCCGGCGGTGGCCGACCGAGAAATCCACGAAATCAAATCGGCGGTGATCCTCACTCCCAGCCCGGTGGCGATCCGTCAGGGATTGCCGGCGTTGCACCGGCTGTTCCGGGACTGGGCGGCGCGGCGGGCAGGCGCGGCCGCTGAGTGACCGACAGCGACCGGTTGCAGCCGGCGCTCGCAGGATGATCACCCGGCACGGCAGGCGATTTCTGCCGCACGTCCGCTGTGTCAGCGGAGATTTCCGCTTGGCGCCATCCGGCGGCGATCACTTGTCGAAAGGCTTCGGCCGGATGGTCTGATCGGTCGACGGTGGCAGAATCGGCAAGGTAAAGCTCGGTTGATCGCCGGTCAGCGTTTTCAAGAAAGCGACGATCTTGGCGTTTTCGGCGGTGGAAAATTTGCGACCGAGTTGCAGCCGGCCCATGATATCCACCGCCTCGGTCAAGGTCTTGGCCGCGCCGTCGTGGAAGTAAGGATACGTCAGTTCGACGTTGCGCAGGGTTGGCACCTTGAAATTGAAGCGGTCGGCGTCCTTGCCGGTAACCGCGAAACGTCCCTGCGCCGGGCTGTTGGCCTTATAGGGTTCGACGACGCCCATTTTCTGGAATGAATTGCCGCCGACCGCCGCGCCGTTATGACAGGCCACGCAACCGCTGTCCTTGAACAACTGGTAGCCGGCCAGTTCATCCTCGTGCAATTCATCCTTCTTGCCGAGCAGCCACTGGTCGAAACGCGAATTGGGAGTGACCAGCGTTTTTTCGAATTCAGCAATCGCCGTCGTCACCTGATCGATGTCGACCCTGTCCTTGCCGAAAACCTGCTGGAACTCACGACGATACGCCGGGATCGACTGCAGGACATCGACCGCCAGCGTGTGCGTGAAGGCCATCTCACCTGGATTGGCGATCGGCCCGCCAGCCTGCGCCTTGAGGTCCGCCGCCCGGCCGTCCCAAAACTGGGCCAGATTAAGGCTGGAATTGAGCACCGTCGGCGCATTGATCGGCCCCTGTTGCCAACGATCACCGATCGAAGTCGGCAGGTTGTCGGTGCCGCCCATCGACAGGTTGTGGCAGGAATTGCACGAGATGAAGCCCGATTTCGACAAGCGTGGATCGAAATAGAGTTTCTTGCCCAGTTCGACCATGCCGAGATTGATCTCCTTGGCGGGCACGATCGGGGAGATCGGTTCATTGGCGGCCGCCCAGGCCAGCGGCAGACCGATGATCGTGATCAGAGAGGCAGCGATGGTTCGTTTTTTCATTTGCTTTCCTTTGGAGATCTCCCCCAGCGTCCGTCAAGATAGCGCGCTGACCGATGACTTTTTTGATCTTCGTCAAAAAAGCAATGCTATAAAAATGGCTTATCCTCCATGCGGGCGCAGCACTGGCTGAACCTTTTCAACTGGCTCTTGTGTCGACCCACCGGTGACGTGACTCAGCCTTTGACGCAAACCACCTGTCGCAGGGTATGCACGATTTCGATCAGCGAACGTTGCGCATCCATTACCGCGTCGATGTCCTTGTACGCCATCGGAATTTCATCGACCACCTCACTGTCCTTACGGCATTCGACGTACGCAGTGGCCCGCTCCTGGTCGGCGACGGTGAATCGACGGCGCGCCTGATTTCAGCTCATCGCCCGGTCAGTGCCGTGGCTGTACGAACAAAATGACTCGTGGTTGCCAAGCCCGCGGACGATGTGGCTGTCTGCGCCCATCGAGCCGGGGATGATGCCAAGCTCGCCGCGTCGCGCCGATAGCGCTCCCTTGCGGGTGACGTACACCTCGTGATCGAAATGCGTTTCCTTCTGGACGGAGTTGTGATGACAATTCACCACTTCGAGGTCTACGGCAAAAGATTGGGGCATCACCTGATGCATGGCGGCGATCAACTGATTCATCATCTCGGTTGCAACAGGCAAAATCCTGTGCCCAACCGACTACTTCGAGATACGCCAGATCACGATCAGGCAAGTTCGCCTGATGACGGCGCATGTCCGCTTGTGCCAGCTCGTGACCATTTTTTCTCAAGCTCTCGGCACCAGCCAGGGCTTGAGCAACGACACGGGAGATCAGGAAAAAGATATTCACGGTCGCCATCCAGTCACAGAGGAATACGTATCACTCGATCAGGCCAAGTGATACTGACTCTGCCGAAATAACAGCATTTAATGAATCAAGCGCGGGGCAACTGGTAAAAACAAACCGGCAGAATTTTTTGAAGCATTTCGTGTTCAATTGACTAAGATGATTATTATCATGCAAATCTGATTATTACGCTTGAAACCATGCAATAATTCGGATTGGTGATTCGCCGAGCAGAATGACGCTCGGTGAATCACCATATTAAACCCACTGTTTTAAAGGAGGAGTGCATGTCGAGTATCCAGGAATTGATCGCTCAACGCGAAGCTCTGGACAAACAAATAGAGGAAGCGCGTCGGACTGCTGCTGCCGCCGCAATAGCCCAGGTACGACAGTTGGTTGCCGAACACGACTTGAGCGCCGCAGACTGCGGTTTCAAGCCTACCGTTTTCTCTCCACCACCGATTCCGGTTCGCAAGGCCGTGGCTATTAAATATCGCGGTCCGAATGGTGAGAGCTGGTCAGGACGCGGGAAAGCGCCAAATTGGCTGATCAGTCTCGAAGCCAATGGCCAACACCGTAATACTTTTCTGGTCGGATAGCTGCTACCGGTTTCATAGCGTTTTCATCTTTTCATCGTTTTGTTTTACCACTCGGCCGGCTGCACGTTCTTGGACGTCCATCACCAAGAATAGCCAGCCGGCAAGGTGGTTTTCTCTGCTGGTGGAATTGGACTGTGGGCCGCAAGAACCAACCATAACGTAGGGTTTTCCAAGAGTTTTCGTGGCATGGATTTTCATATCAAGTTGAAAAAATGGAAATTCTTGCGATTGCCGGCGTCATCACTTCTCTTGTGGCAACCCGGCCCATCCGCCAAGCACCTGCGCTAAAGGAAATGGCGTCCCACGATATCGCGACAAATCGCGCGGATCAGCGCAAGCGTATCGTTGGCGAACCTTTTTGCGGCGTATTGCCCATGATTTTGCCGTGCAGGTTTCCGGTAATCGCTTCAGCGACTAGACCACAAACCATCCACCGTTTCGCCGAATGACTGACGATCGACTCCAGAAGTTTGCCTGATATCTGGACGTGGATATTGCAAAGGATTTGAAAATGGACATCCTCGTTACTGGAGGCTGCGGTTATATCGGCTCACATGCCTGCGTCGCTTTACTGGCGGCAGGTTATCGGGTGGTGGTGGTCGATAATCTGTCGAACAGTCGCCCGGAAGTAATCGACCGTATCGAAAGAATCGCCGGCCAAAGGCCGCTTTTTTTCGAGGGCGATGTCCGCGACCGGCAATTGCTGGATCGGGTTTTCGATGAATCGCCGATCGCCGCGGTGATTCATTTCGCCGGTTTGAAAGCTGTCGGTGAATCGGTCGCTCAACCGCTGCGCTATTACGACTGCAATGTCGGCGGAGCGATCACCCTTTGCGAGGTGATGGCCGCGCATGAGGTCAAAACCCTGATCTTCAGTTCATCGGCAACGGTGTACGGCGATCCGGCGTCGGTACCGATCCGCGAGGATTTTCCGCGTTCGGCGACCAATCCGTATGGTGCCAGCAAACTGATGATCGAAGATATTCTCGCCGACCTGGCGCAAGCCGACCGGCAATGGCGGATCGCCCGCTTACGATATTTCAATCCAGTCGGCGCGCATCCCAGCGGATTGATCGGCGAAGCGCCAACGGGCACCCCGAATAATCTGCTGCCTTATGTGGCGCAGGTAGCGGCAGGGCTGCGCGAGCGATTGAGCGTCTTCGGCAGCGATTATCCGACGCCCGACGGCACCGGCGTGCGCGATTATATCCATGTGGTTGATCTGGTCGACGGGCACTTGGCGGCTCTCGACTATCTGCTGGGCCACGAGGGATTATTGACCGTCAATCTCGGTACTGGCACAGGTTACTCGGTCCTCGAGATGGTGCGCGCCTTCGCCGCCGCCAGCGACCGGCCAGTGCCTTATACGCTGGTTGCACGCCGCCCCGGCGACGTCGCCAGTTGTTACGCCGACCCGACACTTGCTGAGCGTCTGCTGGGGTGGAAAGCGCGCCACGGTATCGAGGCGATGTGCCGCGACGCCTGGCGCTGGCAGCAAACCCTGGCGAGCGGTCTTTGATAGACAACGCTGGTCTGACGACACATGGTGTCTGGCACCATCTCTGCAGATCAAAGAGATGGGGGACGGTGTTGGGTAGAGATCACAAAAGTTCTTGGCGGCTGAGCCCCGTTCTCAACCTGCGCTGAACCCGAACCTGAGCGCAATACCCAAGCCTTGCTGCAAACAACCCCCAGACGTCGCCCTGATCGATCCGTGCGGCCCTGCGGCCGATCGAAACCGGCGCTGACAGGGGTGCCTTACGACAGTGCCGGTCGCCAAACGTCACGGGTTGGCATCTGTCCCGGCAACGACGCACCTGCTTCAAACTGAAATGGCGCAAACATTACCGAGGTTCCGCCACCGACGATGAGGCGCTCTCCGTTCAACACCGCGCGCCTCGATGGGTCAAGACCCTGAACCCGTTCGGCCTCCTCTTCCCAGCCACCGCCTGAGCCATGCTCGCCACCCCGACGTGACTTTCGCCGGTCAGGATCTCTTTCGTCTTGGGAAGCGGTTCATTCACGCCAAGCTGCGGATTTTCTACCCAACCCGGGACGATTCATCTTTCATCATCCGGGATGGCTACAATGACCGTTGACCTGAACGCTGACCAGGCATCCTTCTTTCGAGATCTCTTCGCGCCATGAACCTCTTATCACGCCGTGTTCGTCATCATGTCCCCATTCCAAATTGACATGCCCGCAGCGCAACGTCTGCCGGCCGAACGGCTTTATGCCGATGAACTCGACCATCTTGCGGCGGATGACCAGGCACCGAAACCGCCGGGCTGGAATCTTTCCATGCCCGCCGTTCGTGACTTTATTGCCGGAGCAACGATCAAGGGCATAAGCGCTAACTTTACATTGATGACATCATCGTCTCACATTGATAACGC
>JAVMKC010000100.1:0-64112 GCA_031732795.1 Accumulibacter sp. | reverse complement strand
CACCATTTTCTCAAGTCGCCGCTCAGTTTGCTTCGGAATTATTCAGCGTTTCCTTAGCTTTTGAGCAGCCGACAGGGATAAAATGACCCTTCGCTGATGGTCTGGATGACCAAACACACCAAAAAAACATGCACCCCTAAGTGCACCCACAGGAGAATGAGATGATGACAACCAATATCCCACAATGGATTGAGTCATTACTCAATATTCAGATCCAACCAGGCCATCACACGACGGCGTAGAAATCCAACAAAGCCCGTATCCACGGGGCTTTATTCATTCTCCAGACGTTGTACCAGGAGTCAGACGATGGCCATTGGTACATGACGTTCAAGATGCATCTTGAAAACGGAAATCAGCCCAAACCAGTCCCACCCCACCGAAAAATCGTACTCGAAACTCGTAATCCGCGCCGATTTGTCGACTCGCACTCTCAAAGTGCGATCTGTTCAGCGCTTCCTCAGGTTACCCTTGGTAGGCAAAACGTCGGGGGAAAGCTCGGCGAGGCGGATTATTCGACCATTTGACACCTGCTGATTGCGGCCGTGATTGCTTGGCAGCCGGCGGAACGCGGATGGCGTGCCGCCGGTCGCGTTCCGTCCGTTCAGCGGTCCGTCGGGAGGGTGAGGTTGGCCTGCGCCTCGTCGGCATCGGCGTAGAGCTGCGGCGCGATGTCGCCGCGGGCCAGCGCCTCGCCGAGTTTCATGCGGGCGAAGGTGCTCGAGGTGTAACGGGTGACGTTCAGGTAATGCCGTTCCATCAATCCCTTGACCATGCCGATATAGTCGTCGACCAGTTCGGGAGTGATACTGAAGCGGTCGTAATTGACTACCGCGTAGACCTTGCGGCCGATATCGTTGAGCTTGCTTTCGATCGCGGCGCGAATCCGCTCGATGTCGCTTTCGCTGCGCACGTTCAACCCTTCGAAATCGATGAACAGGATATTGCTTGCCGGTTCGTAACTCAGGCGCCGGGGCAGCGGAATTTCGAGCAGATCGGGGCGCAGATTCATCGGCTCGTCGCTGAAGATGCGGGCGTCCATCAGTGCCGGCGGGCATGGGATCAGCGGTTTGAAGCTCATGTGCGCCAGAATGTCGCGTTCGATGTCGATTCCCGGCGCGATTTCGGTGAGTTCGAGGCCGTCGGGCGACAGCTTGAATACGCAGCGTTCGGTGATGAACAGCACCGGCGTGCCGCGGCGGTTGGCTTCCGGCCCGCTGAAAGTGCGGTGTTCGACCTGGTCGACGAATTTGCGCGCTCGGCCGTCGTTGACGATCGACAGTTGGCCGCTGTTGATGGCGATCTCGAGTTCGCCGGCGGTGAACGTGCCGACGAATACGACTTTTTTGGCGTTCTGGCTGATGTTGATGAAGCCGCCGGCGCCGGCCAGCCGTGGGCCGAACTTGGAGACATTGAGGTTGCCTTCGCGGTCGGCCTGCGCCAGGCCCAGAAAAGCGATGTCCAGTCCGCCGCCATCGTAAAAATCGAACTGGCTGGGTTGATCGATGATCGCCTGGGCGTTGACCGCCGCGCCGAAATTCAAACCGCCCGCCGGAATACCGCCGACGACGCCGGGTTCGGCGGTAAGGGTGATCAGGTCGATGATCTTTTCTTCGGCAGCAACGGCGGCGATGCCTTCCGGCATGCCGATGCCGAGGTTGACCACGGCGTTGGCTTTCAATTCCAGTGCCGCGCGACGAGCGATGATCTTGCGTTCGCTCATCGTCATCGGCGGAATTCCGGACACCGGCACGCGCAGTTCTCCGGCGAAAGCCGGATTGTACTGCTCGACGAAGGTTTGCATGTGGTATTCGGGTTTTTCGGCGACGACGATGCAGTTGACCAGCAGGCCGGGGATTTTGACCTGCCGGGAATTGAGCGTGCCGCGGTCGGCGATCCGTTCGACCTGGGCGATGACGATGCCGCCCGAATTGTGCGCGGCCATGGCGATGGCCTGGGCTTCGAGGGTCAACGCTTCTTTTTCCATGGTGATGTTGCCGTCAGGGTCGGCAGTGGTGCCGCGGATGATGCCGACGTTGATCGGAAATCCCCGGTAGAACAGGTACTCCTGGCCGTCGATTTCGATGATCCGCACCAAGTCCTGGGTGGTGCGCTGGTTGAGTTTGCCACCGCCGAGTCGGGGATCGACGAAAGTGCCGAGCCCGACGCGGGTGAGAGTTCCGGGTTTGCCGGCGGCGATGTCGCGGAAGAGGTGCGAAATCACCCCTTGCGGAAGGTTGTAGGCTTCGATACGGTTGGCGACGGCGAGATGTTGCAGTTTGGGAACCAGTCCCCAATGGCCGCCGATCACCCGGGCGACCAGACCGTCGTGCCCGAGGTGGTTGAGCCCGCGGTCCTTGCCGTCACCCTGGCCGCCGGCATAAACGACGGTCAGGTTGCGCGGGGCGCCCAGACCGGGCAGTTCGCCGCTATCGCTCTCCAGATAAAGTTTTTCCAGGGCCACAGCGATGTTTTCGGGAAAACCGATACCGACGAAGCCGCCGGTGGCCAGGGTGTCCCCGTCGCGGATCAGGCGTACCGCCTCCTGCGCCGAAACGATCTTGCCGGTATCGGATGTGCGTAGCGAGTGGGCCAAAGGGTGCCGGGAAATAGGCATGGAAGCAGTTCTCCTGGTAAAAGTTGGTCGGCAAGATTCAGCGGTGGTGAATAACTCTACGGCGCGGCCAATCTGCGGCGTTGCTCACTCACTCACTCCTCGCCTATCCATTGGATAGGTCTCGGCGTTTGCTCGCTTGCGCTTGGCCTCTTGGCCTCTTGGCCAGCTCGTGACGATTTCTTCACCGCCTCTCAGACGATGCCGGTCAGATAAAACACGCCGATGACCACGAACACCGCGGTAGTCTTGATCACCGTGATCGCGAAGATATCCCGGTAGGAGACTTTGTGAGTCAGCCCGGTCACCGCCAGCAGAGTGATCACCGCGCCGTTGTGCGGCAGGGTGTCCATGCCGCCACTGGCCATCGAGGCGACGCGGTGGAAGACTTCCAGCGGGATGCCGGCGGCCTGCGCGTTGTGGATGAACGTCTCGGCCATCGCCGCCAGTGCGATGCTCATGCCGCCCGACGCCGAACCGGTGATCCCAGCCAGCGAAGTAACGGTAATCGCTTCATTGATCAGCGGGTTGGGGATGGCGGTCAAGGCGTTGGCGACGACCAGAAAGCCCGGCAATGCGGCGATCACCGCGCCGAAGCCGTATTCGGAGGCCGTATTCATCGACGCCAGCAGCGCACCGGCGATCGCCGACTTCGATCCTTCGGCAAAGCGTTCGATCACCATTTTGCCGGCAAAGAGGAAGACGGTCAGGATGCCGACCAGCAGCGCACCTTCGACGGCCCAGATCGCGGCGATCTTCGAAACGTCCTGCACTACCGGCGCGGCTTTGCCGACCACTGCGGGGATGAAAGAGTGCGATTTGCCGTAAATCTCCGGAATCATCCGGGTGAAGATCCAGTTGGTGACGCCGACGAGGATCAGCGGCAGGATGGCGATCAGCGGATTGGCCAGTTTTTCGCTGGTAAACGGTTCGGGTTCATTGACCAGATTGGTTCCGTAGCCTTCACCCGCGGCCAGAGCCTGACGGCGGCGCCAGTCGAGATAAGTCATGCCGGCGATGATGATGAACAAGGCGCCGATGGTTCCCAGCCACGGTGCGGCGTAGATATCGGTCTTGAAGAAGGTGGTGGGAATGATGTTCTGGATTTGCGGCGTGCCGGGCAGCGAATCCATGGTGAAAGTGAAGGCGCCGAGGGCGATGGTGCCTGGAATCAGCCGCTTCGGGATGTTGCTCTGGCGAAACAGTTCGGCGGCGAAGGGATAGACGGCGAAGACGACGACGAACAACGACACGCCGAAGTAAGTCAGCAATCCGCAAACGGCAACGATCGACAGCATCGCCCGCTCGCGGCCGACGAGATTGATCACCGCCGAGACAATGGCTTTCGAAAAGCCGGACAGTTCGATGACTTTGCCGAAAATGGCACCGAGCAGGAAGACCGGGAAGTAGAGTTTCACGAAACCGACCATCTTGTCCATGAACAGCCCGGTGAACATCGGCGCGACCAGCGCTGGGTCGGTGAGCAGAACGGCGCCCAGCGCGGCGACCGGCGCGAAGAGAATGACGCTGTAGCCGCGATAGGCGACGAACATCAGGAAACAAAGTGCGGCAAGTACGATCAAGAACGACATGACAGACTCCTCACAGTTTTTAACAATGGCTCATTTGTGAAGCACAATTTGTGCCAGAAATTTGCTTTTGATTTTAAAAATCAATTTTTTTCGAGGCGGCTTGTTTGTCCGCTCCGGCAAGCACTTTGTCCGCGATGGCAGACAACCACTCAGTGACTGACTGCCGCGTCGATTCCCAGGGCGGCCATTTTTTCATAGAGCGAAGCACGGGAAATTCCCAGCCGACGGGCGGCTTGAGTCTTGTTGCCGTTGGCCTCGTTCAGCGCGGCGACGATAGCGTCACGTTCGCTCTGCTGGAGGATTTGTTGCAGGGTCTGCACCGGGTGCGCATGGGCGGTTGGAGATTCCGCTGGCGAAGCGACGCTCGGCAGAACCCGCTCGATGTCAGCGGCGCCGAGCCGCTCGGCATCCGACATCAGCAGCGCCCGCTCCAGCACATTGGCCAGTTCACGGATATTGCCCGGCCAGGCATGCCGGGCCAGATAAGCGAAAGCGTCGTCGGACAGACTGCGTGGGGGTTCGCCCAACTGACGGGCCAGCGAGTCACTCAGCGCTTCGGCGATCAACGGCAGGTCGTCGAGCCGGTCGCGCAACGGGGGCAGGTTGAGGGTGATCACGTTGAGCCGGTAGAACAGATCGGCGCGGAAACGGCCGGCGTCGACGTCCTGTTGCAGCGGTCGGCTGGTGGCGGCAATGACATGGACGTCAACGGCCAGCAAGCGGTTCGATCCCACCGGCTCGACTTCCTTTTCCTGCAGGGCGCGCAACAGTTTGGCCTGCAGCGAGGGCGACATGTCGCCGATTTCATCGAGAAACAAGGTGCCGCCTTCGGCCAGTTCGAACTTTCCCTTGCGTCCCTTGCGGTCGGCACCGGTGTACGCGCCGGGAGCGACTCCGAAGAATTCGGTTTCGAGCAGGGTCTCGGGGATCGCGGCGATGTTCACTGCCACGAACGGGCCGCTGGCGCGCGGACTGGCGGCATGGATCGCGTGCGCCAGCAGTTCCTTGCCGGTGCCGGTTTCGCCGAGGATCAACACCGGCGAACTGGCCCGGGCAGCGCGACGCGCCTGATCCTTGATGGCCATCGCCCGCGGGCTGCTGCCGATCAGGCTGGCAAAGGTGTATTTGCTGCGTCGCGCTTCGTCGAGTTTGCGTTTGGTGTCGGCCAGTTCGACCTGCAAGTGTTTGAAGCGCGACAGCAACGGGGCCAGTTGCCGAGGGTCGTCGAACACCACCATTCCCATCGCGCCGATGATTTCCCCGTTTTCATCACGCAAGGGCAGGCGCATCACCACGAAGGATTCTGCCCCGTAGTCCATCAGATCGAGCATGATCGCTTGGCCGCTATGCACCACTTCGCGCATCAGGCTGTTCGGAATCACTTCTTCGATCGGCAGACCGATCACCGCTGCCGGATCGGGCAGTCCGAGACGTTTGGGGTAGTTTTCGTTCATCCAGACGATACGCGCCTGGCGATCGACGATGACGATTCCTTTGAACAGATCGGCAAAATCGTCGAGCAGGGTCTGCATCGCCCGTTGGCGAATCCGCTCGGCATCGGTCAAAAAATCGAGCGACATGTTTCCTCCCGCAATCGTTAGGTGGCGCACGTTGGCAAAGGCGCAAAAAAACCTGCTGCCTGTCAGGACAGCAGGTTTCGTCAGCACCCGCGGGACGGGTGTCGGCAGACGGGCTTATTTGGTGCCAAGGGCCCGCTGCAACTGTTCGAGAGCCGTCGGGTCCTCGATGGTCGTCAGATCGCCCGGATCGCGGCCTTCGGCCAGCGCCTGGATCGAACGACGCAGCAGTTTGCCGGAACGGGTCTTCGGCAGCACGGTCAGGAAGTGCACCCGACTCGGCCGGGCGATGGCACCCAGGCTGTCGTCGACTTGTTTCATCACTTCCTTCTCGAGTGTCGCGGCCAACTCGGGAGTGGCGATGCTGTCGGTGCTCTTGACCACCGCGAAAGCCATCGGCATTTGTCCCTTCAACTGGTCGGCAACACCGACCACCGCCACTTCGGCGATTGCCGGATGGCCTTGGATGGCTTCTTCGATTTCGCGGGTGCCGAGACGGTGGCCGGCAACGTTGATCACGTCGTCGGTACGGCCGAGGATGAAGTGATAGCCGTCCTTGTCGCAGATGCCCCAGTCGAAGGAGGAATACACCTGTGGCTCACGGAACAACGAGAAGTAGGTCGAGACGAAGCGGGCGTCGTCACCCCAAACGGTGGACAAACACCCAGGCGGCAGCGGCGGCACAATGCCGACGATACCTTTTTCGTCGGTGTCGCAGATGCTGCCGTCTTCGCGGAAGATCTTCAGGTTGTAACCATAGACCGGGAAGTTCGGCGTGCCATAACGGATTTCGGTCTTTTGCACCCCGGGCATCGGGCCAAGGATCGGCCAGCCGGTTTCCGTCTGCCAGTAGTTATCATAAACCGGCAGACCGAGCTCGCCCATGATCCATTCGTGGGTCGGCTGGTCGAGCGGCTCGCCGGCCAAAAACAGATGCCGCAGACTCGACAGATCATATTTGTGCATGTACGCGGTGTCGTGCTTCTTCAACACCCGCGCCGCGGTCGGCGCCGAGAACATTACGTTGACCTTGTATTTCTCGACGATTTGCCACCAGATGCCCGGATCGGGACGCAGCGGCGTGCCTTCGTACATGATCGTGCACATGCCGCCGATCAGCGGACCGTAGACAATGTACGAGTGGCCGACGACCCAGCCGATGTCGGAAGTGGCGAAGAAGGTCTCGCCTTCGTTGCCGCAGAAGATGTACTTCAGCGTCGAGGCCAGGGCGACGGCGTAACCGCCGGTGTCACGCTGCACGCCCTTCGGCTTGCCGGTGGTGCCGGAGGTGTACAGGATGTACGCCGGTTCCGAGGATTCCATCCACGTGACCGGTACTTCGGCGTCCATGAATTGGGCGCGCAAGGTGGCGTAATCGACGTCACGACCTTCGACTTTGTTGAAGCCCTTGTCGAGACCGCGATCGACCATCAGCACTTTGGCGGGCTTGTGCTCGGCGAGCGTGATCGCCTCGTCGAGCAGGTCCTTGTAAGGCACGGCCTTGCCGCCACGCATGCCGGCGTCGGAAGAGACGACCAGCTTGGGCGCGGCATCGTCGATACGGGTCGCCAATGAACCGGAAGCGAAACCGCCGAACACCACCGAATGGATCGCGCCGATACGCGCGCAAGCCAGCATGGCGAACATCGCTTCGGCGATCATCGGCATGTAGATCAGTACCCGGTCACCCTTGCCGACACCCAGGCTCTGCATGATTGCCGCGGTGCGCATGACCTCTTGTTTGAGCTCGGCAAAGGTATAGACCACTTCCTGATCGGTCTCGGTGGAGATGAAGACCAGTGCGCGGTCGTTCGGCCGTTTGGCGGCGTGCCGGTCGACGGCGTTGTGGCAGAGGTTGGTTTCGCCGCCGACAAACCACTTGGCGAACGGCGGCCGGGAGAAATCGAGCACTTTGCTGAACGGCTTGTGCCAATCGACGAGTTTGGCTTCCTCGCCCCAGAAAGCCTCCGGATTTTCGATCGAATTTTTGTGAAACTCTTGAATTGTGGCCATGAAACTCCCTCTTCGAAAAAATGATCCACCTGCACCCGTGGGAACTACGCCTGCCGGTTTTCTTTGAACTCCGTTTCCCGGTCAAGCAGCTGTTTGCGAATGTCTGCCAGCGGCAAACCCAACTTCAACTCCCTCTCCAACAACTCCAGAAAAGGAAGCACCTCCTTGCCCAGCGGTACCAGATGCGGCACCACCTGGTTGATCTGTCCGATCCTGATCAGGTCCAGCGCATGGTTGAAACGCGGTCGTGGCGGACCACCAACGCCAGAATCCTGACATGAAACCACCCGATTGCCGCCGGCTTGCTGGGCTTTGTTCAAGCGTTCCGCGGCAAGATTCAACAAGGCTGTCGAAGAGCTTACCTGATCTTGCGGGATGTTGGCCACTCCGATACTCAGCGACAGTTCGAGACGTTGGCCCTGGATGGCGATCGTCGCCACGGCGAAGGCTTCGCGAAGGCGAGTGGCGAACGATTCACAGGCTGGGTAAGGCGTTCCCGGCGAGACCACCGCCAACTGGTTGCCGGCATAATGTCCCAGGCTGTCTTCCTTGCGCACGGTCTTGTTCATGATGCTGGCGAAGCGTTTCAACAACGCCTTGCTCATCTCATCGCCATGACGGCGGCGCAAGTCCTCGGCGTGATCGAAACTCATGACCAGGATGCTGACCGGGATTCCCCGGCGTGTGGCCAAGGAGAGCGCCTGCGAGGCTTGCACTTCGACATGCTGCCGGTTGGGCAAGCCAGTATCGGGATCGCGCAGGGCACTGTCGGCGCTCTCGCGCAACTCGTTTTGCGCACGTGCCAGACGCAGCAAGGAGGCAATCCGCGCCAGCAGTTCACTGCTGGCGATACCGCGGTTGATGAAATCGGACGCACCCATCGTCCGCGCGTGCGCGTTCGCCTCCTCGTTGTCGCTGCTGACCATCAGCACCGGCATCTGACGCAAGCGCGCCAAACGCGAACCGCGCAAGCGTGCCAACAGGCCATCGCCATCGAGCATCGGCATCGAAATCGCGCAAATCACCAGTTGGATCGAGTGATCGAGCACCAGCGCCTGCCAACCGGCCTCGCCGTCGATTTCCTCACGGAAAGCGTAATGTTCGCGGACCAACTTGATGAACGTCGTCCGCACACTACGCGAATCATCCACGATCAGAATCCGGGGCCGTTCCTGCTGGGCGTTGCTGTCCTTCTCCATCGAATCCCGCTTATGCTGATCTGGCTGATCGGGGCCCGCGAATTCACTCGGCGGCGATGCGGACCACGACCCGGCCGTGCGCCTGCCCCTGAATATAGTCATCAAAGATCGGCGGCAAGTCGTCAAAAGCGATCGTCCGGGTCATCCGTTCCAGGTGTCGTGGGCGCATGTCGTTGGCCAAGCGTTGCCACACTCCGCTGCGATAAGGCTCGCCGATGTAACCCGAATCGATCCCCAACAGGCTGGCTCCCCGCAGGATGAACGGCATCACCGTGGTTTTCAGACTGGCGCTGGCCGCCAAGCCGATGCTGGCGATGGTTCCACCCTGTTTCATGGTACTGGCGATCCACGCCAGGACGTCGCCACCGAGATTGTCGACGGCTCCCGCCCAGACCGCCCGATCGAGAGGACGAATCCGCGACAGATCGAGCGCCGAGCGGAGCATCACCTCATTGGCACCCAATTCCTTGAGGTAGCCGATTTCACCTTCCTTGCCGGTCAGTGCCGTCACCTGATAGCCCAGGCGGGCCAGGATATCCACCGCCAAGCTGCCGACGCCACCGGTTGCTCCGGTGACGATCACCGGCCCGTTCCCCGGGCGCAGACCGTTCTCTTCCATCCGCACCACGCCCAGGGCAGCGGTGAATCCGGCGGTACCCAAGGCCATCGCTTCGAACAAGGTCAAACCGGCCGGCAGGCCGACCACCCACTGCGCCGGCACCCGCGCATACTCGGCGTAGCCGCCGTGATGAGCGACACCGATGTCGAAACTGGTGGCGATCACCGGATCGCCGGGTTTGAAACGCGGATCGGTGCTGCTGGCAACGGTTCCAGAAAGATCGATGCCGCCCACACACGGAAACCGGCGGATGATTCGCCCCACTCCCGTAGCCGCCAAGGCATCCTTGTAGTTCACGCTTGAATAAGCTACCTTGATCAGAACCTCGCCAGGATCGAGTTGCGACTCGTCCATGTCCACCAGGTGGCCCTTCGTCAAACCGTCTTTTTCCTCGATCAGAAAAGCTTTGAAGGGATGCATGTGACCTCCGTATAGGGTTGGGTGAGTCGCCCGGGCTGGGCGGAAGACGCATCGTCATGATCCATGGCAACCCACGTTCATAAGCATAATGCGCGGTTGGGCTGTTTGTCGGGGAATGTGATATCGAAGAAGATCACCATTCCTTCAGCCAACATCAGGCATCGAAATATACCTTCTTCGACGGCACAAGCCCATGTGCAGTGCACCATCGGCATCAGCGACTGACCTAAAGGACTTGCTATTCAGCATATTGCATTTATTTGCCGGCGCTTGCTTCTGGAGACCCTTTGCTTGTCAAGGGGTTTACAAGGTGACTTTTTTCACATAAATTAGCTCGCTATGACTACGATAAAACGCCTTATCAATAACCGTTTTTCACTGCCTTCGCTGATAACCGCCGCATTTTTAACCCTTTCCGGGAACGGTTTCGTCCAGGCGGTGGAGCAAGCTCAATCTCCCAGCGAGGAACCATCGCTACTCGACCGCTATACCAGCAGTGCCCAGGATTTGATCCTCAAAGGCTTCGAACTGATCGGCATCAATTATCGTTTCGGTGGCACCAACCCCGAAACGGGTCTTGATTGCAGCGGTTTCGTGCAAGTGGTCTTCCGGGACGCGATGGGTATTCTGCTGCCGCGTAGCGCCAGGGAACAAAGCGAAGTCGGCGCGGTTGTCGACCGTCAGGAACTCAAAGCCGGTGATCTGGTCTTCTTCAACACCATGCGTCGGGCTTTTTCGCACGTCGGCATTTACCTTGGCGACAATCGCTTCATGCACGCGCCGCGGACCGGCGCTGAAGTACGCATCGAAGACATGCGGCAAAGCTATTGGCTGCAACGTTACAACGGTGCACGTCGGTTGTTGACGCGCGAGTGAGTCGGCGGCCTGGCGGCTGGCTCGTCCGACATCGCGGTACTCGCAGCCTTTTCAGAGCGCAGTTCCTCATTCCTATCGTTCATTCTTTGCGCGCGATCCTCTGAGCTGGTCTCGCGCCTTCCCAGGCCTTCCTTTTCTACCGACATCGCCGTTGCCTGCTCTTCCTGCCCACCCGGTTGGCCGGGTTCAAGTGCGTCTATAACCAACGGGAAAGCACTGAATGGAGTTCGGCCTGCTTGAACGGCTTGGCGATGAAGTCGTTCATGCCGGTTTCGAAACAGCGCTCCCGGTCATCTTCGAAGACGTTGGCCGTGACGGCAATGATCGGCAAGGGAGCGGTGATTCCGTCGTGGCGTTCGCGTTCACGAATGCGTTGCGTGGCTTCGAAACCGTCGAGTTCCGGCATCTGACAGTCCATCAACACCACATCAAAGCGTTCCTTCGCGGTCATCGCCACTGCTTGCAGGCCATTGTGGGCAACGCTGACCTTTAAACCGAGATCGACCAGGAACGATTGGGCAACCAATTGATTGACGGCGTTGTCCTCGACCAACAGGACATGGCCGCTCAGGCGGGCCGCCGTCGTTTTCGACACGGCCGGGATGGCCGCCGTCGCCGGGCGTTCCAGCGCCGGTCGGAGAGGGATTTCGATCCAGAATGTGGACCCTTTGCCCGACACGCTGTCGACGCCGATTTGGCCATCCATCAAGCCGACGATCTGCTGGGAGATGGCCAAGCCCAATCCGGTGCCTCCATGCCGCCGAGTATGCGAACTGTCCACCTGCGCAAAGGCATCGAAAATGCGGTCGCACTCTTCGGGTGGCAAGCCGACGCCCGTGTCGCGCACCATCAGCCGCAGCCGGTTTTCGGTCGCCTTGTCCACCAGCACTTCGACACTGCCGACCTCGGTGAATTTGATGGCGTTGCCGATCAGATTGGTGAGAACCTGGCGTAAGCGCGGCATGTCGCCATGAAGCCGGTCGGGAACGGAGGAGGAAACCGTTGCCGACAAGGTTAATTTCTTGCCGTTGGCGGTGGCGATGAACACGTCGACCAACTCCTGGATCATCGGTCGCAGTTCGTAGTCGGTTTCGCGTAATTCCAGTTTGCCGGCTTCGATTTTCGAGAAATCGAGAATGGCGTTGATCACGTCGAGCAGGTTCTGGCCAGAACGGTAAAGCGTGTCCAGACGGGCACGCTGCTGAGAGTCCAGCGGTGTATCCAGCAACAGTTCGGCCATTCCCAGCACCCCGTTCATCGGCGTGCGGATTTCATGGCTCATATTGGCCAGAAATTGCGATTTGGCTCGGTTGGATGCTTCGGCAATTTCTTTGGCCTCGGCGATTTCTAGTCGCAGGCGGATCGAGTCGATGTTCAGGCGCTCGAAACGGCGGGCGTTGGCGAAAACGATGTAGACGAACAGAAATATCGCGCTGCCAGTGAATTGCAAGCCAGGAACGCCCGAGTTCAACAACGTCAGATTCATCGGGATCAGGCTCAGCGCACCAATCGGGACAAAAGCCCAGAAATAGGCTGACAGCGTCAACACGCCGGTGGCGGCTGTGCCGAGCAGACACATGCCCATGAAAAATTGCGTCGGATCACCGGGGGGTGGAAAGAGTACCGTTCCGCACAGCGCCCAGACAACGCCGGCCGCGGTTGAGCCATACACGAAGCGGCGGGCCCAGACCGGCGCTTGTGCCGGAGTAGGCTGCGCTCGTCGGTAGGCGCGAATCAACGCGTAGCGGCTGCCGGTCACCAGATGGTGCAGCAGATACCAACTGAGGACCCAGCTATGCGGAAACGACGACCACAAGGCCGCCAGGACGATGGTTGCGGCGAGGACCGATACCCCCAGACTATGCGCGGTCAGGCGGTAGGCGATATCGATCTGTTCGGCAAAAACCCGCCGGTCGATCGTTTCCGATAATTCTGTTGAATCGCTCATCACCGCGGCGCGAGCTCGATCCGGCGAAGATCGGCCCACGGAACCATTTTTCGAAAATTATCCAACCTCCACCTCATCGACCCGGTTCAAACAAGCTTGTCACGTCTGGCTGACGATGCAGCCGCCAGGGCAAAAACCACCGCTATCGGCGCAGCTGGCCAGAGATGCCGAAGAGAAAATTCACAATGGAAAACCCGCCCGTTTCAACAATGAAGCGGTTTCACACAAGGGCAACCCCATCACGCCAGTATAGCTGCCGGCCAAGTGATCGACGAAAATGCCGGCTTTTCCCTGAATGCCGTATGCGCCGGCCTTGTCCATCGGTTCCCCGGTGGCGACATAGCGCTTGATTTCATCGGGTTCCAATTCGCGAAAACGGACTTCGCTGACCGACAATGACATCTCCAGTTTGCCGCGCGTAGTCAGGGCAACGGCGGTGAGTACCCGGTGCGTTTGCCCGGACAGCCGGGCGAGGATTTTTTCAGCCTCTTGGGCATCGGCCGGTTTGCCGATCAATTGCCCATCGAACTCGAGCGTCGTGTCAGCGGCCAAGACCGCATGCGTTGGCAAGCGGCGGCTTTCTACGATCTGCCAAGCGAATTCGGCTTTCTGACGCGCGACCCGTTGCACATAACTCTCTGGCTCCTCCCCGGCCAGCGGGGTTTCATCGAGCGCCTGATCGGTCCGTGGCGAGTTGCGAAACGGCAGGATATCGAAAGGAACGCCGATCAATTTCAACAGTTCGCGCCGGCGCGGGCTGCGGGAAGCCAGATGCAGACGCAACAGTACGTTGGGGACGATCATCAGCCTTCCCGATGGTAGGGGTGGTTGCGTAACAGACTGTACGCTCGGTAAAGCTGTTCGCAGACGAGCAATCGAGCCAACATGTGCGGCAGGGTCAGGCTCGACAGGCGCAGGGTCTCTGCCGCCTGCTGCTTCAGCGCCGGATCCACACCATCGGCCCCGCCGATCACGAAAGCGGTGTCGCCGCCTGCTCCGCGCCAAACATCGAGCCGGTCAGCCAACTGCCGGGTCGTCAGATCGCTGCCACGCTCGTCGAGAAGCACTATTCGCGGGTAAGCCTGCAGGGCGAGTTGCAGACGTTCCTTCTCGGCGGCAAGCAGTTGCTGACGGTTTTTGCCGGCGCGCGGTTCCGGCCGCACTTCGACTACCGCCAGCGGCAGATCGCGCGGCATGCGTTTGACGTATTCGGCGCATCCCTCGGCAATCCACGCCGGGGGTTTGTGACCAACGGCGACGATCGTCAGTTTCACGGTTCCGCCGGCACCACACGGGCAGCCGCCAACGTCGGCCGCAGTCGGGAGAGCGCTCTTTCGCCTCCCCAAAGCTCTTCAAGATTATAGTGATGGCGAACGGCGGGTTGCATCACATGCACCACGACGTCTCCCAGATCGACCAGCACCCACTCGCCGGCGTCTTCACCTTCACAGGACAGAATGGTCGCCCCCGCGGCATGCGCCTTGTCATGGACGTTACGGGCCAGGGCTTTGACTTGCCGACTCGAATCGCCGCTGGCGATGATCATCCGGTCAAACAGTGAAGTCAGCGGGCTGGTATTGAGCACTTCGATATCGCGACCCTTGATGTCTTCAAGAGCGTCGACGACCAGTTTTTCGAGTTGTTGAAGATTTATGGACAAATCGATGAATCCTTCAGTGGATAAAGGTGATGCGCGCGGATGTAGGCGATCACCGAATCGGGCAACAGATAACGCGGACTTTCACCGTTGCTCAGCAGCGCGCGGATGCGGGTCGCCGAAATGGCCAAGGGCTCCATCGGCAGCAACATGACGCTGCCGGAGGGAGCGGACTGTAGCACACGGGGATCGTTGGTGAAGCGTCGCCGGTGGCAGTCGGCCAACGCGCTGGGCAAGTCAGCGGGATCGATGGTGTAGCCGGGACGGTGAGCGACGGCCAGATGCGCCAGTTCGAACAACGCCGGCCAGCGGTGCCAGTCGTTCAACCGGGCGTAGGCATCGGCGCCGAGCAGCAGAACCAATGGTCGTTCATTACCGATGTTTGCATCGGCGCGCAAGCGTTCGAGCGTCGGCACGGTGAAGCTGGGCTGCTCGGCGTCGATTTCGGCCGAATCGATCGAGAAGCGATCGTTGCCAGCGATAGCTAGACGAACCATTGCCAGACGTTGCGCGCGGGTTACTTGAGGAACCCCGCGTAACGCCGGCTGGCCGGCCGGAATCCAGCGCACTTCGGCAAGTCGCAACGCATCCAGCGCTTCCTCGGCCAAACGCAAATGACCGAAATGCACCGGATCGAAGGTGCCGCCGAAAACCCCCAGCGCCGACTTGCGTCGCTCAGGCAGTGGTGGCACTGCTGACGAAGACGTCGCGATAGCTGACATAGAAACTGGCGAACACCGTTGGCGCCAACACCAGGACGATCAACATGGTCACCACCGTCGCCGACAAACCGGAGGCTCCCGGGAGAAGCAGCGCAAGAAGGCCGGACAACACCATCAAGGCGATGCCGATACCGACGATTCCCAGACCATAGACCATGAACGCCCGCCAATTACGGGCACAGGCGACAAAGCTGAAAAACAGCGATTTCGCCGGCGGCAAGCCGTGCCAGCCCGTCAACGCCGGTGCGTACCAGTAAGCCATCATCAACGGAGCGAGCAAGACCAGGGCGAATTGCATGGCGGTGAGCAGGCTGCCGTCGCGCAGAGCCTCCTCCGGCGGCTTGCGGCCGGCCAGAATCATCCGCATCAGCAGCCCGTCGTCGAATAGCGACGACAGGCCGAAAATACCGACGGTCGCCACCAGATAAATCGCACCCAGTATCAACAGCGGTTGTAAATGGCTGGCGAAGCCGGAAAAAAGCAACCGAAAATTCACTGGTCCGCCGCGATCGATACTCTGACAGACATTCATCAGGCTCACCGAAAACACCGGAATGCATACCGTGCCGACGATGGTGCCGAATATCGGCACGAGGCTGATGAAGGCCATCAACATCCAGTAGCTGATCACCAACAGCGTCAGCATGGCATGGCTCTTGCGCAAGAGTCGAAAGCCTTCGCTGAGCCAACGCCAGCCGCTCGAGGCGGGAAGAGAGAGTGCTTGCATGATTTAGGGCCGAATAGATTCGATTCAGGGGGCGTTCAAGTAGCGAGGAATATATCGCGATACGCGGCGTAAACCGAGCCCGCCAGCACCGGCACGAGGACCAGCAAACCGAAGCCGGCGGGCAGCACGGCCAGTACGCCCAGTGTCAGCAAAATGACACCGTAAATCAAAAGAGCGGCGATGTTTTTGACGCAAGCGTGAAAACTGGCATTCAGGGCGGCCATCGGCCGGAGACGACCGAAAACGACCAGTGCCGGCGCAAACCACAAGGCCATCAACAAGGGCAGCGATAACATCAGTTCCAACACCCCGGTGAGCAGAGCGCCGCCCAACCACGGCGCCAGGTCGGCCAGACTAGCCGGCAAGTTGGCCGATGCGCCTCCCCACCCGACCACCAGCTCGACCAGATGCCGGATAACCGTTGCGCCGAGCAGATACAGCCCGCCAAATACTACCCAGGGCCATGGATCTAGGTTCCGCGGTATTGACAACAGATTCGGCAGCAGATCGCCCGCCCCACGTACCCGCTCCGTCGTCACGTTGCGGCAGCCAAGCAGCAACCCGGCCACCAACAGCGGGGTCAGCAGGTGTCTTGCCGGCCAGCCGATCACCGGCAGCGAGGCGAGCAGCAGATAGCCGACCAGCACCGCCAACGTCGTCAGCAGCCAATGCCCTGGATGAGCGGCGAAGATCGACCATCCCAGACGATACCATTCGAATACGCTGGCCGGCTCGACTGTCCGGCTGCGGCCGTCGAACGGCGTTGCGGGCAGGGGAAAGGACGGGATGGTGTCGGGGATCATCCGATCGTGCCGGCCGTCGGAGAGTCATCGAGCGTCGGCCAACCGTCATGGGTTTTCCGCACGCTGAGACTCGAAAAGCCGTCTTCGGCACTGGAGAGAAGATGCCGGCACAACAGTCGCCGATAGACCTCCGGATCGCGCCGTACCGTCAATTCGCCATGACGAGGCAGATGGTGGTCTTGCAAGCGCGACACCCAGAAACGCAAGGCGGCCGCACGGAGCAGCGTCGGCCAAGCGGCGCGTTCGGCCGGCAACAGCGGTCGTTCGGCATGATAGGCGCCGAGCAGGGCCGAACAACGCAGTGTATCGAGGCCGCCGGTGGCCGGGTCCGCGCACCAGTCATTGACCGTTACCGCCAGATCGAACAACAGGTCATCGACGCCGGCGAAGTAAAAATCGAGTACCCCGCTGATCTGCCCACCATCGAACAGAACGTTGTCGCGAAACAGGTCGGCGTGGATCACTCCCCGCGGCAAATCACCCGGTCGTTG
This sequence comes from Accumulibacter sp., assembly GCA_031732795.1. GTDB lineage: Bacteria > Pseudomonadota > Gammaproteobacteria > Burkholderiales > Rhodocyclaceae > Accumulibacter. Next base: position 46,854 of record JAVMKC010000100.1, on the reverse strand, counting down.
ACGTTGCTGAAAAGCGATTTCCCGTTCCAGGAGATCGGCATCGCTGGGCGACAGATGCGCGAGCAGCCGTTCGGCGACGTCGGCGCACCAGCCGGTATCACGGGCATGCGCCAATGGCACCGGGAAATCCGCGCCCGCGCGGTGCAAGCGGGCGAGCAGGCGGCCGATCGCCGCGCAATGCGCCGCGGCCGGCGCGACCAGCGAATCGCCGGGCAGCCGGCTGACGATCGCCGCCGGTTTGCCTTGCAGACGACTGAGCAGCAACCCATGGCGATCGGCGATCGGCTGTGGGCAGGGAATCCCGCGACCGGCCAGATGTGCCAGCAATGCCAAATGAAAGGGAAGGGTTTCTTCAGGGGACTGCTCGAATACGGTCAGCACGTACCGACCGCGAGTGGTATCGAGAAAGAAGTTGGAATTCTGCACGCCTTCGGCAATGCCGGTCAGCGCGCGCAACGCTCCCAAAGTGTACTTTTCGAGCCAATGCCCGACTTCGACAGCGCTTATCTCGGTGAATACCGACATCAGCAACCTGGAAAGTGACGGTCAAAACGTGCCGATCACCCACATCGGCACACTCAGCGTCGGCGTACCTGGCGCATCTTCCATCCGTGAAAACACGCCGTCGCCGCTGCGGTCGATCAGGTAATACGGCACACCATGCGCCGGTGTGACCTTGATCATGTACAACTTGCCCTTCACGCGGTGTTCTTCGACCGTCTCTCCATCGCGCTTGCGAATCGTCACTTCCGGCTCGAGTGCGGCATCGAAAGGCGCCATTTCCGGTGGCGGCGGCGGAACGGCCGGTAAAGGCTGCACTGCCGGCGACTCGGTGCGCTGCTGCGCGAGAGCGGAACCGACAGTCAAGACCAGCATGGCGAACAAAGCGGTTAAGCGGCACATGGGAAATCTTCCGGAAATTGGGCGATCGACCCACCATTTCGTCGATCAGGAATGATTGTATTACAGTTTGCGGCAAGCTCCCGGTGATCTGCCCCCCGAAAAATGGACGCTTTGGGGATGGCATTTTGACCTTGTGAAGGCAAGGCATGAAGAGAGCGAATCAAATCTGCATACCGGCATTTTGGAAGGCAGTGCGGCAACAGGTGGTTGGGAACGGGCGTAGCGTTCCGGCGGTAGCGGTATCGTTGGCGATGTCGACGAAGACGCTGGCGACTTGGGCTATGCGAGTGCGTCGAGACGAGGCACCGACCAAAGCGTCGACGAGAGGAAAACCGGTGAGCAAACTGGCAGTGGAACGGAAACGACAGGCGCCAGAAACGAAGTTGCCTGGCGACGGCAAAGGGCCAGCGACTCTCTTGAGGTGTGCGCTCGATGGCAGCAGTTTGGGGTCCGAGTCGGTTGGTGGATCACCTCAGCTCGTCGGGTTGAGCCGCTCAAATGTTATGCGACCCCTCCCCATCGCTTCCCAACCCGAATCGTCTTTCATCATCTGGGACGAGTTCAACGGCCATGCCCGCCAGACTGCAGCAATCCGACCGCTTCAAGCGCATTGTCCGCTTCGAGCAGCGCCTGCTGGATCGCCGCCGGACTGAGCGTACCGTCGACATACGCGTTAACCACTCGCTCGGCGAGATCGTATTCCTGCGGGTAAAAGCGCAGGAACATCGTTCGCAACTGGTCACGAGTGGCGTTGCCGAGTTCGACCAGCCGGTCGACGCGGCCGGGACGCATCAGGGCGCGGTCGAGGCGGTCGAGGTGATTGGTGGTCAGAAAAACGATCCGTCCTTCTTGCGCGGCGACACCGTCCAGCGCGTTGAGCAGACCGCTGAAACTGACTTCGATACGCTGGTCCTGCTTGTCCCGGGCGACGAAAAAGGCGTCGATATCTTCGATGAGGATCAGCGAACGCGGCGGCGTTTTCTGCAACAGTTCGGCGATGGTCTGGTCGTTCAGTTTGGAATTGGTCAGCGACAGGGCGCACAGTTTGAGGTGCAGTTCGCCGGCCAGAGCGTAGGCGAAGCTGGTCTTGCCGGTACCAGGCGGTCCGTAGAGCAGGTAGCCGCGCCGCCAGGGAATTCCCAGGCTGGCGTACCATTGACGACGCTGAAAAAATTCCTGCACGTCGGCCAGCAGCCGTTCGGCGCGGTCGTCGGCCAGCACCACCGACGAAATCTGCCGTCGCGGACGGACGCCGGCGAGATTCCACGACTCCCCCCATTTGTCGATGGTATACAACATGGTATGGTCAGCCAGACGGGCATAGGCGCGGCGGACGACGTCTTCGAGCATTTCTTCGAGCAACCGTCGCGAGGCGAACAGCGCGCTGATGCGCACCGTTTCGATGACCTGCAGGTTCATGGCGATGTCGCGCTGGATCCACATCGGTCGTTGCCCGTACCAGAACAGATGAAAGCCCGGCGCCGGGCTGTAGAGTAGACGCGGCAATTCGTCGCCGGCGTCCGCCTCGCCGCTGTCGCGATTGTCCTGGATCACCGTGAACAGCCGGTTGCCGCGTCCGTAAGGCAATTCGTTGAGCCAGGCGATATAAGCGTTGAACAGGTCGTTACGCGAATCGATCACCGCCGTCACCACCAATGCGCGCTTGGCGTAATCCCATAGCTTGCCCGGCAGAGTGCGCAGCGAGGCGACCAGCACCCCGACCATTGCCAGCACCAGGCCACCGGCGACGACCTGGTTCTGGAATTGGGCGCGTAGCGCATCGAGCAGCATGTCAAGCATCGTCCCTCTCCACAAAACGGGACCGCACGGCGTCCGGTTTCACCGCCGGGCGAAGTGCTTCACGGAGTCGGCAGCACGGAAATGGGCTGCATTCACCGGGTCGGCGCCACCGTCTGGCATGTGTCAGGCGTAGTGAACGAGTCCGGAAGAGGACTGGAGTCAGCGATTGTGAACAAATCTACTGCACGGCCCATCTGCGGCGTTGCTCACTCGCTCAATCCTCGCCTATCCATTGGATAGGTCTCGCCGTTCGCTCGCGTCTGACCTCTTGGCCTGCTCGTGACCATTTCTTAACAAGCTCTCAGTCAAGCAAGGGTCGTCGCTCGCGCAGCGCCTGCGCCAGCGTACCGGCATCGACATATTCGAGTTCGCCGCCAACGGGAACGCCACGGGCGATTCGCGTTACGCCGACTCCCCGATTCTTGAGCATTTGTGAAAGGTAGTGCGCCGTCGCCTCGCCCTCGTTGGTGTAGTTGGTGGCGATGATCACTTCACGGACCACTCCGTCGTCGGCACGGGCCAGCAGCCGGTCGAGTTGCAGTTCACGCGGCCCGACGCCATCGAGCGGCGAAACACGGCCCATCAACACGTAATACAGCCCCGAATACGCCTGGGTCTGCTCCATCATGTTCAGGTCCACCGGCGTTTCGACGACGCACAGCTGACTGGCGTCACGCTTTGGCGACTGGCAGCGCGCGCAAAGCTCCGTTTCGGTGAACGTGTTGCAGCGTTGGCAATGACGGAGCACCTGCAATGCTCGCTGCAGCGCGTTTGCCAGATTCTGCGCGCCCGGCCGGTCGTGCTGCAGCAAGTGATAGGCCATGCGTTGTGCCGATTTCGGACCGACGCCGGGCAGGCATCGCAAGCTCTCGATCAAGGTTTCGAGGCTTGACGGCGTGCTCATCAGAACGGCAGCTTGAATCCGGGTGGCAGATTGAGCCCGGCCGAGAAACCGGCCATCCGTTCCTGCGAAGCTTCTTCCGCGCGGCGCAGACCGTCGTTGATCGCCGCGGCAACCAGATCTTCGAGCATCTCGCGGTCATCCATCACCGACGGGTCGATGGTCACCCGACGAACGCTGTGGGTACAGGTCATCAGCACTTTGACCATGCCGGCGCCGGATTGGCCCTCGACTTCGGTCTGCGCCAGTTCGTCCTGGGCTTTCTTCATGTTTTCCTGCATCAATTGGGCCTGTTTCATCAGGCCGGCAAGTCCGCCTTTCATCATCTTGCTTACCTCGGTCGGGTGGGTTGATCAGATTGGTTTAATAGATGATTCGATCAGCGTGGCATCGAAGATGTCGATGATTTCGCGTACGAAACCGTCTTCCTCGACCGCCGCGATGGCGCGGCCGAGCCGCTGCTGGCGATCCCGCTGCGCCACGGCAGCCGGCGAATCGCCAGCCAGATCGGCAATGGTGATCGACAATTGCATCGCTTGGCGAAAATGCTCGCTCAGCGCCTGCTGTAATTTGTCCTGCGCCGGTTTGATCGACAAATGGCGATGCGTCGGTGACAGCCGCAGTGCGATTCGTGTGCCGTTCAATTCGGACAACTCACAGTGCTGACCGAGTTCGCGTGCCATGCCGGTAACTTTCAGGGCGGCGATCAGCGCATGCCAATCGTGCGGCGGCGAAGCGGTTTCAGGCGCGGCGACGGGCACCTGAACCGTCGGCTCAGAGATGGCGGCCAACGGGGCTTCAACCGCCGTCGAGGCAGCGCCCGGCACTTTGACCAGTCGGGGCGTTGGCCGGCTTGGCGCAGCGCTGTGCGCGACAGTCGATACCGGTCGTTCGCCGCCCGCCGACCCGTCATCGTCGACCGCCGGCCAGAAAGCGTGCAGCCGTAACAGGGTCATGACGAAACCGGCTCGTTCGTCGGGCGCCAAAGGAAGCTCCTGGCGACCATGGATGGCAATCTGATACGCGAGTTGCACGAACTCGGGGTCGATCCGCGCGGCGAGGTCGAGCAGGCGCTGGCGTTCCGGCAGTTCGTCGGCCAGTGCCTGTGGCGCCAGTTGCGCGATCTGCAGACGGGTAAATAAATTGGCCAATTCCTGCAGGGCCGTATCGAACGACAGGCTGCGCGTCGCCATTTCATCGGCGATGCGTAACGAAGCGGCAGCATCATCGGCCAGCAAGGCATCGAGAATCGACAGCAGGTGGTCGAGATCGATGGCGCCGAGCATGGCACGAACCGATGTTTCCTCGACCCGTCCGGCGCCGTGGGCGATGGCCTGGTCGAGGAGTGACAGCGCGTCACGCATGCTACCGCTGGCCGAACGGGCCAGTAGATGCAGGGCACCGACTTCGGCGTCGACGGCCTCGACCTCGAGAATATGTTTGAGATGCGCGGTGATCAACGACGGTGTCAGTTGCTTAAGGTTGAATTGCAGACACCGCGACAGGACGGTCACCGGGATTTTTTGCGGATCAGTGGTCGCCAGAATGAACTTGACGTGCTCGGGCGGTTCTTCGAGCGTCTTCAGCATCGCGTTGAACGCCGACTGCGACAGCATGTGCACTTCGTCGATCACATACACCTTGAATCGGCCGCGCGTCGGGGCGAAAACCGCATTTTCGAGCAATTGACGCATTTCTTCGACACGGGTGTTGGTCGCCGCATCGACCTCGAGCAGATCGACGAAACGTCCGGCATCGATTTCCTGGCACGTTGAACACTGCCCGCAGGGCGTGGCGCTGATGCCGGTTTCGCAATTCAAGGCTTTGGCGAGAATCCGCGCCAGCGTCGTCTTGCCAACACCGCGTGTGCCGGTGAAAAGATAGGCGTGGTGCAAGCGTCCGTCGGTCAACGCATGGGTCAACGCCCGCACCACATGTTCCTGGCCGACCAGACTGGCAAACGATCGCGGGCGCCATTTGCGCGCCAGGACTTGATAACTCATGCGTGGATTCTAGCAGAGGGAATCACGTGACCTGACGGAGTTTTTCGCCGACATGCTCCGGCCAACCCATTGGTGCCGCGATCGAAACGATCCCAGGAGAGGAAGGTGGCGAGCCCTACCCCCGGCACTCGCATCAAACGGCTGTGGCTGCTTCCTTCCGGACCTGACCAGGTTCACCATCCTGCGATGCGGGGAGACCCGCCGACGAGAATGCTACCACAACAATCCGCGCGGCGTGGCACCGGGGCCGGCAGACGGACTGGTGAACCAAGTGTTCCGCTGAAATAAGCCGATTCGGGCTCTTTTGGCTCAAGCCACTCCAGCCCCTGTGGTGCCGACGAAGGCGGTATACGCCTGGTAAGCCGCAAAAACGGCGAGAACCAGAAAGAAGACGCCACTGATCCGATGCAGCAAGGTCAGCGGGATTTTTTGCAGGATCGTCCGTCCGGCGAGGATTCCCAGTGCCGAGGTGACCGCCAGTGCCAGCGTCGCCCCCAGCCAGACGCCGATCGGCGCATGGGTGCTGCTCATCGCGGCAACCGCCAGTTGTGTCTTGTCGCCGAATTCGGCAACGGTCAGCAGCACGACGGTGGTCAAAAATATTCCCCGACCACTTTTTGCCACCACATTCTCCTCTTCATCGTCCTCACCGGCACGCAAGGCATTCAAGCCGAAAGCGGCGAACAGCAGGGCGACGACGGCACTGACCACGTACTCCGGCAACCAGCTGGCGATCGCCGCGCCGAAGACGACGGCCAAGGTATTGAGCATCGCAAAAGCGACCACCGCCCCGAGCATCACCGGCATCGGTCGATGCCGTGAGGCCAGGGTCATGCACACCAGTTGGCTTTTGTCGCCGATTTCCGCCACTGCGATCAGGGCGAAGCTGGTCAATGCGGCCGTGGACACATCGACGGCGTTCGTATTCGCCAGCAGCGAAGAAAGATGATCGATGAACACTTGCAAATCAGCCATCCCGATCTCCAGAGCAGTGCGCGGCGAATGACGACGCGAATGAAAACGCTCGAGTATACTCGCAAGTGTCAGCGGGCCTCGTGTTTGCGCCCGTCGACACCAGCGGCCGCTACCGATCCATGCTCCTTGGCGAATCGTCGGCTGAAGACCGTGACAGGGAGGGAGATCAGTGAATCCGACGTCAGCAGCGCAGGAAAGCTCGCCGAGTGGCCGCGATTCGTTTCGGCGGCACGTGCTGGTGCGCCTGTTCGTGGTCGTCGGCTCCTTGTCGCTGGTGATGCTGGTGATTCTGGTCCTGACGTATCGCAGCCGGATCGAGAGCGAGCGCAGCCGGGCTTCACTGGGTGTCAACATGCTGTTGCAGGCGGCTCTTGAAAACGCCATGCTCAAGCGTGACGTCCCCGGACTGCGGGATATCGTCGACCGGCTGGGACGCGTTCCGGGAATCCGCCAGGTGACCATTCTCAATCCGGTCGGCGAAGTTCGTTTCTGCTCACAACCGGCGCAAATCGGACAGCAACGTCCCGAATTGCTGCCGCCTGCCGGTGAAACTGCCGCCTGGTCCGAGTTCGCCATCGGCACCGATGGCGCCGATGTGCTGCGCTCGGTCAATGCCGTCGCCAATCGCGAACCTTGTGTCGTTTGTCATGGTCCGCTGGCTTCGCATCCGGTCAACGGCATTCTGGTGGTCGATTATGATGCCGAAGGAATCCGCCGTCAGGCGTGGTATGGCGCAGCGCTTTTCGGCGCCGCGGGATTGGTGTTGCTGGCGCTCAGCCTGGGTATGCTGTGGCAGACACTGCGGCGTCGGGTGATCGAACCGGTGGCCGATCTGGCGGCGGTCAGCGGCGATCTCGAACAAGGGCATTTCGAACGGCGGACCCATATTCCCGGAAACGACGAATTGGCCGTACTCGGCCGTCGTTTCAACCGCATGGCCGACCGTCTCGACGAACAGATGCACCAACTGCGCCAGCAGGAAACCTTTCTGCAATCGCTGCTCGACGGGCTCCCCGATGCGGTACGTGTCATCCGTTGCCGCGACATGCGCATTATCCTGGCCAACGCCGCGTACCGGCAGCAACTGGGCCTGGCCACCGACAATGTCTGTGGCCAGGCTTGCCATGCCAGCAGCCACGGTCGTGAAGAACCCTGCGTACCGACATTGGTGCGCTGTCCGGTCCGCGAGCTGCATTCCACCGGAGCGACGCTGAAATGCACGCACCGCCATCGACGCGCCGACGGTTGTGGTTTCCAGGTCGAAGTGCATGCCGAACGGATCGACATCGACTATGAAGGTCAGATTGAACCCTTGATCATCGAATCCATCCGCGATCTCAGCGATGCCGCGCAGGTGTCGCATGAACAACGGCTTTCCGAACTCGGCCTGCTGGCGGCCGGAGTGGCGCACGAAATCCACAACCCGCTGGCGTCGATCCGCATGGGGGTGCAGGGGCTGGCGCGTGACATCGAAAATGGTCGTTGCACGTTTAGCGATGTAGGGGGTTACCTGACGCTCATCGATGGTGAAATCGACAAATGCATTGCCGTTACACGTCGCTTGCTGCTGCTGTCTCGCACCCCGGAAAACCGGCTGCAGGTCGTCGATATTTCGCTGGCCCTGGACGACACCATCCGTCTTCTGGAATACGACGCCCGCAGCAAGGGTATCGAGCAGAAAATCGAGGCTCCCGTCAACCCGGTCCGTGTGCTCGGTGACGACAGTGAATTGCGCATGGTCTTTCTCAATCTGCTGCAAAATGGACATCACGCGATGACTCCGGGAGGTCGATTGACCGCCCGGATCAGCGAGACGCCGGGCTGGGCCTGTGTCGAGATCATCGATCAGGGGCACGGCATCGAAGCGGAGAATCTGCCGCACATTTTCGAGCCTTTTTTCAGTCGTCGCGCCGATGGCCTGGCCGGCACCGGGCTGGGACTGACCATCGTCAAAAATATCGTCGAACGCCACCAAGGACGTATCGACGTGGCCAGCGCGATCGGTCAAGGCACGACTTTCTCGGTCTGGTTGCCCTTGGCGGAGGCCAGTTTGCAGGCGGTACAATGAAAAAAAGTTTGCTGGTCATCGACGACGACAAAATTTTCAATGGCTTGCTGTGCCGTCAATTGCGAGGCATGGGTTTCGAAGCCATTGGCGTCGGTAGTTGGGCCGAGGCCCGTGCCGCGCTCAAGGATTTCGAACCTGACGCCGTGGTTCTCGACTGTAAGCTGCCCGATGCCGATGCCGCAGAGATTCTGCCGGAACTGAGCGGTCAATACCCGATCATCGTGTTGACCGGCTTTGGATCGATCCGCAACGCCGTGGACGTCATCCGTCAAGGAGCCACCGACTATCTGACCAAACCGGTCAATCTCGACGAGCTCGAACTGACCGTGCGCCGAGTCCTGGAAAACGCCCAACTCAGGGAATCGAATCAGTTCTATCGGGCCCGCTTGTCGTCCAGGGACGCCGGCTCCTTGATTGGTGACAGCGCGGCGATGCGCGAAGTGCGAGCGATGATCGACACCGTGGCGGCCAATGACACCACCGTGCTGATTCTGGGCGAATCGGGTACCGGCAAGGAGATGGTCGCTCGAACGCTGCACGAGCGCAGCGACCGTTCGTCTCGCGACCTGGTGGTCGTCGACAGCTGCGGCTTACAGGAAAGTCTCTTCGAATCGGAACTGTTCGGGCACGAACGCGGCGCCTTCACCGGCGCCGACCGGCGTAAAAGAGGCTTGATCGAAGAAGCGGAAGGTGGCAGTTTGTTTCTCGACGAAATCGGCGACATCGGGCCCGCGATCCAGGCCAAATTGCTGCGCGTTCTCGAAAACGGCTCTTTTCGACGGGTTGGCGCCACCAAGACCCTCACCGCTGACGCCCGTTTCATCGCCGCCACCAACCAGGATTTGGCGGCGATGAGCCGTGAAGGCCGCTTTCGCAGCGACCTTTATTTCCGACTGTCGCGTTTCGTGATCACGGTGCCTCCCTTGCGCGAGCGGCGAGAAGACATCCCGTCTTTAGCGTATCATTTCCTGCAGCAGTTTTCTCGGACCACGGCACCGACGATCAACCAGGCGGCAATGAACGTTCTGCTGTCTTACGACTGGCCCGGCAATGTGCGTGAATTGCGCAATGCCGTTGAGCGAGCTTCGATGCTGGTCCGCGCGGGAGGCGAGATTGGCCTGGAGCACCTGTCATTCATTCAGCGTCGGGACGAGGCGGCGGTAGTCCTGCGCTTTGCCGGTGAACCCAGCCTGGAACAAATCGAGGAAAGCTACTTCCGCCAAGTGCTGACGCGTCACGGGGGCAATCGACAAAAAACCGCCACCATACTGGGCATCAGCGAACGGCATATCTATCGGCTGATCGACAAATATGGAGCCTGACAGAACATGCCATGTACCAACAACCAACATGACAATATGTCAAACTTCGTTACCAATATAATTCAATATGTTACACTGAAAGGGTCTTTTTCCCTCTGCCATGATGTCAGGGGGGCCGAATTCCGGAGCCTCAGTCGACAGAAGCATTGCTTTTAAACCAGGGCGTTATCTCGAGATGGCGGACCTGGCCCGAGTCTTGCATTCGGGTTGACTACTGGGGCACCGGTGCCTCATGAATACCTCTCCAAAGGGGTATTCGCTTATTTTGTCTCTTTTCGAAAAGGGGTTTTGTTATGAAGATGAAGCTGCTTGCTGTTGCCACGATGGCCTGCATCGCCTGTTCCTCCGCTTTTGCCGCTGATCAAGCCGGCATGAGCGGCATGTCCGGCCAGAAAGGCATGAGCGGCATGTCCGGTATGGAAGGCCAAAAAGGCATGTCCGGCATGAGCGGCATGGAAGGCCAAAAAGGCATGTCCGGCATGTCCGGCATGGAAGGCCAAAAAGGCATGAGCGGCATGTCCGGTATGAGCGGCATGTCCGGTCAAAAAGGCATGAGCGGTATGGACGGCATGTCCGGCATGTCCGGCCACAAGGCCAAGAAAGCCAAAAAAGCCAAGAAAAAGGCTAAAAAAGCCAAACAAACCGGTATGAGCGGCATGTCCGGCATGAGCGGTATGGGTGGCATGAGCGGCATGTCCGGCATGGAAGGCCAAAAAGGCATGTCCGGCATGAGCGGCATGTCCGGCATGGAAGGCAAGAAATAAGTTCTAGCTTCTGGCTGTAGCTCCTCCGAGGGGAGCCGTGTTCTCCTGACGCCGTTCCCCTCGTTTTTTTCGGAGTTCATGATGAACAGCAAGGTGATGGTTCGCCATCCGCGTCAAGTAAAGTACTGTTTTTCCGTCCTGACTGTTGCAGCAGTCATTCCGATGTCGTCACTGGCAGCGCCGATTGCCGGACTGGCACCGTATCAGCGCCCCGAAGGCGCTCCCGTGATCCAGAAATTCGAACACTCTCCTGTCTGGAACGAACGTGCCCTGCGCGGTATCACCGAGCCTGTCCCGGCCAGTTTCAAATGGCTGCAGGACCAGGGGGCTTGGTATACGCCTTTCAATTCTCCCGGCATGCCCGGCTACTATGACCTCCGCGGCTGGCATTCGGCGCCGGCCAAGCCGCCAACCAAGAACGAGCGGTAACAAAAAACGCTTCGGCGATTTTTTGGACGCGTCCTGACCGGCGCCACGCGAGTGGCACTGACTTAATCGCCCTTCACCGGGCCTTCCGATCGAAGATCATGAAAACCTCGACACTGATGTTAGGCATCGCCGCCATCGTCGGCGCGGCGGTGGGCGTAGGCGCCTGGGTGGCCAACACCCGGCAGGAATCCAAGACTCTGCCGCAAACCGAGCGAGCGGAAAGCGCACCGAATTATCAGCGAGCCGTTTATAGCCCGCTACACTTCAAACCGGCAATCGAAACCGCGACCGATGCGCAATGTTTGGCCTGCCACAAGGAAGTTCTCGACAGCCGGCCCCGAGAGATTTCTCCAGCAGGAGTTCGGACTCAGGACGCCAAAGCTTGGTATCAGCAGGTGACGACGTATACCGGGGAACAGGATTCATTTCATCGTCGCCACTTGGTCACTCCTTTTGCCAAGCAGGTGATGGATTTGAAGTGCAACTTCTGTCACCAGGGCCACGACCCGCGCGACGAAGCGCCGGGCACCTCGGCCACCACCGCGCCGCAGAGTGATCGCGGGTTCACATTGCGTAAACAGGTCAATCCGGAAACCACCTGCCTCAAGTGTCACGGTCAGATGCCCTGGGAAAACATGGCCCTTCCCGGCCCCTGGACAGAGAGCAAGGAGGCTTTTCAAAACAATTGTCTGATTTGCCATGCCAACATCCGCACGGTCAGACATCAGGTCAACTATCTGAAACCCGAGGCCATCGAAGCGGCCGGCAAGGAGAGCGGTGATGCCTGTTTCGGTTGCCATGGTGGTCGGCCATGGTATCGGATCAGTTATCCGTATCCGCGTCATGCTTGGCCGGATATGCCCGCCGAAACACCGGAGTGGGCAAAGGGGCGCCCCACTGAATCGGAAAGCCGCTTTGCCATTCCCTCCGCCACCGTCAAGAAGTGACAGGTCTGCCATGGACACCAAAACGACATCGATCGATAACGAAATTCGGCCGAACTGGGTCGACAAACTGATCAATCCGGCGCGCCGCAGTTTCATCAAAACTGCAGCTGCCAGTTCGGCGCTGGCGGCCGCCGGCAGTCTGGTCGAACTGGGAGCCGGCAAACAGGAAGCCAAGGCGTTTGCCTATGAACCGTACCCTCGCGACGATCAGTTGCAGACCGTCGTCACCTCCTGCGACCACAACTGCGGCTCACGCCATATGCTGGTGGCCCACAAGAAGGGCGACGTGATCGTCCGGCTGTCGACTGACGATGGGCGCTATCAGGCAAAAGGCGCCTTCGGCAAGGATACCGTCGAAGAGCCGCAGTTGCGCGCCTGCCTCCGGGGGCGTTCCTACCGTTCGCGGTTGTACTCCCCGGAACGGCTGTTGTACCCGATGATGCGTGTCGGCGAACGCGGCTCCGGCAAGTTCAAACGCGTCTCCTGGGATGAGGCCCTCAATCACGTTGCCACCAAACTGGTCGAGTTGAAGCAGAAATACGGACCGACGGCGATGCTCGATCAGGCGTATGCCGGCACATCGTACGGCGTGCTGCACAAATCGGACCAGATCGAAGGGTTGCTGGCACGCTTTCTGGGCATGTTCGGCTGCCGGACCAATTCGTGGTCCGTGCCGAGCTATCAGGCAACCACTTTTTCGTCGCGCATCACTTTCGGCACTATCGAAGATGGCAACGAAGACGACGCTTTCGCTCACTCGAAACTGATCATCATGTGGGGCTGGAATCCCGCCTACACCTTCCACGGCGGCAATACCTTCTACTACATGCGATTGGCGAAGCAACAAGGTTGCAAATTCGTCGTTGTCGACCCGCAATACACCGATTCCGCCGCCGCTTATGACGCTTGGTGGATTCCGATCCGCCCGAACACCGATGCGGCGATGATGGCCGGCATGGCGCATTACATTTTCAGCAACAATCTGCATAACCAGGAATTCATTGACGAATTCGTGCAAGGCATGGACGCCGGAACGATGCCGGAGGAAGACTGGGCGAATGGCAAGGAGAATTTCAAGGATTACATTCTCGGCAAGTACGACAACACGCCGAAGACGCCGGAATGGGCCGAAAAAATCTGCGGTGTGCCGGCGGCGGACATCAAGAAATTGGCAGACATGTATGCCCGCACCAAGCCGGCGGCACTGAAAGCCTCCTGGGCGCCGGGCCGCGCCAGTTACGGTGAACAATACAACCGCATGGCTGCCGCCTTGCAGGCGATGACCGGCAATATCGGCATTCTCGGCGGCTGTGCCGAAGGCGTCGGCAAGGGCTGGCACGCCGAAAGTATTGCCTACCCGTACGACGAATTCGCCAACGTCTGGTTCGGTTCGATCAAATCCGACCGTTGGGCGCATTGCGTACTCAATTACCCCAATGTCAAGCGCGAGGAAATCGGCTGCTGGCCGCGCGATGACGAACTCGACGGCAAGATCCCGAACATTCGCGGCATCTGGTGGCATGGCTCCGACTGGTTCAACCAGTTGACCAACATCAACAAGGAAATCGAGGCCGTCAAGAAGCTCGAATTGGTGGTCTGCGCCGATTCGACGATTACGCCGTCCGGGTTGTGGGCCGACGTACTGTTGCCGATCGCCACGCACTTCGAACGCCACGATGTCGCTCTGCCTTGGTACAAGGGGCATTACTACATCCATCGGCCGAAGGTGATCGAGCCGATGGGCGAGTCGCGTACCGACCTGCAAGTGTTCACCGAACTGGCTTATCGCATCGAACAGATCGACAAATCGGTGGAAAATTTCGGCAAGCGCTACAATCCGAAAGCCGATCGTTCGTATTTCGACAACCCCGACGCGGTCGACGAGGCTTATCTCATCGATTGGTGGAAAAACAAGGTCCAGGCGCATCAAGGCGTCACCATGTCCTGGGAAGAGTTCAAGCAGCACGGGGTGTACAAATTCATCCTCCCGCAGCCGCTGGTCGCCTTCCGAGCCCAGATCGAAGAAGGCGAGGATTTCGATACGCCGTCTGGCAAGATCGAAATCCTGTCCACCACGCTGGCGCAAGTGCAGGATTGGACCAAGACCCAGTACGGTTATGAAATCCCCTATATCCCGAAATGGATCGAGCCCTTCGAATCGTTGAACCATCCGACGCTGACCAAAGATTACCCGTTCCACATGGTCACGCCGCACCCCCGGTGGCGGACGCACTCGATCTTCAACAACATTCCGTGGCTGCGCGAAACCTACCAGCAGGAAATCACCCTCAACGCCAGTGACGCCAAACGTCTCGGGGTGCAGACCGGCGACATCGTCGAGGTATGGAACGCGCGCGGCAAGGTCGTCGTGCCGGTTTATGTCACCGAACGCTGCATGCCCGGCGTCGTCGTGCTGCATGAAGGCGCCTGGATGGATCTGGACAAGCAAGGCGTCGACCGTGCCGGCAATCCGGATTTCCTGACTCTCGACCAGCCCAGTCCAGCGGGCGGTTTTGCCTATAACACCATTCTCGTCAACGTGAAGAAGACCGTGCTCGATCATCGGCCCGGTTGGGATGTGCAAGCCACTGCCCGTTCCTACATCTTCCGCCGCGATGCCTGAGGTCTGATCATGGCTAACAAACTCGACAAAGAGCAAGTCACCCAGGCGCTGGAGCGTAAGGTGGCGCAGACATACCATCCCGTGAAGCCCGCGGTGCAGCTGGGCTTTGTGCACAACAACGTCGACTGCATCGGCTGCCGGGCCTGCGAGATCGCCTGCAAGGATAAGAACGGTTTGGCACCCGGACCGCGCTTCCGCCGGGTGATGTACATCGAAGGCGGCACTTATCCTGATGTGTATGCCTACAAGGTCAACATGTCGTGCAACCACTGCGCCGAACCCGCCTGCCTGCCGACCTGCCCGACCGGCGCGATCTGGAAGCGTGAGGCCGACGGGATCGTCGATATCGATTCGACGTTGTGCATCGGCTGCCGTCGTTGCGAAGCAGCCTGCCCCTTCGGTGCGCCGCAATGGGATCCGCAAGAGCAGATCATCAAGAAGTGCAATCTCTGCGTAGACGAGATCGAAGCGGGTCGCAAGCCCTACTGCGTGATGGCCTGCATGATGCGCGTTCTCGATGTCGGGCCGATCGGCGAGATCTGGGATGGCAAATACGCCACCAAAGCCGTCGCCCCACACGAAAAAGTCGTCAAACAGGTCAAGAACATGGCCAACCCTGAATTGACGACGCCGTCGATCGCTTTCGTGGCGCATAGCAAGGGCAAGGTCGAGAGTTGACCGATTTTCTGACTCGGCAGCACGCCGAAGCGCTGGCGGAAGACGCGGAAACGCTGGCGCTGCTGCAAGATGGTGAACTGACCGGCGAACTGTTGGCCGGGTTGCGCGCCAACGGTTTTCCCGGCAGTTTGGCCTTGCAGGGTGACGAGGGGATGGCGCATCCCCTCCAGTTGATGGTCAACGCCATCGCCGCCTTGCCGGCGTCACCCGAACCACAACTGATTGATGAGCTGGCGGCCGATTTCGCGGCGATTTACCTGCATGGCGCTTACGGCGCCTCGCCCAGCGAATCGGTATGGTTGTCCGACGATCATCTGATTTGTCAGGACGCGATGTTCGAATTGCGAGAGATCTACGCGGCCAAAGGCGTTGCGGCGCCCGACTGGCGTTTGCGCCCCGATGATCACCTGGTCTTTCAATTGCAGTTCATCGCTCACAGTCTGCGCGGCGCCAGTGCGATCGACGATTGGCGTGCGCTGACCATCTTCCTCGACGAACATTTGTTGCGTTGGCTGCCAGACTTTGCCGGTCGGGTCGCCTCGCGTTGCGAAGCGGAGTTCTACGCCGCGCTGGCTCTGTTGACCGCGACCTGGGTCGACCAACTGCGTGACATTCTTGCCCGACTGCTTGATGAGCCCCGTCCGAGCCGTGAAGAGGTCGAGGCACGCCTGCAGAAAACGGCCCATCGTCCGGAGGTGATGCCATTGACCTTCATGCCGGGCTTGGGCCCGACCTTGTAGTCCGGCGCTTCGATCATCAGACAAACTTAACTCCCAAAATTTCAACTATTTCGTCTTCTGCTGCCATGATGACGAAAGGGGAAATGTCATCCGAGTACGGAGTGTCCTGTTCGGTGCCTGTCTTCTTCATCAGCATGGCAACGTGCTTGCGTCTGACCACAAGGTATTCCGGAAGAAGCTTATACCGTCGCATGCGACTTACGGCGAAGAGGTGTTCCAGTGGAGGACTCTGATGCGCCACATCAAGTGCAGACCATGATCAGTTGCCGATTGTGGCCGGTAGTAGACGCTGAAACGAATAATGTCCAGCCGTTTGGCTTGCCGTACCACCGGCAGGAGATGGCACGGGGTTGATCATCGTTTCGCGCTCGCATCGCCGATGCGAACGCGCACACGGACAAAAAATCAATTTCCAGGACGTACTTGGCGTCTATCTTGCTGTGGAGTTCTTTCAAACCAGGCGGTGCGCTTTGCTTCTCTGAGGCCATGGCAAACACGTCCGTTCTCCAGCAACAGCCCTTACGATTGGACGATCGGGTTCGGGTGAAGGTCAAAACATTGGGCTGAGACAGCCCGCGTTTCATCTCTCTTGACGGCAGCGACCGCGACTCTGGCTTTGGATGCAGCGCGTTAGCTACGATGCGGTCTTCTCATCTCTTCCTTCTCCTGGCCATCAGCAACTTGCGTCGCTCATGGGCACGAAAATATCTCTTGGCCACCCGCCAGCCGTCCGATTTGAGCGGGCCATTTCTGCGTCAGCAGGGATTCGACTCGTAGCCTATTGTTTCGATTGACTCAGGCACCGTCGCGGAGACGGGGGCCGTGCGGGTGAAAGCCTCCCGGACCGAAGTGTCGGGCCGCCTCATCGAAACGTTGCTGCTGTTCTCTGTCGAGAGTGCCGTAGAAACGACGGGTGGCGTTGGTGATCTCGGCCAGCGCCTGTTGACGTTCCTGTAACCCTTGTTGACCACGTTCGAGTCTTTCGAGAGCCGTCATCGTTGACGTCGCGTCCCGCTTCTCGCGGAAGCGCTCGTCGACCTTGCCGGCTTGCGCCTGAATGGTGCCGCGGAAATCGCTCCAGGCCGGTTCTTGTGCCGGCGTCAATTTCAGTTGTTCGTGCAAAGTGCTCAGCTTTTTCTCGGCGACGGCGCGCATGTCCTTGCCGAAAGGACCGCAGTTGCCACGCCCATCGGCCATCACCGTTCCGGCACCGATGCCGACACTGGCGACAAAAGCGGCTACCAGGGCGATTTTCATTTTGCGATTCATGGTTCACTCCTTAAAAAATGGGCCCTCTTGGGGGACCGAAGTCGATCGCTTCGGATGACTGCCATTAAACGGGAACCATGTAAGCCGGATGTGTCGGCGACGCGCCATATTGCAAGCGCCGGTATCAGCGGGCCACGGGATACACTACGATACAATCGCTTCCCTGTGCCGCGGTATAAATCGAACTGTCCCGTTTCCGCATTCGTCAACCGTTCCCGATGCTGCCCGCCCACCCCGACCATATCCTGATCGTCGACGATGATCGCGAAATCCGCCATCTGCTCTGCGATTATCTCGAACGCCAGGGACTGCGGACGACGGCTGTAGCCGACGGACGGCAAATGCAGGCCGCGCTCGACAAAGGACGTTTCGATCTGCTGATCCTCGATCTGATGCTCCCCGGGGAAGACGGACTGACGCTGTGTCGCAACCTGCGCGCGCAGCCGGCGACCGCGCAATTGCCGGTGTTGATGCTCACCGCCCGTGGCGACGAGATGGACCGCATCCTTGGTCTGGAGATGGGCGCCGATGATTACCTGCCCAAACCTTTCGTTCCTCGCGAACTGCTGGCCCGAATTCGCGCCGTGTTACGCCGGACCCGCGCTTTACCGCCGAATCTGCGCACGGCCGCCACGCCACGGGCGCACCGATTCGCCTTCGCCGGCTGGCAACTCGATACCACCACCCGGCAATTGCTCGACGAGGACGAGGTTGTCGTCGCGCTCTCCGGCGCCGAGTACCGTTTGTTGCTGGTCTTGATCGAGCACGCCCAACGGGTACTCAACCGCGATCAGTTGCTCGAACTGACCCAAGGGCGCGAAGCCGACGCTTTCGATCGCTCGATCGACCTGCTGATCAGTCGCTTGCGACAGCGTTTGCGCGACGACGCGCGTGAACCGCGGATCATCAAGACCGTGCGCGGTGAAGGTTATGTTCTCGCGGCCGAGGTGCGCGAAATCGATGATCCCGACACCCGATGAATCGTCCATGGGCATGCGTCGCCGGGTTCAGGCAGCGACCACGCAGCCTGTTCGGCAGATTGATGCTGATCTGGCTGATCGGTACCAGCATCGTCCTCGCCAGCAGTCTGGCGCTTTTTTTCGGCGAACGCGGCCGTGCCGCGCGCGGCCATGTTTTCGAGCAGATTGCGACCGACATCGTCACCGTCGTCTGGCTGCTCGACGCACAATCCCCCGCCGAACGCCAAAACACACTGGCGCGGCTGCAGACACAGCGCAAGCGCTACCGTTTCTCCCTGGCGCCTTTGCCAGCGGGAAGACCCGTGGACGCCGAATTCGAGCACCCCGCCTGGGCGCCGCTCGCGCATCAACTTGCTGACCGGCCGCTGGAATTGCGGGCCGTCGCCGGCGAAGCGGGGCAACGTCCGACGCTTTACCTGGGTACCCGTCTCAGCGATGGCACACCGTTCCTGGTCGAAGCGTCGGCACCCCGACCGCCGCCACCACCACCGCGCACATTGGCTGCATTTATCTGTTTCATCGCTGGCCTGATCTTGCTGACCTGGTTCGCCGTACGCTTCGTCACCCGTCCGCTGCGTCGGCTGGCGCAAGCGGCGCTGGCGCTCGGCGAGGATCTCGACCGCCCGCCGCTGCCTGACGAGGGACCGGAAGAAGTCCGTCATGCCAGTCGGGCATTCAACCACATGCAGGAAAAAATCCGCGGTCTGTTCGCCGAACGGACACGTCTGCTGGCAGCGATCACCCATGACCTGCAGACGCCGATCACCCGCTTGCGGCTGCGCGCCGAACTGCTCGACGACAGCACGCTGCGCGAAAAAACGCTTGCCGACCTTGCCGAAATGGCAGCCTTGGTCGCCGACGGTCTGGCTTATGCAAAAACCATGAGTCCGGCCACTGAACCGATCGTCGCAACTCATCTGGACGTGCTGCTCGACGCCCTGGTCGCCGATTACCGCGACAGCCAGCAGCCGGTGACCTTGACCGAAGTCCGCCCGGTCACCATCGCCACACGGCCGCAGGGGCTTCGTCGTCTGCTGAGCAATCTGATCGACAACGCCCTCAAATTCGCCGGTCCGGCAACGGTAGCGCTGGTCGAGGAAAACGACGCCTGGGTGATCCGCGTCGATGATGACGGACCGGGAATTGCCGAAGCCGAGTTGTCACGGGTCTACGAACCCTTTTATCGTCTCGAAGGATCGCGCAACCGTGACAGTGGCGGCACCGGCCTGGGCCTGGCGATCGCTAGACAATTGGCGCAGACGCTGTCGGCACAATTGCACTTGCAGAATCGGCCAGGCGGCGGACTACGGGCCAGCCTCCATCTGCCCAAAAGTCCTGTCGCACACGCCTGAGAAAATCTCATCCGTCGGCTTAGATCTGATCGTTTGTGACCGTGTTGACCACGGTCTACAGTGAGAGTGTTCCCCGAGTGGGCCTCTGTCAAACGCCCCCCGGACCGATAATCGACCTCGACACCACGGTTGGATGACGAGGCCACTCATTCACCAAGGAGTAGAAAATGAGCACCACCATCCCTCTCGGCGCCGCCGCCATTCTCGTTTTGCTGGCCGTGGTCGTCCATTTGCCAAAGATTGGTAGTCTTCGGAAATATTTGTCGATCAAGAAACCACCTCTCTCGGCATCTTCGTCCTCCACTTATTTCTGGCCGTAATCATCCATTGCTGACAGTGGTAGTTTCGGGAAACCGGAAACGAAAACCAGAAACATTTGCCGGCCCAATAAGCTCGCAGATCCAATCAGTTTCAAGAGGAAACATCGGTAATCGGTAAAAAGACGCGCCAATAAGACATCGAGCGGCGATTCATGTCCAGACACAGGTTTAGCCGTCGGACGCTTCGCCAAACCAGTCGATTGGGCCAGTGCTACGCAAGTCAAGCTGTCGCTTACCGGCCAGCTTGACTATAATTCGCCGATGGATGTTTCCACCGCTTTGCTTTCAGCCGTTCTCTCGGCATTCGGTCAAGCCTTGTTCGAACCTTCGGCCGAGCAGCCGCCGGTAGCCCCGTCGGCACTGGTCGGACGCCGGTTGCCTGCCGAAGCTCGCAAAGGGACGATGGAACCGCCAGCCGGCGATGGTCTGCTGATCATCGATGGCGAAACCTTCCCTCTTTCGCCGACGGCACAGTTCCGCAGTCCGCAAAACCTGCTGGTCGTACCGATGCAAATCCAGCAGACCGTCGAGGTGGTTTATCTCACCGACGCCGGCGGTGCGGTACATCGGGTTTGGATGCTGAACCCGAAGGAAGCGGCGGAACGACGTTAACCCCGCGAATCAATCGACCCGATGGCTAAAAAACTGTTCATCCGCACTTTCGGGTGCCAGATGAACGAGTACGATTCGGACAAAATGGCCGATGTGCTCGCTTCTTCCGAAGAGATCGTCAAGACCGATCGTCCCGACGACGCGGACATCATTCTTTTCAATACCTGCTCGGTGCGCGAAAAAGCCCAGGAGCGCGTCTTCCACGACCTCGGTCGGGTACGGCAATTGAAAGTCGCCAAGCCGGAACTGGTGATCGGCGTCGGCGGCTGTGTCGCCAGCCAGGAAGGCGCGGCGATCGTCGCCCGCGCGCCGTATGTCGATGTCGTTTTCGGTCCGCAGACACTGCACCGGCTGCCGCAGTTGATCGCCGATCGGCGCCGGCTGGGCAAATCGCAGGTCGATATCTCGTTTCCGGAAATCGAGAAGTTCGATCATCTGCCACCGGCACGGGTCGAAGGTGCCGCGGCATTCGTGTCGATCATGGAAGGGTGCAGCAAGTTCTGTTCGTTCTGCATCGTTCCCTATACCCGTGGTGAAGAGGTTTCGCGGCCTTTCGAGGACGTATTGACCGAAGTCGCCGGTCTGGTCGAACAAGGCGTCAAGGAAGTGACGCTGCTCGGTCAGAACGTCAATGCCTATCGCGGCGTGCTCGCCGGTGCCGGTTTGGCGCAGGCCGGCGACGAGACCGCCGACCTGGCCTTGCTGATCGAATACATCGCCGAGATTCCCGGCATCGAACGGATTCGGTACACCACCTCGCATCCGCGGGAAATGTCGGCTCGGTTGATCGAGGTATATCAACGGGTCCCGAAACTGGTCTCGCATCTGCATCTGCCGGTGCAATCAGGGTCGGACCGCGTCCTGGCGGCGATGAAGCGTGGCTATACGGCGTTGGAATACAAGAGTCTGGTGCGCAAACTGCGTGCCGCGCGGCCTGACCTGTCGCTGTCGTCCGATTTCATCGTCGGCTTTCCGGGCGAAACGGCCGAGGATTTCGAAAAGACGATGAAGCTGATCGACGAATTGGCTTTCGACGCTTCGTTTTCGTTCATCTACAGCGCCCGTCCGGGAACGCCAGCCGCCGAGCTGGTCGATGACACGCCACCAGCGGTGAAGCTGGAACGTTTGACCCGTCTGCAGCAGCGCATCGATCAACTGGCGCAAGCGGTTTCGCAGGCGATGGTCGGCACCATTCAGCGGGTGATGGTCGAAAGCCGCTCGCGAAAAAACACCCAGGAAGTCGCCGGACGTACCGACAACAACCGCATCGTCAATTTCGCCACCGGCGGGGATCCCGCCGATCTGCTGCACCGCTTCGTCGAAGTGCGCATCACCGCCGCATTGCCACATTCTTTGCGGGGTGAACTCGTCGGGAACGGGCGATGAGCGTTAACGCGCCGGCCACCAGCAAGCCTCGGGCGATCGAACTGTTGCTGTCGCCGCTGAACAACAAACATCTGGCCAATCTTTGCGGAGCGCTCGACGAAAACCTGCGCCAGATCGAAACCGCTCTCGACGTATCGATCGCCCGCCGCGGCGAACGCTTCACCTTGCGCGGCGACCCCGAGCAGACCGCGCGCGCATCGGACGCCTTGCAGCAGTTTTACGCCCAGGCCAAGGAGCCCTTGTCGGTCGATGCCATCCAGTTGGGACTAATCGAACTGCTCAACCAACCGGTACGCAACGTTTCGGCCGCCGGCGGCGCCACGCCGGCGCTGCTGACCCGCAAGACCGAACTGCACGGCCGCACACCGCGGCAGATCGAGTATCTGAAACACATTCAGGATTTCGACATCACCTTCGGCACCGGTCCGGCCGGCACCGGCAAGACGTATCTGGCCGTCGCTTCGGCGGTCGATGCCTTCGAACGGCAACTGGTCCAGCGGATCGTTCTTACCCGGCCGGCCGTCGAGGCCGGCGAACGGCTCGGCTTCCTGCCCGGCGATCTGGCGCAGAAAGTCGACCCGTACCTGCGGCCGCTCTACGACGCGCTTTACGACCTGATGGGCTTCGAGCGGGTCGGCAAATTGTTCGAACGCGGTTCGATCGAGATCGCGCCGTTGGCCTACATGCGCGGCCGGACGCTCAATCACGCTTTCATCATCCTCGACGAGGCGCAGAACACCACCCCCGAGCAGATGAAAATGTTCCTGACGCGCATCGGCATCGGCGCCAAGGCGGTGGTAACCGGCGACGTGACGCAGATCGACCTGCAGCGCGGCCAGAAAAGCGGCCTGATCGAGGCACGGCAGATCCTGCGTGAAGTGCGCGGGATCGCCTTCACCGAATTTCTCAAGGAAGACGTCGTCCGCCATCCGTTGGTAGCGCGGATCGTTTCCGCCTACGAAGCGTACAACGCCGCGCTGCTGGCCGCCGACGGCACGCCTCTTCCACATCCCCTGGCAAGCCATGGCCCAGAACACCATTCCGTGCATCATCCAGTACGCCTGTCGGAAAAAGAAAGTGCCGGGCAAGCGGCATCTCCGCCGCTGGGTGACGACGACCCTCGCGCTTGAGGGGCGTCGTGCCGGCGAAATCACTCTGCGCTTCGTGACACGGCGCGAAGGACATCGGCTGAATCAGCGTTATCGCGGCAAAGCGTATGCGACCAATGTTCTCTCGTTCCCCTACCCCGGCGACCCCCAGGTCCATGGCGACCTGGTGTTCTGTGCCGCGGTCGTCGCCCACGAAGCGCGTGCCCAAGGCAAGACGCAACGCGCCCATTACGCGCATCTGGTCGTCCACGGTCTGCTGCACCTGCTCGGTTACGATCACGAACAAGGTGAAGCGGAAGCCCTGCTCATGGAGCGCCGCGAACGCCAGATCCTGGCCATGCTCGGTTTTCCGGATCCCTATGCCGGCGAAGCCTCCTGAGACGCCGCCGGCACGGGGCGACCGCCTGATCGATGGGCACTCCGTTTCGGTGTCGCCAACTTAGCGGCAGGTGATGAAACCGCCAGCGAAATCCTCATCGGGTGTCGTTTCTCTCCGGCGCTGGCAGCCGCATGCTCTGGCCCTGCTGGCCGGTGCCGGCGGGGTCCTGGGCTTCGCGCCGTTTGCTTGGTTTCCTCTGACTTGGCTGAGTCTGGCCGGTTGCTATGGCCTGCTGTGCCATGAAGCGTCCGGGGCACGCCGGGCGACCCGCGGCGCCTGGCTGGTCAGCAGCTACGCTTTTGGTTCGTTCCTGGCCGGAGTATCGTGGATTTACGTCAGCCTCAACGTGTTCGGCGGTCTGCCGATGCCGCTGGCCGGCCTGGCGACGGTGCTGTTCTGCGCCGCGCTGGCGCTGCTGATGATGCCGGCCGGCGCCCTCTTCGTGTCACTGGCACCGGCCGGCTGGTTGACGCGAAGCCTGTTGTTCGCCGGGGTATTCTGCCTTGCCGAATGGACCCGCTCGTGGGCGTTCACCGGTTTTCCCTGGCTGGCATCCGGTTACGCGCAATCGCCACCCAGTCCGCTGGCGGGTTACGCACCGTTGGCCGGGGTTTATGGCCTGTCATTGCTCAGCGCCTGGCTCGGGGCGCTGATTTACGAAGTCATCGTTCGCTGGTTGAGCGCTGAAGCCTGCGACGCCCGCTGGTGGCGCTGGTGTCCGGCGCTACCTTTGCTGCTGGTCGGCGTGCTGCTCGGTGGCGGCGCCTTGTTCCGCGAGCATCATTGGACAACGCCGACCGATGAAAAACTGACCGTCGCCCTGCTGCAAGGCAACGTCGCCCAGGAGATGAAATGGCGACCCGAAAGACTGGTCGAATCGCTGCTCACTTACTACCAACTGGCCCGGGAAAACCCGGCGCAATTGACGGTACTACCGGAAACCGCCTTGCCAGCGTTTCTCGATCAGCTTCCCGCCGAATTCATCGACGAGTTCGACGATCTGGCCAGACGCCGGCAGGGTGACCTGTTGCTGGGAGTGCCGATCGCTGACGGCAGGCGTTACTTCAATTCGGCGATCAGCCTGGGCAGCACCGGACGGCAACGCTACGACAAAGTGCATCTGGTGCCTTTCGGCGAATTCGTCCCGCCCGGTTTTCGGTGGTTCATGACTCTGGTCGATATTCCGATGTCGGACTTCACCGCTGGTGAACGCGTCCAGCCTCCGCTGCGTCTGAGCGGCCAGCGGGTCGCGGTGAACATCTGTTATGAAGACGCTTTCGGTAACGAAATCATCGGCGCCCTACCAACGGCAACCTTGCTGGTCAATATTTCCAATGTGGCATGGTTCGGCGATTCGTTGGCACCCGCCCAGCATTTGCAGATCGCCCAGATGCGCGCCATGGAAACCGGCCGCATGATGCTGCGGGCAACCAATACCGGCATGACCGCCATCGTCGACCGCGACGGTGGCGTGCTGGCGGCCCTGCCGCCGTTCACCCGTGGCGCACTGCTCGGCGAAGTGCGCGGTTATGACGGGATCACCCCGTTCGTCCGTTGGGGCAACCGGCCGGCGGTGGGTCTGGCATTGTTGATCGTCGTCACGGCAGCGATCCGGCGCCGGCAGCACGGCCGATCGGCCAACCCAACCGGCGGGCCCTCGGCAGGATGAGCTCGCCACCTAGGTGCAAGGACATCCCGAGTTAATTCCGTTCCAGACGTCGTGGGCCCAAAGGCTGGCTCGGTTCCTTTGCAACGCATCTCTTGAAGCAACTGCGCCAGATCCAGTGCGCACCGACCGGTTAAATGCTCGGTTCCAAGGCAACACGCTAAAGAATTCCCAAGTGGACCGATCGACTTGATAAAGTGCGTGCATGGACGGAAAGACAGTCTGTGATTCCGTCAACCAGACAAGCCGTTACCCGGCGTTTTTCTTCTCGGAGTGTTCCCATCCCGTGATCATGGCTTTCAGTTGGGCACCCACGGTCTCGCCGGTGGTAATCAGATAGACGTGGGCGATGAAGAAGGCCAGCATCATGAAGGCCCCGATGGTGTGAGCCAAGGCGATGCCGGCCAGATCGAAAAGATATCCCGAGGCCGCCATTTCGTTGTAATAGAGATACATCAGCCCGGAAATCCAGAGCAACGGATTGATCAGCACTTTGACCAAAAGGTAGGCTTGGGCTTGCAGCGGATTGTGCTTCTGCCGACGCGTCACCTTGAAGGGATGAGGTTCGCCGCGGAAAATCCCCCCCACATAGTGTTTGAGCATCAAATCCACGTTTTTCATCGTGGGGATATATTGGCGCCATTCGCCGGTGATGAAGTGCCAGAAGATGGCGAATATCCACAGAATGATCAATGCCCAGGCGACGACGCCGTGAATCTGGTGTGCCTTGGCGAAACCGAGCAGATGATAGGTGCCGTGAATTTCGAAGCCGGTGATCATCATGCCGATCACCAGGACAGCTTGGGTCCAGTGCCAGAAGCGCTCGAAGCGGGTAAACAGGTAAATTCGTTCCATGGTGGTTTCCCTGAAATCAGCGTGGACGACGCAGCAGGCGGATCAAGCCGTGCAGCGATACAGCGGCCAGCGTGGCCCCGGCGAGTAGCCAGCCGAGCAGGTTGACCCAGCGGTTGGCGTCGTGTCCGGGAATGTAGATACCTTCGATCTTGTCGAGGCGGCCGCCTTTGACGTGGCATTCGTTGCAGCCCAGGGCTTTCTCTTTCGGGGCCACCATATGAGTGATCGGCCAAGCCATGTCGGTCTTGATGAAGCCGACCTTGCCCGAAAAGTCGGCTCCAGTGACTTTCATGCCGGTCTCGATGGCTTTTTCCCAGCCAAAGTTTTTCCAGTAGGCGGTATCGTCGTTGCCGGCAGTATGCGGCGTCACCAGTGTCTTGTTAACCGCATCGAAGGGCTGCGAGCCGCGGAACACTTTCATTGGCCAGATCAGCGATTCACCGTCGGTGGCGCTGCCGCCCAGTTTATTGATGTGTGTCACGGCATCCGTTTTTTCGATTTTGTCGCCGAGCAGCGTATAGCTGACCTTGCCATTGAACCAGGCGTACTCGGGAATGACGTTTTCGCCGAGTGTGAAGTCGCCTTTCTTCGAGTCGTAGATGACACGGCCCTTATCGTCCTTTTTGATGATCGGTTTGCCTTCGGGCGTCAACCGGCCGGCGGTCGACCAGTCCCAACTCATCTTGGTAGCGATGCCGCCCCGAGCAATGGCTGGAATATGGCAGGTCTGACAGGCGATTTTGTCGGTATGGTGGTTGAGCTTGGCCGCCAGGCCGCTTTCCTTGTGTGGGCTGGACCCGTGGCAGGACTGACAGGTGGCCGGATTGCTCTTGTCCTCCTTGCCGCGGATGTGGGCGCCGCCCTTGTCCTTGCCGACCGGAGTGTACCGGCTCCCCGGAACGTCGTGGCTTGCCGTCTTGTGACAGGTGCCGCAGGTGAAGTCCAGGCCGGTGGCATCCATATGGACGTCCACGGCCTTATCTGGGGAGGCGAGCGACGAATCCATGTCGCCGTGTTTGACGCCGTCGCCACCGCCGCCGAAAAAGTGGCAGGCGCCGCAGGTATCGCGACTGGTCTTGCCGACTTTTTGTGCAACCTTGCTCAGATCGACGGCTTTGGCGATCTTGCCGGAACCGGGCGGAATCTCGACGTCCTTGTAAGGCGGATGACCGGCCATGCCGGGCAGTTTGCGGTAGGTGCCGGTGGTGTCGTGGCAGACCAGACAATCGACATTTTCTTCAGCGGAGAAATCAAAATTCGCGTCTTTCCAGCCATAACCGACATGGCAACTGGTGCAGAACGCGTAATTCGACGGAACCGAAATGCAGAAATTGTTGATGACGTTCTTTTTGCCCAGGCGCTGCTGGTTTTCCGGATTCAGGAAATCCCAGGTCCAATGCTTGGTACGGTGCACCTGCTTGGCGGCTTCGGTATGGCAGCTCAGGCAGACCTTGGTCAACTCGGGACCCGACGCGAAGTTCTGCTGCAACTCCTTATACTTGCTGTGGTCTGCCGTCGAGTCCATCCGTACCGCTGGCTCGCCGGCGCCGACTGTGCCGGCAAAGAGCAACGCCGCCAGCAGGCAGCCGGTCGACCGCAAGGCGCTCGATCGCCCGAAAAATCTGAATGCCATATTCCCCCCGCAAAAACCGGTAAAGAGAAGCTATTTTTTCTCGACGATGGTGTAACTACCATCCTTGCTCCACTTGATGTCGGCATCAAGAAAGTAGGTTTGCAAGGAGGGTTTGTACAGCTTCGTCATGTCATGCGCTTCGCCACTGCGAGCACTGGTCCCGCAGAAAAAGACGATGGGTTTGTCAGTCGGCAATTCGTCGATACGCTTTTCCAGTGTATTGATCGGAAAATTGATCGCCCCCTTGAAGGTTCCGCTGGCAAATTCGGCCGGATCGCGCACGTCGATCAAGTGAATGGTCGCTGGCGCCTCTTTATGGATCTTTTCAAACGAGGCGACACTGATCGTGCCGCTTTCCTTACCGGCTTGGATAGCCGGAGTGGCGGGTTTGGTGGTCGTGTCGGCGGTGGGTCCGGGACCGTAGAGTTTTTCCCAGGCGGGATAACCCTCGGGCACTATCTTGACGGCGCTATAGCCCAGTTTGACCGCCTTCGCCGCTGAATCCGAACTCAGCTTGCAGTTCAAGCCGTCGCAGTAAAAGTACAGCGGCGAACTTTTGTCGGTCGGCAGACGGTCAACCAGCTTGTCGAACTGCAGGTCGGGAATGCTGATCGCGCCCGGGATGTGACCTTTGTCGAACTTGCGTTCTTTCGGCCGCGAGTCGATCAGCGTCATCGGCGCTTTTTCGTCGATCAGTTTCTTGATATAGGGCACGCTGACTGCCCCGATATGGCCGCTTTTCAGCCAATCGGGGTAGCCGTCGGCGTAAACTCGGATGTTGCTGTAGCCAAGTTTTTCGGCCCGGAAAGCCGAATTGTGGCTGAGCATGCATTCCAGACCGTCGCAATAAAAGATCAGCAGACTGCTCTTGTCCTTGGGCAGCAGGTCAACCAGTTTGTCGAACTGGCTGTCCGGAATGCTGAGCGCGGTCGGGATATGGCCGGGATCGTACTTGCGCGCCGTCGGCCGCGAATCGATGATCTGCACGTTGTCGGGTTTGGGCAGAATGGCGTACTTGGCGACGAACTCGGCGCTGACCCGCTGGTGGTACCAGCCGGTCTTGATCGGGCTGACCGCTTCCTCGGCGGATTGGGCGGCCGTTGGCCAAACGGCGACGGGCACCGAAAACAGAGCGGCCAGTAGGACGGCCAGCGCAAGGGGACGAGTCGATTTCAATAGCATCTCCGGCGGATTCGGTTTGCGGGGACAGTGCGGAAGGCGCACTTCGCGCATCTCAGCTACATGTGGCGGGCGCTTCGCCATCCTTGGCACCCTTGATGACGAAGGCCTTGATATCTTGAAAAAGATCGTCGTCGGGAACTTCGGCGAATTTTTCGGCCGCCTTGTTCTGGCTGCGGATGCTGGCACGGTACGTCTTGCTGGCGTACTGCTTCAGCGAATCCTTGCCGTTGGCATGCTTGTCGGCCTGCAGATAACTGGCCCACTGGCTCTTGGTCATCGTGCTCGGCGCAATTGACCCGCCGGCCTGGGCAGCATGACAGGCCGTGCACACGCTACGATAATAGACGCGACCGCGTTTCCAGTCGGCGTCGTAGGCCTGTGTCAGCGAAGAAAAACCCAACATACCAACGGTGATTGCGACGGTGATCGACGCGCGTTTTTTCATGACAAACTCCGATGAGAACTTGGTTTTCCTAGTGGCGTGCGCTCGTGTTCATGAGCTTCGCGCAGGGAGAATATAACATTAGTACATTCGAAAATTCGAATCAGGATCGTCGATCTCACGCCAATGAATTGTTTGCCCTATTTTTTGCATGTCCGATGGGCCCTCATTGCCTCAGATCCTCAAACGATGTCAAGTTCAGGACGGTCTCATGACACTCGAGACGCACGGTGCAACCGTCAAACTCATGGAGTGCACCAAAACAAAGTCCGCTTGGCGACTGGTTTTGGCACGCTGAAAAGAAAAAGGCCGGTTGGCTCGTGTTCAACAAACCAGCCGGCTCGAGTTGACGACTCCAATCCGCTACGCTGGAATACTGCTGATAGCAGCATCAGCGCAACGGACACTATTAATTGACCTGTTTTCTGAGAAACGCCGGAATGTCGTAGCGATCAACCCCGCTGTTGGCCAGGGCCTCGACCGTCGCACTACGTCCCTTGCGGACGACTGCCGGCACATCGAGGTTGGAATAATCGATTTGACCATGCGAATGATCGGTTCCGGTCGCCGACAGGACGGTGTTGTTGATCACTTCAAAGTTCTGCCGCTTCGTCTGCGCTTGGCCCAGACCGGTGGCCACCACCGTCACCCGGATATCCTCAGCCATTGCTTCGTCATAAACAGCGCCAAAAATGATATGCGCGTCGTCGGCGGCAAAAGCGCGGACGGTGCTCATCACTTCATTGACTTCTTTCATTTTGAGCGAACGAGTGGCGGTGATATTGACCAGCACGCCCTTGGCGCCGGACAAATTGACGCCTTCGAGGAGCGGCGAGGCGATAGCGCGTTCTGCCGCGATACGGGCCCGGTCGACGCCGGCGGCACTGGCCGAACCCATCATCGCCATGCCCATTTCGCCCATCACCGTGCGCACATCTTCGAAGTCGACATTGACCAGCCCGGGGAAGTTGATGATTTCGGCAATGCCGCCGACCGCATTGCGCAGCACATTGTCAGCGGCTTTGAAGGCGTCGTCCATCGAAACGTCGTCGCCGAGTACGTCCATCAGCCGATCATTGAGGATAACGATCAACGAATCAACGGTTTTTTGCAGTTCGGCAATCCCCGCTTCGGCAACTTTAAGACGTTTGCCTTCGAAAGCGAACGGCTTGGTGACCACGGCGACGGTCAGAACGCCCAGTTCCTTGGCCACTTCGGCAACGATCGGTGCCGCGCCGGTACCCGTTCCGCCACCCATGCCGGCAGTGATGAACACCATGTGCGCACCGCGCAACGCTTCGGCAATCGTTTCCCGCTCTTCGATCGCTGCGCTACGGCCGGCTTCCGGTTTGGCGCCAGCGCCGAGACCGGTTTTACCGAGTTGGAGTTTTTGAATGGCGATGCTGCGGTTCAGGGCTTGCGAGTCAGTATTAGCGGCGATGAAATCGACGCCATTGACACCTTCACGAATCATGTGATCGACCGCATTACCACCAGCACCACCGATGCCGATGACCTTGATGATGGTTTCGAGTTCACCCTTTTCTTCTTTATCGATGATTTCAAACATTGAAGCCTCCTCTGCAAAAAACAACAATTTTCAAAAAACGGAATTCAGTCGTCGACGACTTTCTCTAGAAATTTTTCTCGAACCAGGACTTCATGCGGCCGAAGACCTGTTTGACATCGCGGGTCTCGCGCACTTTCAAGCCGCGCTTGCGCTGGGTTTGTGCCTCCATCAGCAGACCACAGGCCGTGGCGAACCGGGGGCTTTGCACAACATCGGCGAGAGCGCCCTGGTATTTGGGAATACCGAGCCGGACGGGCATATGGAAGATCTCTTCGCCGAGTTCGACCATCCCGGGCATCACCGAGGCGCCACCAGTCAGCACGATGCCGGAAGAGAGCACGTCTTCGAAACGGGAACGGCGCAACTCGGCCTGGATCAATTCATACAGTTCCTCGACCCGCGGCTGGATGACGTCGGCCAAGGCACGCCGGGAAAGCTTGCGGGACGGACGGTCGTCGACACCGGCGACATCGAACACGTCATCGGCATCGGCCAGAAGCGCCAGGGCACAACCATGTTTCCGTTTGATTTCCTCGGCTTCCCGGGTCGGCGTACGCAGGGCCATGGCGATGTCGTTGGTCACCTGGTCGCCGGCTATCGGGATGACCGAGGTGTGGCGAATGGCGCCCTGTGTCCATACCGCCAGATCGGTGGTACCGCCGCCGATATCGATCAGGCAGATCCCGAGATCCTTTTCGTCTTCCGACAACACGGCACAACTCGAGGCTAAGGGTTGCAGAACCAGGTCATTGACTTCCAGTCCGCAGCGGCGGACGCATTTGATGATGTTCTGCGCCGCCGAAACCGCACCTGTGACGATGTGCACCTTGACTTCGAGACGAAATCCGCTCATGCCGATCGGTTCACGGATGCCGTCCTGATCGTCGATGATGAATTCCTGGGTCAGGATATGCAGGATTTCTTGATCGGCGGGAATCGGCATCGCGCGGGCGGTCTCGATCACCCGATCGACATCCATCGGGGTCACTTCCTTGTCCTTGATGGCCACCATGCCGTTCGAATTGAAGCTGCGGATGTGGCTGCCAGCAATACCGGTGTACACGTCTCGCACCTTGCAATCGGCCATCAGCTCGACTTCCTGCAGGACACGCGAAATGGTCGCAACCGTTTCTTCGATGTTCACCACCACGCCTTTTTTCAGCCCGCCCTTGGATTCTTGCGAACCAATTCCAATGACGTTCAACTGTCCATCGCTGGCCAGTTCGGCAACGAGGGCGACGATTTTCGAGGTGCCGATATCGAGACCAACGATAAGATCTTTACTGTCCCTGCTCATTTTTTTCCTTTGACTTCTTGAACGGTTCCGGCGGCAAAACGTAAGGCGAAGCCGTTGGGATAGCGCATGTCTACGGCAATCGGCTGCCCGTATGGCGAAGCCGACAAGGTCGGGTAATGGTCTACGAAGCGTTGCAGGCGCGTGCGAACCGGCGCTTTCGCCTGCTCGCGACCCAGCTCGATCAACAGTCCGTCCTCCAGCTTGAGAACCCAGGCTTGGCGTGGCGATAAAACCACTTGTACGGGCAGATGTCCGGTAGGCCGCAAAATTTTGGAAAATTCTTCGTGTCGCAGCAATACCTCGGCCGAGGTTCCCGCGGGGCCGCTGAGTTTCGGCAAGCGGGTTTCCCGAGACCTTTTGGCCGCAAAGACCTCGCCGTAAGTATTGACCAAGCGATCGTCGCCATCGCCCCATGAAGCGACCGCTTGGTGCTCCTCGATGCGAACCTCGACCTGTGACGGCCAGCGACGCCAGACCTCAGCACGCCGTACCCACGGCAGTTGTTCCAGTGCCTGCCGCAACGCATCGATATTGACGGTGAAAAAATTACCATGCAGCAATCCCCCAAGCACTTCCTCGATCTCGGCTCGCCGGACTTCGTGCAACTCGTCGGCCACCCGCACTTCGTTGAGTGGGTATAAATGCCACCGCGGCACCCCCCAGATGACGGCGGCAACCAGCAACGCGGCGGCACCTGCCAGGAACAGCAGGTCGGCAATCGCCGTCAGCAGGTGCGGTTTGTGCCACATCGTTCATCCCAGCGCGGCGAGAGAAAGTACACGAATGACCAATTCGTCGTAGGAAATGCCGGCCGCCCGCGCGGCCATTGGTACCAGGGAATGGTCGGTCATTCCCGGCGAAGTGTTGACCTCCAGAAAGTAGGCACGACTCGCACTATCACTGGCTGGCCGGTCGATCAGAAAATCGACCCGACCCCAGCCCCGTCCACCGATGACCCGAAAAGCGGCGAGTGCCTGTTCGCGCAACGTTTGTTCGCGCTCAGCCGGCAAGTCACATGGACAACGATAAACCGTATCGTCTCGCAGGTATTTGGCGTCATAGTCATAAAATTCGTTACTTGGCTCGATTTTGATGATCGGCAAAGCTTGCTCGCCGAGAATGGCCACGGTGTATTCGCCACCGAGAATCGCCCGCTCGGCGATCACCAGTTTATCGTGCTTTACCGCTTGTTGATAGGCTGCAGGCAACTGACTACGGTCGTTGACTTTGCTGATTCCGATCGACGACCCTTCACAGGCCGGCTTGACGAACATCGGCAAACCCAGCTCGGCTTCGGTCGCCGCGAAATCGCTGTCGGCATCGAGCAAACGGTATTCGGGCACCGGCAGGCCGGCGGCCCGCCATAGCAACTTGGTGCGCCATTTGTCCATTCCGAGTGCCGAGGCCATCACGCCACTGCCGGTATAGGGAATGCCCATCAGTTCCAAGGCTCCCTGGATGGTGCCGTCTTCGCCGTAACGTCCATGCAGAACGATGAATACGCGGTCGAAAGCGGTCAATTCGTCGAGTCGGCGAACCGCCGGATCGAAAGCGTGGGCATCGACCCCCTGACGCTGCAGGCTGGCCAGCACTCGCGAGCCGCTATTCAACGATACTTCGCGTTCCGCTGAGCGTCCGCCGAAAAGAACCGCCACCTTGCCGAATTGCTGAACGCTCATCTCCCGTCCCTCTCTCAGCCGGCCGCCAATTTGCCGGGAACCCCGCCTATCGAACCGGCGCCCATGGTCATGATCACGTCGCCATCGCGGGCAACGTCACGAATCGCTTGCGGCAGTTCGTCGATCCGTTCGACGAACAGCGGCTCGACCTTGCCGCCCACGCGCAGGGCACGGGCCAAGGCCCGGCTGTCGGCGGCGACGATCGGCTGCTCGCCGGCGGCATAGACTTCCGCCAGGATCAATGCGTCTACGCCACTCAAGACCTGAACGAAATCCTCGAAGCAATCGCGGGTCCGGGTGTAGCGATGCGGCTGGAAGGCAAGCAGCAAACGGCGGCCGGGAAAAGCGCCGCGCGCGGCTGCCAGCGTCGCCCGCATTTCGGCCGGATGGTGGCCATAATCGTCGATCAGCGTACCGTAGCCGCCATTGGGCAGGACGATTTCACCGTAGCGTTGGAAACGGCGGCCGACGCCACTGAAATCGCGCAGCGCGATTTGAATGGATTGATCGTCGACACCCAACTCGCTGGCCACGGCAATCGCGGCCAGTGAATTCAACACATTATGCATTCCCGGCAGATTGAGGATTACCGGCAGACGAGTGACGCAGCCATTCACCCGGACGCAGTCGTAGTGCATCTGACCGGCGACTGCGCGGATGTTTTCGGCGCGGATATTGGCCTCTGCGGCCAAGCCGTAAGTAACGATCTGCTTGCTGACCCGCGGCAGGATTTCGCGGATATTGGCGTCGTCGGCGCACAGCACGGCGACGCCGTAAAAGGGCAAGCGTTGCAGAAAATCGACGAAAGCCTGCTTCAGACGATTGAAATCGTGCCCGTAGGTCTCCATGTGATCGGCGTCGATGTTGGTGACCACCGACAACACCGGCGAGAGAAACAGGAATGAGGCGTCGGATTCATCCGCTTCGGCAACCAGGAAGTCTCCCGATCCCAGACGCGCATTGGCTCCGGCGGCGTTGAGGCGGCCGCCGATGACAAAGGTCGGATCCATGCCGCCCTGGGCGAGGATCGAGGCCACCAGACTGGTGGTGGTCGTTTTGCCGTGCGTGCCGGCGACGGCGATGCCCTGCTTCAAACGCATCAGTTCGGCAAGCATCTGCGCCCGCGGCACCACCGGCGTATGCCGTTGGCGGGCCGCAATCACTTCTGGATTGTCTTCCTTGACTGCCGACGAGACGACCACGGCGTCAGCATCTTCGACATTCTCGGCGTGGTGCCCGCGAACGATGCGGATGCCCAGCGAAGCCAGACGCCGAGTCGTCGAGTTATCGGCCAGATCCGAGCCGCTGACCGCAAAATCCTGATTGGCGAGCACTTCGGCGATACCGCTCATGCCTGCGCCGCCAATACCGACGAAATGGATATTCTTGACCTTGTGTTTCACTGAACTATTTCCTCGCACAACCGCGCGACTTCGGCGGTCGCTTCGGGTTTGGCCAGTTGCCGGGCCTTTTCCGCCATTTGCCGCAATTCGGCCCGGCTGTAACTTTGCAGATGGCGGATCGATTCCGGGGTCAATTCATGCTGCGGGATCAGGACGGCAGCGCCTGCCGTCGATAAAAACCTGGCGTTGAGCGTTTGGTGGTCGTCCACGGCATGCGGAAACGGCACCAGCACGCTGGCGACGCCGGTCGCCGCCAGTTCGGCGACGGTCAGCGCACCCGAGCGGCAGATCACCAGATCGGCCCAGGCGTAGGCGCCAGCCATGTCGTCGATGAAGGCGACACAATGCGCCTGTACCCCGGCATCGGCGTAGTGTTGCTGCAGCGCCGCCAGATGCCGTTCCCCGGCTTGATGCACCACCTGCGGGCGATCCGCCGGATCGATCAGCGCCAGTCCTTGCGGAACGATTTCATTCAACGCTGCGGCGCCCTGACTGCCCCCGAGAATCAACCAATGCGCTTGCCGGTCATGTTCCGCCAGGCGTTCGCCCGGCGGCGTGACGCGGCTCATTTCCGGACGCAACGGGTTGCCGACCCAGATGCCGTCGCGCAACGATTGCGGAAAACCGCAGGCGATCCGGTCGGCCAAGCGGGCGAGAACACGATTGGCCAGTCCGGCGATCGAATTCTGTTCATGGATGATCAGCGGAAAGCCGTGCAGTGCAGCCATCAGCCCGCCGGGAAAACTGACGTACCCACCCATGCCGAGAACGACGTCCGGCTTGACGCGACGGATTTCCCGACGCGCCTGCCAACAGGCTGAAAACAGATGCCAAGGCAGCGCCAGTTTGCGCAGCAGACCCTTGCCGCGCAAAGCCGTAAACCGCACCCAGGCCATTTCGTAACCGCGCGCGGGCACCAGTTTGGCTTCCATGGAATCGGGCGCCCCCATCCAGACCACGCGCCAATCGCGGCTTTTCAACAGATCGGCGACAGCCAGTCCCGGAAAGACGTGCCCCCCGGTTCCGCCAGCCATGACCAGCAAGGTCCTGCTCACAATTTTGCTCCGCGCATCAATTGCCGATTTTCCCAATCGATGCGCAACAGCACCGCCAACGCCAGACAATTGGCAAGAATTCCCGAACCACCGAAACTCATGAACGGCAAGGTCAACCCCTTGGTCGGCAACAATCCCATGTTGACGCCCATGTTGATGAAACCTTGCACGCCCAGCCAGACCCCAATACCTTGCGCGACCAGCGCCGAATACAGGCGATCGAGCGCTACCGCCTGTCGGCCAATGGCAAACGCCCGTTGGACGACCAGCCCGAACAGGATGATCACCGTCAGCACGCCGAAAAAGCCGAGTTCTTCGGCAATTACCGCCAGCAGGAAATCAGTATGCGCTTCAGGCAGATAAAACAGCTTTTCGACACTGGCGCCGAGCCCAACGCCCGTCCATTCGCCGCGTCCGAAGGCAATCAGCGCGTGCGACAGCTGATAGCCGCGACCAAAAGCATCGGACCAGGGGTCCATGAAGCCGAAAATCCGATCACGACGATACGGAGAGAAAATGATCAGCGCGGCGAAAGCCACCGCCAATACCAGAATCAGGAAGACGAACAGCCGGGCACGCATGCCGCCGAGAAAGAGGATGCCCATGGCCACCGAAATGATCACCACGAAAGCGCCGAAGTCGGGTTCTTTGAGCAGCAGCACGCCGACAGCGAACATCGCGCTGGCCAAGGGCAGAAAAGCCCGCTTGAGGTTGTGCATGTACGGCATCTTGCGAGTGGTGTAATCCGCGGCATAGAGCACGGCGAAGAGCTTCATCAGCTCGGAGGGCTGCAGGTTGACCACCAGCAACGGCAACCATCGGCGCGCTCCGTTGACGTCCCTGCCGACGCCTGGAACCAACACCAGCGCCAGCAGCAGGAAGCCGATGACGAACAGCCACGGCGACCAGCGCTGCCAGGTGGTCAGCGGCACCTGGAACGCGGCCGCGGCCGCGACCAGGCCGATGGTCACGAAAACGGCGTGGCGAATCAGGAAGTACGCCGGCTGATAACCGCTCATCTTGCCGGCTTCGGCGGTGGCCATGGATGCGGAATAGACCATCACCATGCCGAAGAACAGCAGCATCAGGCCGCTCCACAGCAGTGA
Organism: Accumulibacter sp.; assembly: GCA_031732795.1. GTDB lineage: Bacteria > Pseudomonadota > Gammaproteobacteria > Burkholderiales > Rhodocyclaceae > Accumulibacter. The sequence goes on along the minus strand of JAVMKC010000100.1, from coordinate 9,406 downwards.
CAGATCGATTTCCGCCGGCAGGCGTCGCGGCAATTCCAGCGCCCGTAACATCAGGCTGCCTCCCGACCGAGATCACGGACGGCGTCGATGAACGCTTCGGCGCGATGCGCATAATTGCGGTACATGTCCATGCTGGCGCAGGCTGGCGAGAGCAGCACCGCGTCGCCTGGGCAGGCTTGCGCAGCGCACCAGCCAACGGCTTCGGCCATATCGAGGCAATCATGGAAAGGCACGCCACAGTCTTCGAGAACAGCTTTGATCGCCGGCGCATCACGACCGAGCAAAGCTACGGCACGAGCATGCGCGGCAACCGCAGCCCGCAACGGTGAAAAATCCTGACCTTTGCCCTCACCGCCGAGAATGATCGCTACCGGCCGACCGAGTCCTTGCAGAGCCGCCAATGTCGCGCCGACGTTGGTTCCCTTGGAATCGTCATAGAAATCGACCCCGGACCGGTGAGCCACCCATTCGACACGGTGCGCCAACCCTTGGAAAGCCGCCAGTGCTGGCAAAACGTCTTGTGGCGCGATGCCGATTGCCTCGCAAAGCGCCAGAGCCGCCAGCGCGTTGGCGGCGTTGTGCCGTCCGACCAGCCGCAGATCGCGCAAGGCCAGCAGCCGCTGATCACCACGGCAAAGCCAATGATCGACAACGCCGTAATCGTCGGGTTGCGGCGCCGGATCAAGGCCGAAACTGATCACCCGACGGTCAGAACGGGCAGCCTGCCCACTGTACGGATCGTCACGGTTGAGGATCATCGCGCCTGCCCCCTGGAAAACGCGCATTTTACTGGCGGCGTAGTCATCGAAACCGGCATAACGATCAAGATGATCTTCGCTGACGTTCAACAGCGTCGCCGCGTCGGCCGCCAGCGTATAGGTGGTATCGAGTTGAAAACTGGACAATTCCAACACCCATACCGACGGTAACGCAGCCGTATCCAACGCCTCCATCAGCGCGTCGAGTGCGGCGGGGCCGATGTTGCCGGCGACGCAGGTGGTCAAGCCGGCTGCCCGGCACAAGGCGCCGGTCAAGGCGGTGGTGGTCGTTTTGCCGTTGCTGCCGGTAATGGCGATGACTTTCGCCGTCGGCGTCAGCCGGCGGATCGCCCAACTGAACAGCTCGATCTCCGAAACCAGCGGAATTTTCCGTGTCCGGGCGCGGTCGACCAGCGGATTGTCGAGCGGCACTCCCGGCGAAATGGCGATCAGATCGATACCTTCCACCGCCTCGACGGCAAATGGACCGGTCCATACCACAGCCTGTGGCACGAGCTGCCGGAAGAGCGACAACTGCGGCGGGTCCTGACGACTGTCGGCCAGATGCAGACGCACGCCCTGCCGGTACAGCCATTTGGCCATCGCCAGACCACTTTCGCCCAGGCCAAGAACCAGCACCGATTTGCCGGACAGTTCCATGTCAGCGCAGCTTCAAGGTAGACAAGCCGGCGAGCACCAGCATGATGGTGATGATCCAGAAACGGACGACGACTTGTGTTTCCTTCCAGCCACCGAGCTCGAAGTGATGATGCAGTGGCGCCATGCGGAAGATTCGTCGCCCGCCGGAAAATTTGAAGTACAGCACCTGTGCGGCAACCGACAACGTCTCGGCAACGAATATGCCGCCCATGATCGCCAAGACGATTTCCTGGCGGACGATGATTGCCACGGTGCCCAGCGCGGCACCCAGGGCCAGTGCGCCGACGTCGCCCATGAACACTTCCGCCGGATAGGCGTTGAACCACAGGAAACCGAGCCCGGCGCCAGCCATGGCACCGAGAAAGATCGCCAGTTCACCCGCTCCTGGAACATATGGCAAAAACAGATACTTGGCATAAACGGCGTTGCCGGCGACATAGGCAAAAACGGCCAGCGCGTTGGCGATCATCACCGTCGGCATGATCGCCAGACCGTCGAGACCGTCGGTGAGATTGACCGCGTTACTGGTGCCGACGATGACCAGGTAGCTGAGCACGACGAAACCGATGATGCCCAGCGGATACGAAACGGTCTTGAAAAACGGCACGATCAACTGCAGTTGTGCGGGCGTGCTGGCGTTCATGCCGAGATAGACGGCCACCGCCAGACCGATCGCCGATTGCCAGAAATACTTCCAGCGCGCCGGCAGGCCGCGCGGATCGCGATGGACCACTTTTTGCCAATCGTCATACCAGCCGATGCCACCGAAACCTAGCGTCACCAGCAGCACCACCCACACGTACCGATTGCTCAGGTCGCCCCACAGCAAGGTGGTGGTGGCAATGGCGATCAGGATCAACGCACCGCCCATGGTCGGCGTTCCCGATTTGATCAAATGCGTTTGCGGCCCGTCGTTGCGCACCGCCTGACCGATTTTCTTGGCCGCCAGCCAGCGAATCACCCGCGGACCGGCGAGAAAGGAAATGATCAACGCGGTCATCGCCGCCAGCACCGTACGCAAGGTGATGTAATTGAAGACATTGAAGGCTCGCACGTCCTGTGCCAGCCATTGTGTGAGCAGCAGCAGCATCACTGTTCTCCGGGAATGGGCGGCACGTCGATCGCGTTGGCGACCCGTTCCATGCGCATGAAGCGCGAGCCTTTGACCAGCACGGTAGTTTGCGGGGTCAGTTCGGCATCCAGCGCTTCGAGCAAGGTTTCAATCTGTTGAAAATGCTCACCGCCGGCACCGAAGTTGCGGGCGGCCAGGGCACTGAAAGTCCCCAGAGTGAGCAGCCGGTCGATGCCCTGGCTTTTGGCATAGCCGCCGATTTCATCATGGAATTGCCCGCTCATCTCGCCGATTTCACCCATGTCGCCTAAAACCAGCACTTTTTTGCCAACCGTCGCCGCCAGCACATCGATACCCGCCCGCACTGAATCTGGATTGGCGTTGTAAGTGTCGTCAAGCAAGGTCGCGCCATGACGTGCGACACGGCGTTGCAAACGGCCTTTGACACCGCAGAACGCATTCAAGCCGGTGGCGACGTCATCGAGCGAGACGCCGCTGGCCAAACAGGCGGTGGCAGCGGCCAGCGCATTATAGGCATTGTGTCGCCCCGGCAATGCCAGGAGCACGTCGATCACGCCGGCGGCCGTCTGCAGGCGCAGGCGGCTTTCCAGACCGTGCGTGGTCCACTCGCCGCGAACATCGGCCTGCTGGTCGATACCGAAGGTCATCGACCGGCAGGCATGAGACTGGTCGCGCCATAACTCTGCCCAACGGTCATCCGCGCCGAACACCGCCACACCATTGCTGGCCAACCCGCTGAAAATGCTTCCTTTTTCCTGGGCAATCGCCATCATCGACCCCAAGCCGGCGAGATGGGCGCGCTGCGCGTTGGTGACCAGTGCGGTAACCGGTCTGGCCAGACCGGCGAGATAGGCGATTTCGCCAGGATGGTTCATGCCCATTTCGACTACCGCCGCCCGATGCTCGGCAGCCAATGCAAACAAAGTCAGCGGCAACCCAATGTCATTATTGAAGTTCCCTGGTGTAGACAGCACGGCGTCACCATGAGCGGCGCGGAGAATGCTGGCAATCATTTCCTTGGTCGTTGTCTTGCCATTGCTGCCAGTGACGGCGACGAGCGGCAACGTGAATCGATTCCGCCAATCGGCAGCCAGAGCACCCAATGCCAAACGGGTATCGGCGACGCGCAGCAATGCGAGCGACGAATCGTGGCTCGCGTCATCGGCGACCATCGCCGCCGCGGCTCCGCGAACCATGACGTCCGCCAAGTAGTGGTGACCATCGAACGTTTCGCCGCGCAGAGCGACAAACAGTTGCCCCTGGGCGATCGTCCGGCTGTCGGTCGACACGCCGTGAAAGTTCAGGTTGTCGCCAGACAGCCTCCCGCCGGTGGCGCGGGCGGCCGATTGCAGGTCCATGGCGATGGTCATGTTGCCATCTCGCGCCGCACGGCCAACGCGGCGCGCGCTTCAGAGAGATCGGAGAACGGCTTGCGGACGCCGGCAATTTCCTGGTACGGCTCATGCCCTTTGCCGGCAATGAGAATGACTTCCGCCGGATGCGCGGTGAGAATCGTCTGCCGGATCGCCACGCTGCGATCGACGATCACTTCGGCGGACAGAACGCCGGAGCGAATTTCATCGAGAATACTCAACGGATCTTCGTGCCGTGGATTGTCGCTGCTCAGGACCACGCGGTCGGCCAAGCGGCCGGCGATTTCTCCCATCAGCGCCCGTTTGCCGCGATCCCGATCGCCCCCGCAGCCGAAAATCACCGTCAGCCCGGCTCCGCGTGCGGTGGCTGTCGGCCGTAACGTTTGCAAAGCATTTTGCAATGCGTCCGGGGTATGTGCGTAGTCGACGACGACCAAGGGTTCGTTGACTCCACCGACGCGTTCAAGACGACCGGCCGGAGAGCGCAAGGCGGCGAATCGCGCGGCGATGTCCTTGGGGGTCAGACCGGCATCGACCAGCACCGCGGCGACGGCCAGCAGATTGGAAATATTGTAACGACCCAGCAGTCGGGTTTCGACCATCGTCCGACCCGCCGGCGTGCATAGCCGGAAGCGCAAGCCGTCGATGGTTTCGACGATCATTTCGGCGCGGACGATTGCCGACCGCCAACTCGCCGATTCGGTCTGGCTGTATCCCAAGAATTTGCTGGCGGTGGTCCGGGCGGCGATCAGGGGTCCGAGAGGGTCGTCGAGATTGCAGATCGCCAAGCGGAGCCTGGGCCAAGTAAACAATTTGATCTTCGCCTCGGCGTAAGCCTCCATCGTCCCGTGGTAATCCAGGTGATCACGAGTCAGATTGGTGAAGATCGCCGTATCGATCCGCGCGCCATCCAGACGCCCTTCGGCAATGCCGATCGAACTGGCCTCGAGAGCGCAGAGTTGCACACCGCTTTTCGAAAAATCCGCCAGCAAGCGCGTCAGGGTGGTTGCTTCAGGGGTGGTAAACCCTGTTTCGAACGTTTCCCCCAGCAGGCCAGCGCCCAAGGTCCCGATCACCGCGCATCGGCGAGGATGTGATTGAGCGATCCACTGCGTCACGCTGGTCTTGCCATTGGTACCGGTGACCGCCAACAGCGGCAGTCTTTCGGACGGACGGCCATGAATCGCATGCGCCAGCGGGCCGCGCAGTTTGCGCAATCCTGGTACCGGCAAATTGGTGATGGCCCAATTGCTTTGCCAGGTGAACTGCTTCGCATCGGCCGACGAAGCCTCCCAGAAAACCGCGACGGCGCCTTTGGCAATGGCTTCGGAGATATGATCGCGCCCGTCGGCCAAATCACCGGGATAGGCCAGGAAGAGGTCGCCGGGCCGCACCTGCCGACTGTCGTCGGAGACCCCGGTTGGCAACACCCCGAGGGTCGCCAGCCGTTCGACATACGCGGCACCAGGATCATCAGATCGACGTGACACAGGCGGACTCACAATTTTGCCTTGGGGGTGGTCGTTGGTTTCGGACTCTGCGCCACTTGCAACGGCAAATCCGGCGCGATGCCCAAAGTCCGCAAGGAATTGCCCATGACGCTGGCAAATACCGGCGCGGCAACGTCGCCACCGTAGTGTTGACCCGCCGACGGCTCGTCGATCATCACAGCGACGATCAGACGAGGCGCGGAGGCTGGCGCGAAACCGACGAAGGAAGAAATGTATTTTTTGTTGTAGCGGCCGTTCTCCAGCTTGTAGGCCGTCCCTGTTTTACCGGCCACGCGATACCCGGGAATTTGCGCTTTCGGTGCCGTGCCACCCGGCAAGACGGCCATTTCGAGCATCGCGCGAACTTCGCGGGCAGTCTTCGGTGCAAAAACCCGCGTACCGCTGGCCGGCGGCGAGTCGACACGCATCAGAGACAACGGCAGAACGTCGCCGTCGCGGGCAAAAGCGGTGTAGGCACGAGCCAGCTGGATCAGCGAAACGGAAATGCCATGGCCGTAGGACATGGTCGCCTGTTCGATCGGACGCCAACTTTTCCACGGCCGGACTCGACCGCTCACTTCGCCCGGGAAACCCAATTGCGGACTGTGACCGAAACCGATATCGCTGAACATCTGCCACATTTTCTGCGCGGGAAGCATGGCGGCGACTTTTGCCGCACCGACGTTCGAGGATTTTTGAATGACTTGCGCCACGGTCAATGCGCCATGCGGGTGAGCGTCGGAAATGGTTGCCGAACCGATGGTCAGACGACCGGGAGCGCAATTGATCACCGTGTCGTAACGCACCTTGTTGTTATCCAACGCCAAGGCGATGGCAAACGGTTTGAGCGTCGACCCCGGTTCAAAGGTATCGGTGACCGCCCGGTTGCGTAATTGCGCTCCGGACAGCGATTCGCGGTTGTTCGGGTTGTACGTCGGCCAATTCGCCAGAGCGAGAACCTCGCCGGTGCGCACATCGACCACCACCACCCCTCCCGCCTTGGCCTTGTTTTCGGCAATCGCCTGCTTCAGGTGACTGTAAGCCAAGTACTGGATCTTCGAATCCAGCGCCAAAAGAATGTCCTTGCCATCCTGCGGGGGCTTCACCGACCCGACGTCCTCGACGATCTGTCCGCGCCGATCCTTGATCACGCTACGGCTGCCCGCCTGGCCGAGCAACTGTTGGTGAAACGCCAGCTCGGCCCCTTCCAGCCCTTTATCATCGACACCGGTGAAGCCGACCATGTGCGCGGTCATTTCACCGGTCGGATAGAAGCGGCGATATTCCTTGTCCTGCCCGATTCCCGACAATTTCATCGCCGCAACCTGATCGGCAATCGGCGGCGGAATCTGGCGCCGCAAAAAGACGAAGCTTTTTTCCTTATCCAGTTTCTGGGCCAGATGCTTGGTGTCGGTTTCCAGGAGTGTGGCCAATTGCTTGCTCTGTTCGGAAGAAAGGGTAACCGCCGATGGCACGGCCCAGATCGATTTCATCGGTGTCGAGATGGCCAGCACATCGCCATGACGGTCGGCGATGCGACCGCGCGAGGCGGAAATTTCGATGTCCCGGCGGTAGCGGGACTCGCCCTTTTCCTGCAAAAAGTCGTTATTGAGCACCTGCAGATAAAAGGCGCGACCAACCAGCGCCGTGAACGAAGCGAGGAGCAGCACAGCCATCAACCGTGAGCGCCAAGGCGGCAAACTCAGGCGCAACAACGGACTTTCGGCAAATTTATGGGCCACATGGCCTTTGAGTTTGATCATCTCGACGATCCTCCAGCGGGGGACGCGGCGATGGCCTGACCGACTTCCGGCATATTCATTCTGAGCCTGTCGCGAGCGATCTTTTCGATGCGGGGCGAAGTCCCCCAAGTGGACAATTCCAATTGCAACTGACCGAATTCGACTTCCAGTTGACGCGCACGCTCTTGCTCAGCTTCGAGCGCCTGGAAAAGCTTGCGCGCCTTATGCTGCGAGGTAACGAGCCCCAAACTGCAAAGCAGTACGGCGAGCAGCAGGAATACATTCAGGCGAACCATCTCAAGCAGCTTGCAAAGCGAGCTTTTCGGCAACACGCATTACCGCGCTGCGCGCCCGTGGATTGGCGGCAACTTCCTCGTCACCGGCCTTGATCGGCTTGCCTACCAAGCGCAAGCGCGGCGGCGGCAGATCGGCATCGCGCAACGGCATTTTTTTCGGCGCCTGATCCGGGCAGGCTTCACCACGCAGAAAATGCTTGACCAAGCGGTCTTCCAGCGAATGGAAACAGATCACCACCAGACGCCCGCCATTCTTCAGCGCAGCCAATGCCTGCGGCAGGACTAGCGCGAGTTGCTCGAGTTCTTGATTGATATGAATCCGTAAAGCCTGAAAGGTCCGTGTTGCCGGATCCTGGCCGGGCTCGCGGGTCCGCACGGCTTCGCGTACGAGCGCTGCCAATTGCCCCGTGGTTGATAGCGGCTTTTCTCGCCTAACAGCCACAATCTTCTTTGCAATCTGGAAAGCAAACCGTTCTTCGCCATAATTTCTTATCACCTCCGTAATTTCTTCGACGCCGGCCCGCAACAACCACTCCGCAGCCGTTTCGCCGCGCGTGGGGTCCATGCGCATGTCCAGGGGAGCGTCGTGGCGAAAGCTGAAGCCTCTCGTCCCATCGTCGAGTTGCGGCGACGACACACCAATGTCGAGCAGCACGCCATCGACTCCGCCGACCACCGGAATGCCGGCCGCCCCCAAAGCCAAGTGCAGATTACCGAAAGTCTGGTGCTCGATCTGCAACCGGCAATCGACCGACTGCCGGGCCAGAGCCACCGCCCGCGGGTCCCGGTCGAGGGCCAACAGACGGCCACGCGGCCCGAGTCGGGCGAGGATCGCCAAGCTATGCCCGCCGCCGCCATAGGTTCCATCGACATACGTTCCCGACGGAACGATCGACAACGCCTCGATCGCCTCCCGCAACAGAACGCTGCGATGAGCACCCGCGACAATCACAGCGCCAAGTCTCCCAAATCTTGCGGCAACGACAGATCGTCGCCCAAAGCCAGGAAAGTGGCTTGCTGCGCCTGCCAGCCGGCATCGGACCAGATTTCGAAATGACTGCCCTGGCCGACCAGCCAGACCTCTTTTTCCAACTGGGCAAAACGACGCAACTCCGGAGCGATCAACAAACGCCCAGCGGCGTCCATTTCTTCTTCACGGGCATTCCCGACCAACAGGCGTTTGATCGCCGCCGACTTCGGGTCAAGGCTGGAGGCGGCCAACACCTTGTCGCGAATCGGCTCCCAGGCCGGCTCAGGGTAAAGCAGCAGACAGCGATGCGGGTGGGCAGTAACGATCAACAGGCCGTTGGCCGCCAGGGCGAGCGCTTCCCGATAACGTGCCGGAACGGCCAATCTGCCTTTTGCATCGAGGTTTAGCGCCGCCGCGCCCTGAAACATCAAAATGAGGAGCTCCTTGCTTCGTCTGCCCGAAAAGCGGATAGTTTCCCCACTTTTCACCACAAGTTACCACTTTACGACAAACATTCGCTGAGCGCAATAAAAAAAGTGAAACATTTTTATCAATAACGACAAGCACTTATCGCGAATATCGGCGACGCACCCATGGCAACGCATAGTGCTGGCAAAACAGCGCCAGAGCAGCAAAAAATTAATGTAAAACATTAAAAACGGCTTTTAATCTTGCAGAACGCGCTTGGCGCTGCGATATTCCAGGCCGCGAGCAGGCGCCAAAGCGCGCTGGAACGGGGATTTCGCTCCGGTTGGCAGCGTCGGCGTGTGAGATGAACGGGGGAGAAGCGGAGGGAAAAGCAGGGAAAGAAGCGGGAAGGGAAGCCGGTCGATAAGCCGGGTTCTGTCGTGGACAGCCATTCATCTAGACAGACGGTTTCCCGCCTGCTCAAGCAGCCTACCCGGAAGCGGCGCGAGCCACGCCAATGCTTCCCTATTCGGCCTTGCTCCAGATGGGGTTTGCCTTGCCGTCCGTGTTACCACGGCCGCGGTGAGCTCTTACCTCGCCGTTTCACCCTTGCCTG
>JAVMKC010000099.1:0-13039 GCA_031732795.1 Accumulibacter sp. | reverse complement strand
GGCTGCGCTGATGATAGCCGGAGTATTTCTTCAAAGCCTCCCGCCCCTGATGAGCACACCGGGGTCATGAGCACACCGGGGTCAGGTCTTGCGTTTAATCATTTTCGATTTCCGAACCTTACGATACGGCTGATGGTTGAATAATGGACCGCGCAGACAACTATCGAGGTCCGTTATTCAACCAATAGTCATGGTTGGTGTGGAGAATTCCGAGATCTGACTCCGATGGGTTTTGGAAGTGATTAAATGCAAAACCTGACCCCAGTGGTGTGATGGCTGTGTGTGACCCCGATGGCTGTGGCTGCTCTGACATTTCCAGCTTTTTCTGTAGATAGTGTACTCATATTACCTCAGGCGTAGATGGGTCATATTTAAAAAAACAAAAACAGCACCTACCAATGTCATATAGCCCGCAAAAAAAGAAAAAAGAAAAAGGAGATGCAAGTAAAATATCTTCAGTTTTCTACCAGATGCTTGGTGAAATGGTTTTAGATTTTCAATTTTATGCAGTGTTTCGCCAAATTTATTTTTGAAGCAAGCGGATATTAATGATAATATCATATATATAACCAAAACAAGGATAGCAGGATAAATGTACCATTGTTCGATAAACAAGCGCCAGTTCACTTTAGACCAAAGGCCAAGCCAATCTGTTAAATGCCCAACACACCATCCAGACAATAATCCTGTAAAAAACATAGCATTGGAAATGATATTTCTGTGTCGATAAACTTTTGATAAATAGACGCCTTGTTCGGCAAGCTCAGGTTCGGAGAAACTAGGCATATCTTTCGATTTTTCGCCATTTAAATAAATTAACGAGATGTCGCGATGTTCCTTCACGCTATTTGCTTCACAAAAGGTCTGTTGGGAGGGCATCGGTTGTGTTGAGGGGTCAATTCTCGCATCGTACGGTCATAGCGTTGGGGTCACACGTGTGTTCGTTGGGGTCAGGTCTCGTGCCTCGTTGGTGCATCGGGGGCAGGTCTTGCATTTAATCATTTCCGATTTCCGAGCCTTACGATACGACTATTGGGTGAATCTGGACCTTACAGACCACTATCGGGGTTCATTATTCAGCCAATAGTCGTATCGCAATCCTCGACCCTCGGAATCGAAAATAATTAAATGCAAGATCTAGCCCCTATGGTTGATGTGGTTTGCGTGACCCATATGGTTGCTCCATTGTGATCCAAGGATGAAGGGCTGCGTTTTCGCTGGCCGATTCTTCTTTCTCAGCAGCGATGAAAAAATGTCCGTGAAAAACCGGCCCGGCAGTCGACGACACCTGAAGACGCTGCGTTACCGGCCGACGACGACTGAACACTACAACCATATCAGTCCTCCACCGATACAGGCGGCCAGCGGGGAAGGCTGCGCCGTCTATCGATCGCCGGCTGGATGGCTACGTCCAATTACCCAGTCGAGACGCATGTTGCGCGGCGAGAGCGTCGATTGCCATTCAATGAAGAAAATCCGGCGACGTTGAAAACTCATTTCGCATCTTGGCTTTGAGCCTTGTGTGCCAGCATACGGTTCATGCAATCGATCACCCGATGGCTGGCTTGTTCCATCGACTGGATTTGACGAGGAACAGCCGCTGTATCGCCTTTCTGCTTGGCCTCCAGCGCAGCGCGAGCAAATTGATGAACTTCGGCGTGGGGCATGTCGAGTTCGCGATAACCCGGCAAGTGGCTGAAGCACGTTTTTCCTTCGCCTTCGTAATACCACTTGCCGAGCCGGCAAAGGGTATGGGACGGCAGATTTCCGAGGTCGACTGGCTCGATTCCAAAAATTCGCATATAGATACTCAATTTGAAGACGAGGTGATCAACCTTTGCCACTTCGATGAAACTCTTCAGCGCGCTGCTGGCGATCGCCTGTTCCATTCCTCGGCTCAAGGAGACCACTTGTTGCATGCTTTCGGTGGCTTGACTGCCGTTCCGACTGAACTTGTCGGCCGCTGAGGACAAAACATCCATTGCCTCTTTGGCGGTGGATGAGTTTTGGCGAATGCCGACGACCAAGGTGCCTATTTCTTGCGTTGCCTTGGCCGTTCATTCGGCGAGTTTCCGTACTTCATCGGCGACGACGGCGAAGCCGCGTCCGGACTCACCGGCACGCGCGGCCTCGATGGCGGCGTTCAAAGCCAGCAAATTGGTCTGATCAGCGATTTCATGAATCAATTGAACTATCGAACTGATTTCTTCGACCCGTCGGGCCAAGGTTTCGACCTCGTGCGCGGTGGCGCTGGAATCCTGCGCCAGTCGCTGCAGGTTGGTGGCGATTTCGGTGGTCGTTCCACCACTGGTTACTGCAACCGCAGCGGCGGTGTGTGCGTGATTTTGCTCTTCTCGCAACATGGTGGCCATGTTTCCCATGCTGAGTTGAGAGGCGACTAACGATCGGCTGAAGTCGGCCAAATGACTCAGTGTCGATGTAAAAATTTGATATTCAGATGTTTTTTCGTTCTCATTGTTGCGAACGATGGTCAGTTCGGCACGAAGCGACTCATTCTCTTGCCGCAGTGCCTGGCATTGCTCCCGTGCTTCGGCCAATTGCGCTTCGGAGGCGCGCAGTGCCTTTTGAGTTTGCAAGAACATGATGGCTTTCTGAGGTGATCTTTGGTTTCGTGGCTCCCCGCCCCGGATTCCAAGGTGATTCTTCACTATAGTTGCCCACAGGACAACTTTCCCCTGAATTCAAACGAGTGTCCGTTTGAGTCAGCCCTCCTGCCTCACTTCGAGTCACCCGGATTGGTTTGTCGGCAGACGGCCCACTGTCGCGACGGAATGGCCGCATGGTTTTCGGTCACGAGAAAACACTGTGAGAAACCGGCATGGGTTCCGGTGTCGTCTGATCGGCCACATGGACCGTCGATCGGCAATCGTTTTCACAACCATTCGGAATAAGTCTTATACTCCCGAGACGAAAATGGAAAAAACCGACAGCAGCGGGCAATTGTTCGCCTGCGGGAGCGGCGTCCGACGAGAGGAGACGAGATTTGGAACCAGGGACCAGCGAAGCCCCTTCGTTGTCGACCGGGGCACCCGGTGGCGCGAGGCAAGCGGGCAACGATAGCGCTCAACCAGCGAACCGCTCGCCGGGGCGGCCCGAAACCGAACGGCTTGAGCAGGGAAATTCCGGCGATGGCGAAACGTTGCCGATGTCCGGTTTGCGGGTGATCGACGTCGGGACTTTTCTCGCCGGCCCTTACGCGGCGTCGATTCTTGGTGAGTTCGGCGCCGAAATCCTGAAAGTCGAGCACCCGGTAGCCGGCGATCCGATGCGCCGTTTCGGAACCGCTTCGAAACGTCACGATGCGACGTTGGCTTGGCTCAGCGAAGGTCGCAACAAAAAATCGGTGACCCTGGATCTGCGTCAGCACGAGGGGGTCGAGCTGTTTCTGAAGCTGGTCGCCAAGTCCGATGTGCTGATCGAAAATTTCCGGCCGGGGACGATGGAGGAGTGGGGGCTCGGCTGGGACGTGCTGCGGCAGGCCAATCCGGGGTTGGTCATGTTGCGGGTCTCGGGATATGGGCAGACCGGTCCGTATCGACGACGATCCGGTTTCGCGCACATCGCGCACGGTTTTGCCGGCTTGTCGTACCTGGCGGGCTTTCCGGGCGAGACGCCGGTCGTACCCGGAACGGCGCCGCTCGGCGATTATCTCTCCAGCCTTTACGGGGCGATCGGCATTCTGATCGCTCTACGCCACCGCGAAGAAACGGGCGAGGGCCAGATCATTGACATCGGCATTTACGAGGCGGTTTTCCGGCAAATGGACGAAATCGCCGCCGCTTACGGCCTGTTCGGCAAGGTACGCGAGCGCGAGGGCGCCGGTAGTTTCGTCGCCGTGCCGCACGGCCACTTCCGGACGATCGACGACAAGTGGGTGGCCATCGCCTGCACCACCGACAAGATGTTCGAACGCTTCGCGGCGGTGATGGGCCAACCCGAGCTGGCCGCCGCCGACCGCTACGGCAATCAGCGCAAGCGGTTGGCGGCGCGTGACGAAGTCAATCGGCTGGTCATCGCCTGGGTCGGATCGCTGACCCGCGAGGAAGTGATGCAGCGCTGCATCGACGGCGAAGTGCCGGTCGGCAAGGTGAACAGTATCGCCGACATCTTCAAGGACCCGCACTTTCAGGCGCGCGGCAATCTGGCGCGGCTGAAGGAGGAAGGGCTCGGCGAAGTGGTCATTCCTGGCGTGGTGCCGACGCTGTCCGAGACGCCGGGCCGGATCGCCAATCTCGGGCCACCGCTGGGTAACGCCACGTACGAGATTCTCCGCGAGCTGCTCGGCCTGTCGGCGCAGGAAATCCGCCGCTTGCGACAGCGAAAAATCGTCTGACCCTTCTGGAAGGATCGTCATGTTCAGTTCCGATTCCGCTGCCGGCGAAGCGCATCTGCCGCTGGCCGGCATCCGCGTCATCGACGCCGCGACGGTGATCGCCGCACCGTACAGCGCCTGCATTCTCGGCGAGTTCGGCGCCGACGTGTTGAAGGTCGAAAATCCGAAAGGGGGCGATCCGATGCGTCAATTCGGCACCGCCACCCGCCGCAAGGACACGTTGGCCTGGTTGAGCGAAGCGCGCAACAAACGCTCGGTGACGCTCGACTTGCACCTGCCCGAAGGCGTCGAACTGTTCAAGCAGTTGATCGAGAAAGCCGACGTGTTGTGCGAGAACTTTCGTCCCGGCACGTTGGAAAAATGGGGGCTGGGCTGGGAAGTGCTGCGCCGGATCAATCCCGGATTGATCATGTTGCGGGTCACCGGCTACGGCCAGACCGGTCCGTATCGCGACCGTCCCGGTTTCGCGCGCGTCGCGCATGCCGTCGGTGGCATCGCCTTTCTGTCGGGAATGCCGCGGGGAACGCCGGTGACCCCGGGGTCGACGACGCTCGGCGATTATTTGACCGGCCTTTATGGCTGCATCGGCATCCTGATGGCCTTGCGTCACCGGCAGCGCACCGGGCAGGGCCAATACATCGACGCGGCGCTTTACGAATCGGTTTTCCGGTGCACCGACGAACTGGCGCCGGCCTACGGCATGTTCGGCCAGATTCGCGAGCGGCATGGCCCGACGCACAACGATTTCGCCTGTCCGCATGGTCATTTTCCGACCAAGGACGACGGCAAATGGGTGGCGATTTCCTGTGTCACCGACAAGCTCTTCGAACGGCTGGCAATCGCCATGGGCCGGCCGGAGTTGGCCGCCCCTCACGTCTATGGCGATCAGAAGACCCGTCTGGAGAACCGGCACGACGTGAACGAGATCGTCCGTGACTGGTGCGGCTCGCTGCATCGCGAGGATCTGCTCAATCGCTGCTTCGCCGCCGGCGCGCCGGCCGGACCGCTGAACAGCATCGCCGACATCTTTGGCGACCGCCAGTTTCATTCCCGGCGTAATCTGGTGGCGATCGACGAACCGGATATCGGCGAGACGGTGATCGTGCCGTCGGTGTTGCCGCGGCTGTCGGCGACGCCGGGACGGATCAAGCATCTCGGCCCGCGCCTCGGCGAACATACCGAGGAAGTGCTCGGCGAACTGCTCGGCTTGGGTGCCGAGGAGATCGCCGCGCTGCGCGAGAAGCGCGTCATCTGACGCCCCGGTATCAAGGAAGGAGTCGTATGGACGGCATTCTCAAAGGTTTGCGCGTCGTCGAAGGGTCGGCCTTCGTCGCCGCACCGCTCGGCGGCATGACGCTGGCACAGCTCGGCGCTGACGTGATCCGTTTCGACCCGATTGGCGGCGGCCTGGATTACGGGCGTTGGCCGCTGACGCTCGACGGCCGGCACAGCCTGTTCTGGGCCAGCCTGAACAAGGGCAAGCGCTCGATCGCCGTCGATCTGCGCCAGCCCCGCGGCCAGGAACTGCTGACCCGGCTGATCTGCGCCCCCGGCGATCACGCCGGCCTGTTCAGCACCAATTTTCCGGCTAGCGGCTGGCTGGCGTACGATCGGTTACGGGAGCAGCGGGCGGACCTGATCATGATCAATTTCAGCGGTCGTCGTGACGGCCGCTCCGAAGTCGATTACACCGTCAATCCGCAGGTCGGCCTGCCGCTGATCACCGGCCCGAATTCGTCGCCCGAGCTGGTCAACCGCATTTTCCCGGCCTGGGATTTCATCAGCGGCCAAATGATCGCCCTCGGTCTGCTCGCCGCCGAACGGCACCGCCGGCTGACCGGTGAAGGGCAACTGGTCCGCTTGGCGCTCAAGGACGTTGCTCTGGCGATGGTCGGCCACTTCGGGATGATCGCCGAAGTGATGATCACCGATACCGACCGGCCGCGGCACGGCAACTACCTCTACGGCGCCTTCGGCCGCGATTTCGAAACCCTCGACGGCAAGCATCTGATGGTCGTCGGGCTGACCGGCCGCCAATGGCACTGTCTGATCAAGGCGACCGGACAGCGGGAAGCGATGGCCGCGCTGGCCGCGCGGCTCGGGCTGGATCTCGAAATCGAAGGCAATCGCTTCCGTGCCCGCCGGGAAATCGCCGCTTTGCTCGAACCCTGGTTTTACGCGCGCACCCTCGCCGAAGCCAGCCGGATCCTCGACGAACATCGCGTTACCTGGGGGCCGTATCGCAGCCTGCGCGAAGCGATCGACAAAGACCCGGATTGTTCGACCGATAATCCCTTGTTTTCGATGGTCGAGCAAGCCGGCATCGGCAGCTACCTGATGCCGGCCACGCCGCTCGATTTCAGCCGTGTCCCGCGGCTGCCCGCGGCGCCAGCGCCGGTGCTCGGTCAGCATACCGACGAAATCCTGCTCGGTGAGCTCGGCCTCAGCGAAGCCGAAGTCGGCCGGCTGCACGACGACGGCATCGTCGCCGGGCCGGCCTGAGTTCCATCCGTGGCGGGCTTCCTGCCGCCCGTTTCCGTCCTGACTTTTCGGAGAAATGACCATGAAACTGCCCGTCCATTTTTATAAACCGCTGGCCATCGGCGCTCCGCAACCGCTGCGCGAACTGCCGGTCCGTCCAGAGCGGATGATTCATTTCTTTCCGCCGCATATCGAAAAAATCCGCGCCAAGGCTCCGGAAACCGCCCGGCAGTGTGACGTGATGTGCGGCAATCTCGAAGATGCCATTCCGGTCGAAAGCAAAGAGGCCGCGCGAGCCGGCTTCATCGACCTGCTGAGTCAACACGATTTCGGTGACACGGCGATATGGGTACGGGTCAACGCCTTGAACAGCCCGTGGGTGCTCGACGATTTGCACGACATCGTCAAGCACGTCGGCAACCGGCTCGACGTGGTCATGATTCCCAAGGTCGAAGGGCCGTGGGACATCCATTTCGTCGACCAATACCTGGCGCTGCTCGAAGCAAAGTACGCCATCGGCAAACCGATTCTGCTGCACGCGCTGCTCGAAACCGCGCAAGGCGTGACCAATGTCGAAGCGATCTGCAGCGCCAGCCCGCGGATGCACGGACTCAGCCTCGGCCCGGCCGATCTGGCGGCCTCGCGCGGCATGAAGACCACCCGCGTCGGTGGCGGCCATCCGGGCTACGGTGTCCTCGCCGATCCGGAAGAGGGGCAGGCGCAACGCGCCTTCTTCCAGCAGGATCTCTGGCATTACACCGTCGCGCGCATGGTCGATGCCGCCACGGCGCACGGATTGCGGGCGTTTTACGGTCCGTTCGGCGATCTCAAGGACGAAGCGGCGTGCGAGGCGCAATTCCGCAACGCATTTCTGATGGGCTGCTCCGGCGCCTGGTCGCTGGCACCGAACCAGATCGCCATCGCCAAGCGCGTATTCAGCCCCGAGGTCAAGGAAGTGCTGTTCGCCAAACGGATCCTCGAAGCCATGCCCGACGGCAGCGGCGTGGCGACCATCGACGGCAAGATGCAGGACGACGCCACCTGGAAGCAGGCCAAGGTGATCGTCGACCTGGCCCGCCTGGTCGCCCGCCGTGACCCGGAACTGGCGACAGCTTACGGTTTCTGAACGATAAGCAAAGGCGGCATGCAGGCTGTCCATGCGTGTTCCCGGAGCCGGCGAACAGTCTTCGCCGGCCGTCGCGCATGAATGGCGAAACGTTGTTGCTGACATCCTCTTGCCACCGCAGGGGATGGGCACGGAAAATCGTGGCCATCCGCTGATGCGCGTAGGAAGAACAATGACTGCCAGAGACGCTGAGTCCGCCCTGCTTGCCCGCTGCCTTGCCGTCGCGCGACAAGTTGCGATGTCGGCTCAGGATCAGCGCGGAGCCAATGTGTTCCGGCTGGCGGCGATGGTGGTTCAGTCCCGGTTTCCCGACGAATCGAAGTCCCTGATGCCGGCGAGTGAGCAGTATTTCGCCGCACATCCGCACGAGAAGCTGGCTCGGCTGATATCGTCAGAAAAGGCTGGGTCGTGAGCCTGCCCCTCTTGCGGGACATGCTGAGTCATCGGCTCCACGGGCATTGAATCGATGACCGCCAATCAGGCGTTCCACACTCGAACGGCGTTGGCGACTGGCTTGCGGACGTTGTTCAAGCAACTGGCGGAACATCTGTCATTGCGCTGTCCCCTGAATGTGTATCTGGCGGGAGGAATGGCTGTCCATCTCTACACCGCCAGTCGGGTCACGACCGATGTCGACGCCGAGATCAGTAATGCGGCGGAATTTCGTCACGTGGCGTCCGTTGTTCGCCGATGGTGGCCAAACTGTCCTGCCACAAGCGGTGCAACTGACGTAGCTGCGCCTGCAGACTGTCGATCTGTTGCTGTTGGCGGTAGACGGTCAAATTGAGTGCGTCGAGCAAATCTTCGGCGAGATTGATCCGGGTTTCGACTTCGGTGAGGCGGTGTTCCATGGGCCTGTTCTGTAAAAGGATGAAGGTAGGCGGGCGCACGCGGCCGCGCAGGCGCAAAGCCGCGGACGCTCAATCCGGCAAGCGATTGATGATCGTCTGCAAGGGGTCGACCGGATAAACCAGCGGCACCATTGTCCCACCGACACGGGTGAACACGCCGACCTGCTTCGGGTCGGCGCTGTAGAGCACATGGTGGTTGGCGATACCGGCGCTGTCCAGCCATACGGTGTTTTCGTCGTCTATCGGCGTGTGGCCGACGATCAACGGCACGGTCTTGTCGAGTTGCAATGCGCGGCGCAGCTGTTTGACGTGCCGACGAGTGTAGCCCTGCGGTCGTTCGGGACGCCGTGGGCGGTTGTTGATCAGCTCGCCGATCAGTTCGGGATGACGAAAAATCTGCACCAGGTTGTCGACGCCGACCTTGGTCAACGGCGGCGCGGCGTGGCAGGCGACGAAATCGGCGGAGACGGCGACGTAAGGCAGGCGGTCGTAATAATCGCGCATCGCCGCCAGATACGCCGTACCGCGTTGCTTGGCCAATTCGATGGACCACAAGACCCCTTGCGGGACACCATCTTTGGTCATCTCGGCCGAAAATGAATCGTGGTTGCCGCGCAGGTAGAACACCTGCCTTGGAAAACGCAGCTTGAGCCGGAAAATGAAATCCATCATCACCAGCGAGCTGGCCATTTCGTGCAACTGGCCATCGATTTCGCAATGCACCGCGTCGCCGAGAATGATCAGCACCGCGCTGCCATCCTGCAGTTGATCGAGAAAAGCGTTCTGGCTGAGCACGGTCAACAGGTTGTCGAGTTGCGCGTGCAGGTCGGCGACGATGATCGGCGTCAGCGGAGCGGGCAGTTGCAGCAGACCGCCCGGCAGACCGCGATCGTCATGCGGACGATAGCTTTCATCGACCATCAGGGTCTTGATTTTCAGCAGCAGATTCAAAGCCTCATCGGCCGGCAACGCCTCGATCGGCCCGCCGAAAATCTCGCGCAAGCGTCGATAACGGTTTTCCGGCACCCAGCGCAGTTCGCGGAACGCCGGACCGACGCTGGCGCCGCTTTCGGCGAGATTGCGAAAAACCAGCGCCTCGCCGCTGTGCAGGACCACTAGGTGCTCGTCCTCGACCGACGACGGATAACGGAACAATGCCTGCTGATTGGCGTCGGCCCGGCCGAGCGACAACCAGCTTTTCGGCGTCAGGCGGAGAAAGCCGTCGATGACCTTCGGATCGGTGAACGGATCGGCGATGACGAAATTCCCCGAGCCGACGGCATCGCCCCGCGTATTGAGCCGCTTTTCCGGATAGAGATGGAGTTTTTTGGCGTTGGCGCCGAGAGTGATTTCGATAGGTCCGGCGTCGAGCGGTACCCGCAGCTTGCGGTCGCTCAAACGATACGATTCACCGATCCGCAGATCATGACCCCAGCCGAATCCCCAATGCGCCAGCCAAGCTCGCAGCCAGGTCAACAGGCTGGCCAGCTTGAACGTCCGACGGAAGCCGATCCGTCTCATGATGAGGTCGGCGGCGTGGTGAAACGGCACGGCCGGCCGTCGGCGCCATCCCGCAGATAGACTTGAAAACCCTGCCGGTGAAGAAATTCGGCAAGGCAACGGAACACCGCCAGTTGCGCCGCGCAGATCGACAGGCTCAATTGCGCATCGACCGGGTGACTGCACTGGCGGGCGCGCTCGCTGCGCCGGGCGAAGACCAGTTCCGCCGGCGGTAGCAGGAAATCGAACACGTAACGCCGATACCAGTCGACCGCAAAGAAGTGACTTTTGCGCGGCGGCAGGACGATGCGCGCAAAATCGATCGCCGGCAGCGGATCAAGATCGAGGAACTGGGCGTCGAAAACCGATACCGCGTCCGACAGACCGCAAAACGGCAAGCCGAGGTGGATTTCACGCGGGCGAACGGCGAGGATTTCCGAACGCCACCAGTGTTTGCGGCCCAGATCGAGGTAGCCTTCCTCCGACCAGCCGCCGAGTGTCACGATCAAGGTGCTTTTGCCGACACCCGGCGGACCGGTGACCAGCAACTGGCGAAAACGCACGTCGTCCGGAAAAGCGATTCCCTTGAAGTGCCGCAGCGATTCGATCGGCTGAATGGGCAGGTCGGACATGGCGGTGTGAATAAAGTCGATCGCCCGCGGCCGGAGCGGATGACACAACAGGGCGAAGAGCCGCCCATTCTAGAAAAAAATCGTCTGCAACGCGCGATAAATCAAAGCGGACGTCAGTGCGCTGATCGGCACGGTGACCAGCCACGATCCGATGATGCCACCGACCACCCGCAGGTCCAGCGCGCCAAGGCCACGGGCGATACCGACGCCGATCACCGCGCCGACGGCGACGTGCGTGGTGGCCAACGGCAATCCCAGACCAGAGGCGGAGATGGTGATCAGCGCCGTGGCGACGGCGGCGCAGTACGCTCGGGAGGGCGTCAAGGCGGTGATCCGTTTGCCGACCGTGGTCATCACCCGGGGGCCGAAAGTTGCCAGCCCGGCGACGATGCCGATACTGCCGATCAGCAGTACCCAGGACGTTACCGGAGAACGGACCGGCACCTCGCCGGTGGCAAGAATTTGCAGCACGGTAGCCATCGGGCCGATACCGTTGGCCACTTCGTTCGAGCCGTGCGCAAAAGCCAGCGCGGCACCGGTCAAGGCCAGTTGGGGCAGGAACAGGCGTTCGACACTGGCATGCTGGTGATCGCGATCGAGTGTATCGGCCAGATCGACGCTGTCGATCAGCCGACGCGCAGCGGCGGCGACGGCGATGCCGACCCCCACGGCCAGCAACTGCCCGGCTGCGGCGGACAAGGGGAGTCCGACGTGGCGCAGCCCGCTGCCGGCGCTAATCGCAGCGACGCTCCAACCGACGAGAAAAGCATACAGCGGCACCCATTGGCGCGCCGCGGCCACCGGATGGGCCGTGTTGAAAATCAGCCGACGGCAACTCATGGTCAGCAGCAAAGCCAGCAAGCCACCGCCCAACGGGGCAAGCAGCCAGGCAAAGCCGATTTCGACGATCGTCAGACCGTTGATCGCGTCAGCACCGAACGCGGCGATCGCCGCCCCGCACAACGCGCCGACCAGCGCATGCGTCGCCGCCACCGGCCAAGCCCGCGCGCTGGCCAGCAACAGCCACGACCCGGCGGCCAGCAAAGAGGCGAGCATCACCACGATCAGCAACTGTGGCGCGGCAGCGAAATGGCGGCTGTCGATGATGCCATGGGCGATGGTGTCGCTCACTTCTCCACCGGCCAGATACGCGCCGGCGAATTCCATGACCGCCGCCAAGGCCACGGCCTGACGAACGGATAGTGCTCCGCCGCCGACCGACGGGCCGATCACGCTGGCGACGCCGCTGGCGCCAATGCCGAAGCACAGCGCCAGACCGGAAACGCTGACCAGTACGTAAAAAAACGTTTGCTGTGCGCTGATGACGTCCATGGCGGTTGGAAGGCTTTGCTTGTTTGTCTGAGTGGGCGTTTGCAGGGGCGTTGGCACAATATGATGTCATACTCTGTTGATTGGCGGTGAAATGATGGCCTGAGGGGGGCAGGACTGTATTGGCGAGGGGCAAAAGGGGGCTCGAATTCCTTGAAATTCCGTATGACTAAATTGGGCCTGGCCCCTTTGGGCTGTTGGTCATCGCGAGATCCGTGGCAATGGGGCCCCGGCCTGTCGGATGCGTGTGGGGTGTGTTAATGGCTTGATTCCGCTCAACGAGCGTGGCATCGGCCGGCGGTAGAGTGAGGAATCGTCGCGCAGGGGTATGACGTTGGTCAGGGGAGGCAGGATAATGGAAGGAAACCGAGGGCTTTCTCTCTATTTCATAGCCGGGGAATGATTAAATGGAAGACCTGACCCCGGCGTCTGACCTGGTGCGTGCCCGTGACCCCGGTGTGGTGCGTGCCCGAGAATTTCTCCCGCTCCACGTTCTAATGCATAAACGGAAGCTTCGTACTTTGTCCACAGCGTCTTGAAACTCAAGGCCTCCTGGACCGAGCGTGCGGCCTCGGAAAACTGAATCTTGAATTTATTCAGGTGATTTCTGATGTCATAGGCGTTGTGTGCCCAGAGACCGAGATTACCCACGTAATAGGTATGAAAATCTTCCACTTCGATGTTATAGACATCCAACAATAGAGGCTGCTCTTGGCAGTGCAACTTTCTTTCTGTAAATATTCCGAGGTGATGTCATCGGGATGAT
>JAVMKC010000098.1:3475-13213 GCA_031732795.1 Accumulibacter sp. | reverse complement strand
AAGCATCGCAAAACCAGCAGAATACAAATTTACAGAAGAGATGTTGCACTAACCGCTGATGAACTGGATGGCTCAGCGCAAGAGCGCCATTGAGGCCACAACCAACCAGCTGCAAATTACCACTGCGCTCCCCTATTCCTACCTGGTGGCAGGCAAGGATGCCGGTCGCTTTGATCTGACCTTTGTCGGTTACAGCGACAAACGAATGTTTTACCATTTGCTGGAGAAAAAGCCGTCTGAAGGCTATGACCCGACGGCACGCCCCTGGTACAAAGTGACCAATCAAACCAAGGACACCGTGGCAACCGCGCCGTATATTTTCAGCTCAACAAAAAAACTGGGGGTAACGGTTGCTCGCCAGTTTACGAAAGACGGGACGCAAGGTGTTGTCGGAGGAGACATCTCGCTCGAAGAAATCATTGCTTTGGTCAATGGCATCAAGTTGCGCGGCGAAGGCTATGCCTTCCTGAGCACCAAGGACGGGAAGATCGTCGCGCATAGCAAAGCGGATACCGCTTTAAAGCCTGTTGCGGAGGTAGTGCCAGGTTTTGATCCCGAGATCCTCAAAACAGCCTCTGACCAAGAGACCAAGATCAACGAACAAACCATTGAGGGGCAAGCCAAGTATGTGGCAACACAAGCAATTGGCGGAACCGATTGGGTTCTGACTGCCGTTGTGGACCAGCAAGCCATTCTCACTCCGCTGAAAACCCTCTTGTGGACACTTGTCGGTGTCGGTTTGGTGGTAGCCGTACTCGGTAGCCTGATCGCCAGCGCTGTCCTGTCTTCGATGCTCAAGGATCTCTTCAAGCTTCGGGATGCCCTGATTGAAATTTCCACCGGCCAGGGTAATCTCAGCCACCAACTGACAGCAGACAAGCAGGATGAGATCGGCCAGACCGCGAGCGCATTCAACCGCTTTGTCGGAAGTCTGCACAACATGTTCCTCGAAGTGCGCGACGGCACCAATGATCTTGACGGTGGGATCGACTCGTTGACCAATGTCATGCAGACGATTTCCGGCGATTCGCAGCGGCAGGCTAAAACCTTGAACGCAACGACGGCGGCCATCGAAGAAATCACTGTCACCATCCGCCATATCGCGGACAACGCCAAACAGGCCGAGCAAACCGCGGCCAAAACCGGCGAACTGTCCGAATCGTCGGCCCGTGCGGTCAACGATCTGGCACAAGGCATTGGCAAGATTTCGCAGGACGTGGGTAATCTTTCCTCAACTCTCAATGCGCTGGGCAAACGTTCGGATGCCATGAATACCATCATCGGTGCGATTCGAGAAATTGCCGACCAGACCAATTTGCTGGCACTCAACGCCGCCATTGAAGCGGCACGCGCCGGGGAGTCTGGACGAGGCTTTGCCGTGGTGGCTGATGAAGTACGCAAACTGGCTGAGCGTTCGGCCAAAGCCACGGTTGAAATCAGCAGCTTGATCAACGCGACACACCAGGATATTCAGTCGGCGCTCTCGGATATGAGCGAGACGCAAAAATCTGTCGTCTCGAGCCTGAACGAGTCGCAGATCGTCTCCTCCGAAATCACAGGCATCAAAACAGAAGTCGATCAAGTAGTTGCAACAGTACGCGGTATTGCAGACTCGACCCGCGAGCAATCGGTGGTTACCAATGATATGGCGAAGTCAGCCGAGGAAGTGAACCGGATGGCGCTGGAGACCGACCGGGTCGTACAGGAGGCCACTCGAACAGTCCGTGAGCTGGCTTCGCATTCGCATCGGGTACATGCCTTGGTAGCGCGTTTCCATCTGTAACACAGCGGACGAACCGAAAATAAGCGGTTTCAAGTCCAAGAGGCAATGCGTTCATGACAGCAGCGAAACGACTTTGACATAAAAACTCCAGCCGAACAGCGTCAGCGGGGTGTTTATCTCGGTCGCGCATGGGCTGCCAAGTAACCGGCATCGAGTCATCCAGAGTGAAGACAGGCAGATCGGCACCGCTCGGAAAATACTGGCAAAGCCGGCTGTCGGTATTCTCGGTGGTCTCGCGCGGCCAGGCTGAGCAGATCAGCGAAATGGACGACCCATCACACCACATTACCCATGGCAAGTGACACATCATGTTTGATGTGCCAAACCTTGAATAGGTTGCTGCGGTGCCGGATAATGCGTTTTTTCCGGTGCCGTCAGCACCAGGCCAGCTCCAGCGAAAGAAATAGCGGGTATTAAAGCGGGTATCAATCGGCGGCAGCAGAGGCGAGAGCCTTTAGAATCAAAAGGATAGCTTAATTATGCTGCTGATGATCGACAATTACGACTCCTTTACCTATAACCTCGTCCAGTATTTCGGCGAGTTGGGGCAGGAGGTCCGGGTTTTTCGCAACGATGCAATTTCTTTGACCCAGATCGGGCAGATGCAGCCCGATTATCTGGTGATTTCGCCAGGGCCTTGCGCACCAAAACAAGCCGGGATTTCCTTGTCGGCGATTCGCGAGTTCGCCGGCAGGATTCCGTTGCTTGGAGTCTGCCTGGGCCACCAAGCGATCGGCGAGGCTTTCGGCGGACAGGTGGTGCATGCGCAGAAATTGATGCACGGCAAGGTTTCGCCGGTCCGGCACACCGGTCAAGGCGTTTTCCGCGACCTGCCCGATCCGCTGACCTGCACGCGCTATCATTCGTTGGCCGTCGAGCGTTCGACGCTGCCTGCCGATCTCGAGGTGACCGCGTGGACCGATGATGGGGAAATCATGGGTTTCCGGCATCGACAGTTGCCGGTGGAAGGGGTGCAATTTCATCCGGAATCGATCCTCACCGAACGGGGCCATGATCTGTTGAAGAATTTTCTTGAGGAATACGCGCAATGAAGCCGCAAGAGGCGCTGATGCGGGTCATCGAACACCGCGAAATCTTTCATGACGAGATGATTTCCCTGATGCGTCAGATCATGGGTGGCGAGGTGACGCCAGTGATGATCGCCGCCATCATCGTCGGTCTGCGGGTCAAGAAGGAGACCATCGGCGAAATCTCCGCAGCGGCGCAGGTAATGCGTGAATTGTCGACCCGGGTACCGGTCGCCGACCGGACAGCTCTGGTCGATACCTGCGGCACGGGCGGCGACGGCGCCCACACCTTCAACATCTCGACCGCAGCGATGTTCGTCGCCGCGGCCGCCGGCGCGCGGGTTGCCAAACACGGTGGCCGTTCGGTGTCGTCTCAGTCAGGCAGTGCCGACGTCCTCGAAGCGCTGGGCGTGAATATCAATCTCTCGCCGACGCAGGTCGGCCAGTGCATCGATGAATTCGGTGTCGGTTTCATGTTCGCGCCGAATCATCACAGTGCGATGAAACATGCCGCACCGGTCCGGCGCGAACTCGGCGTACGCACCTTGTTCAACATCCTCGGCCCGCTGACCAACCCGGCCAATGCGGCCAATCAGGTACTCGGCGTATTCCATCCGGATCTGGTCGGCATCCAGGTGCGGGTATTGCAACGACTCGGCAGTTCACACGCACTGACCGTCTTCGGCCGCGAGGGACTGGACGAAATCTCGATTTCCGGCGAAACGCTGGTCGGCGAACTGAAGGACGGACGGATCGAGGAATATGCGATCCACCCTGAACAATTCAATCTGCCGGTTCATGATCCGCGTGTGCTGCGGGTAGCCAATGTCGAGGAATCCCGGGCGATGCTCTGCGCGGCACTCGAAAACAAGTCCGGCCCGGCGCGTGACATCGTCGCTTTGAACGCCGGAGCCAGCATTTATGTCGCCGGACTGGCGCCGACGCTGGTCGAAGGTGTCGATCGGGCTTTCGATACCATCGCTTCCGGCGCGGCGCGGAGCAAGCTCGACGAGTTCATCGCGTTTACCCGACGCTTTTCCGTCTGACTCTTTTCGCTTGATTCTTTTCCGCTTATTTTCTCAAGATAATGCGGCGCTGACGGTTCCAGAGAGGCTGTGAGGAAATCGTCACGAGCAGGCCAAGACGTCAGACGCGAGCGAGCGAACGAGCGAACGAGCGAACGAGCAACGAAGCCTATCCAGTGGATAGGTGAGGAGTAAGCGACTGAGCAGCGCCACAGATTGGCCACACCGTAGATTTTTTATTCACAACCTCTGAGGCGAGCCGTCCCAGGTCCGCCGCTGCCCAACGTTGAACGAAATGAACGATATCCTCGAGCGAATCCTGGCCGTCAAACGCGCCGAAGTCGCCACCGCAAGCGCGATAACGTCTCTGTCTGCCATCCGCCGGGAGGCCGAAAGTGCACCACCGCCACGCGATTTTCTGGCTGCGCTACAGGAAAAGATCGCCGCCGGCGAAGCAGCGGTCATCGCTGAAATCAAGAAAGCCAGCCCGTCGCGCGGGCTGCTACGTGCCGACTTCCAGCCGGCGGAAATCGCCGCCAGTTACCAGCAGCACGGCGCGGCCTGCCTGTCGGTACTGACCGATCGGCAATTTTTTCAGGGCGACCCGGCCTATTTGCAACAGGCGCGCACGGCGTGTCGGTTACCGGTGTTGCGCAAGGACTTTCTGGTTGATCCGTATCAGGTTTATGAAGCACGGGCGATGGGGGCCGACGCCATCCTGCTGATTGCCGCGGCGCTGGAGTTGTCCGTAATGCGCGATTTTGCAGCCATCGCCGAGAGTGTGGGCCTGGCGGTGCTGGTCGAAGTGCATGACGCCGACGAACTCGACCGCGCTCAGCAACTCGCCACGCCGCTGATCGGCATCAACAACCGTAATCTGCGCACCTTCGACGTCAGCCTGCAGACGACATTCGATCTGTTGTCGAAGGTCGAGGCTGGACGGATCGTGGTCACCGAAAGCGGCATCCTCGCCGCTGCCGACGTCACCCGGATGCGCGATCGCGGGGTGCACGCTTTTCTGGTCGGCGAAGCATTCATGCGTGCCGCCGACCCCGGCACAGCGCTGGCTCAACTGTTTGCCGGATAGCCGAAAACGACACTCGGGTAAAACCCCGACGTCTGGCACCGGTTCAAAGCAGCGTATCGGCCCAGATGTTCCGGGCCCAAGCCCAGGCGAATTTTCCTTCGGCTTCGTTACGGACTGACGAAACGCCGCCAGCGCCCGGCACCGGCTGCAAGGTTCGGCTGGCCGCGTCATAGCGATGCACCGAACTGACGTGGATGGCATGTTCGGGATCGACGAAGCTGTAACAGGTGTTGGTCAGCATCGGCAGCGCGCCGGGTGGCTCACCGGCCAGACCGCGAAGAATCGCGGCGGCAGCGAGTTTGCCGTGCTGATTGGCCATGTGCGCCGACTTGGGCATCGTCGGCGCCGGAAAAACGGCATCGCCGATGACGTGCACTCCCGGCGCGCCGGTTGCCGCCATGCTCAGCCAGTCGACCTCCGCCCAACGCTGGTTGAGCAATTTGATGCCGGCCCGGCTGGCGATGCTGCCAGCACGTTGCGGAGGGATGACGTTCAACACATCGGCACGCTGACGGTCGAAATCGAGCACGGCGGCACGCTCGCGAAGATCGACGTCTTTCAGTTCGCTGCCCGGCCGATACTCGATGAGACCGGGGTACAGTTCCTGCCAGGCTTTGACGAACAATGCCTTTTTCGACACTACATCATCGTTGGCGTCGAGAATGATCACTTTCGAGCGCGGCTTGTGGCGTTTGAAATAATCGGCGACCAGACACGCGCGTTCGTAGGGACCCGGCGGGCAACGGTACGGCACTTTCGGGATCGTCAGCACGAACAGTCCGCCATCCGGCATGGCCAGCAATTGCCGACGCAGTGACAGGGTCTGCGGACCGGCCTTCCAGGCATGGAGAATGTGTTCGCGAGCCGCAGATTCGGCAAGCGCGGGCAGTTCCTCCCACAGGAAATCGATTCCCGGCGCCAACACCAGCCGGTCATAGGGAAGCTGTTCGCCACCGGCAAGCCGCACCAGGCGGCGCTCGATATCGAAATCAGTCACTTCATCACGAATGAGGCGGACGCCCCAACGGTCGGACAAAGCGTCATAGGACAGCGTCAGTCGATCGATCGCCTGAGTACCGGCCAGGACCAGATTGGACAGCGGACAGGAAATCAACGCCGGTCGCCGCTCGACCAGCGTCACCTGCACCTTGCCGCCGCTCCACAGACGCAAGTAACGGGCACAGGTGGCGCCAGCGAAACCCGCACCGACGATCACCACCCGGCCTGCCGCCGGAAATGGAAGGGATTGGGCGTGAACGTCGAGCGCTGCCAGCGTCGTAGCCGCCAAGCCGGCTTTCAGAAAAGCCCGTCTGCCGAGAGTGAACATGGTCGTTTACCTCTGCGCGGCAAAATAAGCGGCGATCAGCGCCAATTGCTCATCGCTGTAACCTTTGACGATTTGATGCATCACCGTTGCCGGCCGACTGCCGCTTTTGAAGTCGGCCAGCTTTTGCAGCATCCGCGCCTGATCGAAACCGGCCAGCGAGTCGAATCCGGCACCGGGCACGGCCCGGCCTTCCGTACCATGACAACCGGTACAGCCCGCGGCGAGGCTGCGGGCCAGATCAGGGTCGGCGGCGTGCCCGGCGAGACTGGCGGCGAGCAAGCCAATCGCGGCGACGGCGATCAATTTCATCGAAAGCTTTCCTGTCAACGGAGTTGAAAGTGGTGGATATCCGGTTTTGCCGCTCCCGGTCCAGAGCCAGCGTCGATACCGACATCAGATCATGTCTGGAAACGACCAGGGCAAACCAGTGATTTTGCCACTGTTCGCGTCGATGTAGACCTCGGTGCGACGCGGCGTTTGCCATCTGCACGTCTTTTCATGGTTTCAACGTGTCAAGGCGGACTTGAGAATGACTCGGAAATTGCTACAGATAGAGCCCTGCCCTCTTGCGCTTCTGACCCATGACCTATCTTTCGAGTACCGCCATCGTGGCTGCGCCGCGCACGCCTTGCCAAACAATTGACTTCGGGTCACGCTTTCATAAAATCCCCATGACAGTCGTCATCGCAGCGGCTCAGTCCAACGATCGAGTTTCCGCCACCATGCCGCCGCGCCTGCTGCAATCTTGTCCGCGACCGCGGATAAACACCATTCCCAGTCTGGAAGAATCGGCATGACACTCAAATTCACCGGCTTTCCTGCCCAGAGCTTTCAATTCCTTCACAATTTGCGCGAGCACAATACGAAGGAATGGTTTCAGACTCACCGGCAGGACTATCAACAATTCATTTTCCAACCGATGCAAGACTTGGTGGAAGACTTGGCTCCGCTGATGTTGAGCATCGACCCGCTTGTCGAAGTGACTCCAGCCGTCAATAAAACGATTGCGCGCATTTACCGGGATATACGATTCTCGAAAGACAAGTCCCCTTACCGAACCACTCAATGGCTTGCTTTCAAGCGGCCACGCCAGGAATGGCAGAATCATCCGGCTTATTTCTTCGAGTTGTTACCTGAATCTTATCGCTTCGGCATGGGGTTCTACTGCGCTGACCGCAACACCATGGATCGTTTTCGCGCTGATCTCGACAACAACCCCACGCCATTCCTCGCCGCGACAGGATTTTTCAATCAGGGGCTATTCGCTCTTGAAGGAGAAAGCTACAAGCGTCCACTCAAAGCAGATATTCCTCCTGCTTTACACGACTGGTACAACCGGAAATCGTTTTATCTCGTCAATTCGCAGCCTGTTGGGGAGAAAGGCATCCCTGCCGCTTTCTCCGGAGAGTTGGCCACCGCATTTGAAGCATTGGCACCCTTCTACCAGTATCTGTCCTCGTTGATTCAGCCATGAGCACAGAAGGCAGGAGCAACGAACCGAGTTCCTGAGTCACTGCGATATTCGGACTGGTCAAGGTGCATTACCTCGGCCCTGACCATGGCCCGTTGGCTTTGTGATCTCAACAGCGTCTGCACCCCGGATCATGACTCCGCGGCAAACACGGCCGAACCAACTAAACAGCCCGCTGTGACACCCGAGAGCGTGAACGATAGCGAGAGAGGAAGAGCAGCGACATTCCACTGATGGCAAGCAGAGCCAGCATGCCGGGCTCAGGGACATCGTTCTGCGCCAGGCTTAGCGCGCGAGGGGCGATGTTGCTGCCGACTGGCGCATCGGCACCCTGCCAGAACCATTGCACGTCCAGGCTGTCGTTGATCAGATCGATTTGCAGATCGGCCCCGCCACCGAAAATGTAAGGCGCGGCCAATTCCAGCTCATAACGGTAGAGATCGATCCCGTCGACTTGGCCATCGGCGAAGCTGGTCACACTGCCCACGAGACTGGTGCCGTCGAACTGCGCGACGAACAGATCGTCCGCCGTACCGCCACCGAGGTAATACCCCCACCAGGTGAACCGATCGATCGTCGTTGCCGACAGGCTGACCATCTCGGTATAAGGAGGACCCGAGCTGTTGTCGGCCTGGATGCCGGTGGCAGCGGTCGTCGGCAGGCGCTCGACAATCACTGCCGCCGAAACGTTGGCGGCAGCGAGCAGCGAACAGCTCAATAACAGTCCGCTGGACAATTTAGGGAGAATGAGTGGAAGTTTCATGGCGTGGTTCCTGTCGGGGGTAGTTGCGGATTCACCGGGCGGTGAGTTGGCAACAGCACCTTTCCGGGTTTTCTGAGTTTTGGGAGAAAAATCCATTCCGGGTAGTCAAACCGAGGCGCGGCCATTCGCTGATCTGCGCAAGCCGACACTCATATCTAGCTGATGAATACCTCGAGTGGCACACCAGCCACCGGTATCTGAAAATCGATCTTGTCGATCAGGAAATCACTGCCGTGTTTGCCGCCAAGCGTGTCGGTCGTTACCGCACTGGCAAAGCTGCCATCTGCCTGAGCATAACCGCCATGGACGAAGCTGCCGGCAGCGTTGTAAACGCCCGCGCTGATTTCGACCGCGCTGAAAGAGACATCAGAATGCAAGGTCAGCGTCTGGGTGCCGGCCAGATTCCCGGCATGAAAAACGCCTTCCTTGATGACGCTGCCAGCCGTATCGAGCAGGCGAACGCGGCCGCTTTCGAAAAACGCTCCGCCATCGTCCTGAGCGAACAGGCGCGAGAGATAAACGGTCAGACCGGTGGCGGCTTCGGCCAAGTTGAAACGTAGCCCTTCCTTGCCATCGATTTCCTGGCGCACACTGCTGCTGGCCACCGATTGACCGCTGACCCCCAGATCGCCGTTATAGATGTCGCCACCAGCCAAGGTTTGTGGACTCAGACCGCTTAATTGAACGGCGCTCCAAGCTGCAGCGGCGTCGGTGACATCAGCTTTGTGAGTGATCGAATTGACGATCGCCGTATTGGTCCACGCCGTTGCCCATTGCCCACCGACGCCGGACTGGCGCTCAGGTGCGCCACCGATACTTTCGGTTACGGTCGGTTGCGGGAGAACGGCCAGACTGACGGTCGCGGTATCGATGCCGCCTAAGCCGTCACTGATTTGATAGGAGAAACTCGTCGTCCCGACAAAACCGGCCGTGGGCGTGAATTGGAAGTGACCGTCGGCAAATGGGACAAGGGTGCCCTGCAGGCCCGTGATATCGACCAGCGTAATCGACAGCGGGTCGCCGTCCGGATCGTTGTCGTTGGCCAGCAGGCCGGGGGCGGCGATCGACAACGTCTGCCCCGGGCGGGTGGTATAACTGTCGTCGTTGGCGTTCGGCGCGGCGTTGGCGACCTGGATCGACACGGTGGCGGTATCGGTGCCGCCTAAGCCGTCGTTGATTTGATAGGAGAAACTCGTCGGCCCGACAAAACCGGCCGTGGGCGTGAATTGGAAGTGACCGTCGGCAAATGGGACA
>JAVMKC010000098.1:0-3375 GCA_031732795.1 Accumulibacter sp. | reverse complement strand
GGATCGTTGTCGTTGGCCAGCAGGCCGGGGGCGGCGATCGACAACGTCTGCCCCGAATGGATGCTGCAATGGTCGTCTTGCGCAATCGGCACGCTGTTACTTGGAGCGAGCAAAGGTTGCCATATTGGATCGAACAATGCTGGCCAAGAAAACTCACCGCTCGATTCGATTCCGTTCGAAAGACCACTGGCTAGCGTTTGATTGACGATCGGATCATTACTGCTGACAGTCTTCATGGTTTCCTCCGACAGGAAAAATTCTTCTTCAGCATTCAAGAAGCAGGCCCAACTTAAAAGCAATAATCATGCCATATTATGCATCAGGCTGCTATTATTAACACTCCGCCAATTATGGCAAATAGATTGTCAATTTTTTCGACAACAATGGATCTCTGGCCATAAAAAATACTCAAACATTGAGCATCGCTTTCGGATTATCACTGATGAAATGGCGTTTTCGGGCGCAAGCGATCAAGGGGCTCGTTTTGTAGCACTTGGCTCTGCAACGACCCGATGGCCGCGATTGAGCGCAGGACGCGGTCGATCTATAGCTCTGCCCATCCACCATGACTGGCTGGCCAGGAGTGGCCGCACATGTTGTGCTGTTTGCTTGCGTTCCGATCTAACGACGCATGCGCGAAACTTGGCGCAAATCGATGTTCGCCGATGCCGATCAAGCCGTCACGGCCACGAACAACCCGCAGACGCCAAGTCGGCATTCGACCGCGAAATGAAACTCGTGCTCTGCGGCGGGACTTTCGACTCCAGGCAGGACCTTATTCGCCGGCCGCCTGACTCAAACGCTCGTGCGCAGCGAGATCCTGCTGTCGTTGCGCGACGCGACGTTTGAAGCTGGCCTGGTTTTTTCGGCAGACGAGAGAATGCGGGTTGCCACGGCGAACGGTGTCGTAGTCGAGATCGCACTGGTGCCGGCGAATCGAGTTTTCGACATGTGAACGATGCGTTTGCGCGGCCTTGAAGATCCATTCGCGGCGTTGCGGGTCGGCGAGGAAGACGGCAAGCTCGCGGCAGTGCGCGCAAGCGCAGTCGATACGGCTTTCACGAATGAAGTCGGCTGGTGGAATGAGTGGTTCGGCAATACGCTGGGCCAAGTACGTCAGGCAGGCGGAGTTCAGGCGTCGGACCGGTGGCCAGACGCGCACGGCGTCGCCCGCGCCGGCCAGGCTCAGCGCCGCGGGGATGAGCAGGGCATCGAAGGAGAAACGGCCCGGCCGGGCGAGCACGAGGTCTATCGCCTGCTCGCCGAGCGCCGGGTCCGCCAGCCGGCAGAGCGCCTGCAGCAGATCGACGAGCAGCGCCGATGTCACGGTCCGGTCGGATGAGACTGAGACACCATAGCCTGGGGCGGTGGGAACCGCAGGAACGGCTTCATCGGGCAGAGTGGCAACAAGCAGCGCCTGTACGGCGGGGCGCAGCCGGTCGGCGGCTTCGTTGACCGGCAGGCGTTCGACAAACGCCGTCGCCAGCCGGGCCAACAGGTCGGCGCAGGCATCGGCCTGCCGAACGGCGCTGCCGGCGATCACCTGCCGCGCCAGATCGGCGGCCTGCACTGGCGACAGGCTCATCAACGCCTCGCAGAGTGTCGGGTTGTCGGCGCCGCAATAACAGCCGTGGGCGCTGATTTCGGTGATGCAGACGACGATGTCGTCGGTAGCCCCGATTCGGCACAACGACGTCAGCAGTTCGCCGCCCGGGCCAGGTTCGCCGCTCCGCATCCAAGTGGTGATCGGCCAGTCGTTACGCCGGTCGATCATCAGGCGGGTCAGCGCGTGGGCTTGGTCGAGCAGCAACGGCCGCGTCTCCGGCGCCTCGGCGACACAACGCTGGGTCAGGCGGTCGAGATATGGCTGCGACACCGCGCGTCCGGCGGCGGCGATGAAGCCGATTTCTCCCGCCCGCGGCCAGACCACCAGCGCGGCACGACGATAGCGACGCTCGAAGCTCGCTCCGGCGTTTCCCGTAGCCTCGGAAAACTCCTCCTCGTCCGGCTCGGCGTCGTCCAGGGCCTGCGGCGGGCAGATCTCGTCGTCGTCACCGGGCAAGGAGTCGATGAGCGACGGGCCACCCTCGGCGTTCTGCCAGTCGCTGAGGGTCAAGATGCGCTCGAAAACCTCGCCGGCTTCGAAGTCGTCTTCATACTCTTCTTCCTCTTCGTAGTAGCGCCTGCGGCCTGGCGGAGAGAAGTCGGCGTACTCGGCCGCGCCGCTTTCATCGATGGTGAGAAACGCCAGATGGAGCTGACAGTCGGCGCGCCGCGCGGCGGCCATCAACACCGCCGCAGCCGCCGCGTCGGCAAGCTTGAGCGTTGAAAAGCACATCTCGGCAGCGCTGTAGACGTGCTCCAGAGGATAGATCAGCTTCCGCGGACAATCGGCGGCTTCAGCCATGCTTTGCTGCGCGACCCAGCGCTCGAGCAGTTCGACGACCCGGTCGACCTCGGCCTCGTACGTCGGTGGCCGGGGCAGTTCGCCGCCGGCTAGCCGGATCAGGTTATAGACCAGAACCAGGCGACAGCCAGAGGTAACCGGCCGGACTTCGTGCAAGCAATCGGCGTAGAAAGCGGCGAAAGCCAGTTCCGCGGGGTCTGCCGGCGCGAGGTCCAGGCAAACCTCGCGTTCACGGTGGCGGATGCACAACTCGCCGCCGGTGAACACCGACGGCAGAACGATGATCAGGGTGGCGAACATCCCCGGCGCTTTTTCGGTATCGCGATGGCTGACGAAGAAGCTGCCGGCGTCATAGACCAGCATCTTGTACAACTCGGCGGTCACCGGTTCGAGGACACCAAGACCGACGGCACTGCGCTCGACGATGCGCGCCAGATCCGGCGCCCAGTGCCGGCCGCCGAGATGTATGCGATCGGCGGCGATCTGCCAGGTTTTGCGGACGGCGGTATCGACCAGCGTCTCGGCGCCGCGGCCGTACGGCGCCTGCTCGGCAACCGCGATCAGGTCTTCGGCCTGCGCCGGTAGCAAAGGCAGCGAAATCTGCCCGACATCGACGACCTCGAGTCTGGGCAGGAAGACCTCCTGCGTGCCGTGCGTGTAGAAATCGCCGGGACGGGTGACGGTCTTCAGGATGTCGGCAAAGGACTGCGTGAAGGCGGGCATGGCAAATGGCCTCGGTAAAGAGGGAGAACGTGAGCGGGCGTCTATCCCGGCAGTCTAGCGCGTGTCACGGACCTTGCGTTTGCTGGCGTCATCGCCGGCGCAGGCATGTTGACGTCGTAGCGGCCATTTTCCTGCTTGCCAAAGTGACGGATGGGAAACAGGACGTCGACAAGCGATGCTCCCCCCGAGAGCCCATAAGCGCTAACTTTACATTGATGACATCATCGTCTCACATTGATAACGCC
>JAVMKC010000097.1:0-65216 GCA_031732795.1 Accumulibacter sp. | reverse complement strand
TTGCAGGTTCGCTCCGGCCTTCGGCCTCCGCCGGCCGGTTAGCTCTACGTTGGGCATCAGGAACGAAGCGTGGCTAACAAGATTCCGAACTCAGTCATCGGTGCGGTCGCTTCTGTGATCGGAGCGTACTACTACAGTCATTCAACGCTGAACTCGCTCTTCATGGAGAGCGGGGCGCCTGGTGACGTGCCTGCTGGAAACTGCGAGACGAAGTGCTCCCTCTGGCTTCGGGAATGCAATGAAGATCCATCAGTGGATGCCTTGGCTGTGCTCGGCCAAGTTATTCAAAAGTTCATGGATCAAGAACCCAACGACAGGCGCCCCGAGATCGCTGATGGTCAAAAGCGAATCCGTGAGAGTCTCGCGAAGAACCAGCTCACGTATCAAGTGAATGGCTACGTCGGGCTTGCTGGCGCAAGCCTCGCCGCAAAAACGCTTGCTGACTTTCTTCGAGCCGGTGACTTCTCTTCTGTTGAGGCAGAGTTTGAGCGAGCAATTCGGCAGCTTGAGCGTGATCCACACGCGGCCATCACTGCCGCTTGCTCAATCATTGAGGCAACTTGCAAGACATACATCGAGACCTTCGCCCTTGAAATGCCGGCCAATCAAACAGTGAAGCCTCTTTGGCACACTGTGCAGAGTCATTTAGGCCTCAACCTGGACCCAACGCTGCGAGACGATCAAAAGAGAATTCTTCAAGGCTTGGCCTCTATCGTCGATGGTGTTGGCGCGTATCGAACGCATATCGGCTCAGCGCATGGTCGAGGAGTAAGCCCACCGTCACTGGATGTGTCGGAAGCGCGCCTCGCAGTGAACGCATCGCATTCGCTGGTCATATTCATCATGGAGCGCTGGCATTCAGCACAGACGCCCAACCCTTCGTTCCAGCGGACTGCCTCAGGCAGCCGCTGAACTCAAACGTTAGGCAGCACAGGCAACGCGTGCGCCAGTCCGGAGGTTCTGCAAGATGGGCAACTCGTATCGCACACCTTCCGACATTCATCCCTGTCTCACCTATAACGACGCGCGAAGTGCGATCGAATGGTTGTGCAAGGCTTTCGGCTTCACCAAGCGGTTCGTCGTTCTCGGATCGGACGGGTCCGTAGAACATTCAGAACTTAGCTTGGGAAGCGGAGTCGTGATGGTCGGTTCTCCAAAGCCTGGCGGACGCGTGAGTCCACTAGAACTTGGGGCAATCACGCAGTCTCTGAGCGTATACGTCGAAGACCCGGATGCTCATTTCAAGGTCGCGGTTGCTGCTGGCGCTCGCGTTGTTCGCGACCTGAGAACTGAGGAGTACGGGGCCCGCGGCTATGAAGTTCTCGACTTGGAGAACCACGCTTGGTACTTCGGAAACTACCGACCAGGAGCTTACTGGGAGGCTGAAGGCAGTCTTAAGGGTGCTGCCTAACCCTTCGCTCGAGGCGACCCCCACCGGCTACGCGCTTGGGCCACGAGGCGCTGTGGCATATCCTCCGCCTCGCGGCCCAAGCGCTCCACCGCCGGGGTCGCCTCAGCTCAAACGTTAGGCATCGAGAGAGCCATGTTCGCTGGCGTCACCAATTGCAGCTTCGATGACCCTGATTTCAAGGAGGATTCCGTTCGGGAACTCATCTTGGCGCCAATGCTTTCAAAGTTGGGCTACTTGCCCTCAGGTACGACCCGAGCAATTAGAAGCAAATCACTGAAGCATCCGTTCATTCGAATAGGTACTCGTAATCACCCGGTGACGATCGTACCCGACTACACATTGGTACATGACGATAAGCCAATCTTCATACTGGATGCGAAAGGCCCCAGGGAAGACGTCCTCGATCATTCGCACGTACAACAGGCCTACAGCTACGCGATGCACCTTGAGATTGCATGCCGAGAATTCGGTCTGTGCAACGGAAAGGAACTCGCTATCTTTGATGTGTTCCACCGCGATCCTTTGATCGTGCTGAAATTCGAAGAGTACGAAGCGAGATGGGCTGATATTGAAAAATATCTTTCAGTCAAATTCCTACTTCATCCGGCCATGCGGCGGTTTGCACCAGACTTCGGTCTTGCTTTGGTGCGAATGGGATTCGAGCAAACGGCAGCGATGGTAATGCTCGGTGTTCGTCTGAATCTCTTTGGCCGGGTCAGCGACAACCTCTATACGGCGAGCGCGAATACCACGTTCGGCACAATTGATCACTGCGTGAGCTTCGATTTTCCTGCCGAAATGCTTCCCGCAATCGTTGCGGGACTTCCCTCGCCTTTGGAAAAAATGTTTACCGATGCACTGAAGTGCGCGCCATTCCAAGCAGCCGCAGGATTGGTAATTGAGCTAGACATAGCGGCCAGATTGGGCGAGGTTACAAAAGGTCACGATGAAGAATTTGTTCCCCTTGTAATCGAAGAGATTTTCGAATCGCGCTTTAACCCAGAGCCTGTAGCCAATGACCCACACGATATTCCGGAGCATGTCTTTCAGCTTCGTAACGCATTCAAAATTGGGCAAGGTGCAACCGATGCCTAACCCATCGTGCCACCGGACCTGCGCGAAAAGCCGCGCAGGCCGGTGAATTCAGACGTTAGGGGCCAGAAGACATGACCATGCTGTCCGACGAGGTGCTCAAGTGGTTGCAGTCGACGGGTTTCCCTTTGGAAATGGAGGCGGCAGCTGCATTTCGGAGCGCTGGGTTTGACGTCAGGCAGTCGAGCACGTTTCCCGATCCTCAGTCCGATAAGGGGCGCGAAATTGACGTCTTGGCGGAAGACCCCGATTTCATCGGCATTGTCGAGATTTTGTTCGTCGTCGAATGCAAGTCGTCGTCTAAGCCATGGGTCGTGCTTACCTCGACAGATGCACTTGCGAACTACAACAGGGTATTTGCTTTTTCCGTCATGTCTGGCGCGGCGCGCAGTGCGCTAGCGGACAGATTCCAAAATATTCCCCGACTACGTCACTACATCGACCGACCAAGCCGCGGTGGTTACGGTTTCCGCCAAGCGCTTGGAAGAGATGCAGACCCCGCGTATACGGCAGCAATGGCAGCATTGAAAGCGTGCCACGGTGTAGCTCAAGACCGCACTTCTTCGTCCATTCCGCGGCTGGCATTCGCCTTTCCAGTCATCGTTGTCGA
The DNA here is from genome assembly GCA_031732795.1 of Accumulibacter sp. Classification (GTDB taxonomy): domain Bacteria; phylum Pseudomonadota; class Gammaproteobacteria; order Burkholderiales; family Rhodocyclaceae; genus Accumulibacter. Next base: position 62,103 of record JAVMKC010000097.1, on the reverse strand, counting down.
TTCACCACTTTTTGAATGCACCCGCAGCGACGACGGCGAACTGCAACTTGTTGAGGTGGCTCAAAGCGAATTCTTATTCTCGGCCCATATACCGCAACACATCGGCTGCTGCATCAAAGTCATTACGCGCGAACAACTACCAGAATATGCGCGGTGGGCAAAGCAACTGGCCAACGCCATCCGAGAAGAACTGAAAGATGAAATTCAAAATGCGTTCTAGGGCATGTCGCCCACTGGCCCCTACCGGTCCATCTTCTGAATCGGGGTGAGCAGGGGATGTTGAGCCCTCTGGATGGCTTGTACTCTCGGGCGTACGGATAGGTCCGTCCCGCGCAGGGAGACGGCGCGCAGGGAAACGGGACGCGGTCGGACGTGATGTCTTTCGATTTTCGGTCTGCCGATGCCCTTTGAAATCGCTCGTCGGTTGGCGAGTTTTTCGATCGGCGCCTTGAACCGCTCGCTACCCAGCGATCACCTCTTGTGAGCGCCCTCCCGGATATCCGCCAAGTCGGCGTCAGGAATCGCGGTTTGGGGCAGACCTCGGTAAGCTGGCGGCCGTTCCGAGTCGCTTTCTATCAGCTCGAGGGGCTCGGCGTGGAGGCTTGACCAGTCTGCGCGTCAAACGCAGGGCAACACAGGCCGTTCTGCTGTAGTCACACGCAGGGCAACACAGGCCGTTCTGCTGTAGTCACACGCGGCGGCCATCTACAGGGCCTGATTCCGGGCACTTCAGTCATCGCGCCGATGCAGCCAGCGGTCCGTTTGCCGAGCCCTGCCTCCCATCCACTGGGGTTTTCGTCGGATAACGAAATGGCGGTAAGCGGACGGCAAGTCCAAGCGATGGTCCTGTCGACCCTTTCCGGAAACTGGCTATTCGGCAACCGGCCGACTACGCTGTTGATATATCGAAATCGTTGTGGTTTCAGAATGGCTTGAAGCCTGTCGGACCCGGCAATCGCAGCGCACTGAATGGGGGGAGGCGAGGACCGCTTTTCCTGATTTCGCGGCGCATGGTAGGCCACAATGCAACGACAAATCGGGAAAAAACAGACCACGTTCCCGCTTGGCTCGCTGCGATCGCTCGAGTCCGACTGGCTTCTGTTCATCCACTTCAGTCTGCCTTCTTAAGGAGTCCGTCGTGAAATCGCTGTTCCATCCGGCCATCGTGCTGCTCAACCGTGTCAGCTATACCCGCAAGTTCGCGATCATGGGTGTCTTGGCGTTGGTGGCGATCTCAGTCTTGCTGATCAGCCTTTATCAACGACTGCACCAGGTCATCGAAAGTTCACGACAAGAGTTGGTCGGTATCGAAGCGATCAAACCAATCACCACCACCGTTCGACACCTGCAAATTCATCGCGGCTTGTCTTCCGGAGTGTTGAACGGCAAGGAAGAAATGAAGGAAAAACGTGCCGCCAAGGAAGCAGAAATCAGTGCGGCCTTGCAAACGGTGGAAAGCAAGCTGCCGAACTTTGTCACCCATCCCGCCTGGAGCAAGGTCAAAGAGGAATGGGCAACGGTACAGAAGGAAGGTCTGGAGTGGCTGGCGCGCGAAAACTTCATTGCTCACAACCGATTGATCGACGATGTCTTTCATTTTCAAGCACTGGTCGCCGATGAACACGGGCTGACCAATGATCCGGATATCGACAGCACCTATCTGATCTTTGCCGCCATCCATAATTTACCGAGCGCCATCGAAAACATGGGGCAGTTGCGCGCGTTGGGTACGGGTGTCCTAACCCGCAAGACTCCCTTGCTGATGATTCAACAAGTCGAGTTTTCAACGCTTTTGGAGCGCCTGAATCTGGCGGTCAATGAAGTACGCACCGACCTCGAAAAATGCGCGCATTACAACCCGCGTCTGGGCAACTCTTTCCAGACGGCCACCAAAGATTTGACTGAGGCGGCGGGCAAAGTCACTGCCGTGGTCAACCAAGACATCATCTCAGGAGTGTTTGCCACCGAAGTCGATGCCTATTTCTCGCTGACCACCGCTTCGATCGAGAAGGGGTACAAGGAACTGTCCGACGTCTTGTTGCCGACGCTGCAGGATCTGTTGCAGAAACGTATCGATGAAGCGCAACGCAATTTGACGGTCGGCATTACCGTTTCCGTCCTGGTTCTGGCACTGTACGCCTACATATCGGTCGCTCTGTACTACGCTACTCTGAGCAGCGTCGGCGAATTGGCGGAGCAGGCACGTACGCTGGCCACTGGCGATCTGACGGTACACGTCGACCTGCAGACGCAGGATGAACTAAAACGGGTCGCCAACAGTTTGAACGGCATGGTCGACGCATTTCGCACTGTGGTGAAAAACGTGCATCAGAGTGCCAGTCAAGTTTTCGACGCCACTCAATCGCTGTCTGCCTCAGCTGGAACCATTGCCGGAGGAAGCGACCAGCAACGTCACGCGGCGGTGAGCATGGCTGCGGCGATCGAGCAAATGAGTTCCAACATCAACCACTTGGCCAGCAATGCCCAGGAAGCGCACCGGATGTCGACGCATGCCGGCAATCTGGCGACCAGCGGTTGCCAGGTCGTCGGCCAAGTCGTCGAAGAGATTCAGCGTATTGCTGAAGTGGTCAATCGTTCATCGGCGATCATTCTCAAGCTTGGCGCACACTCCGAAGCCATTTCAGCGATCGTCGCGGTGATCAAGGAAATTGCCGACCAAACCAATCTGCTGGCACTGAATGCGGCGATCGAGGCGGCTCGCGCCGGCGAATCGGGACGCGGCTTCGCCGTCGTCGCCGACGAGGTGCGCAAACTCGCCGAACGCACTTCGCGTTCGACGCAGGAAATCTCGACGATGATCGCCGCGATTCAGAACGGTACGCATGAAGCGGTGGCAAGCATGAAATTGGGCGTCGACTGTGTTGCTGAAGGCGTCTCGCTGGCCACCCGGGCTGGCGAATCGATCCAGGAAATCGGCAGTAACGCCATGCGGGTGGTCGAGCAGGTGGCTGGCATTTCCGGTGCTCTAGGCGAACAAGGGGCCACCAGTGCGGAGATCGCCCGTAACGTCGAAAGCGTCGCCCGGATGGCCGAAGAAAACTGCACCGCCGCGGCCGACAATGCCACCACCGCCGAACGGCTGCAGACGCTTTCCGGAGTGCTGGAACAGGAAGTGCGTCGCTTCCGGCTCGCCTGATCGACGCCTCCGGCAAGTCGGCAATCAGCGGCAATCAGCGCGGGTTCGCCGGCATCGTGGCAAGATGATGGCCGTGCCGCAGGAGCGATCCGTCGACGGTCCTCTGGCTTCATCGGCACCCCCGTCGCCTGGACCCTGCCATGCGTTTTCAAATTCTTGCCTTTGCCGGCGGCGTCGGCTTGTTGCAGACACAGGAAAGCCTGCCGGCCATGCCGGTGATCGTTGGCGCGTTCCTGGTCGCCGCCGCGCTGGTTTTGGTACTGGCGCAGCGACCGAACCGCCTGTGCCGTCTGCTCACCTTGCTGGCTTGCCTCGTCCTTGGCTACGGCTGGGCCGCTCTGCGCGCTGAACAACGTCTGCGTGACCACCTGCCGGCAGCCTGGGAAGGCGTGGATGTGCAACTCGTCGGCGTGGTCGCCGCGTTGCCGCATGCCTTCGAGCGCGGCGAACGATTCGATTTCGATGTCGAGACGGTCGACACTGCCGATGCTCGGGTGCCCGGCAGAATCGCCTTGTCCTGGTATCGCGGCACGCGCGACGACGAATGGCATCAGCCCTTGCCGGTACGTCCTGGCGAGCGCTGGCGGTTCACCGTCCGTCTCAAACGTCCGCACGGCAACGCCAACCCGCACGGATTCGACTACGAAGCCTGGCTGTTCGAACGCAATATCCGCGCTAGCGGTTATGTCCGGCCGCGATCGAATGCCGAACGCCTGACAGCGATGGTCTTCGAGCCGGCGTACCTGATCGAACGTTGGCGGTATCGTCTCCGACAAGCCTTCTTCGACACGCTGCCCGACGCGCCGTACGTCGGCATTCTCGTCGCACTGGCGGTCGGCGACCAGCAGGCGATTCCGGCGGGGCAATGGCGTCTTTTCCGGCAGACCGGCATCACCCATCTGATGTCCATTTCCGGATTGCACGTGACGATGTTCGCCGCGTTGCTGGCCGGACTGGTCGGCTGGTTGTGGCGACGCAGCGAATGGCTGACGCTGTGGTTGCCGGCGCCGAAAGCCGCGATTGCCGCCGGCTGGTGCGCTGCCGGCGCCTATGCCGTACTCGCCGGTTTTGCCGTACCGACGCAGCGGACTTTCTACATGCTGACCGTCGTCGCGCTGGCGCTATGGTCCGGGCGTCATCTGGGGGTCAGTCGAGGCGTATTGCTGGCCTTGCTGCTGGTATTGCTCATCGATCCCTGGGCGGTGCTGGCTCCTGGTTTCTGGCTTTCGTTCGCTGCCGTCGGGCTGCTGTTTTACGTCGGCAGCGCGCGCCTGGGCGGTGAATCGGGCTGGCGGACGGCACTGCGCAATTGGGGCGGCACGCAATGGGCGGTGACCATCGGCACGCTGCCGTTGTTGCTGTTGCTCTTTCAGCAATTCTCGCTGGTTTCGCCGCTGGCCAACGCGCTGGCGATTCCGGTCGTCAGTTTCCTGATCACCCCGCTGGCGCTGGCTTTTGCCGTCGTCCCCTGGCCACCGCTGCTGCATCTCGACCACGGGTTGCTGACCGCCTTGATGACCTTCCTCGACGCGCTGGCCGGCTGGCCGTTCTGGCAACAGGCGGCACCGCCGCTGTGGTCGATATTGCTGGCGTTGATCGGCGTGGTCTATCTGCTGCTGCCGCGCGGTTTTCCGGCGCGGTGGCTCGCCGGGTCGCTGCTGTTGCCCGCCTTGTTCATTCCAGTCGCCCGCCCGGACAATGGCCGCGCCTGGATCGACGTACTCGATGTCGGACAAGGGCTGGCCGTCGTCATCCGCACCGCAAAGCACAACCTGCTTTACGACGCCGGGCCGCTGTACAGTGCCGAGTCGGATGCCGGCCAGCGGATCATCGTTCCTTACCTCCACGCCATCGGCGTCGACCGGCTCGATACGCTGGTCGTCACCCATCGTGACACCGACCATTCAGGCGGCGTGCCGGCAGTACGCGAGGCCTTGCCGATCGAACGCAGTTTGTCGTCGGTGGCCGAATGGCCCGGCGAACCTTGTCTCGCCGGCCAGTCCTGGACGTGGGACGAGGTGCGATTCACGATATTGCACCCACCGCTGGCCAGTTATCGCGAGGCGCCGCTGAAGAGCAACCATCTGAGCTGCGTATTGCGCGTCGAAAACGTAGCCGGCAGCGTTCTGTTAACGTCCGATATTGAAGCCATTGACGAACAACAGTTGCTGCAGTCCACCCATCTCGAAAATCTACGCAGCCAAGTGCTGGTGGTGCCTCATCACGGGAGCCGCAGTTCATCCACCGCCGAGTTCATCCGGGCCGTCGACCCGGTCGAAGTGATCTTTCCAGTCGGCTACCGCAATCGCTATCCGCATCCGCATCCGGAAATCGTCGATCGCTATGCCGGTCGACGACACTGGCGGACCGACCACCACGGCGCAGTGCACATCGTGCTCGGCGACCGGGCCGACGTCTCAGGCTATCGTGCCCGTTATCGCCGCTACTGGCACGGTCAATGAACATGGCCGCGGTTGAACCTGCTTCCAGGTTGGCCACAAACGCTTGGTTTGTTGACGGAACCGGTGGGGGAAAACAGGTCGACGTCCGCGACTCAGGCGCCGTCCATCAACGGCGGAGCATTATTTCTGGCAAGGTTTACCGTGTCGACAGGCGGCTCTGTCGATAAAGCGTTGCCGGCACGCGCTTTCAGCTTTTCGATGATCATCGACGCCACCTGCTCGATCGAGCGATGCGTGACGTCGATGACCGGCCAGTCGCGCAGGATGAACAGGCGACGCGCTTCGAGCACTTCCTTGCGCAGGGCGGCGGCATCGGTGTAATCGGTACTGGCATCTTGATGCAGCGCCTGCAGGCGAGCGGAGCGGACTTTGGCCAGACGCACCGGATCGACGATCAGTCCGAGCACGAGAGGCGCCCGCGCTTTCAGCAAACCAGCCGGCAACGGCGCACCCGGTACCAGCGGCACATTGGCCGCTTTGATGCCGCGCGAAGCCAGATACATGCAGGTCGGCGTCTTGGTCGCCCGCGACACGCCAACCAGAATCACGTCGGCCCCCTCGAGATCGTCGCTGGCCATGCCATCGTCGTGGGCGAGAGCGTACTTCATGGCCTCGACGCGGTGGTAGTAGTCTTCGTCGAAGACGTCACTGGAGCTGTGATGAAGCTGCACGGCAACACCGGCGTGCTTGGCCAAGCAGCCGATCAACGGTTCGAGCGCGAAATGACAAGGCACATCGAGAGGGCGGCAACCCTCTTCGAGCGCTTGACGGATGTCGGTATGGCTCAGGCTGTGCAGGACATAGCCTGGAGAACTGGCGATCGCGCCAAGAATTTCGGGGATCTGGCTCAAGCGGCGGACCATTTTCCACAATCGTCGCTCCACCTCGACACCTTCGAGCTGGGCGACCGCCTTGCGCGCCAGTGTCTCGACCAGTTCGCCCGAAGCGTGAGAAACGAGATGTAGAACCAGTGTCTTATGCATGCAGAGCTTATCCGGTTTCGCCGACGCCGTTGCCTGACAGCCTGTCGGAGTTGAGTGATTGTCGCGAACCGGGCCGAAAAAAGAGGACTGTTTTCCCCGGTTCCGAAGCGCATGTTCGACTCATGCGAAGAGAAATCGGTGAAAAATGAATCACTTTCCCAACGGGGCCGCAGAGCAGTTTCAAGTCCGACAAGCGCCTAGCGGTGATAGCCGCCGTCGAGACGTAGCACGGTGCCGTTGATCATGACGTTCTTCAGAACATGCAAAACCAGCATGGCGAACTCGGCGGCATCTCCGAAGCGGTGCGGAAACGGGATCTGGTGGACGAGCCGGGCATCGAGATTCTTCTCCATATTGAACAGCGTCTGCGTACCGAAAAGCCCCGGGGCAATGCCGACGACGCGGATACCGAGCGCGCCGAGCTCGCGCGCGGCAGGCAGGATCATGCTGACGATACCGCCCTTGGAAGCGGCGTAGGCCGCTTCGCCACTCTGCCCCTCGTAGGCCGAGACCGACGCTGTCGACAGAATGACGCCGCGCTCGCCATTGGCCAACGGCTGCAGCTGCGCCATCGCGGCAGCGGCAAGCCGCATCATGTTGAAGGTCGAGATCAGGTTCACCTCGACGAGCTGCCGGAAGTCGTCGAGGGGCATCGGGCCATCGGCACCAACGATGGGCTCCGTGTGACCGCGACCGACACAATGCACGAGAACGCGCGCCACGCCATGCGCCGCGCGCGCCGTTGCCAGCGCATTTTCGGCGGACAGGGAATCGGCGACGTCGCAAGGGATCGCCAGACCGCCGATCTCTTCGGCAACTTTCTCCACCCCGTCTCGGTCGATATCGATCACCGTCACCTTGGCACCCGCCTCGGCCAAATAACGGGCAGTCTCTGCCCCCAAGCCCGATGCAGCCCCGGTGACCACCGCCGGGCACGCCCATAAATCCATTCGTTACCTCACTGTTCGGAGTCGGCATGCACCGCCGTCGTGATACAGATTATCATCGCTCGGAGAGCGTCAAGCAAATTTGGCTCGGCGAGCGCATGCATCTCATAGATTCGGCCCGGAAGATTTACAGAAAAACAGTTCTATAGCCCATCGACGCCGACAACTCGCCAAGAATTTCGTCTATCAGAAGCAAGCCGCTATCCTTTCAGCAGCTGATCGAACTGGAATCTGACAAAGCAGAATGAACTTAATTTCTTCCTTGGCAACCAGAAACCACGCATCGCACAGACTCATTTAACGCTCAAACTCACACTGCCTTCGGCATCGAATTTAGCGCCGTCTTTGCCCTCTCGACAACGCTGGACGAAAAACTGTGTTGGTCCATCCTCTGGAAAATTCGTCATTACCTGCGTGAAACAGTCCAAGGCAAGCTCATGTTCACGGCTGGCGAAAAGCGCCAATCCCTCACTGAATCGGCCGGACAACACATCTGGAATGGGTTCCGCGGAGATTTCGTGCAGGGAGACCGCCAGCGATTTTCCGGCAAGCAGAAAACGGCCCAACTCTCGTGAAAACCCTGGCCCGCCACCAGCGATCATTTCGGCAGACGCCAGAATGCGTGTTCCAAGAGATTTATTGGCACCTTGAATGCGACTGGCGGTGTTGACGATGTTGCCCACCACGCGAATCTCACGGTGATGGGTATAGCCCAACTCTCCCAGAAATACTGGGCCGTAATGCAGCCCGAACCGTGTAGGCAAGGCGCCGTCACCACTCTCGCCGTTCATCGATCGATCAAGCGCCAGAGCCGCCGTCCTGGCACGTTGGCAGGCTGCTGTAGCGCCTTCATCGGCCAGCCAGATCGAGAGCACGGCATCTCCGACAATATCCATCACATGCCCGCCGTGGACTTCGACGAGTGGAATGAAGCGTGAAAAATAGCGGTTCAGGAGTTCGCTTGCCTCTTCCGGAGACAACCGTTCGATCAGGGGGGTATAGCCGGCGATGTCGCTGCTCAGACAAACGCTATGAACGATGCGTCCTGCCTCACGTCCCGCCAGCAATTTCGCCAGAGCCCTGCTCCCCTTGAACGTCAGACCCAAGGCCACGGCCCGGGTAAGTTGCCGCTCACGATGCCTGGAGATCGCCATGTGGACCGTGACGCCGATAATACTGGTCAGCGCCGGAACCACCAGACAAAGCAGTATTACCGGCAACCATAGGGCAAGCTTGATGAAGACCCAGCTGCTGACCACCAGCCCCAGCACGCCAAGCATGATCGTCATCAAGAGTGCTCGAGGGGTAGACAAATACATCCACGGCACAGACAAAACCAGCGACCAAAGTAACAGCAGCGGCAGACACGCGCTTACCTCAGGGCGGGACAAATGCTGATCGCTGAGCAGATTGGCCAACGCTGTTGCGCACAATTCGACACCGCTGAGATCAACCCCGTCATCCGTGGTATACGGTGTCCGATAAGCGTCCATTTGCCGCGATTGATTGGACTCCGAAAAACCGATCACGACCGCTTTCCCGGCAAATGCCTGGCGCCCGGCCACCGGATCATCGAGGAGTTCCAGCGCCTGAGCATAGGAGTACGTTCGTATCGTGCCGATTGGTCCATAAAGCGACAATATTTTCCGGGAGTTCGCGGAGTCGTTCTCATGGCTGGATACCGGCGTTTTCAGGAAACCCGCCATCAGCAGCGGTAGCGAAGGGGAGTCACCTGTGCTGGGTGTACGCGGCCAGAATTCGAAGACGCCGGTGGGTGTTTTCGGCATCACAAATGGGCCGCTCCCGGCCGCTGCATCCAGCAACGAGGGCATGGCTCGCACTCGCCGTTCGATCATTGCCAGTTTGCCCCCATCGGCGGCACCTACCGATTCGCGAACAATTTGCTCGACCAGAATCACATTCCCCGCTCGACGAAATGCATTTGCCAGTTTGCGATCGTCAGATGCCCCACGAGGGTGCTCGAAGAGAATGTCAAAGCCAATGACGGCAGCGCCCCGGACGGCGAGTCCCTCAACGAGACGCGCATGCAATGCACGCGACCATCTTTCAGGACGCTCGGGTTGCCCCAGTTTGACGGCCGATGCGGCATCGAGCGCTATAATCACTACTTGCGGTGGCGGCGGACGAACGCCGCGCATCGCGTAAAGAAGGGCCAATCCGGCCCCTTCCTCGATGTCCAAGACGGGCGTCAGCAATACCAGAACCATCAGTAAGCCGCTGAATAGCGGTGTCGCAATGCGGCTACGATGTTTAGGCGTAATCACTGCAGGAGCGTAAGCAATGAAACTGCTTGAACAGATCGATCTGTTTGCTGGTCTCGGCGAAGTACAAACGGCAAAGCTCTATCAACGTGCACGTTCGCGCAGCTTCGCGGCCAACAGCATTGTCGTTAATGAAGGCGACGATGGCAGCGGCTTGTTCGTGGTGCAAAGCGGCTCCTTGAAGGTTTTTCTCACCGATCATAATGGACGGGAAGTCACTCTTTCACTTCTTGATCCAGGAGATTACTTTGGCGAACTGGCCCTGCTCGATGGCGAACCGCGCTCCGCATCGGTCATGGCCGTCACCCGCAGCGAACTGTTGCAACTCCCTCGTTCGGCATTTCTGGCGATGCTCGATGAACATCCCGATTGCATGCAGGTGGTCATCCGAAACCTGATCACCCGCATTCGTCTGCTCACCGAAAATGTCCGCTCGTTGGCTCTTTCAGACGTGTTTGGGCGGATCTCACGGATTTTCGACACGCTCTCTGTCGAGAAGGACGGATTGCGGGTCATTGAGCGCCGTCTTACCCAACAGGAACTGGCGAATATCATCGGTGCGTCGCGTGAGATGGTCAACCGGATTTTGCGCGATCTGGTCGCTGGTGGTTACATCGAAATCGAGCATCACCGTTTAATACTGCTCAAGAGACTCCCGGACCACTGGTGAGTTGACCGGCCAATCATTGCTGTCGTGAAGGCCATCCGCAGTTGATGCGATGATCATCAAAGCCGGCGAAGACCCAGAATAAGGTAGTCACATTACCCGACCGCCAGTTATTGGCGCCTCCATCCATGCCCTACTATTCCAAGGGTACGAGTATCAATGGTCCATTTCTCCCCGATTTCTCGTTACATAGCCCCGCTACGCGCCTCGAAATCGGGGAAAACTGTCCTCGCTTTCCCTCCCGGCCGGCAACGATCGCTCAAGTCCGACAGGCTCCTAGGGCGTGGAAAGCATATTGCGTTCGGATTGATTGGACGAGCGCCTTCAGTCATTGCCCGGTTCAACTCATGCACTTGGCTATTATGGTGTTCCCCTGGCCAACAGCTCGCGCAAAAATTTGACCGGAATGGCATAACTGATCGCCGAAGGCTTGGTCAATGCCGATTCCTTGGTTTCCTTGACCAACACCATATTGATCACGCCGATGACCTCTCCGCGTTCGATTTCATACAGTGGACCACCGCTGTTACCCGGGTACGCAGTCGCATCGAGTTGGAAAATATCGAAACTGCCGCGCCGGAGTTGGGTTATCGACCGCGCGTTGAGTGAATGCATGCTATTGGCCGGCAAGGCAATCGGCGTGATCGCGGAAATGATTCCGCGATGCGTGACCGGTGAGTAAAATCCCAGCAAGCCGCCTAGTGGAAAACCCGTAAACGCAACGGCTTGCCCTTCTCTTGCGGAATCGGAGGAATTCAGCGGCAACACCGGCAAAGCCGGGCCATCGATACGCAGCAAAGCCAGATCGTGCTCGTGATCGATCAACCCGATGCTTGCCGAACGCGACTGGGTGACGTTGGCCCCAGACCGGGTGAGAACCAGCCATTTTTCGTCGGCACTCACGTCAACGGGCTGGTCGACGACATGTGCGTTGGTGGCGATCTGCCGACCGTTACCGACCGCGAAACCGGTCCCGCGCATGATGAACTGCGGGCTGCGCTTCAGTTGAAAAGTACCGACCACCACCACCGACGGCTTGACTCTGTCCAATACCTCAGGCAAATCCGCCGCGGCCGTGGCAGCCGTCACCAGGGAACAGAGGATCATGAAAGCGAGCCCTGCCGCAAAATGCTGCACGCCACCAGCCCAGGAAACAGGCTGTCGCCTCTCTTGCCAGAGAAAAATCATCACCCTGATCAGCCACTTGTTGATGACGGATTCCGCAAAGCCGGCGCAATGAACGGTCATGCTCCCCACCGGTGTCTAAATCGAGAAGAGTTAGTGCTCCCGGCCAACGAATGGCGGCAGACACCGGCTGATTTCGGGCAACAGAATCGCTGAGCCGTCGATCTCGGTGTTCACGATCCCTTGGTCAAGCGAATTTTTTGCAATTCTGGAGAAGGCGCAGTCACTCGTCGATCATAAGGATGATCTTCACGTTGGAATAGGCCGACAATGCGTTTGACATAACCGCGTGTTTCGGCATACGGCGGAATTCCACGATAGCGATTGACAGCACCTTCGCCGGCGTTATAAGCCGCGGCGACCAGGCTGACATCGCCTTCGAAATAGGCCAGCAACCAACGCAGATAAGCCAAGCCACCACGAATATTCTGTTCTGGATCAAAAGGTTGCTTGACATTGAACCGTGCCGAGGTGTCCGGTATCAGTTGCATCAATCCTTGTGCGCTTTTGTTCGACAAAGCACCCGGATTGAAATTCGATTCGGCACGAATGACCGCCAAAGCCAAACGTGGGCTGACGCCATATTGCGGAGCCAAGGTATTCACCAGGGCAATGACCTTTTTATGAACTTCACTGGTCGGCTGAATCACCTCGGGTGGATCAACGGGAAAAACCGGCGGACGTAGACACTCAGGTATTTCCGAGGAAGGGGCGCCGACGAAGCGCTGCATCTTCTGCGATGGCAAATGGCCTTGTTTGGCCGCCATATCGAAGAAATAAGCGGCAAGAGCATCGTTTCTGTCAACACCACGGCCGTTGGCATAGATCCAACCCAGACTGTATTGGGCCTCCGCATCCCCCAGTCGAGCACCTTCGCAATACAATTTGACCGCTCGTGCGGTGTCTTTGGGTACGCCTTCACCATGCTCATAGGAAAGCGCTTCCTTGCGCAAAGTCAGCAAACGCTCGGCATCGCCTTCTCGCGGCAAATCGGCGGCCGACGCAGACCATGAAATCGCCGCCAAGCTGACACTAGCAGCCAGCGACAAGACCGCCAACGGTGAAACCAATCGTTTGATAAACGCACCCATCAACAAACCTCATCCTCCACCGAAAACCGTGAAACATACCATGGCATTGCGGCACGTATTCCTTCCTTGATCCGATGACTGGGTCGATAGCCCAGCAAGCGTCGAGCTTTATCGATATCGGCCTGGGAATGTCTGACATCACCGGGGCGGAAATCCCCGTATGTCGCCCGAGCCTCGCTGATAGGGGCTCGAAACTCGGTCAACGCTTCTCGCAACAAGTCGAACAAGCGGTTCAAGGAAGTACGATCGTCTACGGCAACGTTATAAACCTGATTGATCGCCTGCGGTTCCTCAACCGTTGCTGCCAGCAAGTTGGCTTGTACGGCATTATCGACGAAACAGAAATCACGACTGGTCTCCCCGTCACCAAAAATGACGACTGGTTCACCAAGCAACAGCGCCCGAGACCACCGCGGAATTACTGCAGCATAAGCCCCGTCAGGATCCTGGCGGGCGCCAAAGACGTTGAAGTATCGCAAGCCAATCGACGGAAAACCATAGCAACGTCCAAACACGTCGGCGTAAAGTTCGTTGACCAGCTTGGTGACCGCATAGGGAGACAGCGGGCGTCCGATGGTATCCTCGACTTTAGGAAGTGCCGGATGGTCGCCATAAGTGGAACTCGATGCGGCATAGATGAAACGTTTCACACCTTCATCACGCGCTGCCACCAGCATGTTCAGAAAACCGTCGATGTTGGCCGCGTGGGTGACCAAGGGATTGGCCAGCGACCGGGGAACCGAACCCAGCGCGGCTTGATGAAGGACGAAATCGACATTCTTGCAGGCCAAGCGGCACGCCGTCAGATCACAAATATCGGCTTCGACAAACCGATGACGCGCCCATTGCTCAGGCGCGACCAGCGACCGGACTTCATCAAGATTACGCTGTGAACCGGTGGAAAAATTATCCAGCCCGGTAACCGTCTGACCAAATTTCAGCAACGTTTCAACCAGATGCGAGCCGATGAAACCGGCACTACCGGTAACCAGCCAGCGTGCCGGACGCGCGGCGAGCCGCTGGCCGATTTCGGTCAGAACCGTTGCCGAACCTATAGACGCCATACGGTTATCCCATGCGCGGTTAACTGCGCCACATCGAACATGCTTTTGACGTCGGTGAGCACCCCACCCGTCTGCAATTTGCCGACATAATCGATCAATGGCCGCTGCTTGAACTGGCGGTGGGCCACTGCGGCAACGATGGCTACGGCTTGCGGTAAAGCATCCCAATCGGTCAGTTCGACACCATATTCGTGCAAGGCTTCGTCCGAGTCGGCGACCGGCTCATGAACCACCACCTTGGCACCATATGATTCGAGCTCCCGGATGACATCGATCACTCTGGAGTTGCGCAGGTCTGGGCAATCCTCCTTGAAAGTCAGGCCAAGTACGATGATCGGCGCGTTCTTGACCGGCAACCCTTTGCAGATCAATTGCTTGACCGTTTGCTCGGCGATGAACTTACCCATCCCGTCGTTGATCCGCCGCCCGGCGTTGATCACTTCCGGGTGGTAGCCCAACATTTCCGCCTTGTGGGTCAGATAATAGGGATCGACACCGATGCAATGGCCACCCACCAACCCCGGACGGAACGGGAGAAAATTCCATTTGCTTCCCGCTGCCTCCAGCACCTCCAGGGTGTCGATACCAATCCGGTTGAAAATGATCGCCAACTCATTCATCAAGGCAATGTTCAGATCCCGCTGCGTATTTTCGATGACTTTTGCAGCCTCTGCCACTTTGATGCTCGACGCTTCACAGACGCCGGCGGTAATAATGCTGGCGTAAATGTCACGGACGCGTTGCAGGGTTTCGGGACTATCGCCGGACACCACCTTGACAATCCGCGTCAAGGTCCGTTCTTTATCGCCAGGATTGATTCTTTCAGGAGAATAACCAACGAAAAAATCCTTTTTCCACTTCATTCCCGAGTGTTTTTCGATAATCGGAATACAGACTTCTTCGGTGGCTCCGGGATAAACCGTAGACTCGTAGACTACCGTCGCGCCGCGCTTGAGGTTTTTGCCGACTGCCGCGGAAGAACCGATCAGCGGACCGAAATCGGGTTGATGCGCCTCGTCGACGGGCGTTGGTACGGCAACGATGATGAAATCCGCCTCACTCAGGGCAGACGGATCCGTACCAACTTCCAGATGAACTGCCGCTTTGAGGTCCTCGGAACTGACCTCTCCCGTCGGATCGACATGTTTCCGATAATGTGCAACCTTGCTCTCCGACAAATCGAAACCAATCGTCCGCCGCCGTTTGCCAAACTCGACAGCCAAAGGTAAACCAACGTAGCCCAAACCAACTACAGCGACAGTTGTCATGAAAATCCCGTCCTTGGAGTGTTAAAACGATAACTCTTACACAAGCCGTCGGCTATAAGCCTTTAAATAACTGTGAAACTTCTGCTTGTTGAGAAAACTTGTCGCCCAACTTGGCCAGTTGATCGAGTTGTGCCTTGGCCTCGGCTTGCTTGCCGGCCTTGAGCAACGCCCTGGCGTAATTCAGACGAATTGGAGCCGCTTGCGGAGCAAGCTCGAGTGCTTTTTGAAATATTTCCAAACTTCGCGCGTGCGAGCCACCTTCACTAAGGATGACGGCCAGAGTATCCATGACCGCCGGCTGGTTGGGCGAAAACCTGTTTGCTTTTTCAGCATATTCAATGGCTTTAGGATCTTTCAACTGACTGCTGACCCAAGCCATGTTATTCAATATGGCTGGGTTTTCCGGCTGGGCATCGAGCAGTATCCGATACTGTCGGGCAGCAACAGAAAAGTCCTTATTTCCACTGGCCCATTCGGCCAGATACAAACGAAAGATGGCATCCTTGCTATGCTCTTTGAGCCAGGAATCGGCAAACTTCTCGGCGTCCGCAGTCTGCCCGGCCGACGACAACGCGGTATGCAATTTGGCGGCAATTTCACCGCTGCCAACCTGTTTCAACCCCAAACGCAACGTATCGATGGCTTGCGGCCAGGATTTCTTCGACAGGTGAGCATCGGCTTCGAGCAGATAACCAATAGCGCTCTTGGGTTTACGTTTCTGGATATCCTGAGCAATGGCCAACGCCTCCCGGGTTCGACCATTTTCCAATTCGAGACCCATGATTCCGCGCTGGGCTTCCAAAGAATCGGGATTGAGTTCCAAAGCCTTGCGCAGACTTTCGAGCGCCGCGTCTTTATTCTTTGTGGCCAGATTTATCTCGGCTATCCGCAGATGAGGAAGAGCGGAATCCGGTTTGATTTGTGCCAATTTGCGATAAGTTTGAATCGCTTGATTGTGGTCTCCCGCCGATTGCTGCGCACGGCCAGCGGCATCCAGAACATCCGGCCGTTCGGGAAATGCGGCGACAGCTTCATTGGCGGCCGTCAATGCACGCTTGCTGTCTTTCTTGCCAATATACAAGCCGATCAGCGCCAGACGTGGTGCCGGGTTGGTGGGGTCGGCACCAACCGCCTTATTGATCTGTGCAGCGATCTCTTCGGTTGTCGCACCGGTTTTGAGAGCGTATTCAGCGAGTGCCAGATGAGCCTGGATATTCTTCGGTTCTTTGGTCAAGACCGTCTCGAAACGTTTTTTCGCTTCATCCGGTTTCTTCTCGGTGAGATCGAGATTAGCCAATGCACCTACCGCCGGCATATATCCCGGTTTCAAAGCAATCGCCTTTTCGAAACTTTTTCTGGCTTGAGGTACATCTTTTTTGCCGAGAAACGCCAAAGCCCGCAGATTATGTGTTACCGGATCATCGGGCTGTTTCTTCTCAAGAGCATCAATGGCTTTCAAGGCTGCATCGAATTCATTCCGTTTCAGGTGTGAGGTGATCAAAGCCAAGTCGGCCCGATTGCCGGCATCGTTGGCAGCAATTTTTTCGAGTTCATGAAAAGCGATGTCGGTTTCTCCTTTGGCCATATTTACCATCGCCAACGAAGTGCGCTTGACAGGATTTTTTGGATCCAAGGCGCTGGCCTTGGCAAAATAATCACCAGCCTTTTCCACCTGTCCGTTTTGTAAATAGACTTGGCCAGCCAGAGCCAGCATGTTCGAATCTTTGTCGATTTGCTCGAGAACCGGCTCGAGATAGGTCAGCGCTTTGTCTGGACGCCCGCTATTCAAATAAATCGTAATCAACATCCGTCTCGCCAACGACAGTTGCGGGACATTGCTCAGCGCTTTAGCCAAATAGATTTCAGCCTGAGTGAAATTTTTTTGCTCGTACTCGATCAAGCCGGCCAATTGCAGGCCCAGCGGACTGCTCGGCATTGATTTGAGATGCTGCAGAATCGCATCTTTAGCCGCTTGAATATTTTTTTGCTGATAAGCCAAGCCCGCCCGCAAATAAGCGGTACGCGGATGGCCAGGGGCAATTTTCTTGAGATCGTCCAATTGCTTGGCTGCCTCATCCGTCTTTCCGTCTGTCAGCAATCTCAGGATGATCGCCTCATGAGCGGGTAAATAGTCCGGCTTGACCTCCAAGGCTTTGCGGAAACTGGCCATGGAACCTTCGGCATCGCCCTTGTACGCCAACAACTGGCCTTTGACCTGCATCGCCTCATGAAAAGTTGGCGATTTTTCCAAGGCCGAGTCGATCAGCGCCAGCGCTCCCGGGAGATCGTTGTTGGCCGCTTTGAGCCGCGCTTGTCCGATCAAGGCGGGCGCGTGATTGGGCAACGTTCCCAAGGCGGTATCATAGGCATTGGCTGCCAAATCCTTCTTTCCCTGCGCCAGGTAGGCTTGCCCGACATACGTCAATAACTGCGCTTTTGCCTCAGGATTCTTTAAATCAAATTTTGAAAACTCGTCAATGACCTGTTCGGGACGCCCCAACGACAAGGCGGCACGCGCCAACAAGGGAACGACCTGCTCAGGTGGGAAATTAAGCGTCTGTGCTTTTCGCAATTCGACCATGCCTGCGCCGGGATCACCGGATTCGACCATGATCTTGCCAAGCATGTAGCGGGCTTCGGCAAAGTCGGGATTAGCTTGCAGGGCATTTTTCAACTGAATGACCGCTGCTTTGCGGTCATTTTTCGTCAAATAGTCTTTGGCGGAAGCAAGCGAATTTTCTGGTTTGTCGCCCCCGCACCCAGTCAACAGGAGAGTCGCCAGCAAGACAGAAACAGTCGCTCGACGGATCAATTGCAACCCATTACGAGAAATCATGATTTACTCCACTGTTTGGAAAATTTAGCCAGTCGCAGGCCTTATTTCAATCCGAATCGATGCATCAGATCATACAGGGTTGGGCGGCTCACACCAATTAATTCAGCTGCCTTGCCGACATTGCCGTCTGCGCGGGCCAGTGCGGTGATGATCACCCGCCGTTCGGCCTCGTCACGGGCGCGCCGCAAGTCGAGAACCACGGAATTTTCAGCATCCCGGTTCGTGGGCAAACCCACATCGTCGGCTGTGATCTGATTGCCATCGGCCATGATCACGGCCCGCTTGATGTAATTTTCAAGTTCACGGACGTTGCCCGGCCAGGAATGGCTTTCAATGGCTTTCAATGCATCTTCACGCAAGGTCATCGAACCGCGGCCCTGGTCGCCAGCGAAACGTCTCACGAAAGCGTGTGCCAGCAAGGTCGCATCGCCCGACCGTTCACGCAAGGGGGGAATGTTTACGACGATTTCAGCCAGTCTGTAATACAGATCCTCGCGAAACCGTCCTTCAGCAATCAATGCTTTCAGATTCTGATGCGTGGCACAGACGATGCGCACATTGACAAAAATCTCCTGCCGCCCGCCGATCCTCTCAATCACCCTTTCCTGCAGAAAACGAAGCAGTTTCGCTTGCAAAGCATGGGGGAGATCACCGATTTCGTCCAGCATCAATGTTCCGTTGTTGGCGGTCTCGATCTTGCCCGGCGTCGTTCGTGCGGCGCCGGTGAACGCGCCTTTTTCGTAACCGAACAACTCGCTTTCCAACAGATTGTCGGGGATGGCGGCACAGTTGATGGCCACGAAACGCTCACGACTTCGAGGGGAAGCATCATGTACCGCACGGGCCAACAATTCCTTACCAGTTCCGCTTTCGCCAAGTAGCAAGACCGTGGCATTGGTAACCGCCACGCGTTCGACCGTTCTGCAGACTCGCAACAGTTCAGGATCACGAGTGATCAAACCGGCCAACACGTCCGGTTGAGACATGGATTGCAGTCGTTTGTTTTCTCGCTGCAATTCATGGAGTCGGTACGCTCGTTGGATAGTCAGTCCGAGCATCTCGACTTCAAATGGTTTGGCGAAAAAGTCGTACGCGCCTAAAGCGACGGCTCGCAGGGCATTGCCTCGATCATTTTGACCTGTCAATACAATGATCTTCGTCTCGGGAGCGATATTCAAAATTTCTTCCAACAGACGAAACCCTTCGGAAACCGAATCCGCATCGGGTGGCAGCCCCAAATCCATCGTCACCACCGGCGGCTGATAAC
This sequence comes from Accumulibacter sp., assembly GCA_031732795.1. GTDB lineage: Bacteria > Pseudomonadota > Gammaproteobacteria > Burkholderiales > Rhodocyclaceae > Accumulibacter. The sequence goes on along the minus strand of JAVMKC010000097.1, from coordinate 42,894 downwards.
GTCGAATCTGCGTCAGCGCACTTTCGCGATCATCGGCGGTCACTGTTTCGTATTGGTCGAAAGCCCAACGCAACTGTTTCTGTAACGCCCGATCGTCTTCGACAATCAACAAACAGGGCAACTTCTCGGCGTTCATGCAGGAATCTCCTGTAACCCAGTAGATTCTAGTGCTCCTGACGATTCATAAAGTGGCAGCAGCAAATTGACCTGCGTGCCGACATCTACGGTGCTGTCTACGGACAAGCGTCCACCCAACTCATGCACGTACTGAAAACTTTCATAGGCTCCGATGCCCATGCCGGTCGGCTTGGTGGTTTGAAAAGGTTTGAACAGTCGTTCGCGGATGAACTCCGGACTCATTCCATGACCGGTATCGCCAACTTCGATCAAGGCATACTCTGCTTGCCGAGCAATCCGCACCCACACCCGGCCATCCTTTTCGGTTGCGTCAAGCGCATTCTGAACGAGGTGTCCGATCACCCGTTCGATTCGATCTTCATGACCGCGCGCAACCAGGCGTTCTTCGATGGTCACCTCCACTTCCCGACCTTGACTGGATTTGGCTGTCTGAATCCGCCGGATGACATCAGTCAGATCGATACCGCGCGGCCCATCGAGAGGGGTCGCGCCTTCACGGAGTTGTAGCATCAATTGCCGCATGCGTTCGACCGAATGCTCGACGGTCATCAACATATCTTCTTGAAACTCTGGATTGCCCCGATGGCGTTCCGCGTTTTTCAGCATCAGCGACAATTGGGCAACGATATTTTTCAAGTCGTGAACGACAAAAGCCGACATCCGATTGAAAGAGTCGAACTTTCGAACATCCAACAACGCTTCACTGGCTTGCATCTGACCTAAGAAAGCACCGGCTTGGCGAGCGGCGGTTTTCAAAAGATCATTGACTTCCCAATTAACATCAATTTTTGTACGCGCGGTGGCCAAAACGACGAAGGCGATCAGTTCCGAACCGGTGGTCAATGGCACAACCAACCACGCGTTGGGAACTTCGACCAGCCAACCGGGCAACTCCAGACCATCATACCGTCGAGGAAGCGATCGATATTCTTCCAAATTGATGACCCAACCGCTTTCGGACAAGAATTTGCAAAGGGAACTGCCATCATCTTCGGTTGCCGCGGACGCCGGCATGTTCCAAAAAGCGGCCTGCGCGAAAAATCGACCCGATGGATCCTTCAACCACAATGCACCTCCGGGGCTTTCAACCATGTTCGCCAGACCACGAACGACGTTTTTGCCCATCCCAGTGAAGCCGCCCTGCGAAGAAAGGGTTTGTGTAAAGCGCAACCATTCATCGCGATAATCGTACCGATAACTGAAAAAATGTTTTCCGACTTGGACTCGCATCCGCGCCCGCATCGAACCGGAAAAGGCCAGGACCGCCAAAACCAACAAGCCGGCAAAAAGCAGTGCCATTTGCAACGCCCGGCCCCATTCCCCGCCAAAAGAACGGACGTAATAGCCCGCTGACGCCATGAACAGCAAATAGATGCCGACCAGAACAAGGGTAGCCGATTGCATGGCAACCTGCTTGGATAAACCCAATTTTCTTTTCCAGCCACTGCTGCGAATCGCCGACAAGGCGATCAGCGGCAAACCAATGGCGTGAGCAAATCCACGAATGCTGAAAGCATCGAGATCAACCTTGTTGAACAGCAAGGCATCCGAATAAAGATAGAGGTCAAACAGGAAAGCCGCTCCCAGTCCCAGACACAACGGCTTGATGCTCCAACGGAAATCAGGCGATACCGTGCGAAACAGCTGTTCGATGAGTACCAAACCGAAAACACTCATCGCCAAAGAGGCGAACAAAGCCATGCGCGCGGGAGGCACGGCGAAATTGATACCCAACACAGTCAGCAGTTGGGAAACAAAGCCGATGAACACAAGCAGGACAGCCGTCTTACCCAGCCAGGAGGGACGATTGGCCGAGCTTTCGTCCACGGCATCTTCCGGCCGCATCAGCAGCAGCAGGAATAAATACCACCCGCCAAAGCGCAACACGTCGACCAGCAACGCGCTGGCAAGAAAAAGCAGATTTCCCGTGAATACAAACCCCAGAGCGACCGCGCCCCATAACGCCGTCAGACCGACAGCAAAGCACATCGCGCGGTTTCGCCCACTGACACGCCAGCCGGAAACCAAATAAAGGGTCACCAAGGCCGCCAGCGCACTGACCAAGCCGTAGCTCCAAATGGAAACCATCGCCACTTTGCTGTCAATCACCGGTCAAATCCCATCGCTTGGTCAGAGGGTGTAAATAAATCTACTGCGCGGCCCATCTGCGTCGTTGCTCGCTCGCGCCTAGCATCTTGGCCTGCTTGTGACAATTTCTGCACAACCTCTCAATCAATGATCGTTTCGTCGAGAAAAGACACATCCCAGGGCAATGACCATCAACGCGCTCCTTTACCTGTCAGCACCACGCCCACCGTTTGAAAAAGGATCAGGATATCCAAGAATAGCGTATGGTTCTTGACGTAAAACAGATCGTACTGCAGCTTTTGGATAGAATCATCGACGGTTGCTCCGTAGGGGTAGCAAACCTGTGCCCATCCCGTCACGCCCGGCTTGACACTATGCCGAACAGCATAGAACGGAATGTCCCGGGTCAATTTGTCGACGAAATACGGCCGCTCTGGGCGGGGCCCGACCAAGCTCATATCGCCGACGAGCACGTTGTACAACTGCGGCAACTCGTCGATGCGTACTTTGCGAATGAATCGACCAACTCGGGTTACCCGATCATCGTCAGCAGACGCCCAACGGGGCTTGCCGTCGCTTTCCGCATCGGTACGCATACTGCGAAACTTGATCACTTTGAACAAACGACCATCCAGGCCAACGCGCTCTTGACGATAAAAGATCGGGAATCCGTTTTCCAACACGATCATCAACGCTGTCAACAACATGATCGGCAAGGCCAACAGCAGCATGATGATCGCCAAAACGACATCGGATAAGCGTTTGACCGACGTGCGACGCCACCCCTGCCGGAAACCCTCACCAAAAACCAGCCAGCCCACCCGTAGCGAATCGAGCCGAATCTGGCCCAAAGCCCGTTCAAAATAGCTGGCGAGATCCAGCACACGCACGCCGGACAATTTGCAATCGAGCAATTCGCGCAAGGGCAGCACCCCGCCGCGACGTTCGCGAACAGCGACGATGATCTCATCGACCTTGAAGTTATGAGCGGTATCCGACAGCGAAACATCCCTCGGAAGCACCGATTGCTGTGGCACTGCAAACTCGGTCTCGTTGGCACTGGGATAGAAACCGACGATCTGAATGTCGGGATCATGCTTGCGCAGCACCCCACTGACAGCTTGCGACTCTTCGCCAACGCCAAAGACCAGCACGCGATGGGACAGCATCGATCCTTTGCGGCTGTGCGCCGAGTAAACGTGGTGCGTCAAAGTCGCAAAAAGCGCTCCCAGACCAGACAGCAACAGGAAGCCACGATCGACTTCGGCCACGGAAAGAAGGGCAAATACTGCATAGGCCAGGGGAATTGCCAAGTAGAGGGAAAGCACCGCCCGCGCCCGGGTTTCATTCCGCGTGCGTTCATGATCCCGCCGATAGATCCCCAGCCATGCGTTGAGAACGATCATCGTCAGCGCAAACACCATGCCGTAGAACGCCACCTTTTCGAGTACCAATTGTCCTCCACGCCCGATCCAAAGCGCAGCGCCTATCACACAGAGCACCGGAAACATCAAATCGATGGCCAACTGAGCAATCGTTTTGCGGTAAAACCAATGATTGAATACTTTTATCACGAGAAACCCCCACCAGCCAGGATGACGTTTGCTTGCGCCCGAAATTCCGTTATGACTGCCATTTCCAGGAATATTGCCGCTCCGCTGTTGACCTTAGAACAGAGCATCCTGAAATGCTGCATACAACGAAGGCTAACACTCCGGATATAACGAGAGCGTGACGTATCGCACAGAGGAGGTGGAGTCCTCGAAAACGACTCGCTGGCAGCAAGCCTGACAAAACAGAAATGACAAGCCAAACGCGCAGCAAGCGTATGAAACAATAGGAAATAATAATCCACGAGGACAGCCGGGCGTAATTTTATACCATAAGCGGATCAAGGAACACTCGACACCGCTCTCGCGGGTCGCTGTCGACGGTGGATACCTGATTTCCGTTTGCCATCGAATGGGACTGCTACAATCTGACCAGTTTGCCGCGTCTCGGCCCTCACTTGTGCAAAAGCGTCCATTTCCTCTATCCGGTTTCATCGGTCTTTCCGGCCCCCTGTCTCCAGACCGGCCGCCTTTGCCGACAAGGTTCCCGAGTCAATCGCCGCGATAAATCGCGTAAATCATCGTGCCATAGCCAACATGATCTCTTTGCCGACGCGACAACAACCAAAAAATGGTCACGTTGTGGCCGCACACGACACAGGGCCGCCGCAATGACCGTGGCCAATGTCCGCCCACGCCTGCCAACGGGAGTCTTGCCACCGCTGGTGTTCGTCGATCTCGAAACCAGCGGCGCCAATTTCGCCACCGACCGGATCATCGAGATCGGTCTGCTGTGCGTAGACGGGAATGAAGTGCGGGAATGGCATGCACTGGTCGACCCGCAACGCACCCTGTCACCGTTCATTCACCGGCTGACCGGCATCGATGACGCGATGCTGGCCTCGTCGCCGCGTTTCGCTGAACTGGCATCCCAGGTTCTCGAACAGTTGCGCGGCCGCTTGTTCATCGCGCACAACGCGCGTTTCGATTACGGCTTTCTGCGGGCCGAATTCAAACGGCTCGACATCGATTTCTCCACCACCACGTTGTGCACCGTCAAGCTGTCACGCCTCCTGTTTCCCGAACATCATCGCCACAACCTCGATACCCTGCTGACTCGCTTCGGGATCACCGTCGAAGGGGATCGGCATCGCGCGTTGGCCGATGCGCGAACCTTGTGGGATTTATGGCGTTGCTGGCAGCAGCTTCTGCCATCGGAAACCTTTTCCGGAGCCATCGACACCTTGATCGGCCGGCCAAACTGCCCGCCGCAACTCGATCCTGGCGTTCTCGACGACCTGCCGGAATCCCCCGGGGCTTACGCTTTCTATGATGCCGAGCAACACATGTTGCTGGTCAAACGCAGTACAAATCTCCGTCAGCAGATAGTTGCCCATTTCGCCGTCAGCAATCGTGAGCAGCCGCTCTACCAGGCCACCTGTCACATTGCGTGGCGCGACGCAGCGGGTGAATTCGGTGCGCGGCTCGGCGAACTGGCCTTGGCACGCCAAGCGTCGTCCAGAGGCTCCGTCCGCCAGCCGACGCGAACTGCCGATGCCCCCGATGGCACCGTCTGGTTTTCGTGGCAGGTGTTGATGCCACCAGCCGGTGATCGGGACGGCTTTTGCTTGCGGCTGGTGTCCACCGCCACGATCGAGTTCGCCTCCGCCGATTATTTGTTCGGCCTTTATCCGCGACGAAACGACGCCGAACGTGCGTTGCGCAAGCTGGTCGAAGCGCATGCGCTCTGCCTGCGGCAACTCGGTCTCGAGGCGCCGGGCAAAGGCGGCTGCGCCGCCTATCGGCAGAAAATGTGTCGCGGAGCCTGCATGGGCAAGGAATCACCCGCGCAGCATGGCGCGCGCCTGCTGACGGCGTTGGCCAAATTCAGCCTGCAACGTTGGCCTTACCGCGGCGCGCTGGCACTCAGCGAAAGCGACGACTTCGGGATGCGCACCGACTGGCATCTGATCGATCGCTGGCGCCATCTCGGCACCTGGTCCAGTTGGCGTGAGTTGACCGAGGCTGCCCCGGAACGGCTGAACACTGCATTCGATCCAGAAACGTTCGATCCAGAGGTCTACCGTCTATTGCGACGCCGCCTGCGCGCACCGGGCAAGATACGCCTCCAGCCGCTGCCGCCCATCCCCACCCGGACCGATGCGGACGACCTGTTGGCAACAAATGGAACTGTCCGGTTTTGTAGCACATGAATTGTCCGATTTTCCCGCCACGGGTGGCTGCGGCGGACCTACGCAGCTCCCTTCAAATTCCGAGGAATGACCTGGCCGGCTTCGTCATAGTCGGCTAACTTGCGCGGGCCATGCAGGATTGCCAGCGTGTGGTCGGTATGACGCAGCACGGTCACCTTGGCCTTGACGTAGTGGCAGCGATGACGATCGGCGGGAATCTGCAACTTCATTCCCTCGAAGCTGACTCCGTTGTCATTGCCGACGGTGCGCTCGAACTGAATCGCCCCGGGTTTTGAGGAGGCGTTTTGGTTTAAGCACGGGCGTGTTCGGGCTGTGCGGGAAGTTGTGAATAGTAGCGCTGCTCAGCCTCGGCCGGCGGGATGTATCCGAGTGGTTCGAGCAGTCGTTGGTGGTTGAAGCAGGCGACCCGTTCGAGGGTGGCCAGTTCGAGCGCTTCAACGGTTTTCCACGGTGCTCGGCGGTGGATCAGTTCGGTTTTGTAGAGGCCGTTGATGGTCTCGGCCAAGGCGTTGTCGTAGCGGTCGCCCTTGCTGCGACCGAAGGCTCGATGCCGGCCTGCGCAAGTCTTTCGGTGTAGCGAATCGAGACGTACTGGGCGCCACAATCCGAGTGGTGGATCAGACTAGCATCGCGCTCGGGCTGTCGAGCGTAGAGCGCCTGTTCAAGCGCATCGAGCACGAAATCGGTACGCATCGAACAGATCATCCGCCAGCCGACGATCCGGCGGGCAAACACGTCGATGACGAAGGCGACATGGACAAATCCCTGCCAAGTGGGCACATACGTGAAATCGGACATCCACAGTTGATTGGACCGATCGGCCTTGAACTGCCGATTCACCCGATCCTGCGGACACGGCGTCGTCGCATCGGCGAAGGTGGTGCGCACCACCTTGCCGCGCCTGACCCCTTGCAAGCCCAAGCGGTGCATCAGCCGTTCGACGGTACAGCGGACCACCTGGTGGCCTTCGCGCTGTAATGGCCGCCAGATTTTGTCGGCGCCATACATCTGGAAGTTGGCCTGCCAGACGCGCTGGATCTGCGGCATCAGAGGCGCATCGCGCCGGGTCCGCGCACAGCGCAACGCTGGATCGTGTTGCCGGGCGGCATGGCGCCAGTACGCTGACGGGGCGACCTGCAAGACCTTGCAGATCGGCTCGACCCCGAAACGCTGCTGGACTGGTCGATGAACGTTCTCACTTCTTCTTGAGGCGGTCGAGCTCCGCCTGTGCGAAAAACGCCCTGGCCAGTCGCAGAATCTCGTTGGTTTGGCGCAACTCCTTGTTCTCGCGTTCGAGCGCCTTGATGCGTTCCCGCTCGACGCTCGGTATGCCATCGCGCATGCCTGCCTCAATTTCGTGTTTCTTGACCCGCTCATGCAGCGTTACCGCTGCACAACCGATCTTCGGCGCAAGCGACTCAACGGCTGACCACTGCGAGGGGTAATCCTTGCGCGTCTCCTGAACTAGCCTGACCGCGCGCTCACGTACTTCGGGCGAATACTTCGGGAAAGATTTCTTGCTCATCATGGCTCCATCTTCTCAACAGTTGGAGCCTCCTCAAAACACGGGGCGATTCACAAGTGTTTGTCGTTCGTTTCCATCGCAACGCTTTATCTCCTGGCAAAAGTTACTCTTCATTGCTCTTCATCTTTGAGGTCAGGGTACATAGCCGGTGACCATCGGCTTGAAAAATACCGTTTCTGCCCCCATAATCGGCGCATGGTTGTAATTCCGGCAATCTGGAGGCGTTCTGGACAGGGGTTCGATTCCCCTCACCTCCACCTAAGGGCAGTAGCGTAGCCTTCCGTTCTTAGGTGGGGGTGCACCGGTTTCGACAGGGCGGGCAAAGGTGCGCAGGCAACTCGAGAGGCGACGAACGTAAATCGCGCAAATCCATAAACGCCAACGATGAGCGTTTCGCACTGGCCGCCTAAGGCCTATGCCGAGGCCGCTTTAGCCTTGTAACCGAAGAAAAGCCGGCGGGGACTTCGGTCCCCGTCGTCATTGCTGCCTCCGCGCGCGCTTTCTTGCGCTTTCTTGCGTTTGAGGATCGATTCCAGAGCTGGATTTGCACACCACCGGCGGTGGCTTCTGCGAGTGGTGTGCTTGGCGATCCGTTGTCTGGAGGCTGCGGACTCGGCTTATTTTCCCGCTTATTTCCCCTTTTCCTGTTTCAACGATTCGAGAATGGCTTTAGCCGCGTCGTCGCTGCCTTCGGGTACTTTGCCGGAGGTGTTGTCGGTCGAGGGGGGAGCAGATGTGCCGTAGTCGGATGTGGGTGTCTCGATTTGCACCGCGTCGAGGTCAACTTTTTCGTCGGTATCGAGACCCAGGGTCACCAGCTGCGGGAAGGCGATCAGTACGGCGACCATCAGGATCTGGATGCAGACGAAGGGAATCGCCCCCCAATAGATGTCGGTCGTCTTGACCGAAGACGGTGCCACCGAACGCAGGTAGAACAACGCGAAACCGAAGGGCGGATGCATGAACGAGGTCTGCATGTTGACCGCCAGTAGCACGCCGAACCAGATCAGGTCGATGCCCAGAGTCTGCGCGACCGGGCCGAGCAAGGGAACGACGATGAACGACAGCTCGAAAAAGTCGAGGAAGAAAGCCAGCAGGAAAATCAACACATTGACCACGATCAGGAAGCCGACTTCGCCTCCTGGCAAACCAGTCAGCAGATGCTCGACCCATTTGTGACCATCGACGCCGTAGAAGGTCAGCGAAAACACCCGTGCGCCGACCAGGATGAAGACGACGAAAGTCGTCAATTTGGCGGTGGTCTCCATGGCCTGTTTGAGCAGCGACCAGGACAGCCGCTTGCGCAGCAGCGCCAGGATCAGGGCGCCGGTGGCACCCATCGCGCCGCCTTCGGTCGGCGTGGCGATGCCAAGAAAAATGGTTCCCAGGACCAGGAAAATCAACATCAGCGGCGGCACCAGCGTGGTCAACACCCGCGCCATCAACAATCCGCCGCGCAAGGTCCGCGCTTCCGGTGGCAGCGCTGGTGCCCAGGACGGCTTGACTATCGAAACCAGTGCCACGTAGGCGATGTAGAAGCTGGTGAGGACCAGCCCGGGAACAAACGCTCCGGCGTACATGTCGCCAACCGATTTGCCCAGTTGATCGGCCATGATGATCAGCACCAGCGAAGGCGGAATGATCTGCGCCAGGGTGCCCGATGCGGCGATGACGCCGGTGGCGAGCTTGGTGTCGTAACCGTAACGCAGCATGATCGGCAGGGAGATCAGACCCATCGAAATCACTGAGGCGGCGACCACGCCGGTGGTCGCTGCCAGAAGTGCGCCGACGAAGATGACTGCGAAAGCCAGACCGCCGCGCAAGGGGCCGAACAACTGGCCGATGGTATCGAGCAGGTCTTCGGCCATTCCCGAGCGTTCGAGAATCAGCCCCATGAAGGTGAAAAAGGGAATCGCCAGCAGGGTGTCGTTGCTCATGATCCCGAAAATGCGGTCCGGCAGCGCTTGAAAGAGCTGCGGGCCGAGCAGACCGAGTTCGATGCCGATCAGGGCGAAAAAAATGCCGTTGGCGGCCAGCGCGAACGACACCGGGAAACCGACCAGCAGGAAGAAGACCATCGAGACGAAGATGATCGGCGCCATGTTGGCAATCAGAAATTCGGCCATCACGACTCTCCTTTCTGCGCCTTGATCGCCAGTGCCAGTTCTTCTTCCGAGGTCATCTTGTGCGATTTTTCGGTCGGATCGGCGCAGCGGCCGAGCAGGAAGCCGATGCGCTTGATCAGTTCCGAAATCGCCTGGATCACCAGCAGAAAAAAGCCGATCGGGACTACTAATCGTACCGGCCACAACGGTAGGCCGCCGGCGTTGCTCGACTGCTCGTTGTTTTGCCAAGCCAGAACGAAGATCGGCCATGACAGGTACATCACCGTTACCGCCATCGGCAGCAGGAAGAACAGGATCCCGAAAATGTCGATCCAGGTTTGTGCGCGCCTGGACAACCGGCCGGCGATCAGGTCGATGCGCACATGTTCATTGCGCATCAAGGTATACCCGGCGCCGAACAGAAAGATCGTCGAGAACAGGTACCATTGAATTTCGAGAAAAGCGTTCGAACTGTAATTGACGGTATAACGCATCAGCGCATTGCCGGCGGCGATCAAAGTGACCAACAAGACCAGCCAGATGATCGATTTGCCGACCCGTTCGGTGAGCGCATCGATCCATTTCGATAGCGTGAGCAAACCATTCACGAGCCAACCCTCCTCAAATAAGAACAGACTCCTCCTAGGATCGCTCGCTGGACCTCATGGACAGACCGGGCCGCTGAGTCGATCGGGCCACTGAAACGGCACGGTGGAAACAGCCGAAAAAAATGGCGACCCGATTATGGCACAGGTCGCCAGTATGCGAAAAAGGTTTCGAGATATGCGAAAAAGAAGGGCGTGCCTGAAAATCGATCTGCAATCAGTTTGTTGATGATTTGTTGAAACGTGCTCCCTTTGATCCGCACTTGCCGAGCGGTGCTTGCTCCGGTGACGGTCTTTCAGCGTCGGATGACGTCTGAGTGTCGAGCACATCTCGAACGTCGCCATCGACAGCGAAGCTCCCCGTCGTTAAATCCTTCGGTTCGCTGCGTGGCTACGCTACCAGGGATGTTCGCCGAAAGCCTGAGCGTAATGGGAAGCGATTTCCTGGCGCGTGGGGCGGTGATTCTGTCCGCCGCGGTGGGCGATCTTGATGGATCCCATCACCGCCGCTAGACGACCGGTCTTCGACCAGTCCCAGCCGGCAGCGATGCCATAGAGCAGGCCGGCGCGGTAGGCGTCGCCGCAGCCGGTGGGGTCGATCAACTGCTCGGCCGGAGCGACGGGAATGTCGACGCAACGTCCATCAGCGTAAATCCGTGATCCCGCACCGCCCAGGGTGACGATCAAGGCCTTTACCTCTTCGGCCAGTTGTTCCAGCGACCGGCCGGTACGGTCTGAAAGCAGCTTGGCTTCGTAATCGTTGAAACAGGCGTAGGTGGCCAAGCGCATGAATTGCAACAATTCCTCGCCACTGAACATCGGCAGGCCCTGGCCTGGATCGAAGATGAACGGGACGCCGGCATCGGCCAGATCGCGCGCGTGCTGCTGCATGCCGTCGCGGCCGTCCGGCGCGACGATGGCCAGCGTCGCTTCCTTGGCGTCGCTGGCCCGGTTGTGATGCGAAAAGCTCATCGCGCCGGGATGAAAAGCGGTGATCTGGTTGTCGTCGAGGTCGGTGGTGATGAAGGCTTGGGCGGTGTAGCTGTCGCTGATCCGCCGAACGTATTTGCGCGACAGGGCGAGTTCGTCGAGGCGCTGGAGATAGGGATCGGCGTCGTCGCCGACCGTGGCCATGATCAGCGGCTCGCCGCCGAGCAGCTTGAGGTTGTAGGCGATGTTGCCGGCACAGCCGCCGAATTCACGACGCATTTCCGGGACCAGAAAAGCCACATTCAGAATATGAATCTGCTCCGGCAGGATGTGATTCTTGAAGCGATCATGGAAAACCATGATGTTGTCGAAAGCGATGGAACCGCAAATGAGCGTGGGCATGAGGTGGCGCCTTTTGACGATGCAGAGGTGAAATCAGGGATAAAACACGTAGAGCCGGTAGCCGCTGGAGTCGACCTCTTTGGCGGCCAGCCACAGCCGAACATCGAGGTCGGCATGCGCTGGAAAAGCCGGATCATCGGCGGCTGGTGGCGACAGATACTCTTCGGGTAACAACACCCGTCGGACCAGCACCGTTTCGTTGACGTCGGTCAACGTCAATTCCAGGGCCGGATACGCCTGCGGATAGTCGGCGCGGTTGCGCAACGTTGCCTGCAGAGCCAAGGTCCGGTTCGGGCCGCGTTCGATTTGCAGATCCGAGCTTTCGATGCCGATCTGCTCGATGTGGCGGGACAACGGCATCGTCGTCCCCAGCGCGTTGCTCAGGGCCGTCAGCGTCGGCTCTAACGCTGGGAAGGCGACGCTGAGCGGTGTGCGGAAGTGGAACAGCATTTGCCCGACCAATGCCAGCAGCAGCAACGAGGCGGTCAGCGCGTACAGTCCGCGGTACGGCTGTCGGCTGGCGACGGGTACCGGCGTGCCGTTCGAATTGGCGACCCAGCGCCGGTAATCCGGCGGTTCGTTGGTTTCGCCGGTTACCGGTTTTGGCGCGGGTTCGACCGGGATGAGGGGGGTGACTGGGGTGGCTGGGGTGCCGACTTCGGCGTCCATTCCGGCCGATGACTCGCTGGTCGGGAGGGGTTCTCCGGAGGCGCCGTCGTCCGGTGGGGAAGCTTCCTCAGCCGTCAGAGGGACGTGTTGGTGGTCCGGAACGATGACCGGTGGTTCGATGACCGGTGGCTCGATGTCCGGCGCCTGGTTTCTCGTTTCCATCCCCGGCTCATCCGTCGCGGCCGGCGTTTGCGGCGCGGCATCGGCGGGCTCGATGGTTTCGCGGGTCTCCTCGCCTGGCGTCGTGCCAGGTGCGCAGACGTCGGCCGGCTGTTCCAGGAATTCGTTGCTGGTCGGCGGTGGTGCCGGCGTGATCGGGGTGTCGGCCGTCGGCTGGCCGGGCGAAACGTCGTCGACCAGTTGCTCGAGAGCATTGAACGCCGCGGCACAGTGGCCGCAGCGGACACGTCCGGAACGGGCGCGCAATTGCGCCGAGGTGACGTGGAATACGGTTTGGCAAGCCGGGCAGGCGGTACGCATCGTTAGGTCCTGTTGCCAGCGAGACAGACCCAGCCGTCGCGGCTGTCGACCACCGACAGCGACAGCCAGGGGGCATAGATGGCGATCAGTTCGGCGGCCTGGTCGACGAGAATCCCGGACAGAACCAAGGTGCCGCCAGGGTTCAGATAGCCGCAAAGCGCCGGCGCCAGAACGCGCAGCGGATTGGCGAGGATGTTGGCGATCACCACGTCGAAAGTTCCGGTCAGGGGATGCGCCGCGTCGAGGAAGGTGACCTCGACGGTATTGCGTTCGGCGTTGTCTCGCGAGGCGCTCACCGCTTGCGGATCGATGTCGATACCCCATACCTGTCCTTGGCGCGCGCCGAGTTTGGCGGCGGCGATGGCCAGAATTCCCGAGCCACAACCGTAATCGAGCAGCGATTTTCCGGCCAGCGGCGTCCGTTCCAGCCATTCGAGACACAAGCGCGTCGTCGCGTGCGAGCCGGTGCCGAAAGCCATTCCCGGGTCGAGCACCAGAGCCACCGCCGGCGGTTCAGGCACCTGATGCCACGAGGGAACGATCCATAGCCGGTCGGCGATGCGAATCGGCTCGAACTGCGATTGGGTCAACTGCACCCAGTCCTGCTCGGCGATCCATTCTTCGCTGAACTCGGGAGTGGTGGCCAGACCGGCTGAACGCGCGCAATCGGCGACCAGATCGACGGCCCGGGCATCGGCGGGCAGCAGGGCGACGACTCGTGAGTGTTGCCAGCCCGGGTGGGTTGGTGATCCCGGTTCGCCGAATTGCGGGGTTTCATCCGCCGTGCCGGCATCGGCATCCTCGATGCTCGCCGACAAGGCGCCGTGCGCCAGAAAAGCGTCGGCCAGCGCTTCGGCGTGCCGGTCGTCGGTGTGGAGGCTGATCGAGAGCCAGGCCATCGGCGGACAGGCGGTCTCAGCCGCCCTTGTTGACCTCGTCTTTGGCCGCCAGCCGGTGTTCGAGGTAATGGATGCTGGTTCCCCCCTCGACGAAGCGGGCGTCGTGCATCAACTCCTGATGCAGCGGAACGTTGGTTTTGATTCCTTCGATGGTCATTTCCGAGAGCGCGGTGCGCATGCGACGGATGGCCTGGTCGCGGCTGTCGCCGTAGGCGATGACTTTGGCAACCATCGAATCGTAGTGCGGGGGAACCGTATAGCCTTGGAAAATATGCGAGTCCACGCGAATTCCCGGACCGCCGGGCGGATGGTAGAAAGCGATCTTGCCGGGCGAAGGCACGAAAGTGTAAGGATCTTCAGCGTTTATCCGGCACTCGATGGCATGGCCGTGAAAAACCAGATCGCGTTGCCGGAAACGCAGTTTTTCGCCGGCGGCGATGCGAATCTGCTCGGCGACCAGATCGATGCCGGTGATTTGCTCGGTTACCGGATGTTCGACCTGGATGCGGGTGTTCATTTCGATGAAATAGAAATCGCCGTTTTCGTAAAGGAATTCAAAGGTGCCGGCGCCGCGGTAATTGATCCGCCGGCAGGCTTCGGCGCAGCGTTCGCCGATACGGACGATGTGCCGGATGGCGATCCCCGGCGCCGGCGCTTCTTCGATGATTTTCTGGTGTCGCCGTTGCATCGAACAGTCGCGCTCGCGCAGGTAAACGGCGTTGCGGAAACTGTCGGCAAGCACCTGAATTTCTATATGCCTTGGATTTTCCAGATATTTTTCGAGATAGACGTTCGGGTTGCCGAAAAAATTCTGGGCTTCGACACGGGTCATCGCCACGGCGTTGAGCAACGCGGCTTCGGTATGCACCACCCGCATGCCGCGGCCGCCGCCGCCGCCCGCCGCCTTGATGATCACCGGATAGCCGATGGCTTTGGCGGTAAGCGCGATCTCTTTCGGATCTTCCGGCAAAGCGCCTTCCGAGCCGGGTACGCAAGGGACGCCGGCAGCACGCATCGCTTCTTTGGCCGACACTTTGTCGCCCATCAGGCGGATCGTTTCCGGCCGTGGGCCGATGAACACGAAACCCGAAGATTCGACCCGTTCGGCGAAATCGGCGTTTTCGGACAGAAAGCCGTACCCCGGATGAATCGCTTCGGCGTCGGTCACTTCGGCTGCCGAGATGATCGCCGGAACGTTGAGATAGCTTTGCGCCGAGGGCGCCGGGCCGATGCACACCGATTCGTCGGCGAGACGGACATATTTTGCCTCGCGGTCCGCTTCGGAATGAACCACCACCGTCTTGATGCCCAACTCACGGCAGGCGCGCTGGATGCGCAGGGCGATTTCTCCGCGGTTGGCGATAAGAACTTTGCCGAACATGTGCTCAGTATCTCCTTGATCGGTCAGCCGGCTTGGCGATTGACGCGACGCTCCGGCGCGAAATGGCCGCAGAGCGGGGGTGTTGAAAGTGAGCGGTGATGGACCCGCACGAAAAGCAGACCACCAACCGCTCAGCCGATGACGAACAGCGGCTCGCCGTATTCAACCGGCTGACCGTTCTCCACCAGAATGGCTTTGACCGTTCCGCCGACTTCGGCGTCCAGCGTATTGAGCAGTTTCATCGCCTCGATGATGCATAAGGTGTCACCGGCCTTGACGACGCTGCCGACCTGGACATAAGGCTCGGCTCCCGGATTGGAAGCGCGATAAAACGTACCGACCATCGGCGCCTTGATCACCTCGCCCTCGGGCAATTCGGGTTCGGCCGCCGCCCGGGCCGCCGTGGTGTCGGCAGGCGCGGCGGCCATCGACGGTTGCGGCGTGGCGGGGACCATGTAAGCGTGCTGGCCGGGAGCGGCGTATTTGACGATCCGGACCTTCTCCTCGGCATCGTTGATTTCGAGTTCGGTGATGCTCGACTCTTCGACCAGATCGATCAATTTTTTCAGTTTTCGCAAATCCATGGGTTTTCTTCTCCGACGCAGGGCGACACCGCGGGTGGTTCTGGCAAAGGCTTCAGCATCTCGTGCATGAAGTGACGGGTGATTCGAAATCGGTTTTCAAGACAACCGGTCGCTGGTGAGTCATCGGTCGTTTCCTGACCGGTAACGGACGGTTCGAACGACGGGGGTACGCTGGCCGAGCGCGAGAGTATCCAAAAGCGCCGAAATCGGTTTGATCGTACCGGGTTGTGCCACGCTGGCCAGTGATATCCGCAGAGACGGCTTGGACGGATCGGAATGAGACTGCTGATGCCATGGGGAATAGCTACAAGCTGCCGGATATTTTTTCAGCGTTTTTCAGCGACGGGCGACGTTATCGTTTACTTCATCATCGGCGCCAGTTTGCCGCAAATCACCGCATTTTGTCCAGCAATTGGCGGCAGAATTGGCCGCAATCGACGGTCTGATTTCTCTCTGTTCGAGACCGTCGAGCGCATGTCACGTCTGACGCGCGGTGGCGGTTGCGAATCGAGCACGGATTCCCGTTTCGTGGTCAGCCGGAGGAGGGAAGCAATTCCCGCCACTGCCCGTCGATCAGTCCCTGCAGCGGTTTGAAATGCGCTTTGTAGGACATTTTCGAACAATCCCGAATCCAGTAGCCGAGGTAAAGATAAGGCAGGCCATTGGCGACGCACTGGGCGGCTTGCCAGACGATGTTGTACGTGCCCAGGCTGGCCGGCTGCAGGTCGGGGTCGTAAAAGGTATAGACCGACGACAGGCCGTCATTGAGCACATCGACGATGCTGACCATGCACGGCTTGTCGTGGTGGGTGAACTCGATCAGGCGGGTGTCGATCCGGCTTTGCAGCAGAAAATGCGTGTATTGCTCATGACCGTCCTGGTCCATGCCGCCGCCAGCATGCCGGGCGGCCTGATAACGCAGATACAGTCGGTAGTGTTCGTCGCGGAACGCCAGAGGCAACTCACGAGCCCGCAAATCGGCGTGGGCGCGGATACTGCGGCGTTGGCTGCGGTTTGGCGTGAAACGATCGGCGAGCAAACGTACCGGAACGCAGGCCTGGCAGGTGTCGCAGTTCGGCCGGTAGGTGAACACGCCGCTGCGCCGGAAGCCGCGGCGAACCAGATGCCCGTAGACCTCGGTATTGATCAGATGGGTCGGCGTTGCCACCTGCGAGCGCGCACGCTGGTTCGGCAAATAGCTGCAGGCGTACGGAGCCGTGGCATAGAACTGCAGCAACGAGAACGGCAAATCGAGTTCGTTGAGTCGCGACATGCGTTTCAGGTCCAGTCTGACCGGGCGGCATCGACCGGCCAGCGTGCGGGTGGCCGGTCGCCGGCGACCAGCTCGCGCAGACGTTCGATGAAAGCGGCACGCGAGATCTCACGCGCGCCGAGCGAGGCCAGGTGCGGCGTTTTCATCTGGCAATCGATCATCCCGAATCCTTCCTCTGTCAGATGACGGACCAAGTGCGCCATGGCGATCTTGGAAGCGTCGGTGAGCCGTGAAAACATGGATTCTCCATAGAACATTCGTCCGATCGCCACACCGTAAAGACCGCCGACCAGGCGACCGGAAACCCAGGTTTCGACCGAGTGGGCGATGCCGAGTTCAAAGAGCCGACAGTACGCCTGTTGCATCTCCTGGCTGAGCCAGGTGCCATGCTGACCGGCGCGTGGCGTCGTCGCGCAGGCGTGGATCACCGCCGGGAAATCGCTGTCGAGTCTGACCTGGTAGTTCTCGCCCCGCAGGACGCGGCGTAGCGAGCGGGAAATGCGAAATTCTTCCGGCAACAATACCATGCGCGGATCCGGGCTCCACCACAGAATCGGCTCTCCCGGTGAATACCACGGGAAGATGCCGTGTCGATACGCGGTCAATAATCGTTCCGGGGTCAGGTCGCCGCCGGCGCAGAGCAGACCGTTCGGCTCGCGCAGCGCGCGGGCCAGCGGTGGGAACGCGCTTCTTTCCTCGAGCCAGGGAATCATGATCGCGGCACTTGCGGTGCGTGTTCAGCCGACGGAACGGCACGGTGATCAGGGAAAGCGACCACGTGATCGATATCGGTGCGGATGCCGATCCGTTCGCCGATGGCGTGGTCGTGATGCGAAGGCACCAGGGACAACACTTCGCGACCGCTGGCCAGACGCAGGGTGTAAAGGATTTCCGCGCCGCGGAACGCCTTGTGGCGCACTTCGGCGCGCAATGGCGAACGATCGTCGTGGATGATGTCGTCGGGGCGGAGCAGAACGGTCACCGAACGTTGCCGTTCGTTTCGATCATCGGTTGACGGGTTTTCCGGCAATGGCCGTGCCGACAAAACGCCCAGTTCGATTTCGACGCGGCCGTCGGCACCGAGCACGCCCGGCAAAAATACACCCTGGCCAATGAAATCGGCGACTTGTCGATTATTCGGCTGGTGATAAATCCGGTACGGCGTATCCCATTGCTGGATGATGCCGTCGGTCATCACCCCGATCCAGTCGGCCATGGCGAACGCCTCGTGCTGGTCATGGGTGACCAGCACCGCTGTGATGCCTTGTCTTTTAAGGATTTCGCGCACTTCCAGCGCCAAGCGCTCGCGAAGATCGATGTCCAGATTCGAAAACGGTTCGTCGAGCAGGACCAGTTGCGGCCGCGGGGCCAATGCCCGGGCCAATGCCACCCGCTGCTGCTGGCCACCGGACAGCTGGTGCGGGTATTTGTCGCCCTGGTCGGGCAGGCCGACGGTCGACAACCACTCGGTGATGCGTTGCCGGCGCTCGCCAGCCGGCAGAGCGCTGAGACCGAAGCCGACATTGCCGGCGACGGTGAGATGCGGAAACAAGGCGTAATCCTGAAACACCATGCCGATCTGCCGTTTTTCCGGAGCCAGACGCCAGCCGTGACGACTGACCAGACGGTTCCGCAGGCGAATTTCGCCGGCAACCAGTTCTTCGAACCCGGCGATGCCGCGCAACAAGGTCGTCTTGCCGCAGCCCGATGGGCCGAGCAGGCAAGCGATATCGCCGCTATCGACCCGGAAACTGACGCCATCAACGACGGTAGTGCGACCGTGGCGCTGGACGATATGATCAAGTTCGAGATGCGCCATCGGTGTGGGGAGCAGGAGTTGAGGGGTGTGGCCGGATTGGCTGTAGATTTTGTTTTAAATCAATGTAATAAATTTGAGCAAACTTCATCTTGTCAGCCAGACTCGATGATCAAGTCAGTCCTGCGCGATGGCCTTCACCGGCTTGGTGCGGGCACGATTGGCTTCGCTCGTCAATTATAATTCTCATGAACCCATGCTGAACCGATGTCCCCTCCGACCGAGGTTCATGACCGCCAAGTCGTTCGCACGGTTTGGGCGGCCGGTCTGGTCATTACAATTGTTTTCCGCCGATTATCTGATTCGGCCTTGCCGAGATGCTGAGTCCTATGCGCGATATTGACCAGTGGGTACGACGCAAGTTGCGCTGAACTCTCTGGAAACAATGGGGACCGGCCGGCTACCGGGAACTGCGCAAACGTGACGTATCGGTCCGCGAAGCGTGGAACACCGGCCAGTCGGCACGGGGTCCATGGCGGTTGTCGAAAACACCGGCATTAGCTATTGCGCTTCTTCATTAACTTGGGACTAACGAATTTGCACCCGCACGGTAGGAATTCAATTCCTCGAACTGCCGGATATACATGACCTGTTTGTCCGGTGGTGCGAGAGGGAAGGCTGCGAGGCTGCTTCCTATTCCGATTAGCCGCCGGTGGCCGTGCTCTACACTGACTGTTTCGTTTCTTCTATCCGGAGTTTCTATGTCACAGATTAAGGGAACCCCCTACGACGTAGAGCCGTCGCAGTTTGCCCTACTCATGGGAATTGGACAGCGCGTTTCATCAATGCGTGCGACTGGATCGTTAACTCCCGAAGTGTTGAATACGATCAGAAACTACTTTCGTATTAAGAACATATACCACTCGAATGCGATTGAAGGAAATTCGCTGAACGTTGGCGAAACGCGAACCGTCGTAGAGCTTGGCCTCACAATTACTGGAAAGCCACTAAAGGACCAAGCCGAAGCGAAGAACCTATCGGCAGCCCTCGACTTTCTTGAAGAGCTTGCAGCAAATCCCAGTCGCCCCATTACCGAGTCCGATGTCCGTCAAATTCATCTGCTGGTACTTAAGGGTATCAATGACAACGACGCAGGCCGATATAGATCGGTAAATGTCGAAATCGGAGGCTCTCAGTTCAATCCGCCCGCGCCGGAATCTGTCGCAGGCGACATGGACCAGTTTGGCCAGTGGCTACAAAAAGCTAGTGTTCCCGGCGATCTATTCGAACCCGCAGAGGCATTACTGGCCGCAAGTGCGGCACACACTTGGTTCGTTACTATCCATCCATTCATTGACGGGAACGGTCGGGTGGCAAGGTTGTTGATGAACCTCGTTCTTATGCGTTTTGGCTTTCCCATTGCCGTGGTCACTAGAGAAGACCGTCTCAGGTACTACGATGCTCTAGAGTTTTCGCAAGCCTCCGACTTAACCCCTTTCGTTTCCTTAATCGCGGAGTGTGTCGAAGAGAGCCTGGAGGAATACGAAGAGGCTGCCAAGGAGCAGAGGGAAAAGATCGAATGGGCTAAGTCTCTTGCTAGCAAGTTCGACCAGAAAGAGAAGGCTCGTGCCTCAAATCAATATGAGGTCTGGAAGAGCGCAATGGAGCTTCTAAAGAGCTTATTCAAACAGAATGTTGAGTTCCTTGCTGCGTCAAGCGATTTGGGTGAGGTCTATTTTCGCGACTTTGGCATGCTTGAGTTCGAGAAATATCTATCGCTCAAGAACTTTGGCTCAGCCAAAAAGACATGGTTTTTCCGGCTCGATTTTCGTAGCGGGCACGCCAGTCGCTACCTGTTCTTCTTCGGGTCACCCAGCTACGCGATGAAAGGTAAGGCTGACGTAACGCTACATATCAGCCGTGAAGAACCGCCGGGATCATTCCACTACGAGAGGCTTGATGCTTTGTCTGCTCCAAATGTCCCATCCTTTGTCGAGATCGGGTACAAGTTTGACGAGGAAGCCTTTGTGGTGAAAGCCAAGAATGGAAACACGCGCACAGAAAAGGTGGAGTCTGTTTCCAGGCGGTTCATCCAAGAGGTCGTCGAGAAGCATTTCGGCGGCTAGCCCATCGTTGCAGGGGACGCTCCGCCTATCGGTGGCGCGTCCCTGAACTCAGACGTATGCCTCGGGCAACCTTTACAGAATCGACTATTTGTGAGCCGAACGCGTATCTCTCCTTTACTCGTCATCTCGTTGCTGACCGCCGCCGTGATCGGCCTGCCGGTGGCGCATGTTTTTACTCATCTTTTTTCAGGTGGTACTCGTGCGACCTGGGCGCATCTGGCAGCCACCGTCTTGCCGGATTATCTGTTCAACACCGTAGCGTTGTCGGTGCCGGTGGCCGTCGGTGTCGTCGTCGTCGGCGTGGCTTGCGCCTGGCTGACGGCGATGCACGATTTTCCCGGGCGGCGACTGTTCGAATGGGCGTTGATCCTGCCGATGGCCATGCCGGCTTATGTGCTGGCTTACGTATATACCGATTTCCTGCAGTTTTCCGGGCCGTTGCAGAGCGGGTTGCGCGAGTTTTTCCAGTGGCGGAAGGGCGACTACTGGTTTCCCGATGTGCGCAGCCTGGGTGGCGCGGCGGCGATGTTCGTGGGGGTGCTGTATCCCTACGTTTATCTGCTGACTCGGACGGCGTTTCTCGAACGGGCGAGCGGCATGCTCGAAGTTTCACGCACGCTGGGCTGTGGTCCTTGGCGTGGTTTTTTCCGTGTTTCGCTGCCGTTGGCCCGACCGGCGATCGTCGCTGGAATGACCTTGGCGTTGATGGAAACGCTGGCCGATTACGGAACGGTGGCGTACTTCGGCGTGCAGACGTTCACCACCGGCATCTATCGGGCCTGGTTTTCGCTCGGGGACCGTCTCGCTGCTGCGCAATTGGCGGCCGCGTTGTTGTCGTGCGTCGCGGTGTTGCTGTTCTTTGAGCGGCTTTGGCGGGGGCATGCCCGTTTCAATGACACCACTGGCCGTCATCGCCGGCCGGTGGGCCATCGTCTGTCCGGCTGGCGTGGCGGGCTGGCGGCAGTGGTCTGTGCCTTGCCGCTGGGCTTTGGCTTTCTGCTGCCGGCGGCTTTATTGTTGCGGCTCGTTGTTGACGAGGCCGAGCGGCCGGCGGTCGGGCATTTCCTGGTGCTGGCACGGCATAGTGTCCTGCTTGCCGGGCTGACCGCTCTGCTGGCGGTGGTGCTGGCCGTCCTGCTGGCTTATGGCGCCCGGCTGTCGCGCGGCCGCTTGGCGCCGGCGTTGAACCGGCTGGTCGGCCTGGGTTATGCCGTTCCCGGATCTGTGATCGCTGTCGGGGTATTGATTCCGGTGACCCGGCTGGACCATTGGCTGAACGCGCAATGGCAACTGTGGTTTGGCAGCAATCCGGGATTGATCCTGACCGGCGGCATCGCCGCGCTGATCTATGCCTATCTGGTGCGCTTTCTGGCAGTCGCCTTGCAAAGCGTCGACAGCAGCCTGGGCAAGATCACCGCCAACATGGACGATGCGGCGCGCGGTTTGGGGTTGACGCCAACGGCGACGCTACGCCGGGTGCATCTGCCGATGCTGCGCGGCAGCGTCTTCAGCGCGACGCTGCTGGTTTTCGTCGATGTAATGAAAGAGTTGCCGGCGACGTTGGTGATGCGGCCATTCGACTTCGACACGCTGGCGACGCAGGCGTACAACCTGGCCGCCGACGAGCGTTTGGCCGAAGCGGCGAGTGTCTCGTTGGGGATCGTCGCCGTCGGGCTGTTGCCCTTGATCGTCCTTTCCCGACAAATCGTTCGCAGTCGGCGCTGACCGTCATCCGCCGTCCGTCAACGATAGCCGACCCGGTCGAAAATCATCTGCGCTTTGGCCCGATACGTGGCCAGCGAACCGACGGGCAACTTGTCGGCCTTGAATGCGCCGAGCGTGGTCAGCGCCGGATTGTCGATCTTGACGCCGGGTACGGCCGGCCATTCATTGTTGCCGTCGGCGAAATGACGTTGCGCCTGATCGCTGGCCAGGTATTCGAGAAATTTGACCGCCGCGTCCCGGTGCGGTGCCGTTTTGAGCACGCCGCCGCCCGAAACGTTGATGTGCGTTCCGTAGCCGGCCTGATCGGGCCAGACGACGGCGATTCGTTCCATGGCTTTGCGTTCTTCTGGTTTGTTGGAACGCAGCAGGCGCGCCAGATAGTAGGTGTTGGCCAGCGCCACCGCGCATTCGCCCGTGGCGACCGCCAGAATCTGGTCGGTGTCGCCTCCTTTTGGCGGTCGGGCGAAATTGGCGACCACTCCCTTGGCCCAGTTTTCTGCCGCGGTTTCGCCTTGATGCGCGATGATCGCCGCCATCAACGACAAGTTGTACGGATGCGAGCCGGATCGTGAACAGATTTTGCCGCGTAAACCCGGTTTCGCCAGGTCGCTGTAAGTGCGGATTTCGTCGGGTTTGACGCTGTCCTTGGCGTAGACGATCACCCGGGCACGCGTCGAAAAGGCAAACCAGCTCTGGGTGCGCAAATGCCCCGGGATTCGCGTCTCGAGAATTGACGAGCGGATGGGTGCGAACAGCCCCAAGTCCTGCGCCGCGGCCAGCCGACTGGCGTCGACGGTCAGAAAAACGTCTGCCGGACTGTTGCTGCCCTCGTTGCGCAGGCGTTCGAGGAGTTCGTCTTCCTTGCCCTCGATGCGTTTAATGACGATGCCGGTGCGTTGCGTGAATTCCTTATACAGCGCTTCATCGGTCTGGTAGTGGCGTGCCGAGTAGAGATTCAACACCGCTTCTTCTGCCCGGACGGCATGGGTGATGCACAGTGACAATCCCAGCAGGGCGCTGGCGAATATGGCGTTTGCTTTCATTGCAGAAACCTCGGATGACGAAGACGAGCGGTTGACGGAACGCCGATGGTAAAAAAATGCGAGCAAGTTGTAAATGAGATTGATTATTATTCTGATTGTTCCGTCCTTTTTCGGATCGTTCAGTTTTGCCCTGGGAGGACGATTCTGGAGCGCTTTCTTTCCACATCCGATTTGATGCGCGAAGCTCGCGTCCGCAAGCTGGTGTTGCGACGAATGGGATTCCCCGGGGGAGCTTGAAAACCAGAAAACCGGGAAACCAGCACGTGGCCGGCGCAAGGGCGGCGTCGCAACTTGTTGTCTTTCCGCGATGTGGCGTAGAATCGCGCTCTTCCAAGGATGGCCGGCTGGTCAAAAATGCTGAGATTTCATAGGGTTTGCCATGTTTCTGGCTGACCGGTTCGAGGTCATCGTCGTGGGTGGTGGGCACGCCGGCAGCGAGGCGGCGCTGGCTGCCGCACGCATGGGCGCCAAGACCTTGCTGTTGACGCACAATCTCGAAACGTTGGGTACGATGAGCTGCAATCCGTCGATCGGCGGAATCGGCAAAGGCCATCTGGTCAAGGAGATCGACGCCTTGGGCGGCGCGATGGCCGAGGCTACCGACGAAGCAGGGATCCAGTTCCGGATTCTGAATTCCAGCAAGGGGCCGGCGGTGCGCGCGACGCGCGCGCAAGCCGATCGGGTGCTGTACCGGCAGGCGATTCGACGGCGTCTCGAGAATCAACCGAATCTGACCATCTTCGCGCAAGCGTGCGACGATCTGCTGCTCGAAGGCGATCGGGTGACCGGCGTGGTCAGTCAGCTCGGTATCGCTTTTGCCAGTCGCGCCGTGGTCCTCACCGCCGGGACGTTTCTGAACGGCCTGATTCACGTGGGTTTGACGAATTGTTCCGGCGGACGGATGGGCGACCCGGCGTCCTGTACGCTGGCGACGCGCTTGCGCGAGTTGCAACTGCCGGTCGGTCGCTTGAAGACCGGCACCCCGCCGCGACTCGATGGCCGGACGATCGATTTTTCCTGCCTCGTCGAACAGCATTCCGATCAACCGTTGCCGGTATTCTCGTTTCTGGGGCGACCGGAACAGCATCCGCGCCAGTTGCCGTGCTGGATCGCCAGCACCAATCGTCGGACCCACGATTTGATCCGTGAAAATCTCGATCGTTCGCCGATGTACACCGGTGTCATCGAAGGCGTCGGGCCGCGCTACTGTCCATCGATCGAAGACAAAATCCACCGTTTTGCCGGCAAGGACAGCCATAACGTCTTTCTCGAGCCGGAAGGCTTGGCGACCAACGAAGTCTATCCAAACGGAATTTCAACCAGTTTGCCCTTCGATGTCCAGGTGGCGATCGTTCGCTCGATGCGCGGTTTGGAGAATTGCCATCTTCTGCGGCCGGGCTATGCCATCGAGTATGACTACTTCGACCCGCGGGCGCTGAAATCGTCGCTGGAAACCCGGGCCATTTCCGGGTTGTTTTTTGCCGGTCAGATCAACGGTACCACCGGCTATGAGGAGGCGGCGGCGCAAGGTTTGTTGGCCGGGGCCAATGCCGCGTTGTTCGCGCAGGAAAAAGAGGCTTGGCTGCCGCGCCGGGATGAAGCTTATCTCGGCGTGCTGGTCGATGATCTGATCACCCGCGGGGTGTCGGAGCCGTACCGGATGTTTACCAGTCGCGCAGAATATCGTCTGTCGTTGCGCGAGGATAACGCCGACCGGCGGCTGACCGAGCACGGTCGACGTCTGGGGTTGGTCGGTGACGAGCGTTGGGCGGCTTTCTGCGGTAAACAGGAGGCGATCGCCGTCGAACAGGAGCGGCTCCGGAGCACCTGGGTGCAACCGTCACGGCTTGCCGAGGGGGAAGCGATACGCGTTTTTGGCCGCCCTCTCGAGCACGAGTACACGCTGCACGATCTGTTGCGCCGCCCGGAGGTCAGCTATCCGGCGTTGATGACGCTGCAAACGCAGGGCGGATCGCTTGGCGCCGGAGTTGACGACCCGCAGGTCGTCGAGCAGATCGAAATTGCCGCCAAATATCAAGGTTACATCGAACGTCAACAGGAAGAAGTGGCGAGAAATCTGGCCAATGAAGAGACGCGCCTGCCAGAAGACCTCGACTATCAACAACTCTCCGGGCTGTCTCGCGAAGTGCAGCAGAAATTGCATTTGCATCGTCCACAAACGCTGGGCCAGGCGGCTCGCATTCAAGGCGTGACGCCCGCGGCCATCTCGATCCTGCTGATTCATCTGAAACGCTCGAACAGCGCTGCATTCCAGTCGTCCACGGTCAGACTTGCCTCATGACTCCGTCGGCGCAACTGGCCGAAGGCGTGCGGCAGCTCGGACTCGATTTGCCGGCGACGGCACAGGAAAAACTGCTGGCCTATCTGGCCCTGCTCGACAAATGGAATCGTACCTATCAATTGACCAGTATTCGCGACACCGAACAGGCCGTCAGCGGGCACCTGCTCGATTCGCTGTCTTTGCTGCCGTTCATCACGGCGGACAGGGTGCTCGATGTCGGTAGCGGCGGCGGTTTGCCCGGTATTCCGTTGGCCATTGCCGACGACCGTTTACAGTTGGTCCTGCTGGACAGCAACTCGAAAAAATGTGCGTTTCTGCGGCAGGCGGCGATCGAACTGGCCTTGTCGAATGTTGCCGTACACTGTGGCCGTGTCGAGAATTACCAGTCTGCTGCTGGTTTTCCGGTCATCGTCGCGCGAGCTTTTGCCGATCTGTCGGCCTTGGTCCGGCTAACCCGCCACCTGCTGCGTGATGGTGGGCAATGGATGGCGATGAAAGGTCGGCGGCCGGATGAAGAATTGGCGGCGCTGTCTGCAGAGATCACGGTTCAGGCGGTGCATCGGCTGCAGGTTCCAGGAGTGCTTGGTGAACGGCATTTGCTGATCATTGCCGGTTCAGGCAAACCGTGAACAGGGAGAAGAATGTGGCAAAAGTCCTCGCGGTAACCAATCAGAAAGGAGGGGTCGGCAAATCGACCACCGCGGTCAATCTGGCCGCCTGTTTGGCTGAGGCAGCGCAACGGGTGCTGTTGATCGACCTTGACCCGCAGGGCAACGCCACTACCGGTTGCGGGATCGCCAAGCTCAAAGGGTTATTGACCGTCTACGCGGTGCTGATCGGTCAGGCGACGATTGACGACAACCGGCTGAAAACGGCGTATGGCTTCGACTTGCTGCCGGCGACGCGCGATCTCGCCGGTGCGGAAGTCGATCTGATTTCTCTCGATCGGCGTGAATTTCGCTTGCGCGATGCGGTGCAGGCGGTGCTTGCCGACTACGATTTCATTGTGTTGGACTGTCCGCCGGCGTTGAACATGCTCACCGTCAACGGTCTGGTTGCCGCCGATCGGGTGATGATTCCGATGCAATGCGAATATTACGCGCTCGAAGGCTTGACCGATCTGGTCGCCACCTTGAAAAAAGTCCGCGCCAATCTCAACCCGCGTCTCGAGATCGAAGGTTTGCTGCGAACGATGTTCGACCCGCGGTCGACGTTGACCCAGCAGGTGTCGAAAGAACTGGAGGGCCATTTCAGTGACAAGGTCTATCGGACGATCGTCCCGCGCAACGTTCGCTTGGCGGAGGCGCCTTCTTACGGAAAGCCGGTGATTTTTTTTGATCGGGCATCGAAAGGTGCTCAAGCCTATTTGTCGCTGGCTGAAGAACTGCTGGCTCGCCGCGATGGTTCGTTCCAATCCGCGGCGCTGGCGACGAACAAAGGAGGGTGATAGCCATGAAGATCAAGGGGTTGGGTCGAGGTCTCGATGCCTTGCTGGCGGACAGCGATCCCCAGCACAAGGAGCAGCAACGCGTTTTACCGGTCGACTGCCTGCAGCCCGGTAAATACCAGCCCCGCACCCGGATGGATGCCGGGTCACTCGAAGAGCTCGCCGCGTCGATTCGGGTTCAGGGGTTGATGCAGCCGATACTGGTCCGGACGATCGGTGGTGACCGCTACGAAATCGTTGCCGGCGAGCGGCGTTGGCGGGCGGCGCAAATGGCCGGCCTGACCGAATTGTCCACGCTGGTCCGCGATATTCCCGATGAGGCGGCGTTGGCGATGGCGCTGATCGAAAACATCCAGCGGGAAGACCTCAACCCGTTGGAGGAAGCGCAAGGTTTGCAACGACTGATCGACGAGTTCTCGATGACCCACCAGCAAGCCGCGGATGCCGTCGGGCGATCGCGGCCGGCGGCGTCCAACCTGCTGCGTTTGCTGCAACTGGCACCACCGGTACAAGACCTGATGATGCAAGGGGAGCTCGACATGGGGCATGCCCGGGCGCTGCTGCCGCTGACCGGTGCGGCGCAGGTGCAACTGGCGCAAAGGGTGGTGCAAAAAGGGCTGTCGGTGCGTGAAACCGAACGTCTGGTGCAATACGCTTTGCAACCGCCAAAGGAGAACCGGACGCCCAAGCCGGATCGCGATATCCTGCGCCTGCAGGAAGAATTGGCCGATCTGCTGGGGGCGCAAGTGGCCATCCAGGCCAATCGGCGGGGGGCGGGCAAGGTACTGATCGAGTTCTCCGATCTCGATCAACTAGACGGAATATTGCAGCGTCTTCGCCATTGATGCGCCGCACCATGCGGGCACGGTTCTGCAATGGAAAAAGCGTCTGCAAGGCAGGTTTTACAAAGAGAAGCAAACTTTTTTGCATGTGCGGTTTGATTCCATCAGGTGAGTCTGGTATCCTTCGTCCGTTTTGGAATTGCTAGCCGTGCATCCTCAAGTCCGCTGGATTCTCCGATGGCAATTTCAGGTAACTACGGTGGCTGGTTTGCTGGCGGGTGTAACAGGTGGTTTCGATGCGGCGCTTTCTGCGGTGTTCGGTGGCTTGATTGCCGTGGCGAGCGGATTTGCCTATGCATGGCGGGCGTTACGCCGGCCGGGTGCTGATGGTCAAGATGCCCGAAAAGCGTATAACGCCCAGGTGGTTGCCGAAGGGTACAAATTTGCGGTAACCCTTTTGTTGTTTACGCTGGTGTTCAAGACATACGCACAGCTCGCAGCCTTGCCGCTCTTCCTGGCTTATGTTGCAACGGTATTTGTATATTGGATGGCGCTGCTCAAACAGCGCTAGTCACGCTCTCACAGGGGGATTTTATGGCTTCGGGCGAGTCGATGACGGCAAGTGAATACATTGTGCACCACCTGACCAACCTGACGGTTGGCCACGGTTTCTGGACCGTGCATCTCGATACCTTGATCATTTCTGGTCTGTTGGGCTTGCTGGCTTTTCTCGGCATGGCCAAGTTGGCTGGGCGCGCTACTTCGGGTGTGCCTGGAAAAATGCAGACTTTGGTCGAAATGATCGTCTCTTTTGTCGATCAGCAGGTCAAGGACACCTACCACGGTAAAAGCCCGCTGGTGACCCCGTTGGCGATCACCATTTTCGTCTGGGTTTTTCTGATGAATGCCATGGACCTGATCCCGGTCGATTTCTTGCCGAAATTGTCCGAGAAGGTCGGTGTTCATTATCTCAAAGTCGTTCCGACGACCGACCCCAATCTGACTTTCGGCATGTCATTGACCGTTTTCGTGATCATGATCGTCATGGGCTTCAAGGTCAAAGGTTTCGGCGGTTTCATGCACGAAGTGTTCACCGTGCCGTTCGGTGCCAAGCTGGCGCCGCTGAATCTGTTGTTCCGGATCATCGAAGACGTTGCCAAGCCCATTTCCCTGTCGTTGCGTCTTTTCGGGAACATGTATGCCGGTGAAATGGTGTTCATCCTGATCGCGCTGATGGGTTTGTGGCAACTGCCTCTGGCTTTGCCGTGGGCTTTGTTCCACATCCTGATCATCACCCTTCAGGCTTTCGTGTTCATGATGCTCACCATCGTGTATCTGTCGATGGCCAGCGAATCCCACGGCTGATTGTCATTTTCGCGAACCCTGTGTTACGAGTTTGATTCACGTTGTCCCTGTTTAACCCATTTGGCATGTCTTATTAGGAGAAACTAATGGAAACCGCTCTCTCAATGTTGCTTGGTAACACCGCCGTCGCCGTCGCCATCCTGATCGGTGCGGGTGCCCTGGGTACCGCGATCGGATTTGGTCTGCTCGGTGGTCGCTTCCTCGAGGGCGCCGCTCGTCAGCCGGAAATGATCCCCACCCTGCAAGTCAAGATGTTCATCGTCGCCGGTCTGCTTGACGCGGTGACCATGATCGGTGTCGGTATCGCCTTGTTCATGTTGTTCGCGAACCCCTTCATTGCTGTCGTCAAGGGCTGATTGCCGCTCCTTTGGACTGACTTTTGACAGGAGGTTAGCGTGAACATCAACGCAACGTTGATTGGTGAAGCGATCTGGTTTGCCGTTTTTATCTGGATCACCATGAAATACGTCTGGCCGCCGCTGCAAAAAGCCATGGCTGATCGCCAGAAATTGATCGCTGACGGGCTGGCCGCTGGTGAGCGTGGCAAACACGAGTTGGAACTTGCCGCCAAGCGTTCGGCCGATTCCTTGCGTGATGCCAAAGCCAAGGCGGCAGAGATCATCGCTGCTTCCGAGAAGCGGGCGGCGCAAATGATCGAGGAGGCCAAGGCGGCTGCCAAGGTCGAGGCCGACAAAGTGGTTTTGGCGTCGAAAGCGGAAATCGCTCAACAAGTCGAGCAGGCTCGGGCTGAATTGCGCAATCGCGTCGCCGACTTGGCGGTGGCCGGTGCCGAACGGATTCTGAAGCGCGAGGTCGATGCCAAGGCGCATTCCGACATGCTGGTCGCGCTCAAGCAGGAACTCTGAAATCATGGCCGAACTCGTTACCATCGCGCGCCCCTACGCTGAAGCGGTTTTTCGCATCGCGTTGGAAAACAAGGCGCTAGCGGCGTGGTCCGAGCGGTTGTCGTTGCTTTCCTCCGTTGCGACGGATCCGCAGATGCGCTTATGCATCGGCAATCCCGAGTTGTCCGCCTCCCAGAAGAGTGATCTCTTCAAGTCGGTGGTCGGCAAGGCATTGGATGGCGGCGGAACCAATCTGATCGATGTCCTCGCCGCCAGTGAGCGGCTATCTTTTCTGCCGGAAATTGCCAGTCTCTTCGAGGCTCAGCGGGCTGCCCAGGAAGGCGTCAAGGAAGCGACGATTTACAGCGCTTTTCCGCTTGACGACGTGCAGCGTAAAGCCTTGGTGGCGGATCTGGAGACACGCTTCAAGACCCGGCTTACGGCCGAAGTGGTCGTCGATCAGTCACTGATCGGCGGCGTCAAGATTGTGATTGGCGATCAGGTTCTCGACACATCCGTCAGCGGAAAGCTGGAGAGCCTGCGACTGGCGCTCAAGAACTAGGAGATTTTCCATGCAGTTGAATCCATCCGAAATCAGCGAACTGATCAAAGGCAAGATCGAGAATCTTGCGATCAGCGCCGATCTGCGCACCCAGGGCACCGTCGTATCGGTGACCGACGGTATCTGCCGTGTCTACGGCTTGACCGATGTCATGCAGGGAGAAATGCTCGAGTTCCCGGGCAATACCTTCGGCATGGCGCTGAACCTCGACCGCGACTCGGTAGGCGCGGTGGTTCTTGGTGAATATGACGAAATCAGTGAAGGTGATACCGTCAAGACCACCGGCCGCATTCTCGAAGTGCCGGTCGGCCCCGAACTGCTCGGGCGTGTGGTCAACTCTCTGGGTCAGCCGATTGACGGCAAAGGTCCGATCAACAGCAAGCTGACCGACAAGATCGAAAAAGTGGCGCCTGGTGTCATTTGGCGGAAATCAGTTTCACAGCCGGTCCAGACCGGTCTCAAGTCGATCGACGCAATGGTGCCGATTGGTCGTGGTCAGCGCGAGTTGATCATCGGTGACCGCCAGACCGGCAAGACCGCCGTAGCGGTGGACACGATCATCAATCAAAAAGGCCAGAATCTGATCTGCATCTATGTGGCTGTCGGTCAGAAAGCCTCCACCGTGGCCAACGTCGTTCGTCGTCTCGAAGAAAACGGCGCGATGGAATACACCATCATCGTTGCCGCAACCTCGTCCGAGTCGGCCGCTCTGCAGTACATCGCTCCCTACTCCGGGTGCACGATGGGTGAATATTTCCGTGATCGTGGCCAGGACGCATTGATCATTTACGATGATCTGACCAAGCAGGCGTGGGCCTATCGTCAGGTTTCGTTGCTGTTGCGTCGGCCGCCGGGCCGTGAAGCCTATCCGGGCGACGTGTTCTACCTGCACTCTCGCCTGCTCGAACGTGCGGCCAGGGTTTCCGAAGAGTGGGTGGAAAAATTCACCAATGGTGAAGTCAAGGGCAAAACCGGTTCACTGACGGCGCTGCCGGTGATCGAAACGCAAGCCGGAGACGTATCCGCTTTCGTGCCGACCAACGTCATTTCGATTACCGACGGCCAAATCTTCCTCGATACCGACCTGTTCAACGCCGGTATCCGTCCGGCCATCGATGCGGGTATTTCCGTTTCGCGGGTGGGTGGTGCGGCGCAGACCAAGGTAATCAAAAAACTCGGTGGTGGTGTCCGCTTGGCGCTGGCCCAGTTCCGCGAACTGGCCGCCTTTGCACAATTTGCTTCCGATCTCGATGAGGCGACTCGCAAACAGCTCGACCGCGGTCGTCTGGTCACCGAACTGATGAAGCAGCCGCAGTATTCACCGCTGTCGATCTCCGAAATGGCTATCACCTTGCACGCGGTCAACAAAGGTCTCTTCGACGATGTTGACGTGAAAAAAGCGCTGGCGACCGAAAAGCAGATGCATGGCTTCATCAAGCAGAAATACGCCGACCTCATCAGCAAGATCGAGACCAGCAAAGATCTTGACGCCGACGCTGAGCAGAAGCTCACCAAGGCGATTGAGGAGTTCAAGGCCGGCTTGGCCTGATCGATCGAGGAGGTTTGCCATGCCTAGCGGCAAGGAAATCCGCAACAAGATCAAAAGCGTCGAAAGTACGCGCAAGATCACCAAAGCCATGGAAATGGTTGCTGCGTCGAAAATGCGCAAAGCGCAGGATCGGATGCGTGCAGCCAGGCCCTATGGCGAGAAAATCCGGCGCGTTGCCGGTAACCTCTCGCACGCGTTGACCGACTATCGTCACCCTTTCCTGACGGCCAGAGAAAAGATCTCGGCCGTCGGGTTGATCACCGTCACTTCCGACAAAGGATTGTGCGGAGGGTTGAACACCAATGTCCTCCGGTTGGCTTTGGCCAAAATGAAGGAGTGGGACGCCGAAGGCAAAAAGCTGTTTGTCACCGCCATCGGCAACAAGGGCTTGGGATTCATGCAGCGTGCCGGTGCCAATCTCGTTTCACAAGTCACCGCTCTGGGCGATACGCCGCATCTGGAGAAGCTGATTGGTCCGGTCAAGGTTCAGCTCGACGCGTACATGAAAGGCGAAATCGATGTTCTGTACATCGTTTTCACGCGTTTCATCAATACCATGAAGCAGGAGCCGACGCTTTATCAATTGCTGCCGTTGTCGGGCGATCTGGTCGGCGGAGAGGGCAATCGTTGGGATTATCTGTACGAGCCCGACGCGCAGGTGGTGATTGACGACCTGCTGGTGCGCTATGTCGAAGCGATGATTTACCAGGCGGTGGCCGAGAATATGGCATCGGAACAGAGCGCCCGAATGGTGGCGATGAAATCGGCGTCGGATAATGCCAAGAATGTGATCGGCGAGCTCAAACTGGTTTATAACAAGGCCCGCCAGGCGTCAATTACCAAAGAGCTTTCGGAAATCGTCGGCGGCGCAGCCGCTGTCTGACCACGCGACAGTTAGTTTATTGATTAGGGATACGACGATGAGTCAAGGAAACATTGTTCAGTGTATCGGCGCCGTGGTGGACATTCAGTTCCCGCGCGATGCGATGCCCAGAATTTACGATGCGCTCCAGCTCGACAAGGCTGAAGAATCGGAGATGTGCGAACCGGATCTGATGTTCGAGGTCCAACAACAGCTTGGCGATGGTATCGTGCGGACGATCGCCATGGGGTCCTCGGATGGTCTGCGTCGCGGGATGAAGGTCAATAACACCGGTGCTGGTATTTCGGTGCCGGTCGGTAATGCGACGATTGGCCGGATCATGAACGTTCTCGGTCGGCCTATCGACGAAGCCGGTCCGATTGCCACCGACGAGCGGCGCGAAATCCACCAAGTGGCTCCGAAATTCGACGAGCTTTCTCCCTCGGTCGATCTTCTGGAAACGGGCATCAAAGTTATCGATCTCGTTTGCCCCTTCGCCAAAGGCGGCAAGGTGGGTCTATTCGGTGGCGCTGGAGTTGGCAAGACCGTCAACATGATGGAGTTGATCAACAACATCGCCAAACAACACTCCGGTCTTTCCGTGTTCGCAGGTGTGGGTGAGCGGACCCGTGAAGGAAACGACTTCTATCACGAAATGAAGGAGTCGAACGTTCTCGACAAGGTGGCGATGGTTTTCGGACAGATGAACGAGCCACCGGGCAACCGTCTGCGGGTCGCCTTGACCGGGCTGACGATGGCCGAGCGTTTCCGTGACGATGGCCGGGATATCCTGTTCTTCGTCGATAATATCTACCGTTACACCCTGGCCGGGACCGAAGTCTCTGCGTTGCTGGGCCGGATGCCGTCTGCGGTGGGTTACCAGCCGACGCTGGCGGAAGAAATGGGGCGTCTGCAAGAGCGGATTACCTCGACGAAAGTCGGTTCGATCACCTCGATCCAGGCGGTCTATGTGCCTGCCGACGACTTGACCGATCCCTCGCCCGCGACCACCTTCCTGCATCTTGACTCGACGGTCGTTTTGTCGCGGGACATTGCATCGCTGGGTATTTATCCTGCGGTTGATCCTCTCGACTCGACTTCGCGCCAGCTCGATCCGCAGATCGTTGGCGAAGAGCACTATGGCGTTGCCCGAGCGGTGCAGATGACCCTGCAGAAATATAAGGAATTGCGTGACATCATCGCCATTCTGGGCATGGACGAACTGTCGCCGGAAGATAAACTGGCCGTCTATCGGGCGCGGAAAATCCAACGTTTCCTCTCGCAACCGTTCAACGTTGCCGAAGTATTTACCGGTTCGCCGGGCAAGTATGTTCCGCTCAAGGAAACGATCAAAGGGTTCAAGATGATCGTCAATGGCGAATGCGACAATATTCCCGAGCAGGCGTTCTATATGGTTGGCGGGATCGAAGAAGTCTTCGAGAAAGCCAAAAAACTCTAAGGGCGGCCATTATGTCGCCGCTACGCGTGGAGCAGGGTTAGCGGCGACTTCATCAGGTAGCAAGGGAAAAAATCATGTCCATCAGAGTCCATGTCGATGTGGTAAGTGCCGAAGAATTGATCTTTTCTGGCGAAACCGATTTTGCGGTGTTTCCCGGCGAAGCGGGCGAGCTTGGTATTTACCCGCGACACACCCCGTTGCTGACTCGCATCAAACCCGGAACGGTGCGCTTGAAAATCCCCGATCGTGACGAATACGAGTTGGTTTATGTCTCGGGCGGGATGTTGGAAGTCCAGCCAGCGATGATCACCGTTCTCGCAGATACCGCGATTCGCGCCAGCGATCTCGATGAAGCCAAAGCACTCGAAGCCAAGCGTCGTGCGGAGGAAGCACTGAAAAATCGTGGCTCGGATGTGGGTTTGGCGACTGCGGAAGCCGAGTTGGCGCAAGCTGTCGCTCAATTGCAAGCCATCAAGAAACTGCGTAACCGGCACCACTAAGTCTGTATCGCGCTTTTGAACGGGGAGCAACGCCGAATTTAAGTTGGCGTTGCTCCCCGTTTTGCTTTGGGTTACCGAGTCCTTGTAAACATTGCAATAAGCTTTGAATTGTCCGATTGCTCATGCCGGGCTTGCACTTCGTTCGGATTATCAGAGAATCATCGCCGAGTCTGTCACTACGTCGATATTGATTCCCAGCAAATTGGTGGTATGCTGCAGATCAGATAAAGAGCATGTCATCAGCGACTGACCGGATGCTTGCTGGTGGCAAGTACAGTTCGTCGCGGTGGACAGTCTACGTCGAACAAGCGATTGCCTGCTTCGTGAACTTGATCAACGTTTTGTCAGCGAGAGAGAGTCATGCGTATCGATGAAATGATTTCAGCCATTCAACAGGAACTTGGCGTCGAGGTGGACGGAAAAGCTGGCCCGCAAACCTGGGGCGCAATCTACGAACGTCTGATAAAGAACAACGATGGACACAGCAATGCGAAGCCGGCGACGATCGCCGCTGTTGACGATCGCAGCGAGAAAATCATTGCCACGCTGCTGCCAGAAGTACAACCCTATGCCAGAGCATTGGTCCAAAAAGCAGACGCTTCCGGAATCAAGATAAAGATTCTCAGTGGCTTACGTACTTATCAGGAGCAGGATGCGCTGTACGCCAAGGGACGAACCGCTCCGGGATCGATCGTAACCAATGCTCGCGGAGGGCAATCGAATCATAATTTTGGCATTGCCTTCGATATTGGCGTTTTCGAAGGAAACAAATATCTCGGAGATTCAGCCAAGTACAAAGCGGTTGGCGTGTTAGGTGTCGACCTGGGTCTCGAATGGGGTGGCAATTGGAAGACGATCAAAGATCAGCCTCATTTTCAGCTTCGTCCGGCATGGGCTGCCGATCTGACTGAAAAGCAGATGCTCGCCGAGCTGCGCATTAGGCACGATGGTCATTCGCCAGTCTATGCCTGAAAATTGTCAAAGACAGGTCATAAAAAACCAGTGAAAAGTTGTGTTTGAAAAAACGACAATCCCGGCAACCGACGCGTTGGTGGCGAGTTGCTTCTGAATGAACCATTGGTCAGTCTAACCGACCACTTCAGTGCTGCAGATAGTGCGCAATGCTTTTCCGGACGATTTGGAATCTTGCTCACGAACAGGCCTCACCTGTCGACCTGCTCGTGAGAAAAAAATACTCAGTAAGTCAGCAGCTTAGGCAACTCTTTGGCTTGGGCGACCCAGCTTTCGATCATTTCCTGGGTGGGGAGACGAGCAGTCAGGTTCTTTGCCTGATTTACTTCGACCATTTTTGCGTGCAAGTTATCTGGACGACGGGTAGCCAGTTCCTTTACCGTATCGACGCCGGCTTGCTCAAGCAGATCCGAGTAAACACCGGCGACTCCCTTAATCCGCGAAAGATCAGCACGATTGGCCAGTTCCAGCAGCGGACGGGTCTCGATGCCGAGCTTTGCTGCCAAGGACTTGCGTTCTTCAGGGGATTTCGTTGCCTCCAGAAGCTGCTCGTTTTGGGAAATTCCCAATTCTTTGAGTTGCTTCAAAATATCAGGAGTCATGCCTTTAAGATCGTTGATCGCCACACTCATGGGTCACCTTTCGAAACGTAGTGGTGCAAAGAATAAGCCGTGTGCCTATGCGGCTTGATTGGGTCTTTATGCTGTTGGCACAAGTGCGGCTGGCATCGATTTCGTTGATCTGGTTCATCAATGACAAATCAAACGCCAAGTCGCTGTTCCAACAATAAATAGTCTACGCCCCAGCGGCTTGGTGTCAACGTGTTTGGCATGGCATTTGCGTCGGTGCGGTCAATGGGTCACGGAGCAGGATGACTATCAGTCAGTCAATGCGCCGGCCAGTGTTTTGGCGTTGTGACTGATCATGCCGAGATAGCTGTCGGCAGAGGTGCCTGCTTTGGCCAGCGAGTCGGAGTATAAGGTGCCGCCTACTCGGGCGCCGGATTCACGGCTGATTCGTTCGAGCAAACGCGGGTCGGTGATGTTCTCGACGAACAGCACTTTGATTTTTTCCTGGCGAATTTGGCGGATGATTGCTCCGACGGTGGCGGCGGAGGGTTCGGCATCGGTGTTGATCCCGACTGGGGCAATGAAGCGGATGCCGTACGCGCGCCCGAAATAATTGAACGCACCGTGTGAACTGATCACCTTGCGACGTTCTGCCGGGATGCTGTTGAACGTGGTACGAATCTGGCGGTCGAGAGTGGCTATTTCATCTCGAAGACGCGCGGCATTGGTCTGAAAAACATTTTTGTTTGTCGGATCAATCTCGCTCAGTGCAGCACTGATGTTGTCGACGTAACGACGGGCATTGCCGAGATCCTGCCAAGCGTGCGGGTCCAGGTTCTCGTCGTGCGCATGTTCATCCGGTGACGGGTGCTGATCTTTGGCCGTGTTTGCCAAGCGAAGAGGAGTAACCCCTTGGCTGGCGATGATGACTCTACCGCGATAACCGGCTGATCTGACCAGCCGTTCTATCCAGCCTTCAAAGCCCAGTCCGTTGATGATTACCAGGCGGGCGTTCGACAAGGTGCGGGCGTCGGCTGGTGTGGGTTGGTAAACATGTGCGTCGTTTCCGGGACCGACCAACGTATGGACATGCAGATGTTCGCCGCCGATCCGTTGAGTCAAATCGGCGAGAATACTGAAACTGACGACAACCGGCAGCTTGTCTGCGGCGATTGTCGTACTGTTTGCCAGCGTCAGCCACAGACAGGAAAGCAGGCGCGTGAAGAGGATGAAACGAGTCCGACGACGCATAGGATTTTCTGTCCTCCTGAGGGTCAGCGTTCGAAATGCCAACCGGAACGCCATCTGCTAGCCAACGGGCCTAGTGGACCGATGAGCAAGGACAGCAGATAGCCGGCGCCTAGTGTCAGGACGATCGCCGGGCCGGCGGGGAGATTGGCATAGTATGAGATGAGTAAGCCGGTCAATGAGCCGAGGAATGCCGTCGCCGAGGCGATCAGCAGCAACGGGCCAAGGTTGCAGACCCACAGGCGGGCGGTTACCGCCGGCAGGATCATGATCCCGACGGCCATCAGTGTTCCCAAGGCATGAAAACCGGCTACCAGGTTGAGGACCAGCAAAATCAGGAAACCATAATGCGCCAACGGCGCCAATCGGCTGATCCGTGCCAGAAAAGCTGGATCGTAGCATTCGAGGGCGAACAGTCGTAAGCCAAGGGCGAGAACGACCATCGACAACGACGCAAAGCTGGCGAGCAACAGCAATGTTGCGTCGTCGAGCGCCAGCACGCTGCCGAACAGTACGTGCAGCAAGTCTACGCTGCTGCCGCGCAGAGAAATGATCAGTACGCCGGACGATAAAGAGAGCAGGTAGAAGGTGGCCAGGC
Organism: Accumulibacter sp.; assembly: GCA_031732795.1. GTDB lineage: Bacteria > Pseudomonadota > Gammaproteobacteria > Burkholderiales > Rhodocyclaceae > Accumulibacter. The sequence goes on along the minus strand of JAVMKC010000097.1, from coordinate 4,342 downwards.
TGGCGTCCTCTTTGATCACTGAATGCCGGGAAATACCGCCGGCGAGTACGGCGACGGTCAGTCCAACCAGCAGGCCGCCCAGGCTCATCGCTGGCAACGACAAGCCGGCGATGAGGTAGCCGATGGCTGCGCCAGGCAAGATCGCGTGCGACATGGCGTCACCCGCCAGGCTCATCCGGCGCAGCATCAGCAAAACACCGATTGGTGTCGCGCCCAGTGCCAACGCCAAGCAGCCGGCCAAAGCCCGGCGCATGAAGCCGAATTCGATGAACGGCGCGATCAACGGCAGCGAGAGCAGTGTGTCGGTCATCGGGGTGGATCGTCGGTATGACAGACCGACGACGATGCCGGATCATAGCTGTCAGAGCGTCCCTCCGCGAGCTCACGGGCGCGTTGCAGATGGCTCTCGGTGAGAACGGACGTCGTATCGCCAGCGGCGACCATTTCACGCGCCAGCAACAGGGTGTGCGGGTATTCGCGGCGAACGTGGTCGAGATCGTGCAACACGGCGATCACGGTGCGGCCTTCCAGGTGCCATTGGCGGACCAGGGCGGCCAGATCGTGGATGGTGGCGGCGTCGATGGCCCGGTACGGCTCGTCGAGCAGAACCAGCGAGGCATCCTGCAGCATCACCCGGGCAAACAATGCGCGCTGGAGCTGGCCGCCGGAAACGGCACCGACCGGCCGCCGCTGCAGCCCTGTCAGGCCGACGGCATCGATCGCCGTGTCGATTCGTTCGCGCATACCGGCGCTCAATCCGGCAAACCCGCCGATTGTCCGCCACAAACCCATGGCGACGAAATCGTGGACGGTGACGGGAAAACTGGTATCCAGTGTCGGCTGCTGCGTCAGGTAGGCAATCTGTCGCCGATGCAGGCCGTGATAATCGATGCGACCTTGCAAGGGGCGCAGTTCGCCGGCAATGGCTTTGAGCAGCGTCGATTTGCCGGCGCCGTTGGGGCCGACGATAGCCAGCAAGCTGCCTGTGGTCACTTCTCCGCGCAGATGATGAACGGCGGGATGCCGGTTGTAGCCCAAGGTGAGATTCTCGAAACTCAGGATTGGCGGGTTTGCAAGAGAAAGAGGCGAGTGGAACGGCATCCGCGGGATTGTGTCAGAGGTGGTGAATAAATCTACTGCGCGGCCCATCTGCGTCGTTGCTCACTCGTTCGCTCATCGCCTATCCACTGGATAGGTCTCGCCGCTCGCTCGCGCCTGGCCTCTTGGCCTGCTCGTGACCATTGCTTCACAACCGCTCAGTCGAGGGCCCAGAAAACCGTCACCCACAACAGCAGTAAAGCGCTTCCGGCCCATGACAAACGCAGCAGAGCGCTGGCGCAGAGAGCGGTGTTACCCCTGAAAACCCAGGCTGAAGAAGATGGGGGAACGACAGCAGCGGCGCGTCGAGAAATCGGCGACATCGAACCGGAGAGGATCGCAAAAAAGTGGGAAGAATAAATCTTGCCCGTTAAGACACGGCAGCGCAATACGCGCGCCCCTGTCCTTGGCGAGCCATCCAGTTGATCACGGTCAGGGTTTGGGCCACAGGATCATTTGCGTGCACCGGAAAAGTGCCAACCGACGATTGTCGCCGTCATGTACCTCGGCATCCCATACCTGTGTCGTTCGTCCGGTATGGACCGCGGTAGCCGAACAGCTCAATTCGCCATGGGTTGCCGTGCCGAGAAAATTGGCTTTCAATTCGATGGTCGTGAAGCCTTCGGCGCCGTTCGGCAGATGAGCAATCGTCGCGTAGCCGGCACAAGTGTCGGCCAAAGCGATGATCGTTGCCGCGTGCAAAAAGCCGTTCGGTGCCAGCATCTCCGGGCGGATAATCAATCGCCCGGAGAGTTTGCCCGGGTCGAGACTGAGCACTTCGACTCCGAACCAATCTGGCAGGAAGCCAGGAGCGCGCGCGTTGAGCGCTTCAACGCTGATCCCGGCACGCAGAACGTGACGGCTGGAATTACTCACCGGCGACAGAGCGACCGATGACCAGTCGCTGAATATCGTTGGCCCCTTCGTAGATCTGGCAAACACGGACATCGCGATAGATCCGTTCGACCGGGAAGTCACTCACGTAACCGTATCCCCCCAGAATCTGGATGGCATCGGAACACACTTTTTCCGCCATTTCCGAAGCGAACATCTTGGCCATCGATGCCTCCTTCAGACAGGGCTTTCCGGCATCCTTGAAAGTCGCTGCACGCCAGACCATCAGCCGGGCGGCGTCGATTTGCGTTGCCATATCGGCCAGTCGGAAGCTGACCGCCTGATGCTCGATGATCGGCTGGCCGAAAGTTTGCCGTTCCTTGGCGTACTGTACCGCGGCCTCGAAAGCCGCGCGTGCCATGCCCACCGATTGGGCGGCGATACCGATGCGGCCGGCTTCGAGATTGGACAAGGCGATGCGATAGCCGTCGCCTTCCTTGCCCAACAGGCATGAGGCGGGAATGCGGCAGTCCTCGAGCAGGATTTGCGCGGTATCGGAAGCGTGCTGGCCCATTTTTTCTTCGAGACGGGCGACGATGTAGCCCGGCGTGCTGGTCGGCACCAGGAAACAGGAGATTCCCTTTTTGCCTGCCGCCTTGTCGGTGACCGCGAAAACGATCGCCACCTGGGCGTATTTGCCGGTGGTGATGAATTGTTTGACACCGTTGAGGACGAAATGATCGCCATCACGGTCGGCGCGGGTGGTGATTGCCGCGGCGTCGGAACCGGTGTGTGGCTCGGTGAGGCAGAAACAACCGAGCATTTCGCCACCAGCCAGCGGTTTGAGCCAAGTTTCTTTCTGTTCGTCGGTGCCGTATTTCATGGTGATGCCGCAGGCCAACGAATTCTGCACACTGACGATCGTCGAGGTGGCGCCGTCACCGGCGGCGATTTCTTCGAGAACCAGCACCAATGACATGTAATCCATGCCGGCACCGCCCCATTGTTCGGGGACGACCATTCCCAAGGCGCCAAGCGCGCCGAGTTCGCGCAGGGCTTCGGCCGGGAAGGTGTGCTGGCGGTCCCATTCGCCGGCGAAAGGTGCCAGTCGCTCCTGAGCGAAAGCACGCAGCGAATCGCGGATCATTTCCTGTTCGGGGGTCAAGATCATGGTGATTTCTCCTAGGACATTCGCTGTGCGCAATATTATCGCGCCGCGTGGTCGGCAAGGATAAGGGGGATTGGCTGAAATTGAAAATTTTTTGAAGACGTTGATCGCCACTCGAGGTTATATTCAGTCGCCGTCGTTTAACGCTGTCAAATTGGCGGGCCTTTTAGCGCGATCTCATGACAACAAAGCAAAGCATTGCGGAATGCCCGCAGATTTCATGATTCGGTCAATGCGACGCGAATTTGCCGAGAACTGATTCCATGGCATAAAGAACCCTGCCGGATTGAATCTGGCGAGACCAAGATAGTGGTTTATCGAGATATAAATTTGTCTATATGTTTGTTTTGTAGATAAAAAAGGCCCCATGGAAGGGGCCTTGAGAAGGCAGGTGGAATTGTCGAGTTGCCGTGTAAGCGGAGATGCTCCAGATCAGAGCGTTTTGCGACGTCTGAACGACACCAGTCCGGCGAGACCCAGGCCGATAAGTGATAGTGCGGTAGGTTCTGGAACCTGGTTCGGATCGACGGCCGAAGAAACGCCATCAAGCCACAAGCTCCAGTAAGTACCCTTTTGATTCTGGCAGTTATTGCTGGCCGGTTGGCACCAGTTGGCGATCGCAATCGGCGACTGGCCGTCGAATCCGAAGCCATCGCTGTAGTTGGGGCCAGAAGCGAAGTTGCTATAAGCAGCGATGGTGAACCAATATGTGCCCGCAGCCAAGAGGGGAATGACCATCCCGGAGTCATAATAGGTTTGCCCAGCCTGAATGAGGGGATTGTCGTCGTTCTGGCCGAGCAGGGCGCCGGTCGAGGCATTCCACAATCCGGTGATCGGATCGAAGTTGGTTCCACTCTGAAAAGAGTCAGTCCAAATCCTGACATTGGTGGCGTCGGAATCGAGAGTGAAAGTCGTTCTGATAACGTCAGTGTTATAGGTGATATTACCGGTGAAATGAAAGGTCGCCGCATTGGCCGACGCGGACAACGCAGTCACCAGTGCGGCGGCAAGCAAAGTTTTTTTGTGCATCGAATATCTCCCAAGAAGTTGAAGGTGATGCTGAATTCCGTGAATAAAATTCGACTTTTTATCAGAGGATTCTTCATGCGCTCCGATCCGCGATATGGATGCGACCGGATGTGGACCAGTGATAGAAAACGGGTCGAGGGTAACGACATTCATCAGTCGTACGCTTCTCAAGCAATAAAGATGCCGGCTTTTATTTTTATTAATTTATTAATT
>JAVMKC010000096.1:0-13345 GCA_031732795.1 Accumulibacter sp. | reverse complement strand
ACACCATCCTGATCGTCACCCACAACATGGCGCAGGCGCGGCGCGCCAGCGAGGAATGCGTCTTCATGTTGATGGGCCGGGTCGTCGAGCATGGCCGGACCGAAGAGATGTTCGTCACGCCGGTGCACCAGGAGACCGCCGACTACATCGAAGGGCGTTATGGCTGAGCGACGCTGGCGGGGGTGTCCACGGTCGAACAAATCTGATCGCTGATCATCGGCGCCAAATCAAGGCAATGATTTCGGCGGAGAAAAAGCCGCTTGCCCACCGCGTGCCGGACAGAAACGGTGACGGCCGCGCGATGATGGCTTGAAACACCGCGCTGGCCAGAAGCAGAGCCGGAGTTTTTCCACGTAGCCTCTGTCCGCCGATACCGCCGACCACGTTCTTCTCGACGGCGTGCCTGCTGATATTTTCCTGGTTCCCAAGGTCCACCTTGGGAACCCTGACTGGAAGCTCCAGCTTCCTTTTTCTCACCCAATCCGCCGCGCAAGGGAAAAGCTGGAAGCCGGAGCCTCGAAGGATGAGGTTCCCAAGGTGGGCCTTGGGAACCAGGCCAAGCCGGAAAAAAGCGCCTCGCCTTGCCAGCGAACGGACGTGCCGGACAGAAATTGTTGCAGATCTTGCGGACGGCGCCGAGCGAGAACAAATAGCTGCCGTTGCGGCGCTTGGCTTGCCGACCGCGGTCTGTCAATTGCAAAAAAGCTGCACCGACGGCCGGCCAGACCGCTTGTTTGTCATCCAGCATCTCGACCGCCCGTCGCCTTCCGGTATAATCAACAATTTTGCTGGACTTTCCGAAGGTTAGCCATGCCGATCTATTTTTATCGATGCGATTCCTGTGGTTTTGAAAAGGAACATTTGCAGAAAATGAGCGATCCGGTACTGCGTGTCTGCCCTGATTGCGGGCAGGCGACCTACAGCAAGCAGGTTACCGCAGCCGGTTTTCAGTTGAAGGGCAATGGTTGGTACGCCACTGATTTCAAAAATTCCGGCAAGCCGGCCAAACAGGACAAGCCGGCCACCGCTGACGCGCCGGCGGACAAAGGCGACGCGGTGGCGCCGGCGTGTCCTTGCGCACCCGAGGTGGCGGCGGCCTGCGGCGCCAAGTGATCAAACGTCATTTCATCACCGGGCTGCTGATCTGGGTGCCGTTGGCGATCACCGCTTGGGTGCTGATGTCGATCATCGGCGCCATGGACGGTTCCTTGCAGTGGCTGCCCGATGCGCTGCATCCGCGCCAACTGTTCGGTTTCGACGTCCCCGGGGTCGGCGCGGTGCTGACCCTGCTGATCATCTGGCTGACCGGGCTGCTGGCGACCAATTTCATCGGTCAGCGTCTGGTGCGGTGGTGGGAACGGTTGCTGGCGCGGATTCCGGTGGTCAGCTCGATCTACAACAGCGTCAAACAGGTCTCCGATACGCTGTTCTCTTCGTCGGGCAATGCTTTTCGCAAGGCGGTGCTGGTCGAATATCCGCGGCGTGGCGCCTGGACCATCGCTTTTCTGACCGGCAAGCCGGGTGGCGAAGTGGCGGCGCATCTGGCGGGCGAGCATATCAGCGTCTATGTGCCGACGACGCCGAATCCGACCTCGGGCTTCTTTCTGATCGTTCCGAAAGCCGAGGCCATCGAATTGGAAATGAGCGTCGACAACGCGCTCAAGTATGTGATTTCAATGGGAGTCGTTCCACCTGCTGGAACGCCGGCTCCCACGCGGGCGACGGCCGGGACCGCCGGTACTTGAGAGCATCGAGTCCGCCCGTCTAACCAGAAACAGCCAGGATCTGTCATGCGTACTCATTATTGTGGACAACTCGATTCTCAACTGATCGGTCAGGAGGTAACCCTTTGCGCCTGGGCGCATCGCCGGCGTGACCATGGTGGGGTGATTTTCATCGACCTGCGCGACCGCGACGGTCTGGCGCAAGTGGTCTGCGACCCTGACCGTCCGGAGATGTTCAGCATCGCCGAGTCGATCCGCAGCGAGTTTTGCCTGCGGGTGACCGGCCGGGTACGCGCGCGGCCGAGTGGGACGGTCAATACGACCATCGCCAGCGGCGAAGTCGAAGTGCTCTGCCATACCATCGAAGTTCTCAACCCGGCGGTGACGCCGCCGTTTCAGCTCGACGAGGACAATCTTTCCGAGAACATCCGTCTGTTGCATCGGGTGATCGATCTGCGCCGGCCACAGATGCAGCGCAATCTGCGGCTGCGTTATCAGGTGGCGCGGGCTTTCCGCCGTTTTCTCGACGACGCCGGCTTCATCGACATCGAAACGCCGATGCTTACCAAGAGCACGCCGGAAGGCGCCCGCGACTATCTGGTGCCGTCGCGCGTCCATCCCGGCCAGTTCTTCGCCTTGCCGCAATCGCCGCAACTTTTCAAACAGTTGCTGATGGTTGCCGGCTTCGATCGTTATTACCAGATCGTCAAGTGCTTCCGCGACGAGGATCTGCGCGCCGACCGTCAGCCCGAATTTACCCAGGTCGATATCGAAACCTCTTTCATGGACGAAACGGCGATCATCGATCTGATGGAAGCGTTGATCCGGATGGTGTTCAAGGAAGCCATCGACGTCGATCTGCCCAATCCTTTCCCGCGGCTCGCATACGCCGAAGCGATGCGACGTTTCGGCTCCGACAAGCCGGACCTGCGGGTGAGCCTCGAACTGGTCGAGGTTACCGACGCGGTCAAGGATGTCGCCTTCAAGGTCTTTTCCGGTGTCGCCAACAGCGCCGGAGGGCGGGTCGCCGCTTTGCGGATTCCGGGCGGCGCCAGCCTGACGCGCGGTGAAATCGATGCCTATACCCAGTTCGTCGGGATTTACGGCGCCCGCGGTCTGGCTTATATCAAGGTCAATGATGTTTCGCGGCTCGATGAAAGCGGCTTGCAGTCACCGATCGTCAAGAATCTGCATCCGCAGGCCTTGCAGGCGATCGTCGAACGGACGGCCGCGCAATCCGGCGACCTGATTTTCTTCGGCGCCGACAAGGCCAAGGTGGTCAATGATGCGCTGGGCGCTTTGCGGGTCAAGATCGGTCACGAAAAAGGCTTTCTCGGTACGCAGACCTGGGCGCCGGTGTGGATCGTCGATTTTCCGATGTTCGAATACGACGATGAAAACCAGCGCTGGACGGCTTGCCATCACCCGTTCACCAGTCCGAAGGACGAGCATCTGTCGCTGCTCGACAGCGATCCTGGCCAGTGTCTGGCGAAAGCTTACGATCTGGCCTTGAACGGTGCCGAGCTCGGCGGCGGATCGGTGCGGATTCATCGGGCCGATGTGCAGGAAACGGTGTTCAAGGCGCTGGGTATCGGTGCGGAAGAGGCGCGGCAGAAATTCGGCTTCCTGCTCGACGCGCTCAAATACGGCGCGCCGCCGCATGGCGGTCTGGCGTTCGGTCTCGACCGGATCGTGGCGATGATGGCCGGCGCCGAGTCGATTCGCGACGTGATCGCTTTCCCGAAGACGCAGCGCGCGCAATGCCTGCTCACCGATGCGCCAAGCCCGGTGAACGAGAAACAATTGCGCGAGTTGCACATCCGCTTGCGTCAGCGGGTCGATACGCCTGCTGACGGAAACCGGCCGGGCTGAGCCGATGAGCAGCGGGATTCAGCGGTTTGGGCGGTTTTGGTGGAGCCTCCGCCGGCTGCTGCCGGCGTTGTTGACCGCCTTGCTGGTGCTGGCGACGCCGCCGGCGATGGCGCGCGATTTTCTGCGCTGGTTTTCCGCCGATGAGGTGCCGACGGTCAGTTTGGCCGAGCTGCCTCCCGAAGCACGGCATACGCTGCGCTTGATCCAGCGCGGCGGGCCGTTTCCGTATCCGCGCAAGGACGGCGTCGTTTTCGGCAATTTCGAAAAACGCCTGCCGGTGAAACGACGCGGCTATTACCGTGAGTACACCGTGCCGACGCCGGGCGCCAGGGATCGCGGCGCCCGCCGGCTGGTTGCCGGCGAAGGGCAGGGCGGTGATGTCGCCACCTCGGGCGAGTATTACTACTCCGACGATCACTACCGCAGTTTCCGCCGGATTCACGAATAGCCATGCACAGCAAGCCCTTGCAAGCCCTGTTGAAACAATCCCGGCAGGCCGGTATCTACCATCTGCCGGACAGCGGACAAGCGGTGGTCAAAACGGCTGCCGCCGCTCTCGGCTTTGCCTGTTTCGAAGTCGATTTCGCCGATGCCACCCGTCTCGACGTCGTGCTGGACCAACTCGATCAAGTGCTTGATTTCCCGGATTGGTACGGTCGAAACCTCGATGCGTTCAAGGATTGCCTGACCGATCTGTCGTGGTGCGAAGCGGCGGGTTACGTGTTGATCATTACCCGCGCCGAGCCGTTCCACGCTGAGAATATCAACGATTTCCGCCGGCTCAACCAGGTTTTCGAACTGGCCATCGACGAGTGGCGGGAGACGGACTGCCCGTTCTGGGTCTTTTACGATTTGCGTCCGGATGGTCTGGCGCGGCTGCCGACGCTGGCATGACTGTTTATAAGCGACCGGTGTCGGTGCTGGTCGTCATCCATACGCCTGACCTGCAGATCCTGCTGCTCGAACGTGCCGCGCATCCGGGGTACTGGCAATCGGTAACCGGCAGTCAGGAAACGGATGAGGATTTACGGCACACCGCGATCCGTGAGGTCGGCGAGGAAACCGGTATCGTCGTCGATGACGACCAGTTGTTCGACTGGCAATTCACCAACCGCTACGAAATTTTCGCCGAATGGCGTCAGCGCTACGCTCCCGGCGTGACGCACAACATCGAGCACGTTTTCTCGCTGTGCCTGCCACAGCCGCCGTCGGTGACCCTGGCGCCGAGCGAACACCGAGCCTATTGCTGGTTGCCGTGGCGGGAAGCAGCGGCGTGCTGCTTTTCCTGGAGCAACCGCGACGCGATTCTCATGTTGGCGGAGCGGACGCTTCTTTCGCCACGCTGAGCCGTTGCTGCAAACACGCTGGGCAGTAGCAGCCCCGGTCGACATCAAGGTCGGTGGCCGGCATCGTCGGCATCGTTACGCACCAGCATGTGGCCAGTCCGGCGACCGCGCCGCAGACAAAAGCTGTGCCACAGGCCGCGCAGGCGGTCTGAGTAGCTTGGGCGGGTGTCGGCTCCGCGGCCGACTGTCGAGAGTCGTTCATTGGCGCTCCTGTGCCAGCAGGCGGTCGGCCAGCCGGCGCTGCAGATAATCAATCGCTTGCCGTCGTTGCCAGAGCATTGGCGCCGAAATCATCTCATGCGCTTGGTCATCGGTAGTCGATGAACCGTGACGGATAGCGGGCTGTCGCCCAGGCCAGGGCCAGGTATTTGGCTGTCTTGCCGAAACCGACGGCGAGCATGATTCCCGGCGTCGATAGCTCGGCCAGCGCACAGAAGAGCAAGGCTGGCGTTTGCGGCAGGGGTGAGCCGGCAATGATCATCATCGCCATCAGTCCCCAGCGCTGCAGCCACTCGGCGGCCGTTTGCCAGGCCGATGACTGAACCAGTTCCGGATAGCGTGCAATGACCACTTCCGAGCCCAGGTACTGGAAGACGGTGACCAGAGCCGCCGCGCCGAGACCGCTGGCGATACCGGTCAACACGCCGAGCGACTTCCAGCGGCGCGGCGAGAGCAGCACGGCAGGGATCAGCACCGCGACGAAAGGAAAGGCGAACGTCAGGGTCGCGCCGAAGGCGATGAAAGCCACTACCGCCGGGTAATAACGATGATCGACGCTGTGCTCGAGAAGCCGGCGCAACCACGGTGGCAGACGACGAGGATTCATGCCGCCGTCCGGTGACGGGCGAAGATCCGCCGCCGACGCCGACAGGCTACCGCCGAGGGGTGCCCGGTGTCGGCTTGCGCGTTGGCTGGCCGGCAGGATATCCTTGCATCAGCGAGGTCGCTGGCTCTGATGAGTGAAAGGTTTTGCATGTCACTGTTCGTCCGAATGATTGGAATTGTAAGCGCTCTGCTGTTCAGTGCGCAGTTTGCCGCCGCGAGCGGTGATTTATCGACCCAGGAAACCGCGTCGGGGCTCAAGGAGGCGCTGGTGCGCGGTGCCAACGTCGCGGTCAGTCAACTCGGCAAACCGAACGGCTTCCTCGGTGATTCCCGGGTGCGCATTCCATTGCCGGATTCCTTGCGCGCGGCCGAAAAAATGATGCGCACGCTCGGCATGAAAAAAGAAGCCGACGAATTGATCGAAACGATGAACCGTGCCGCCGAGTCGGCGGTCGTCGAAGCCAAGCCGATTCTGCTCGATGCCGTCCGGCAGATGGGCTTCGACGACGCCCGCGGCATCCTGACCGGCGGTGACGATGCCGCAACACAGTATTTCAAACGGCGAACCTCGGCGCCGATCGCGCAAAAATTTCTGCCGATCGTCAAACAGGCGACCGCGAAAGTGAATTTGGCCGATCAATACAACCAGTATGCCGGTCAGGCAGCCAAGTTCGGTCTGGTCAAGGAACGGGATGCCAATATCGATAATTACGTGACGCAAAAAGCGCTTGACGGCCTGTTCCTGGTCATTGCCGATCAGGAAAAAGCCATCCGCAAGGATCCGATCGGCACCGGTTCCAAGCTGTTGCAAACCGTTTTCGGCTCGCTGGGAAAATGAGCTTGGCCTTGCCCAGGCGCAATGGCCTGTGGCCGGAGAAATTGCGCTGGCCGCCGTGAGAGATTTCGGACGATGACCGCCAAGAAATGGCTGGCGCTGGCGGGGCTAGTGGGGTGGATTGGCGTTGCCACCGCTCAGTCGGCGCCGCAAATCGGCATGGCGGCGGACTGGCCGAATTCGCCACCGGTGATCAGCGGCCGCGCCAGTTTTTACGGGGAACGTTTTGCCGGGAGAAAAACGGCTTCCGGGGAAAGATTCGATCATCAACTGATTTCGGCCGCCAGCAACCGCTTTCCGCTGGGCACCGTCGTCGCCGTCCGCCGGGTTCTCTCCGCGCGCTGCGTGGTCGTACGGATCAACGACCGCATGGGACATCGGACACGGGTGATCGATCTCTCCCGGGAAGCGGCAGTGCAACTGGGGATGATCGACGCCGGCGTCACCGACGTCGAGGTGGTGCCGGTGCCGAAAACCTTGCGCGGTCATGAAAATGCCTGCAAGCTGGCCTTTATGCCGTCGGTGCATCTGCATGCCGGGGTGGCTTCAGGCGACCGGAGCGAGATCAAATCCGATTGACCGCTCCGTGCCGTTGTTCTGGTGAATCGATACATTGGGCTACGCGAGGAAGACCATGAACATTGCGCCGGAAAACAAATTATCGTTCAAAAAATCAGTGGCCCTGTCGGGCGTGATCGCCGGCGATACGGCGATCTGTTCGGTCGGCCGTTCGGGTAACGATCTGTACTATCGCGGCTACGATGTCATCACTCTGGCCGAACACGCCACCTATGAGGAAGTGGCCTACCTGCTGCTCTACGGACGGCTGCCCAGCGCGACACAGCTCAATCAGTACAAGAAAAAACTCAAGACCTTGCGTGGCCTGCCGGTAATGCTGCGGCCGGTGCTCGAAAATCTGCCGGCGTCGGCGCATCCGATGGACGTGATGCGCAGCGGTTGCTCGGCGCTGGGGACGATTCTTCCCGAATCTCAGGATCACAATCCTGGCGGCGCGCGTGAAATCGCCGACCGGTTGCTGGCCAGTTTCGGCTCGATGCTGCTCTACTGGTATCACTGGTCGCACAACGGCCGGCGGATCGAAACCGAAACCGACGACGATTCAGTGGCCGCGCACTTTCTGCACTTGTTGCGCGGCAAGCCGCCGTCGGCGCTGCACGCCGACTGTCTCGACAAATCGATGGTCCTTTACGCGGAACATGAATTCAACGCCTCGACCTTTACCGCCCGCACCGTCGCCGGTACCGGTGCCGATATCTACGCGGCGATCAGCGGCGCGATCGGTGCGCTGAGCGGTCCGCGGCATGGGGGGGCCAACGAGGCGGCCTTTGAAATCCAAAGCCGCTACGACCACCCCGAGCACGCGGAACAGGACATCCGCCGCCGGCTCGAAAACCGCGAAATCATCATCGGTTTCGGCCATCCGCTGTATACGATTTCCGACCCGCGCAACAAGGTCATCCGTGTTGTCGCCGAGCAATTGTGCGACGATGGCGACAATCGCGGCCTGTTCGAGATCGCTTCCCGGATCGAACAGGTGATGCACCAGCAAAAGCGGATGTTTCCCAATGTGGATTGGTTTGCAGCGGTGGTTTATCACATGCTGGCAGTGCCGACGCCGATGTTCACCCCATTGTTCGTCATTGCCCGGACCAGCGGTTGGGCGGCGCACGTCATCGAGCAGCGGATCAACGGCAAGATCATCCGGCCGTCGGCCAATTACATCGGCCCGGAAGAGCAGGCCTTCGTTCCGCTGACGCAAAGACGGTAAGCCACGACGCATCCTTCATCAACCCAGACGGAGAGTGACGGTGCTTGCGAAAGGCATCGTCCGCAACCGCCCTGACAGAGAAAGATCATGAGCACACGCATTCCCGCCCGTCGACCCGAACCGGATCAGGTCCTGGCCGATATCGCCGACTACGTTCTCGGCGGCACGCCGACATCGCGCGGCGCCTGGGAAACGGCACGCTATTGTCTGATCGACGCTCTGGGTTGCGGGCTGGCCGCGCTCGCCTATCCGGCGTGCACCAAACTGCTCGGTCCGCTGGTTCCCGGCACGGTGGTTCCCGACGGCGCCCGCGTCCCGGGAACCGACTACCAGCTCGACCCGGTGCAGGCGGCGTTCAATAACGGTGCGCTGATTCGTTGGCTGGATTTCAACGATACTTGGCTGGCTGCCGAATGGGGGCATCCGTCGGACAACATCGGCGGCATCCTGGCCGTTGCCGACTGGCTGTCGCGCTGCCGGCTGCGCTGCGGCGAACCGCCCCTGCGCATGGCCGACGTGCTGGCGATGATGATCAAGGCCTATGAAATCCAAGGCATCCTGGCGCTGGAAAACAGTTTCAACCGCGTCGGTCTCGATCACGTCCTGCTGGTCAAGGTGGCCACCGCCGCCGTGTGCAGCGCGTTGCTCGGCGGCGACCGGACGCAGGTGATCAACGCCATCTCGCAGGCTTTCGTCGACAGCTCGCCGCTACGCACCTATCGCCATGCGCCGAACACCGGCTCGCGCAAATCGTGGGCAGCGGGTGACGCCACGGCGCGCGGGGTGTGGCTGGCCCTGGTCTCACTGCGGGGTGAAATGGGTTATCCGACCGCGCTCACCGCCACGACGTGGGGCTTCTATGACGTATTGTTCAAGGGACGGTCGTTTTCTTTCTCGCGACCTTATGGGCACTACGTGATGGAAAATGTATTGTTCAAGATCAGTTTCCCGGCCGAATTTCACGCGCAGACGGCGGTTGAATGCGCCGTGGCTTTGCACCCGCAGGTCGCCGGCCGGCTCGACGCCATCGTCAAGGTGGTGATCCGCACCCATGAATCGGCGTTGCGGATCATCGACAAAAAAGGAACGCTGCACAACCCGGCCGACCGCGATCATTGTCTGCAGTACATGTTCGCCGTCGCGCTGATCCACGGCCGACTGCGCAGCGAGGATTACGAGGACGAGGCCGCGGCCGATCCGCGTATCGACACCTTGCGCGAAAAAATCATCGTGATCGAAGAAAAGCGCTTTTCGGTCGATTACCTCGATCCCGACAAGCGTTCAATCGCCAACGGCGTGCAGATTTTCTTCGACGACGGCACGCACACCGCGGAAGTGATCCTCGAATACCCGATCGGACACTCGCGACGGCGTACCGAAGGCATTCCGGTGCTGGTCGAAAAATTCCGTACTCATCTCGCTCAACGCTTTTCCGCCGATCGACAGGCAAAAATCCTCGACTGCTCGCTGGATGTCGACCGGCTGAGTGCCATGCCGGTCAACGACTATCTCGATCTCTATGCCAGCTGACGATTTCGACTCGAGCCGTCCTTATTTTCCTGCCGGAGAAAGAGTTCCGGGTGACACTCGTCGCCGCTCGCCGTTCGTTTCGGCGATGCGCCGCTTGCGCGGGCGCGGCGAGCGATCCATCAGTCTAGCCGGGTTGCCGTGCATCCCCGTGCCGGCGTCATGCGTGCAGACTTTGAACAACCCCGCCGACTTCCGCCAGACCTTGCTGCGGCTGATCGGGCAGGCGACGACACGGATCCTGCTCAGCGCGCTTTACCTGCAGGACGACGATGCCGGTCGTGAAATATTGGCTGCGCTGTACGCCGCCAAAGCGCGGTCGCCGGCACTGCAGATCGCCGTTTTCGTCGACTGGCACCGCGCGCAACGCGGTCTGATCGGCAAGGGCGCGAGCACCGGTAACGCCGCGATGTATGCGGAGATGGCCATCCGCCTCGGTTCCGGGGTGCCGATTTACGGTGTGCCGGTGCAAACCCGGGAATTGATGGGCGTACTGCATCTGAAAGGTTTCGTCATCGACGATACGCTGCTCTACAGCGGCGCCAGCCTCAACGATGTCTATCTCCATCGGCACGACCGTTATCGCCTCGACCGCTATCACCTGATCGACAGCCGGCAACTGGCCGACAGCATGGCGGCACTGATGACTCAGGTTCTGCTGCCTCAGCCGGCGGTCTGTCGTCTCGACACCTCGACACGGCCGAAAACAGCCGCGCTGCGCCGGGAAATCCTGCACTTGCGTCGGGCACTCAGTAAAAGCGGCTACACGCTGACCTCGGGAACGATCCGTGCCGGCGAAGTCGGGCTGACGCCGCTGCTAGGATTCGGCGCCAGCGACAACCGTCTGAATTCGGTGATCCTGCAACTGATCGAACGGGCCCGGTACCGCTTGGTGCTGCTGACGCCTTATTTCAACTTGCCGGGATCCATCCGCCGGACGATCGACGAGAAAATTCGCCGGGGCTGTCAAGTGGCCTTCATCATCGGCGAAAAGACGGCCAACGATTTCTTCATCCCCGCCGGCGAGCGTTTTTCGGCCATCGGCGCTTTGCCGTACCTGTACGAGAACAATCTGCGCCGTTTCTGCCAGATCCACCAATCCTCGATCGCCCAGGGACGACTGAACGTCCATCTGTGGCGGCATGAAAATCACACTTTCCATCTCAAAGGCTTGTTGGTCGACGACGATTACGCGCTATTGACCGGCAGCAATCTCAACCCACGCGCCTGGCGGCTCGATCTGGAAAACGGCATTCTGCTGCACGATCCACACGGCCGGTTAAGTGACCAGCATCAGCGCGAACTGGCGGGGTTTCTGGCGCACAGCCGCCGTCTGTCGCATTATGACGATCTCGAAACCGTCGACAGTTATCCGTTGCCGGTGCAACGCCTGCTGAAGCGCCTGGCCCGCACCCGTGCCGACCGGCTGGTCAATCAGGTGCTGTAAAGAGTCTTCCTGGTCCTGAGCCGTCCAGCGACGGTGATTTGGGGACACGTCAACACACAGACCATGCAGCAGGAGGCTGTACGTCGACGTGTAACTCCTTTGCGCGACCGCTGTCTGATATCAATGGTTTCCCAGGATTATGCTCCGTGGCTCGAATGAGACGGCAAGCAGTGTTGGCGGCAAATTGAACTGTCCGGTTCTGTAGCACATGACTTGTCCGTTTTGACCGTGCTGGGGAAAGCGGTGGAGGGCGTAGCCCGGAACCGATTTTCCCGCCACGGGCGGCCGCGGCGGACCTACGCCGCCCCCGTCAAATTCCGAGGAATGACTGTGCCGGCTTCGTCATAATCGGCCAACTTGCCCGGGCCATGCAGGATCGCCAGCGTGTGGTCGGTATGACGCAGCACAGTGACCTTAGCCTTGACGTCGTGGCAGCGATGACGATCGGCGAATCTGCCACTTCACCCCCGCGAGGCTGACACAGTTGTCATTGCCGACGGTGCGCTCGAACCGCTCGCCCAGGATGTCGTCGAGCGCGCCGCCGATCCGGCCGACGAAGAGGCTGCCTTCTTCCATCGCCGATTGCATGAACTCGGCGTTGAAGGCCGGCCGATAGACGTCGGCCAGATAGCGGTTGGCGCCCGCCATGTCGGTGATCCCGGCCAGTGATCGGTACCCGAAAAATGGACCCCATGAGGTATGGTATTTTGACCTTGTGGAGGTTGGCCATGACGAGAGTGAACCGGAGTTAGCCGCCGGAGTTTCGGAAGGCGGCGGTGCAACAGGTGGTCGATGGCGGGCACAGCGTTCCGGCGGTGGCGCGGTCGCTGGAGAGGTCGTTGGAGAGGTCGGCGAAGACGTTGGCGAACTCGGTTGGGCGGGCACGTCGAGACGAGGCGCCGACCGCCGTGTCGGCGCGGGGGCCGATGAGCGAAGTGGACGCGGCGCTGGCGCGATTGCCGCAAGAGGTTGCGAAGCTGCGGATGGCGAAAGAGATCCTAAAAAAGGCGGCGTCCTTCACGAAGGAGTCGAGGTGAAGTACGCGTGGCTCGACACGCCTATCGACTCCTATCCGGTGCGGCCGATGTGCGAGTTGCTGGGGGTCTCGGCCAGTCGGTTTTACGCGGCACGGTCGCGGGCGCCGTCGGCCCGCGCGACCGAACAGGTGCAGATCGTGGCGGAGATTCGTCGTGCTCAGACCCGGCAACGGGGCCGCTATGGTCGTCGGCGAATGACGGCCGAGGGGGTGCCGTTCTGGGCCGCCGGTCAATGAGCAGCGGATCGGGCGCCTGATGCGCCTCCATGACCGGGGCAGTCGCAAGCGGCGCCGGTTTCGCGTCGTGACCACGGACTCGAAGCCATCCGGTTGCTGCAAACGTTCTCGGACGAGATTTCCAGGCCACCGAGCCGAACCGGAAGTGGCTGGCGAACCTGACCGACATCCCACCGACGAGGGCTGGCTGTATCTGGCAGTAGTGCTCGATCTGTTCTCGCGCAAGCGGGTTGGCTGGGCGATGAGTGCGACGATGCCGCAAGAGCTGACGCTGGCCGCGCTGGCGGTGGCGCTGGGCTGGCGGAACCCGGCGCCGGTCGGGCACCTCACTCGGATCGCGGGTCGCAATACGCCGCCGGGGACTCTCGCAAGGTTCTCCGGGCGCGCGGGATGACCGTTTCCATGCGTCGCCAGGGCGACGGCTGGGACAATGCGCCGCTGGAATCGGCCAACGGCACAGTCAAGGTCGAGTGCGTGCATGGAGAACATTTCCGCACGCGCGCCGAGGCTCAGCAGGCGCGTGTCGAATCCATCGGTTACGACAATACCGAAGTCGCCACTCGTCCCTGGGCAACCTATCCCCGGCCGCATTCGAGCAGCGCTGGCATGGCGCCGCGTCGCCGACCAGCACCGGTGGAGGACCCGTGCTGTGAGCAGCACTGCGTTATCCACCGCCGGCCGGTTTCCGGTTCGTCGCAAGCGACCGA
>JAVMKC010000095.1:0-13444 GCA_031732795.1 Accumulibacter sp. | reverse complement strand
TCTCTACGGGTCCATTCCCCGCAGCTTGCTGCGTTCTTTGGTAACCCAATACCCCGCAGCTTGCTGCGGGGTCGTTTATTATATTTGCTTTTCGTATAGGCTCTGACCTCGGCATCCGGGAGGCGGTCATCCAACAGGATTTCGCTGGCCGCGCGTAGATCCAGCGCCGCGGCATCCAAATCCTTCAATGTTCGCAACCGTGTTCAGTCGCCGAGCGCTTGGCATCGCGGAGGATATCGCTCATCAGTGAGTCGAAGACCTCCAGGGCATCATCCAACGCCGATGACCTCGAAGCTCTTGGCAAACGCCAGCAGGATAGCCATGCGCCGCTCCTCAGGCAGGCGCGGCGATCATCGAGGCGCTCGTTTTCGTTGCATAGCGGGCCAGGGACTGGATACGGGTCGTCGGGAACCGTTTCAGGCAATGTCGCTCACGCCCACGGCGCGGATCTCCTGGAGTCGGGTCAGCGCACCGACCAGCGCCGGCGCGCTGACCCGATGGGAACCCCGGCGCAACCGGTCCAAGGGGCTTTGCCGCGCCCCTTCGACCGCGTCCAGCAGACCCTCCAGGCACGCCCGCTCCCGTACCTGCTCGACCAGCCGCTCGAGCACGGTCACCCCCTGCAGCAACACTTTGCACTCGACCAAGCGCGCGGTAGCCAGGTCAAACAGCAGGCTCGGCCGCTCGGCGCTCAGCCACGCCCGGCTGTACAGCCACCGTACCAGCCGAAAAGACTCGGCGTGATCGGTGAAATCACGGTACCCGTACCGGCGCTGGATTCCGCCCGATGGCGCCAAGGGTAGGTTCGGCGCGGTAGCCGATTAAATCGGGGATGGCTTCGAGCCCCAGTTGATGGGCCACATAGCGCTTGACGTTTGTCGGCGCATCGTTCGGGCCAGCGAGGAAGGCGCCGAGAAAGCGCACCGTGCCGAGCTGCAGCGCAAAGCCGAACCGGTTTTGGTCGCCACGCCGCAGTTTGATCGAGGTCAGGTCAGCATCATCCAGCAGAAAATACCACGATAGCTGTTCCAACGACGGCTCGCCAGCATAGCAACCATACCGCAAACGTTGCTCCGGAGTGAGGAATTCAGCCGGCATGCGCCGCTCTCAGCAAATGATCGTTTATTGATACAGTGACGTAATATGCTGATTGGTAAAAATAATAATTCTTATGACAGTTTTCTGTCCGGTTGCTCGTCAAACCCCATCTACTACGCTGTAATCCACAAATCATCTGAGAGAGCCATATCGCCCATGTCGACCCTCTACGACAACGGCCTCGACCCATCCCTGAGCGACACGGGAAATGACCATCGACTCGTCATCGACACCATTCCCGGCCTGGTTTGGAGTGCCCAACCGGACGGTTACATCGATTTCCTCAATCAACGCTGGCGAGAATACACCGGACTGACGCTGGCGGAGGCCAGCGGCTGGGGTTGGCAGGTAGCCATTCATCCCGACGATTTGCTGGGGCTGGTGGACTATTGGCGTTCGGTGTTGGCAAGCGGCCAGCCGGGCGAGGCGGAAGCGCGCCTGCGGCGCTTCGACGGCGCGTACCGTTGGTTCCTGTTTCGCGCCGTGCCCTTGTACGACGAACGGGGAGCCTTGCTCAAGTGGTACGGACAGACCACCGACATCGAAGATCGCAAATGGTCGGAAGCCTTGCTTGCGGGCGAGAAACGCGTGCTCGAAATGAGCGCGCGGGGTCGTCCGCTGCCGTCGATTCTCGATGCGCTATGCCGGCTGGTCGAGGAAATGTCCAGCGGCGTTCTGGCGATGATTTTGCTGTTGGATTCGAACGGCGACCGCCTTTGGAATGGCGCGGCGCCCAGTCTGCCAGCCAGTTTCACGCGTTTGACCGACGGTTTGGTCATCGGCCCCACCGTCGGTTCGTGCGGGACGGCCGCTTACCGCCGCGAGCCCGTGATCGTGTTCGATATTGCCATCGATCCGTTGTGGGCCGCTGATCGCGATCTCCCTTTGGCGCACGGGTTGCGGGCGTGTTGGTCCACGCCGATCCATGCCACGGATGGAAAAGTGTTGGGCACCTTCGCGCTCTATTCGCGCCAACCGGGCTACCCTTCGTCGCAACAGCATGCAATCATCGAACAGATCACACACTTGGCGGCGATTGCGATCGAGCGGGAGCGTACCGAAGCCGCACTGCGGCAGAGCGAGGAGCGCTTTAGCCACATGGCGGCCGCCATCCCCGAAGTGATCTGGATCAGGGCGCTGGAACCGGAAAAAGTCGTGTACGCCAGCCCCAGTTTCGAGCGTATCTGGGGTTTACCGGTCGAGGCGCTTTATCGGAATTCTCACTTCTGGACGGATGCGATCCATGTGGACGACCGCGAGCGGGTCATCCACACCTTCGCGCGATGGATCGCCGGCGAGCACGTCAACTACGATGTCGAATATCGCATCGTCAGACCGGACGGCTCGCCGCACTGGATCCACGAGCGCGGCGCGCTGAGTTTCGACGCCAGCGGCAAAGCGCATCTGGCCAGCGGCATTGCGACGGACATCACCGACCGCAAGCATGCCGAGCAACGGTTGCGCCGGAGCGAAGCCTATTTGGCCCAGGCGCAACAACTGAGTCGCACGGGCAGCTTCGGTTGGAATGTTTCCAGCGGCGAACTCATCTGGTCGAACGAGACATTTTGCATTCTTGGATACGATCGAAAGACGGAACCCACGCTAAAACACCTGTTCGATCGAGTGCATCCGGAAGATTTGGCCCGCGTGCGGCAGATGATCGACGATGCGATGCGCGAGCGAACCGGCTTCGATCTCGAGCATCGTTTGTTGATGAGCGATGGAGCGGTGAAACAAGTTCACGTCGTAGCCCGCGCGACTCGAGTCGAATCGGGCGAGGTCGAATTTGTCGGAGCGGTGATGGATATCACGGAACAGGTGCGATCCCAGGAAACGACGCGCGCCGCAAAAGCCCGTTTCGAAGGAATTTTGGAAATCGCCGAAGACGCCATCATTTCGGTGGACGCCAAGCAACGCATCGTGTTGTTCAATCGGGGCGCGGAGCGGGTTTTCGAGTACGCCCCAGCCGAAATCATCGGCAAATCGCTCGATCTGCTGCTACCGCAACGCTTCGTCGACGCGCACCGCCGGCATCTTGAGAGCTTTGCCCAATCTTCGAGGATCGCGCGAGTGATGGGGCAACGCCGCGAGGTATTCGGCCTACGCAAGGATGGACGGGAATTTCCCGCCGAAGCCTCCATCTCCAAACTCGATCTGGGGGGCGAGTGGATTCTGACCGTCATTCTGCGCGACATCACCCAGCGCAAACAGGCGGCCGAAGCCTTGCGCGCGTCGGAACACCTCGCGCGCGGGCAACTGGACGCGCTGACCCAGACGCTGGATGCCTTGGCCCAAGAGTCTGATCCGGATCGCCTGTTGGAGCATGTGTTGCGCACGTTGATCGAGCAATCCGGCGCGCACAGCGTCAGCGTTTGGGATCGCAACGAGGACGGCGGCGGGCTGGATCTCATGGCCGTCGTCGAGGACGGCCGCTTTCAAACGCGAGATGACGCCGTTCATCCCGCCGCGCGGCGGCCAGTCCTGGCACAAGATCATCCGATATGGAGCGAAATCTTTCGCACCGGCCAACATGCAGTACTGGAGGACATCGCTCGAACATCCGCCCGAATGCGGGTGGGATCGACACCGGACGCCGTCTGGCACACGGTCATGGACGATGCGAGCTCGGACTCGGCCATCTCGCTGCCGAAAAGGCATCTGCGAGCGCTGGGGGTCCGGGCGATTCTTTTCATTCCCATGTTGATCGCCGGTCAGGTGGCCGGAATCATGGACATCCGGTTTCAATCCGAGCGATCGTTTCGAAGAGAAGAAATCGAATTGACGCAGGCGCTCGCGCATCAAGCCACGCTGGCGATTCAGTTGACGCAGCTCTCCCGACAAAGCCGCCAAGTCGCCGTAACGGCGGAACGCAACCGCATGGCCCGCGATATTCACGACACGCTCGCCCAAGGCTTCACCGGCGTGATCGTGCAACTGGAGGCGGCGGCCGATGCGACCTCCAGGGGGCTGACGAAGGAGGCCGAAGCGCATCTCGGTCGGGCCAGCGATCTCGCCCGCGAGAGTTTGAAGGAAGCCCGGCGCTCGGTGCAGGCGTTGCGTTTACCGGCGTTGGAGGAGAAAAGTCTGGGCGAGGTACTGAGCGACCTGCTGCAGAAAATGACCGTGGGCGCACCGCTACAGGCAGCGTGCATCTTGCGGGGCGCACCGAGAGCGCTTCCATCGGAATGGGAGGAAAATATCCTGCGCATCGGCCAGGAAGTGTTGACCAATACCCTCCGCCACGCGCACGCGCGGCATTTCACCGTGCAGCTCGCCTTCGATCCAAAGGAAATTCGGATGGAACTGCGCGACGACGGTCGCGGCTTCGACCCCGCGCGCAAGCACGACGGCTTCGGTTTGTTGGGCATCCGCGAGCGCGTCGAAAGCATGGGCGGACGGTTGAACATCCAGAGCGAGCCTGGCGCGGGCGCGGTGGTCAGCATCGTGCTGCCCTTGCCGGACGAAGCGCCCGTTTCGATCTCTTCACACCACCCAGGAACCCACCGATGGACAAAATCCAGGTGCTGATCGCCGACGACCATGTGACGGTGCGCGAAGGTTTGGCGGCCATCATCGGGCGTCAGCCGGATATGCAAGTCGTCGGTGAGGCGGCCAATGGCCGCGAGGCGGTGGATTTATGGGTGCGACATCGCCCTGACGTGACCTTGCTCGATCTGCGGATGCCGTTGTTGGACGGCGTCGGCGCGACGGATGCCATTCGCCAGCAAGATGCGTCAGCCCGCATCGTCGTGCTGACGACCTTCGACACCGACAACGAAATCGCCCGAGCGATCAAATCCGGCGCCAAAGGCTATCTGCTGAAGGATGCCCAGCGGGAGGAGTTGCTGGAGTGCATCCGAAAAGTGTATGGCGGCGAAACCTGCATCGCGCCGGCGTTGGTGGCCAAGCTGGCGGCGGGCATCAGCAGCGAAGCGTTGACCGGCCGGGAACTGGACGTCTTGACGCTGCTAGCGCGCGGCAAAAGCAACAAAGAGATCGGCGCGAATCTCTACATCAGCGAGACCACCGTAAAATCCCATCTACGCAGTATTTTCGCCAAGTTGAACGTACTCAGCCGCACCGAAGCGATCACCGTCGCCAGCCGGCGCGGATTGGTGCGGCTTTAGGGATCGCGCCGATCTCCTACAAAAGAAGGAAGCGGAATCCGTCCGTCGGCAGCGCAAAAAAATCGCCCGCCCGGTCAATGGCGCGCGACCGCGTCCCGGGTCATGCTTGGCCCGCAAACGATATCCGCTCGCGTGGGAGCCCCCTCATGACCGCAACGCTCGCATCGCGCAGCGCCGTGACGGCGCCGACGCAATTCGTGATGATCGATGGCCGCAGGATCGCTTATCGCTCGCTGGGCGACGGCCCGCCGCTCATTCTTTGCAATCGGTTTCGCGGCGTCCTCGACGTCTGGGACCCCGCCTTTCTCGACGCGCTGGCGGAGAATTTCCGCGTCATTACCTTCGATTTCAGTGGCCTCGGCCAATCGACGGGACGGGCGACCTACGAACGTAAAGCGTTGGCCAAGGACGCCAAGGATCTGGCCGACGCGCTGGATCTGGAGCGGTTCGTCATTGGCGGCTGGTCGCTCGGCGGCATGGCTGCGCAGGTCGTCGCCGCCCGTTATACCGAACGCGTCACGCACATGATCCTGATCGGCACCACATCGCCGGGCAAGGTCAACCACCCTCCGGAGCCGATCTTCATGCAGACCGCGCTCAAACCGGATAACGATCTGGAAGATGAGATCATCCTGTTTTTCGAGCCGAAATCGGCGGCGAGCCGGGCGGCGGCCCAGCGCTCACACGATCGCATCGCCCAGCGCACGACCGATCTCAGCCCCCCGATTCCGGAAGAAACATATCTGCGGATGCTGGCGGAAACCCGGCACGAAGACCTATTCCACGACGACGGCGGCTACCGCGACTTTCTCAAATCTACCTCGATCCCGATTCTCGTGATTTCGGGCGATCACGAGATCGTTTTCCCGGTCGAGAACTGGTTCGACCTCAACCGCGAATGCCAGTCGGTTCATCTGGTGGTGTTTCCCCAAATGGGTCATGGTCCCCATCACGAAGCGCCGCAAATGTGCGCGGACCTCATCGCCAGCTTTGTCCGCAACAGAACCCGGAATTGATCCGTTGCTCGCGAATACCCATAGGAGATCATCATGCAAATCAACCGCAAAGGCTCCGCCGTTTGGGCGGGTGGAATCAAGGATGGCAAAGGTGCTATTTCGACCGAAAGCGGCGCGTTGGCGGCTTATCCCTACGGCTTCGCCAGTCGGTTTGAAGGAAAACGCGGCACCAATCCCGAAGAACTCTTGGGCGCAGCGCACGCCGGCTGCTTCACCATGGCGCTCTCCTTGATCCTGGGCGAAGCGGGGTTCACCGCGACCGAAATGGAGACGCAAGCCAAAGTCACGCTGGAGCAAGTCGAGGGCGGTTATGCGATCACCGCCGTGCATCTGGCGCTGACAGCGCGCATTCCCGGCATCGATCGGGCGACTTTTGCCGAATTGGCAGGCCACGCCAAAGCCGGTTGTCCGGTTTCCAAAGTGCTGAAAGCCGCCATCAGTCTCGACGCAACGCTGCTGACCTAAGACCAACCTATCCATTTCCATTGGAGAGGCAAAACGCCATGTCGCACTATCACCAGCTTTATACCCCGCAGGACAGCGCCATCGTCTTCATCGATCATCAGCCGCAGATGACCTTCGGCGTGGCGAGCATCGATCGGGCGACGCTGATCAACAACGTCACGCTCCTGGCCAAAGCCGCCAAGGAATTCGGTGTACCTGCCGTGTTGACCGCGGTCGAAACCGAGTCGTTCAGCGGCTACATCTGGCCGCAATTGCTCGACGTGTTTCCCGGTCAGCCGGTGGTCGAACGCACCTCCATGAACGCTTGGGACGACGCCGGTTTTCGGGCAGCGGTCGAGGCGACCGGCAAGAAAAATATTTTGATGACCGGGCTGTGGACCGAGGTCTGCGTCGCCTGGCCCACGATCGAGATGCTGGGCGCCGGTTACAACATCTACGTCGTCGAGGATTGCTGCGGTGCGACCTCTGCCGCCGCGCAAGACGCCGCGCTCTCGCGCATGGTGCAGGCCGGAGCCGTGCGACTGACGACCATCGCCGCCTTGCTCGAATGGCAGCGCGACTGGGCGAAGCGCGAGCATTACAACGCATTGATGGGCCTGCTCAAACAGCAGGGCGGCGCCTACGGCAGCGGCGTCGAATACGCCTATACCATGGTCCATCACGCCCCGCAGTCGGCGCAAACGCCGCAGGTTGTGCCGGAGAAAGCGGCGCACTGAGCCAACTGGCGAATGAGAACCACGAAAGGTAAACTCAATGACGACTCAGCGAATATCGTCCAGACGCAACCTCTTCGTCGGCACGGCAAGCTTTGTCGCCTTGCTGCTGGCGTGCGCCTCACTCTCGGCGACAGCCGGCGAAATCCCCGCCGGTTTCACCGAGCACTTTGCCGAGGTCAACGGAGTTCGACTCCATTATTTCATCGGCGGCCAGGGCAGCCCGGTGGTCCTGCTGCACGGCTATGCCGAAACCGGCCACATGTGGCTTCCGCTCATGCCGCTGCTTGCCAAGAACCACACGGTCATCGTTCCAGACCTGCGCGGCGCGGGTGATTCCTCCAAGCCTGATTCCGGCTACGACAAGAAGAACATGGCCGTGGACATCCACGACCTCACCTCGTCGTTGGGATTTGATCGCGCGAGCATCGTCGGCCACGACATCGGATTGATGGTGGCCTACGCCTACGCCGCGCAGTTTCCGCAGGCGACCGAGCGCGTGGTGCTGATGGATGCGTTCCTGCCCGGCATCGGCAATTGGAAGGACGTCTGGCTGATGCGCGATTTGTGGCACTTCCACTTCTACGGTGAAGTGCCGCTGGCGTTAGTCAACGGTCGCGAGCGAATTTACTTCGAGCATTTTTGGAACGATTTCGCCGCCGATCCCCATCACTCGATACCAGAAGCCGACCGTCGTTTCTATGCGGAAGCCTACGCGCAGCCAGGCGGCATGCGCGCCGGTTTTGAATACTTCCACAACTTCGAGCGCGACGCCAAGGACTTTGCTCGGTTGAGCGTAACACCGCTTTCCATGCCGGTACTCGTGCTGACCGGTGAGAAGGCCAGTGGCAACTTCCTCATCGAGCAGGCCAGGCAGGTAGCCTCCAATGTCCAGGGCCAGGTCGTCATGGGCTCGGGGCATTGGCTCATGGAAGAAGCGCCCCAAGCGGTGATTCCGGCGATCATCGCTTTCCTCAATGCCGAGCCATGAGCCGGCTGCAGGTCGATAATGCCCATTCACGTCGCCATCACTCGCCACGTTCGTCCCGGCTGCGAAGCCGAGTTTCAACGAGGTTTGCGCGAGTTCTTCCAAGCCTCGTTCTCGCACGGCGGGGTGTGGGGGGCGCTCATGCTCACGCCGCCGCCCGGTTCGGGCTCGCGCGAATACGGCATCTTGCGCACCTTCGCTAACGCAAAGGAGCGCGACGCATTTTACGCCTCGCCGCTGTTCGAAGCGTGGGACGAGCGGGCCAGGGCGTTGACCGAGGGCGCGCCAGAGTATCGGCAACTGCACGGACTCGAAGCGTGGTTCCGCGCGCCGAACGGCCCACCGCCGCGCTGGAAGATGGCGATCGCCACTTTCCTGGGCGTTTTTCCGGTCGCCACCGGTTTGAGCCTGACGCTCGGCCCGGCGATCAAGAACTGGCATTTCATCCTCGCCAACGCCGTCTTCAATGCCTGCGTGGTCGCGCTGCTGACTTGGGTGGTGATGCCGCTGCTCACTCGTGTCTTGCACGCCTGGTTGCATCCCAACGGCAGGAGAACACGGCCATGAATTCGACCCTGGTTCCCGATCTCATCTTGCATGATGGGCGCATCGCCACGCTCGATCCCCAACATCCCCAGGCAACCGGCGTCGCCATTCAGAACGGGCGCATCGTGGGCGTGGACGGCGTCGAGACGTATCCGCGTGGGCCGAATACCCGAGTCATCGATCTCAAGGGCCGCCGGGCGATTCCGGGTTTGAACGACTCCCACTTGCACGTCATTCGCGGCGGCTTGCATTACAACATGGAATTGCGTTGGGACGGGGTGCCTTCCTTGGTCGACGCGCTGCGGATGCTCGAGGAACAGGCACGACGCACCCCGCCCGGCCAATGGGTGCGGGTGGTCGGCGGTTGGAGCGAATTTCAATTTGCCGAACGGCGGATGCCGACCCTGGACGAAATCAACGCCGTCGCGCCGGATACGCCAGTGTTCATTCTGAACCTGTATTGCCGGGCTCTGCTCAACCAAGCGGCGTTGCGCGCTTGCGGCTACACGCGTGATACGCCCAATCCGCCCGGTGGCGAGATCCAGCGCGACCCCAGCGGTCATCCGACCGGCTTGCTGATCGCCCGCCCCAACGCCACGATTCTGTACGCGACGCTGGCGAAAGGGCCGAAACTCCCGCCCGAGCAGCAGATGAATTCCACCCGCCATTTCATGCGCGAACTTAATCGGCTCGGCCTGACCAGCGCCATCGACGCGGGCGGCGGCTTTCAGAATTACCCGGAGGACTATGCCGTCATTGAAGAGTTGCACCGACGCGGCGAGCTGACGCTACGCATCGCCTACAACCTGTTTACCCAGCATCCGCAGCAGGAAAAAGAAGATTTTGCCCGCTGGATCGAGATGACCGCACCCGGCCAAGGCGACGATTTCCTGCGCTGCAACGGCGCCGGCGAAATGCTGGTGTTTTCGGCGGCGGATTTCGAAGACTTTCTCGAACCGCGTCCCGATCTGCCCGCCGCGCTGGAGACGGAACTGAAAGAGGTCGTCGCGCTGCTGGCCGCTCATCGTTGGCCTTTCCGCTTGCACGCCACCTATGACGAGAGCATCACCCGCTTTCTCAACGTCTTCGGGGAGGTGAATCGGGAAATTCCGTTCGCGGGATTGCATTGGTTCTTCGATCACTGCGAAACCATCTCCGAGCGCAATCTCGAGCGGGTCAAGGCGTTGGGCGGCGGCATCGCCATCCAGCATCGCATGGCTTATCAGGGCGAGTATTTCGTCGATCACTACGGCCAGACCGCTGCCGAGCGCACGCCGCCGGTGCGGAAGATGCTGGAGTTGGGCCTGCCCGTCGGCGCGGGCACGGACGCGACGCGCGTCGCCAGCTACAATCCGTGGGTGGCGCTCTATTGGCTGACGGCGGGAAAAACGGTAGGCGGCGTTTCCCTGTACCCCGAGCAAAACCGGCTCGGCCGCGAAGAAGCCTTGCGACTGTTTACCCAAGGCAGCAGTTGGTTTTCGAGCGAGGACGGCAAGAAAGGCACTATTGCGGTCGGTCAATGGGCCGATCTGGCCGCGCTCACCGACGATTATTTCGCCGTGCCGGAAGAGCGCATCAAAAGCATCGAGTCCGTTCTGACCCTCGTCGGCGGCCAGATCGTCTACGCGAGGGACGAGTTCGCCCCCTACCAACCGCCACCGCTGCCAGTGTTGCCGGAATGGTCGCCCGCTCGCTATTTCGGCGGTTACGGCGCCCCGTTGGATGCGCGCAAGGCGGCGCGCGGCGGCGTTCCAGTCGCTCATCGACACCGGCACGGCGCCGAATGTCGCCACCACGGTGGCCATCACCCCCTCCATCCACTGTTCGCGATGGCTGAGGCAGTGCGCAACCGCTACGCCGGATTCTGGGGAATGGGGTGTGATTGTTTCGCATTCTGACGGTTAAGGTGAGGAACCAGGCGTCATGAGCGCGAGCTCGACCGATAAAGGGCTACTGACGGCGGACAATTGCGCGGTGATTTTCATCGATCACCAGCCGCAGATGTTTTTCGGCGTGGCCAACATCGACCGGCAGCATTTGCTCAACAACGTGTTGATGCTTGCCAAGGCGGCCAGGATTTTCCGGATACCGGTGATCTTGACCGCCGTCGAATCCCAGAGATTCGGCGGAGGAATCACGCCGCAACTCCGCGACCTGTTTCCCGATCAAGCGCCGATCGAGCGTTCCAGCATGAATGCGTGGGACGATCCGGAATTCGTTGTCGCAGTGAAGAAAACCGGTCGCAAGAACGTTCTCATCGCCGCGCTTTGGAGCGAAGTGTGTTTGGCGTTTCCGGCCTTACAAATGCTGGAAGAAGGCTACGGCGTTTACGCCGTCGAGGATGCGTCTGGCGGCACCAGTGCTGTCGCCCATGCGGCCGCCATTCGCCGCATCGAACAGGCCGGCGCGGTTTCGGTGACGGCGCTGCAAGTATTGCTCGAATTTCAACGCGATTGGGCGCGGAAGGAACATTACGACGCGGTCATGGCCGTGGTGCGGGAACACTGCGGCGCTTATGGCCAAGGCGTCGAATACGCCGCCACGATGGTGCACAAGATTCCACCGGGCCGCAGGCAGCCACTCTCCAACGACCGTCCTGCAACCGATAGGCCGATTACCGGCCCGTGACTTGTTCCGATCCGTTCTTTTTCAGACCGACCACAACCTTTTTCAGATCGACCGCAACCGCAATTTCCGAGTATCAAACCACAGAGGAAAGCGATCCATGAACACGATCACCACTCGAGACGGCACGCGGATTTATTTCAAGGATTGGGGCTCGGGTCAGCCCATCGTTTTTAGTCACGGTTGGCCGCTGAGCGCGGATGCCTGGGAAGCCCAGATGTTTTTCCTGGCTTCCAGCGGTTATCGCTGCATCGCCCACGACCGGCGCGGTCATGGTCGATCCAGCCAGCCTTGGGACGGCAACGACATGGACACTTACGCCGACGATCTGGCGACGCTGATGGAAACGCTGAATCTGAAGAATGCCGTCATGATCGGCCATTCCACCGGCGGCGGCGAAGTCGCCCGCTACATCGGCCGCCACGGCACGCAACGGGTAGCCAAGGCCGTGCTGATGGGTGCGGTACCGCCGATCATGCTCGAAACCGCAGCCAATCCCGACGGCTTGCCGATGGAGGTTTTCGACGATTTCCGCGCGGCGTACCTGGCCGACCGTTCGCAATTTTTCCTCGATGTCGCCAGCGGTCCCTTCTTTGGCTTCAACCGGCCTGGCGCCAAAGTCTCCCAAGGATTGATCCAATGGTGGTGGCTGCAGGGGATGATGTCCGGTCACAAAAACGCCTACGATTGTATCAAGGCGTTTTCCGAGACCGATTTCACCGAGGACTTGAAGAAATTCGACGTGCCAACGCTGATTCTGCACGGCGACGACGATCAAATCGTTCCGATCGGTGCTTCGGCCATGCTATCGGCCAAGTTGGTCCCGAATGCGACGCTGAAGATTTATCCGGGCGGCACGCACAGCTTGGGCGACACCAGCAAGGACATGCTCAACACGGACCTCTTGGCCTTTATCAAAGGGTGACAGGCACCTGCAACACGGCGGCGATCACGCGATCACATCTTCCACCGCAGGCATCCACATGAACACCAGTCCAGCGAAGCTTTCAGGTAAAGTCGCTCTTGTCACCGGCGGTTCGCGCGGTATCGGTGCAGCCATCGCCAACCGCCGCGCTGCGGAGGGAGCCGTGATCGCCCTCACCTACGCCCGCGCGCGATCAAAGGCCGACGAAGTCGTCCATGCCATCGAATCGGTCGGCGGGCGCGCGGTGACCATTCGGGTCGACAGACAGCGGCGACGCCGAGGCGGTGAAAAACGCCGTCGCCGAGACCGTGCATGCCTTCGGACGGCTGGACGTATTGGTCAACAATGCAGGGATCGCAATCCTCGCACCGCTCGATCAATTTTTGCTCGACGACTTCGACCGCCTGGTAGCCGTGAACGTCCGGGGCGTTTTCGTCGGGCCCAGGAAGCGGCCCGCCACATGACCGACGGCGGGCGCATCATCATGAGCGGTGGGGTGGCCGACCGCATGCCGTTCGCGGGCGGCAGCGTCTACGCCATGAGCAAGGCAGCGGTCGCTGGCCTCACGCGCGATGATGGTGCTTCAGATTTTGATATAGATTCATTAAGTTATTTTATAATCAATGTGTTGTATGTGTTTTATTAATATTTATATCCACGTCAGGAACACGACCGGTTACTGGATGACGCCCTAACCAGCCCTGCGATTCTGAGAGCCTATACGAAAATTAAATATTTTTAAAACAAATACTTACTTGAAAATTCTGTGGCTTTTTTTGGCTTGAGAGGCGCTCTATCATCAGTAAGTCTATGTTTTTATACAAAATCACGATAATGCGAGAGTCCATCTGTTGATAATAAATATTTGAATATAAGATAAAATAACCGTAACTACCTACCCTACCGCTCTTAAAAGACGTTAAATTTGGCGAATGTCAGAC
>JAVMKC010000094.1:64683-66575 GCA_031732795.1 Accumulibacter sp. | reverse complement strand
AAGCATCGCAAAACCAGCAGAATACAAATTTACAGAAGAGATGTTGCACTAACGATCTGCCGGCCCAATTTGAGCAATGACGGGATAAGTGATATACAATCCCTTCACACTAATCGTCGCCTCTTTCCCATCCTTCGTTTCACCGATCGGGGACATTTTGTCGTAGCTTCGACTATTAAATGTCGAATTTAACAACTCGTCACAAGTCATCCATCCGTCATCTCTTTCCCAGAACGGATGATCCTTCGTACAGAAAATCATTTCGCAATAGCGCTTGCCATCCTCCGCTTCGACGGCATAGCTCAGTGGATAGACGATCTGCTTTTCCCGCTTGAAGGTACGCGTCACGCGTTTGTAGGCCTGTTGGCCGGTGTGCTCGCATTTTGACAGCACGAGGTCGCCGACCCGGATCTGTTCGATCGGCACCGGCCCGTGGTCGGTCCAGATCGGCGTGCCGGCGATGAAGCATTGGACGCTGATCGGCTTTTCCATCACGTCATCAAAGAGGGACTTGCGGAGTTGCCGCTTTTCCGCAAGGCTGATTTCATTGAACGTTGCCTGGTTGAGCCATGGTTTGATGCGGTCGATTTGCTTGATGGCCCACGCCGTCGCCTTATTCATAGTCGTGTTGCTCCACTGAAAGTCCTGGGGTCAAATCTCGCATTTAATCAGTCACAGCACCATTGGGGTCACATCACCATTGGGGTCACACCATTGGGGTTAGGTCTTGCATTTAATCAC
Source organism: Accumulibacter sp. (assembly GCA_031732795.1). Classification (GTDB taxonomy): domain Bacteria; phylum Pseudomonadota; class Gammaproteobacteria; order Burkholderiales; family Rhodocyclaceae; genus Accumulibacter. Next base: position 65,834 of record JAVMKC010000094.1, on the reverse strand, counting down.
TTCCAAAACCCATCGGAGTCAGATCTCGGAATACTCCACACCAACCACCAGCCGTATCATAAGGCTCGGAAATCGAAAATGATTCAATGCAAGATCTGACCCCGGTGTGTTTGCTCAAGGTCACGGAAGTCGTCGTCGTTCATACGCTGGAGGGACGCAGGGATCCGTGTTTGTGTGAGGCCTAACGTAAAGCTCACCTGCCCGCAACGGCATGGCGCCGCGAGCGGCCGGCGCAAAATGGCCGAAGGCCAGCGCCGGGCGTGAGTGGCGACATGCCGTTGTGGGTCAGGTGCAGCGATGAGTTAGGCGGCAACCCTGAGCTTGACAGCGAAAATAAATGCATATACATTAAACAGGTGATGACCTACGACGCGCGAAAGAACCAAGTAAACTTGCGCAAGCATGGTTTGGAACTGCGTTGCTGCGAGGAGGCCTTCGATGCCCCGATGCTGACACGAGAGGACACTCGGGACAACTACGGTGAAGCCCGATATGTGAGCCTTGGTTGGGCAAGCGGCAGGGTAGTTGTACTTGTGTGGACCGAAGGAGGCAACGTGCCTCGATTGATTTCTTGCCGAGAGGCGAGCGCCATGAACAGAAAGCCTATTTCCGAGCGTACCCGCAAGGCTGAATTGCCATATAACCCAGCGAGCGAAGACGACACACTCGCCTTTTGGTCTGCTGCTACGGCGCATACAGGGGTTGCCGAATTTAAGGCTAAACGTGGGCGGCCCAAGAAGAGTGAATCGGACTTGAAAGAGCAGATTGCATTGCGCGTAGACAAAGAGGTACTAGAGTGGTATCGGGCGCTGGGAAGTGGATGGCAGACTCGGATGAATGCCGTTTTGAAAGCTTACCGCGACGCCAGCGTCTGATATTTGACGCCTAACGTTGGAGCTAAGCCGACCGCGGAGGCGGGCGGTGTAAGCCTGGTACGCGATGATGCCTCATAGGCCGCGGACCAGGCTTACACCGGCTGCCGTAGCGGGTCGGCTTGAACGACTGGTTAGGCAGCGCGCCGAGCGAAGCCGCGGTGGTGACATGAGGTGCCGGCACCCAAGGCGAGAGCCAGCCAACACGAACCAAAAGCCCCCGGCCGCACCGCCGGGGGTATGCACACCATTGGGGTCACACCATTGGGGTCATGCACA
>JAVMKC010000094.1:0-64583 GCA_031732795.1 Accumulibacter sp. | reverse complement strand
CCATTGGGGTCAGGTCACACACCATTGGGGTCACACACACCATTGGGGTCAGGTCACACACCATTGGGGTCACACACACCATTGGGGTCAGGTCTTGCATTTAATCATTTTCAGAAAGTGGTAAAGGGGGCAGGCTCAAAATTCCTTTGAGGCCCGAAATGGGCCGAATCACCACTGTTCGAGGCGACTCGAGGCAAAAGTCGGGCGAGACGGCTGACGATGGCAGTGATTCGCATAGAAATTGAGCTGGAATCGCCCAGCAGCATCGTCGTACCATGGAATTTGCTGAAAACGGTGGGTTTCGAGGTGCCCATCGGTGAGTAGACAAGTTTGTCGATCGGGCGGTGAAAATTGAGCCGCGAAAACGAACGCACCGAAAACGAACGCCCCGGAAACGGGGCGTTCGTGTCGATGGAAGAGCACCGCGCTCAGGCGTTTTGAATCAGAATTTCCTCCAGCATCTGTGCCGACGCCTTGCTGGCGCGCAATACCTTTTCCTGCAAGGAATAGAACTGCCGCAAGGCAAAAGCACGCAGAGCCGCCTGATCGTCGCCTTCGTTCTGGAACAGCGTCTGGATTGCCCGGTGCATCACCTGATCGGATTTCTCTTCGATGCGCTCGATCTCTACACACAGATCGACGGTTTCCGAACTGCGCTCCTTGTCTTTCAAGGCGGTGATCGCCCGGCTGAGACGCAGGCAGGCGTCGACGGCCATCGCCGCCAAGACCCGCGATTCGGTGGGCACTTCGGTGATATGGTAGATGCTGACCGCCTGAGCGACGTCCTGGATGGCGTTCATCACCCGGTCGATGTCCAGGGTCAGGGCATAAACCTGATCCCGGTTGAGCGGGGTGACGAAAGCCTTGTGCAGCATGGCCATCAAATCGGCTTTGATCTGGTCGGCGCTCGATTCGTTCATGTTCACTTCCTTGATCAGTGGCGCAAGGTCTGCGCCACCGCCGCCCAGACTGTTGACCAGACGCAACATGGCGTTGGCACCGGCCAGAACCCTCTCGGTGTGCGCCGCGAGGAGTTCAAAAAATTCGGTCCGCTTGGGTAACATAACTGACTCCCTTGAAAATCATTGGTGGTAACGAGGTGTGGGCGGCGATGAGCAACGGTTGCAGAGCGCGGACCGGGAGGCGAGTCGTGCGCCGGAGCATGTCCGGCAAAGCCGACGCGTCCCTCGTGGCGGTTTCGTTCGATGACCGCTGGCCGTCAACAAAACGGCAGATCACGCTGATAGAAGAAATCTGTGCGCTCATGGCATTGACTTGAACCGTTGCTCCGCTGGATTCGCCCGACGCTTGGCGCGTCGGGCGTGTCGGTAACCGTGCTTTACAGGAATTTGGTCCCGAAATACCAGCAGATCGCCGCAATCAGCCCCGCGGCGGGAATCGTCAGCACCCAGGCGACCAGCAGGTTCATGGTGATCGCCCAGCGCACCGCCTTGACGTCGGTGGCGGCACCGACGCCGATGATCGCGCCGGTGATGGTGTGCGTGGTCGACACCGGAATACCGCCCAAAGTCGCCAGACCGAGGGTGATCGCGCCACCCATCGATGCGCAGGAGCCGCTGATCGCGTTCAACTTGGTGATCTTGGTGCCCATGGTCTTGACGATCCGCCAGCCACCCAAATACGTTCCCCAGGCGATGGCGAAATAGCAGGAGTAGATTACCCAGGTCGGCAGCGTCGCCACATCCTTGGTCGCCACGCCGGCGGTGATCAGCAGCAGCCAGATGATGCCGATGGTTTTTTGCGCGTCGTTACCGCCATGGCCGAGGCTGTAGGCGGCAGCGGCGAACAACTGGCCGCCCTTGAACCATTTGCCCGCCTGATACGGTGAATGGTTGCGGAAAATCCAGGCTACCAGCACCATCAGCAGGCCGCCGATGACCACCCCGACCAGCGGCGAGATGATGATGAAGGCGAGGATCTTGCCGAAACCTTCCCAGACGATCGGCGCCCCCGAACCGGCTTTGGCGACCGTTGCGCCGACCAGACCGCCGACCAGCGCGTGGGACGACGACGACGGAATGCCGTAGTACCACGTGATGATGTTCCAGGCGAGCGCCCCCATCAACGCTCCGAAAATCACATAGTAATCGACGAACGACGGGTCGACGGTTCCCTTGCCGATGGTCGCCGCCACCTTGAGTTGGAATATCCATAGCGCGGCGAAGTTGAAGAATGCGGCGAACAGCACCGCCTGTTTGGGCGTCAGCGCGCCGGTGGCGACGATCGTCGAGATCGAATTCGCTCCGTCGTGAAACCCATTCATGAAGTCGAACGCCAGGGCGACTGCGATCAGCACCCCGAGCGTCCAGATGCTCATATTCAAGCCTTCCATTTGGGTACCCTCTCAGGAGTTTTCGATCAAGATTTCTTCGATCATCTTGGCCGCGTCTTGACAGCAGTCGAGGACGGACTCCTGTAGCGAGTAGAACTCCCGCATTCTCATCGTCTGCCAGACGTTGGCTCCATCCTGGAACAAGGCGGTGATCGCTTTTTGCTGGACTTTGTCGGCCTTGGTTTCGATTTCCTCGATTTCCTTGCACATGTTGAGGATTTCGGTGCCACGCCCTTTTTCACCGAGAGCGGCCACCGCCCGATTGAGGCGCATGCAGGCGTCGGCGCTCAACGAGGCCATTTCGCGTGCCTCGACGGTCGACTGCTTGATGCCGTACATGTCGATGGCGTTGGCCACCGACTGCAGGACATTGAGCGTCATGTCGAGTTCCGAGATCAGGGAGTGGATCTGATCGCGGTTGATCGGGGTCGTGAACGACTGATGCAGACGGGTAATCACCTTCGCCTTGATCTCGTCGGCGCTTTTTTCGTTGGCATTGACTTCGGATACCAGCGCGGCGGCGTTGCTATTGCCGTCACCAAGCCCATTGATCAAACGCAACGTTGCATTCGCCCCGGCGGCGACTTTTTCGGAATGCGCGGCGAGAAGCTCGAAAAACTCCCGGCGTTGCGGCATCAAACTACTGAACATACGACCTCCCTTGGTTAAGGATCCGCTCTGCTGAGCGACTCTCGGTTAAAACCGGCGCCACCTGGGGTGAATGGCGGCGCCTGGCGTGCAACAAAATTCTTCCGTCTGCTTCGTCCCTATGGACCGGGAACGCGGACGGCTGGCCGGCCTGTCTCCTGGCCGGAATCGAGAGCGGTCGTCTGTCAGCGGTTTTCAACTGCTCAACCCTTTTTCCGCTCTCTTGCCGGCGGCGATACGGCCGCCAACAGCTCTTTCTTGGCGCCGGGCTTTTGCTCGGCAAACAACTGCACTGCTGCGCGGACGATTTCCGACTTGCTCGCTTTCCAGCCGGTGGTCTTCGCCAAATCGCTGCGCAAGGTATCGATGGCCGTGTCTTCGCTCTTCGGCAAATCCACCGCGCAGCGAACCATTTTTTCCGGCTTGCGTTCGACTGGTTTGTCGGGCTTTCGCGGTTGGGCGCGGACGACCTTCATGTCGGTCTTCTTGCCGACTTTTTTCGCCGCTTTACCGACGGGCGCCTGCCCAGTCCCCATGTCACTATTGGTGCGGGTGCTCGCTTTCGTCGATGGGCTCGGATCACTGGCCACCGGTGCGGCAACGCGGTCGACGGGCTGCCCGCCGGAGTTGTCCGTCAGGCGGCTGGCCAACGATTCGTCTTCTTTCTTCAGGCTGGCGCGTAGCGCCGTCTTGTTATCGATCAGAGGGGTGGTCGGGGTGGTCATACGGTTTCTCCCAGTTGTTCACGAATGGCTTTGATGAGTTTGCGGACTTCCTGTTGCGCGGCATCGGCGCTGGCGCCGAGCTGGAACACCGATGCGCCGACTACCGCGCTCTGCGCGTAGGCGTTACGCTGCGACAAGCGTGCGTCAAGAACTGGCAAGGTAAACTCTTTAAGCAAATCAAGAACATCAGCAGCCAAAGCGGTGTTTTGAACCCGATTCGGGAGAATGCAGCCACGCAGTCGATGGCTTTGTTCGATGCGGTTGAGGATCAGCCGCTCGACAGCCAGAGTGGACCACAGGTCGGTTGGACCGGGCACCGCCGGGATGATCGCCAGGTGTGCTACCGCCAGTGCCGCCATCGTCGACGGATGCGTCAATGACGGCGGCGTGTCGAGCACGATGTAGTCGGCCTCGCTCTGCAAAGCGGCGATCTGCTTGATCAGCTCGAGACCTGACATCTTGCGCACATCCAACTGCAAATCCGAATCGAGCAAGGAGGCCGACTCGGCCCACCGGAACGAACTTTCCTGTGGATCGAGGTCGATCAACACCATTGATGCCCGTATGTCATGAAATCCGCCACCCAACTGGATGGCGACCGTAGTCTTTCCTGCACCACCTTTTTGTGAGATCACAGCAATTACCCGACCTGAGGACCCGGACATGGGAAATCCTTGTATAGAGCGAATTAATCTGGATCTGCAGACAACGATTATGCCAGCAGACGACAAACGGAAAAGGCCGCGACTGGCCCATAACGGGCCATAAAACGGGCCAAAAAACGGGCCATTTTGTGGCCCATGCGCGGCTGTTTGATCTGCCTCATGGGCAGCCCGGTCAATACACCTTTTCTCGGCGGGAAGAAGAATAGCAGCGAACACGCCCGATGCAGTCCGCGCGCGGGGTGACGATCGTCAGCCGGCTCAAATATCGGTCAATAAACCGAGGGTCTGGGCGATACTGACCGCTTCGCGCCGGTTCGAGGCGCGTAATTTGCCGTAGATGTTTTGCGTGTGCCGCTTGACGGTCGCTCGCGAAATGCATAATTGATCGGAGATTTCGGGGTTGCTCAACCGGGCGGCAAGCAATTTGAGAATCTTCATTTCGCGTCGCGTCAGTTCGGCGGTCGGATGGTGTTGAACGGTTCCGGTCAGCCAGTCCTGATGGCAGGCGGCGAGCAGTTCACCGACGTAACGTGTCCTGGCGGGCCCGGGATCGAGCCGTTTCAACAACGGCACCAATGTCGGGCCGAGATCGACGAACAGCCGGATGAAACCGGCGGGCTGGGCCAAGCTCAGCGCATGGGCCAGCGTTTCACAGGCCCCGTTGTGATCGTTGATCGTTTGTGCCAGCAGGGCCTGGGTGGCCAGCGTTTCGATCAGGAAGCGGTGGTTGTGCCGCGAAGTCAGTTCGGCGGCCAGCAAAGTCAGCAATTGCGCCGTCTGTTCGCGACTCTCGGGACTGCCTTCCGCGAGCCAGACCCGGGCCAGCGTCAGATGCGGGGCATTGAAAAAGCGGTAAATGAAACGGACCGGCCCCGGATCGAAATTGCGTGCCCAGAGCAGTGCATCGGCCAGTCGTCCCTGCCGGAGTGCCAGTTCGGCCTGCCAGGCCTGGGCGCGGAACAGCGCCGGCAGATCGCCGTTGTCGTGCAGATGCCCGCAAACGTCGTCGATGATCGATCGCGCCCGGTCCGGCTGGCCGAGGGCTTGGCAGATCGCCGACATCAGAAACGAAATCTCGGTGCGATAACCCAGCCGCGGACCGCAGTCGGGAGCGAAGGCCGGCGACAACGTCGCCTCGGCCTGCGAGAGTTCATTGCGCTGATACTGGACCAGTGCCAGGAAATATCGCCCGAGCGCCTGACTGCTTTCGGTGGCAAAACGCGCGCCGCCGAGATGGTAATGCTGGATCGCCGTCCATTGCAGCGCTGACAGGTCGGCGGCCATCCAGTCGATGAAACAGCGCGTGGCGATCAACGGCGCCTGACACACGTCGATCGGCCCGCTGGCCGTCGCCACGGCGTGATCGATCACCGCGCGCGCGCCGGGCAGATCGCCGGCCATCTGCCGGGCGCCGGCGAGAACGGAATGCGCGGTGACGCTGGCGTGCGTGCGATCGTCCTGCAGATGGCGCAAGGCGTCTTCGGCCGTCCGCTGCGCCAGATCCGCGTGCCCGTCGCAATAGGCTTGCAGACTGCGTAGCGCCAGCAGGCCGCCACGCACCACGCGACGCGCTGCCGGGTCGACCGTCTCGTCATCCCGGGTCAGCAAACTGTCGATGCGGTCGAGAACCGCCGGCGTCTCGAGATGCCGGCCCTGGTGGTAAAACAGCCAGGCTTTCATCAGCAGCAGGTCGACGTCGTTCTCGAGGGTATCCGGCGACAACGCCCGCAGACAGCGCGCCAGACGGTAACGTTGCTCGCGGCTGATCAGCAGGTTGCGGTGACGGACCAGCAGGCGCGTCACGGCGCTCGGACCGCCGGCGGCCAGCGCGTGCGGCACGGCGTCCATCAGTAGTCCGTGCGCTTCGAACCAGTCGGCGGCAGCACCTTGCCAGTTGGCGATTTCCGCCGGCGAATAGCGGATATCGAGCAGCCGTTGCAGGAATTCACGGAACAACGGATGGTAGCGATACCACTCACCATGCTCGTCGACCGGCGTGCACGGCAGGCCGCCGTTGGCGACGGTGCGCATGAACGCCGAGCCGTCGAACTCGGTGCCGCAGACCGCTTCGCACAACGGGCCGCAAAAGCGCTGCACCAGCGAGGTCCGCAACAGGTCGATTACCGGGGGCAGCGACTCCGGCCGTCCGAGGACCTCCTCGGCGAAGTACTGACGCACCGCTGGCGACCAGCCGCCGAAGGTGCGCGGCAGCTCATCGAGAGACGCTCCCTGGCGCAAAGTGGCCAGAAGCAGACGGACGCCGACCGGCCAGCCGTCGACGCGCTGCCGCAGGTTGGCCCACCATGTGGGGTCGGCCAGCCGCCGGCCGGCGGCGTCTTCGAGCAGCGTCATCACCTCGTGATCGCTAAAGCTCAGTTCACGGGCGTTCAGTTCACTCATCAACCCGCACACCCGCAACACGCCCAGCGACAAAGGCGGCGGGTGGCGAACGGTCAGCACCAGATGCAGACCGTTGATCGGGTAGGCCAACAGACCGTCGATCAGCGCATGCGTCGCCGGTGAAGTCAGGCGATGGTAGTTGTCGAGTACCAGCACCAGTGGCGCCGGCAGCGCATCCAGATCGTTGCTCAAACTGGCCCCCAGGCTGGCCGGCGACGGCGGCGGATCGCCGTCGAGCAAGCGGAGCGTTTCCGGGCAGGTTTCCGGCAGCGCCGCACGCACGGCGGCCACCAGATAGCGGACGAAGACCAAGGGTTCGCTGTCCTCGCCGTCTACCGACAGCCACGCCGACGAGCCGTCGCGACCGGCGAGCCAATGGGCGACCAACGCCGTCTTGCCGTAACCGCCGGGCGCCGATACCAGGGTCAACGGCAGACGGCAGCCGTCATCGAGCAACTGCCGCAGACGCGGGCGGTCGATGAAGTCGGCGACCACGAGTGGGCGTCGCAATTTGGCGCGCAGGATCGACAAGGGCATGGACTCGGAAACAGGGGCGTGGCGCGCCGGACATTCACCCGTTGCGCGGAAACCGGATCATACCGACCGCCGCCACAATACGCACGCCGCGGCACAGCATCTCGCCGGCGACGCCGGCAGTCAGCGTGATGATGAATCGAGCAGCGCGTCGATCTCCCGATCCTTGTGCTGCCAGATGGCCTCCAGCCAGTCCCGGAAGGCCTGGCGAACCGCCGGGTCGTTGGCGTAGTCGCCCCGGGCCAGATCGCGCGGCACCGGCAGCGATCGCATCCGGACCCGCACCCGCCGCAAACGGTTGCAAAGAAAATCCCAGAACGTCGGCACGCCGTCGGGGTAGACCACCGTCACGTCGAGAATGGCGTGGAATTTGTCGCCCATCACGTTCAACGCCAGGGCGATGCCGCCGGTTTTCGGTCGCAGCAGATGACGGTACGGCGATTGCTGGCGGCGATGCTTGAGCGGCGTGAAGCGTGTGCCCTCACAGAAATTGACCACGCTGGTCGGGATCAGCGAAAACTTCTCGCAGGCGACGCGGGTCGCCTCCTGATCCGCCCGCCGCAATTCCGGACGCTTTTTCAACTCCTCCTCGCTGTGCCGGCGCATGAACGGCAAATCCAGCGCCCACCACGCCAGTCCCAGCAATGGCACCCATATCAGTTGTTGTTTGACGAAGAATTTCAGGAAAGGAATCCGCCCGGTCAGCAGATATTGCAGCACCAGGATGTCCACCCACGACTGATGGTTGCAATTGATCAGATACCAGCGTTTGGCTTCGACGCCGTCCACGCCGGCGACGTCCCAGTCGGTGCGCTGCGCCCGGCGCATCCAGGCGATGTTGCCGGCCAGCCAGCCCTCGGCGACGCCGATCAGCAAAGGGTCGAGACGCCGGCGGACGGCCTGGAACGGCAGAAGCAGCTTGGCCAGTGCCAGGAGCAGCAATGGCGGTGTCCACAGCAAGGTGTTGAGCAGCAGAACCAGTCCGGCGACGATCCCGATCAGCGGCGGCGGCAGGAAGTTGACCATCGGCGCGACCATCGGCGGGCGGCGATCAAGTTGCGGCGGGAGCGGGGCCAACGGTCGCCGCGGACGTCTCCGCCAGCGGTGCCGCGCCGGTATCCGGCGTTCCGCTTTCGGCCGCCAACGCCTCGCTTCCGGCGGCAGCCGCCGCGCGGCTGGCCTCGAGCATCGTCCGGCGCGTCGCCGGCGTTTCCAGCGTGACGCGGCCGAGCCGGCCGTCGCGGTAATCCTGCAACAGCAGCGTCGCCGCCTTGGCGAAATCGACTTCCCCGCCGCGCCGACGCAAACCGCGCCGCTGGGCGATGCCCTCGATTATCGCCACCGCGTCACCGCCGGAGAGCGCCGCGGCCGGCAAGGCGTAGCGGCCGGCGAGCAACGCTGGGTAACGTGCCAGCAGCACCCCGGCCAGAAAAATGGCCACCTCGTCGTCGTCCATCGCGTTGCGCCCGACGGCATGGCTGGCGGCGAGCATCAGCCCGTCATCGGGATGCTCGATCTTCGGCCACAACAAGCCGGGGGTGTCGGTCAGCGAATGACGCAGGTCGATCGTCGAGGTCTGCTGCCGCTTGGTCACCGCCGGTTCATCGCCGACCTGCGCCAGCTTGCGTTTGAGCAGCGCATTCATCAGCGTCGATTTGCCGACGTTGGGAATGCCCATGATCATCATCCGCAGTGGTTTGGTGTTGTCGTCGCGATGCGGCGCCAGTTGCCGGCACAAGGCCGGCAGCCGCGCCACGTCACCGGTGCGGCGGCACGACACCGCCACCGCCGACAGCCCGTCGTGACGTTGAAAATGGTCCAACCATTGCCGGGTGACCTGTGGATCGGCCAGATCGGCCTTGTTCAACACTTTCAGGCACGCGCGCTGACGGTGCGCCCGCAATTCGTGAATCAGCGGATTGCTGCTCGCCGCCGGCAACCGCGCGTCGACGACCTCGATCACCACATCGGTGGCGGACATCGCCTCCGCCGCCTTCTTGCGCGCCGAAGCCATGTGACCAGGAAACCACTGAATGGACATCGACGGAGCGCTGGAAGTGACAAAGGCCGCCATTATCGCACCGCCAACCCACCGCGGCGCACGCCGGGCCGGCAGCGGGTGACGATAAATCGGCGTGGTGTTCCGTCCGGCGCTTATTTATGGGCGGACTTCGTGAATGGAGGTGGCGGATCGTCCGGGCTCGTCTTCGGCCGCAATTCGTCGAGAACTTGGCGGATGACGCGGGCGATGTCGGCGAAAGTCTTTTCAGGATCGGGCGTTTCGGCAATCGGCCGGCCAGCCGCGGGCAAAAGCTGGAATCCCTGGAATCGACCGAGCATCGGGATCAGTTTCAGCGCGTCATTGCTGCGTAGATGGATCGGAATCAGCCGAGCCTGGCCGTTCAGGGATCGCTGCAGCACCTGCTCGAGTTCGCCAAGGCAATGTGTTGACGTCAGAAACTCCGTGCTGAGCAGCACCAGGACCAGTTCGGTTTCGGCCAGGGTGGCGGCGATTTCCGCCGCCCAGTCGTTCTCCTGCGGCGCATCCTGCCGGAAAGCGATCAGCCCGTCGGCTTCGCAGGCGGCCAGATGACGGCGCAGCGTCAGGTAGTCGCTTTGATCCTGGGAGGCGTAAAGAACGTACGCCTTCACCGGCAAGAGCGGAGGCTCGGATTCGGCGACAGTCTCCAGTTCCGGAGAGAACTTGACAAATTTTTTCTTGGCCGCTGCCGGGGCTGGCTCGGGTGACGGTGGTGGAGCGGGTGGCCAGGGCGTGCCGCCTTCGATACCTTCGCCGCTTTCGCCGCTTTGGACGCTTTCGAAAGCTGGCGAAGCGGCCTCGAATGGCGCTTCCGGCACGGGCGCGGCGGACGACAACGATGCAGCGCCGAATTCCACCGGCTCCTCGGCCACGGCAGAAGGAGATATGACCTGTGTTTTGTCGGCAGGCGGCGGCAAGGGCGCCCAGCGGCCGTCCAACCAACGGCGCGCCAATTCGGCGACCCGGGCGGGGTCGAGCGCCGAACGCGGCGGCAGGCGCCAGGTGGCGCGATACGTCGACCGCTCGTACAGGCGTGGTCCCTCGTCGGCGTCGGCCTCGGCGGGGAGCAGCGAATACACGGTATCGGCATCCTGATCCAGGCCATTGGCCAGCGCGTTATTGCCGTCCGACGCAAGCGTCGTTTCGAGAACCAGCACGTCGATCCGTGCCGGGTAAAGCGCTAGCCAGTAACGGGCCATGGCGCGGATCAGACTGATCTGCAGCCCGGTTCGTCGGTCGGCTTCGCGGACGGCAAAACGGGCACCCAGCGAGAAAGCGGCGGCCAGACTGCGGCCGTCGAGCCGCAGCACGGCGAGGCTGTTCAGGGTACTGGCCAGCGGCGAAGCGACGATGCGTAGACCGTCCGAGTCGGTCTGGCCGTCGAGCGCCGCCGCCAGCGCCTGCGCCAACGCCGCTTGATCGCCCTCCGAATCACCCTGGTCCTGTGGGTTCTGATACAGCAACAGCAGGCGGCGTGTCGCTTCCGCTGCCGGCCGCTGTCGCTCTTGGAAAATGTGCAGCCAGTCCGCACGTTGTCTGGTGTCGGCGAAGGCCATCGTCTGCCGCTCGCGGTCGCTCGACGGCCAGTCGACCGCGGCATCGCCGACGATTTCACCATGCTCGGGCAGAGCAGCGAAGAAGTCGGCGTCCCAGGCCAGCGGCGAATCGCCGACGATGACCAGCACCCGCGCGCCGGCGGAGGCGTCGGCGAGCGCCGTCTGCCAAGCTGTGGCGCCGCCGTAGATTTCGGTGAGCGGCAGCGCCGATACCGCAAGCTCGCTGGCCAGCCGCAGACGGCGCCAGCGGCCGGTCTGCCCCGGCTCATCGACGAACAAGGCCGACAGCAAACCGGCCTGCTGCGCCAGCCACAGGTGCGGGCCGGCGATCCGTAAGGCGGCCGGCGAAGGCGCGACGCGGATCACCGGCCCACGGGATGCATTCCCAGCGCCGCTTCCGCCGATCCAGGCGCGGGTCACCCGCTCGGCCAGCGCCGCGCTGGCCGCTGTCGGCGTCCGCTCGGGCAGGAAAAGCAACAGCGGCACGGGCGTTGCGGCGGCGGACGACGTCGCCACCGATGGATGCCCACTTGGCGGACGGCCGAGCAGCAGGCGCAGAACGGTATACGCGGCGACGGTGAGTACGCCGGCCACGGCGAGCGCCGACTCTTCCGGCAAATTCGTGTAGATCTCAAAAGCACTGGACAGACCGAGCGGCGACGAACTGGTGATCAACAGCAGGGCGACGAACCAGCCGGTTTCGCCAGCGGCGTTGGCGGTCAACCGGCCGGCGAGCTGCCAGCGGGCCAGTGCGCGCGGCAACAGCAGGAAGAACGCCGCCGTCGTCAGACCGGCCAATGCGCTGAGCAGGGCGCTTATCGCGACGGCCAGCCCGGCGAGCGGCGTGGCGAAAATGAGCCGCCACAGCGCGGTGAACAGCGGGGGGTAAATGTACAGCGCGACACCCGCCCCGGCGAGGACGGCGCCGAATCGCAGCAGCGCGCTACGCACGCGCAGCAGGTGGACCGGCCAGCGGCTGATCAACCTTCCTTCAAACCCGGTCAGCACCAACGCGACCAGCCCGCAGGCGACCGCCGGCAAGCACTCGATCAGCAGCGAATAGCCGGGGCCGTTCCATAAATCGATGATCGCCGCTGCCGCGCTCAAGAGGCTGACAGCACCCAATGCTGACAGAACCAGCCCGCCCACCAAAGCCGTCAACAGACCGATCAGCGATGAATGCGCGCCCAGAAAAGTCGGCAGGAGCAGCAGACCGGCGCCGCCGATCAACAACGACGGCACGAGCCCGCCGAGGAAGCCCAGACCAGCTGGCAAGCTTGGAGTCAGGCTGACACGCAGCCACTCGCTTGCCGTGGTCAGTGTCAGCAGGCCGAAAGCGACCCATCCGGTGATCCGGCGCGGCCAACCGAGCCACTCCGGCAGAACCAGCAAAGCACCGCCGACACCGAACAGTACGCCGATCGACGCCGCCGACCACGGTACGCCGGGGGTCGGGTCCAGAACGATCGAGCTCGAAATCAACACGCTCAAGGCGCCGCCGGCGGCCAGCCAACGGCCGATCCGCGGCGAGCGCGCCAGTGCCTGCGCGAAAGCCAGCGCTCGCCGGCGTTGCCGGAACAGACCGGCAAAAAGCCACCCTAGGCCGCCGACGACGGCCAGCGGCAGCGCGATGATCCCGCCGACGATCGTCGTCAGCCGCTTGGAAGTCGTTGGCGGCGGGAGAGGAGGAACAGGAGGGATGGCCGCGGTGGACAAGCGGTCATCGTTTCCGGTTGGCGGGGGTGGCGCGGCGTTCATCCGGCGGCGGTAACGGTTGGTGTGGCGCTCCCGCGGGTGGCGAAAGCGAGACGCTGACGGCGGGCGTGCCAGCCGAGGGCAGTGGCGATGCTCAGATACGCGCCGAGCAGTCCAGTCAGCCACCCGCCGAACAGCCAAGGTGGCCGGCTTTCGGGGACTGGCAAGGAAAGCGGTTGCACGGGCCAGACGGTGGCGCCGCCCAAGCGTTTGGCGCCGGATACCGTCAGCGCACCCGAAGCGCTCGACACCGCCATAGCGCTAGCGCTCAAAGCGGTCTGTTCCGGTGAGCGTTCGGCGGGCATGTTTTGCTGATCGGGAGCGGCGCTTTTGGTGCCATCGGCCCAGGCGGCGGGAAATAAGTCGAAGAAGGGCGTTCCGGTGGGTGCGAAGGCGCCGCCAGTTCCGCGCAGCGGCGCTTGCTGTTGCGATGACGGGCGTTCGGGAACAGCCGTCGCCGGTGGGTTGGCGGCGTTGTCATTGACCGGCGATCGCCTGATGGCGGGGGAATTGGCGGATGAGGCAGGGGGGGCCGTGGCGCCGTCGGCCGGCGCCGGTTCGCTCGGTCGCTGTGGTGCGCGTTCGGGGATAGTCGTCATCGGCGGGTTGGCGGCATTGTCATTACCCGGCAAACGCTTGATGGCGGATGAATCGGTTGAGGAGGCAGGGATGGCCGTGGAACGATCGGCCGGCTTCGGAACCGCTTTTTTGCCACGTCCCGGTAGGCGGTTAATGTTCGATGGAGCCGGTGCGGCCGACTGCGCCACCGACGGCTGCGCCGATTGCGTTACCGACGGCTGCGCCGATTGCGTTACCGACGGCTCCGCCGATTGCGTTACCGACGGCTCCGCCGACGTGTCACCCGCATTGGCATCCATGGCCGTCTCCCTGGCCGCCTTCCTGTCTACCGCTCCCCAGGCGGTGACCAGCCGCTCGCCGTCGGCGCTGAACGCCGCGTGGCGTACTGCTTGCGGGTGACGCAGCGGCGCACCTAGCGCTTCGCCGGTCTGTCCATCCCACAGCCGCGCGCTGCGGTCGGCGCTGGCGGTGAGCACCTGCCGGCCGTCGGGGCTGAAGACGGCGTGCCATACCGCATCGTCATGACGCATGGCGCGGCCGAGCGGCTGGCCGGTTTCGCCGTCCCACAAGCGGGCGCTGTTGTCCAGGCTGGCGCTGACGATCCGGCGGCCGTCGGCGCTGCAGGCGGCGTCATTGATCGTCGTCGAATGACTCATCGGCTCGCCCAGTGGCGTACCGCTGCGGCTGTCCCACAGCCGGACGCGATGGTCGAGACTGACGGTGACGATCCGCCGGTCGTCGGCGCAGAACAGCGCCCGGCTGACCGGTGATGGATGCGCCAGGACCACCCCGAGCGGCTGGCGACTGGCGACATCCCACAAACGCGCCGTGCCGTCGTCGCTGGCGGTCAGCACGCGTTGGCCGTCGGCGCTGAAAGCAACGTCATTCACCGTATCCGCGTGCGATAACGGTTCGCCGAGTGCTTGACCGGTCCGGCCGTTCCACAGTCGCGCCTGCCGGTCGGCACTGGCGGTGGCCAGCCGTTCGCCGTCCGGGCTGAACACCGCCCGCCGCACGGCGCCCTGGTGGCGTAGCGGCTCACCAAGCGGCTGGCCGCTGCGGCCGTCCCACAGCCGCGCCGTACCGTCGTCGCTGGCGGTGACCAGCCGCTGACCGTCGGCGCTGAAACGAGCGTCGTTGATCGTCCCGTCGTGGCGCAGCGGCTCGCCGATTGGCTGACCGCTGCGGCTGTCCGATAAGCGTGCCCTGCCGTAGCCAGCGGTGAGCAGCCGTTCACCGTCCGGGCTGAACGCGGCCAACCGCCATGGCGCCGGCTCCGGCAGTTCGGCAAGCAGCGGTGCCGGCGGCCGGGCGGTCCACAAGCGCACCGACTGATTGAAACTGGCGGTGGCCAACTGTCTGCCGTCCGGCGCGAAAGCCAGACTGCTCACTGAGGCCGGGTGAAGCAAAGTGCTGCCGACCGCTGCGCCGGTCTTGCTGTCCCACAGCCGCGCACCCTGGTCGGCGCTGGCGGTGGCGATGAAACGGCCGTCCGGGCTGAACGCGGCGTCGTATACCGCCGCGTCATGACGGATCGGCGCGCCCAAGGGCTGGCCGCTGCCGGCGTCCCATTGTTGTACGCGCCCTTCATCGCTGGCGGTGAGCACGCGCCGGCCGTCGGGACTGAAGCGGACCCGGTGGATCGTTCCCTGGGTGGCCAGATCGGCGCCGATCTGCCGGCCGGTGTCGATGTCCCACAGCCGGACGTGTCGGTCGATGCCGACGAAGGCCAGCGTTCGCTGATCGGGACTGAAAACGACCGTCCGAAAATCGGCCGGCAGTCGCACCGCCGCGCCGCTCGGCTGGCCGGTGCCCGCGTCCCACACCCGCGGCGTGTCGTCGGCGCCGGCGGTAAGCAGACGCGAGGTCTCGACGCTGAATTGAATCCGGGTGCCACGGCCAGCTTCCGGCAGCAGCTCGGCGATCGGCTGGCCGCTTTGCCCGTCCCAGAGCCGGGTGGCGTGGCCCGCGCCGCTGGTGACGACCCGCAGTCCGGCCGGAACGAAGCCGATCGCTGCGATCAGCTCGGGATACGTCACTGTCGGGCCGAGCGACTCGCCGGTCCGCCCGTCGCGAAAATCGAGTTCGCGATCGCTGATCCGGCTGACCAGTATCCGGCCATCGGCGCTGAACGCCGCGTCGAGCGTGCCGAACGTGCCGCGCAACGGTGCGCCGAGCGGCTGGCCGTTGCCGGCGTCCCACAGTTGCCCGTGGGTGCCTGCCGCGATCGTCAGCAGCCGCTGGCCATCCGGGCTGTACGACAAGCTGCCGGTGAGATCGAGTTGCGGCAACGCGACGGCGTGCGCCCGGTCCACATACACCGTTTGACGCCAGCCGGGCGGCAGGTTGGCCGGGTCACCGAGCCAGCCGACCGCGCCGGCGACCACGGTGACGATCGACGCCATCCACAGCCGGCGGCGCGGCGAGCCGCCGAGGACACTCAGACCGTCGCGCCAGAACAGCCGGTCGCGCCACGCCGACAGACGATCGCGCCACAGGCCGCTGCGGCGCGTTTTCGGCAGCCGCGGCAACCACGACGACCATTGCCGCGGCGCGCGCAGCATCAATTGCCGCGGCGTGTGGCCGGCGAGAAAGCCGAGGTAGAGGGTATCCGCCGTCATCGGGCCGGGAGCGGCCGACGGCGGCGCCGACCGTTCACGAGCGGTCAGCCGGCCCAGGCGACCCAGCGGGCCTGGCGCTTCTTCCAGGTGCAAGGTCTCGCCGCCGCCGTCGGCCGGCCGCAGTTGGCCGAGACGGTCGAGCACCACCTGGCGGAGTTCGTCCTGAATCGCTGCCGGCAGGCTGTCGAGCAGCGCCAGTCGCAGCCAGTCGGGCATTTTCTGCCGGCGCAGCCACGGCAGGCTGGCCAGCCGTCCGTAATAGCGGGCGATGTACGCCGCCAGTTGCGCGTCGTCGACGCCGGCGTTGCGCAGATATTGTTCGCCGAGCAGCAAGGTCAGTTGCCAGCGGACGATCGGCGGGATCGCGCAGACGCACAGCCAGTAATAACCGTTCTCGCCGAGGTAGAGCTTGAGCTGGGCGAGCAGGTCGATGATTTCCGCCGGCGTGAACGGCGGCGTATCGGCGAGCAGCGCCTGTTCGCCCTGGTCGTCGGCATCCGCGGCGTCCTCGGCGCGGCGCAGCAGGCGCGGGTAGCGTTGCGGCCGGCTGAGCGCGAAATCCGGCAAGCGGCCGCTGACGATCAGTTCGGACCACGCGGCGAGCGCATTTTCGTCGATTGGCAGGACGATGAAGCCGGGGTCGGCGCTGCGCTCGGGACGTTCGATCGCCGCTTCGCGCGCGTCCCAGCGACGCGGTTCGCGCGGGGTGAATAACACGCGTTCGGGCCAGCGGTGCAGCCGGGCGCGGGCCAGCCAGTCGCGGCGCCGGCCTCGTTCGTCGACCAGCAGCGTGCCGTCGGAGATGACGATCAGCCGCTGGCCGACCGGCGGCGTCGGCAGCAGATCGAGCGTTTCGCCGTCCCGGCCGCCCGGTCGGCGCAGGCGGACGTTGCCGGTTGCCGGATCGAGACGCAGCAGACGGATGTCGACGTCGATCCCTTCGCGTTGCAGGCGCTGTGCCCAATGGTAGAACAAGCGGCTGCGCGGGTCGTTCTGCTCGTCGCCATCGATCAGCAGCAGGTACGACGGTGCCAAACGCGCCCGGCGATAACGCAAGCGCAGGATGCCGAGCTGTCGCAACGTGGCTTCGAGGGTCCGGCCCACATCGAGCAATGGCCGGCGTTGCAGGCGCGGAACGCTGTCGGCCGGACCGGGAACGTGCCGCGCCAGCCGCGCGGCGACGTCGGCGGCCAGCGGTGGCACGATGCGCTCGGCTTCCTGACGCAAGCTGCTGTCGTCGAGGGCGATCGGCCGGCCGCTGCGTTGCGCGTGACCGAGCCAGGGCGTGGCCAAGGGCAGCAGCAACGCGCAGAACGCCAGACCGGCCACGGCGAGCAGCGCGCCACCGACCCACGGCCGCCACTGCGTGTGATAGCGGACTTGCGGAAAGAAACCGTCGAATGGCGCATCGGCGCTGTCAGCCGCCGGCAGCGTCGGTGCGATCGGTGTGGCCGCTGTCGCCGAGGCCGCGGGAGGCGCGGCCGGGGCCAGGGCTGGCGCTTGCGGAGCGGCCGACGACGAAGAGGACGGGTTGAACTGCCGGTAGAGGAAGAACGCCGCGATCGAGAAGACGACGATCAACAGCACGCCGCCGAGTATCCGCCAGTGGCCAGAAGCGCCTGACGGATGAGCGGGTGATACTGGCGACGGGGACGGTATATTGATGTCGGTCATCGAAATGCCGGCATCGCTGGCGGCCCACCACTCGTCGAAAATGGCGTCGAAACGTTGCTGGTCGTCGCGGTTCTTGCAAAAGATCGGCCGCAGTTTCGGCGCCAGCCAGGCGTGGGCCGCGCCGGGCTCGGGTTCGGTAGTCGCCGGCTGGCGCGCCAACGCGCGGACCAGCTTTGCGGCGTCGATCGCTTCCGAGGCGCCGACGCGGAAACCGCGCTGACGCAGGAAAACGACCAGCGAATCGATACCGCAGTCGGGAAACCGGTGCAGGACCGTGCTTTCTTCGGCGGTGCTCATCGCGTTTTTGGCGGTTGTCAGGCGGTTTTCAGGCGGCGCGCGAACCCGAACGCGCGGCGGGATGGCGCAGATCGAGGCCGCGCAGGCGGATGAAGGCCTGCCGCAGCACCGTCAGGTCGTCGCCGTGTTTGACCACCGCGCCCAGCGAGCGCGCCAGCAGCGCCGCGTTGTCGGCCAGATCACGCTGCGCGTCGGCGCCGAGTTGCCGCAGGACCCGCGTCCAGTCGAGCAGTTCGGAGGTGCCGGGAGTGTAGGCGGTATGCGCGCCCGGATCGTCGCGGAAAGCGACGAAGAACGACAGCAGCGCTTCATAGAAAGGCGTCAGCGGCCGTCCGGCGGAGTGCCCGGCGTTGCGGCCGGCATCGCCTGGGCGGTCTCCCCCATCGAACGCATCGCGCTCATCCAGCCCGGCGACCCGTGCGCGGAGGATTTCGCGCAATTTGTCCTGATCGGGTTCGGCGATGTGGTGGAAAACGCAGCGGCGCAGAAACGGTTCCGGCAGGTCGCGTTCGGAGTTGCTGGTGATGATCACGATCGGCCGCAGCGTCGGCTCGTCCGGGGCCGCCACCGGCCGGTTGCGCAGTTCGCGGATGCGGAATTCGAGCCGCTCGATGCCGTTGAGCAGATCGTTCGGCACGTCGCGCGCCGCTTTGTCGATTTCGTCGATCAACACGACGCTGCGCCGTGCCGCCGGCGGATCGGCCGGCAACGGTGCCGCTGCCGGTTGCGTCGGCTGCGCGGCGTCGGCGCGGCGGTCCCAGGCGGCCAGATCGCCATGAGGCGTCGGGTTGGCGTGGAGAATCGCCTGGCCGAGCGGGCCGAAGGTCAGGAACGCTTCCGGCGCTTGCGGCTCCCGACGCAGGGCGGCGGCGAGTTGCGCGTCGGCCATCTGCCCGACCAGATCGAAGCGGTAAAAGAGTTCCTGGGCTTCGCTCAGCGATTGCGCTTCGAAGCGCAGCACCGGCGAGAGGCCGAATTCCCAGGCGATACGTTCGGCGAGTTCGCTTTTGCCGCTGCCCGGCCGGCCGGTGAGCAGCAGTGGCTTGCCGAGAATCAGCGCGGTGTTCACCGCATCGATCAACCCCGGGTCGGCCAGGTAGCCGGCCGGATGTCGTGGATGCCGCGGGTCGGCGATCGCTTCGCCGCGGGAATTGATCCAGGGTGGCAACGGGCGGCCGAGCGCCGTCGAATCGCCGGAACCGATGAAAGTCGTCATGGCCAGTCCGTCCGATCAGGAATGGAAAAGACCGCGCAGTCGGCCGAGCAGGCCACCGCCGGACGGTGGTGGCGTGGGCGTTGACGCGGGTTCGCCGCCGCTTTGGCGGCCGGTTTTGCGAAAATGGAGCATCTTTTGCACGGCTTCAGCGATATCGTCGTCGAGTTCGACGCTGTTTTCACGGCGGAATCGGCCGGGCGGGTCCCGGTGCAGGACTTGCCAGCCGTAGGCTTTCAACGGCGTGTCGCCGATCGTCGCCAGTTCGGTATCCACTTTCTGGACTGCGCCGAGCCAGAACATCGGCGCGTCGGCCTGCGCCAGCACCTCGCGGGTGAAAAAGCGGAACAGATTGCCGATGGCGGTGGCGTACTGCGTCTGCTGCAGCGCGTCCGAAAAAACCAGCACATAGTCGTCGGCGCTCAGGTCGGCCAGGGTCCGAGCCTGGGCGGCGCGGCTGGCGTCGCCGGCCAGCGGACAGACGTCGAAGTCGTTCAGATGCAGTGTCCGTTGGCCGCTGTCGCGCGGGTAAATGGCGAATTTATCGCGGAAGCCGCGTACGATCGGCACGCTGAGCGCGTCGTCGGCCCACAGGGCGCGGATCGTTCGCTGTGTCGGATCGACGGCACGCCGTTCCGGGTCGTCCCCGGCGGTGGCCGAAGCGGCGTTGATCCGTTCGCGGTAGCTGGTACGGCCCACCTTTTCTCCCGAAGTTCAGCGGTGGTGACTCGATCGACTGCGCGGCCACTCCGTAGCGTTGCTCATTCGTTCACTCCTCACCTATCCACCATGTCTCGTCGTTCGCTCGCGCTCGGCATCCGGGCTGGCGCGGGCGGGAACGGCAGCGGGCTCACCGACGGTCAGATCTTGGCTGGCAGCGTCGCTTTCAGCCGCATCATCAATTGAAACAAGGCGTCGCTGAGCAAAGGATCGTTTTCCGCCGGCAGGCGGATCAGGCGTGCATGGTCATCGAACGGCCCGAGAAATTGCAGATCGCCGACCGTTTTCAGGGTCGGGAAGGCTTGGCCCAGTTGTTCATTGACGAAAGCGGCGTTGGCGTCCGCCGCCGGCTGGTCGAAGGCCAGCAATTCAGGGGCGATTTTCTGCACCTGGACGAACAGGAGCCGCATCGCCGCCGGGCCACCCGCGCGATAGCGGTTGACGGCGAACGCCAGTTCCTTGTGACATTCGTCGGACAACCAGTAGCCGTTGGTCAGCATGGCGACGAAATGGGTGGTTTTTTCCAGCGCCGCTTCGACCTCGGCACGCCAGACGTTGCCGGCGGCCAGTTTGTCCTTGTCGAGGAACACGCCATCGAGACCGAAACCCTGCCGGTACATTCGCAACTGATCGTAAAACTGCGTGGCGATGCTGGTGGTATTCGGCTCGTGCCGGTAAGAGATGAAAACATAAGGCGGGCGGCTGGGCATCGGCAGATCCTCGAGGCGACAGGCGAATAGGTCAGCGAATAGGCCGGCTATAGGCCAGAGAATAGGTAGACGAACAGGCAAGCGAAGCGGACCACGGACAGCGCGGCCCGGCACGCGAAGAGCGGGTCAGGCGGCTCTCCCGGCCACTGACCCGTGCCTGACACTCTGTCACAAAGCGTCATGGGGTTCAAGCGTCGCGCCGATTCACTGAGTCCATCTACCCTTATGTCGAACCGGTTTGCCAGGTGCTGACGTATCATGGAGCAAAGCCCGGGCATTAAAATTCCGTCCTGGGCACCCTATTGGCTCACGTCTTCAGAAAGTTCGGCGCGAATGGAAAAGCCGGTTATAATCCGCGCCGCTTTTGGCAGCCCCTGCCAATGAGCACGAGCATCGCGAACCCGGCTGTACTCTCAAGCCTCCCTGCCTTCTGGTGTCGATTCGTTCAACGCCGTCCGGGCACCCAGCTTTTGTGTCCTTTGGCGTCGATTGCGGCTGAACCCTGTCCATCACAGCGTCTGTCTCTCGGCTTTTCCTTCGGTTGGCGTTGCATTTGATTTGTGATCGCGCAAGGCCTTGGCCGTGCGCGGCGATTCCATCCGAAATGAAAGATACAGATGACTTTTGCAGAAATCGGCCTTCATCCCGCCATCCTCAAAGCCCTTGCCGACGCGGGGTACCAGCAACCGACAGACGTTCAGCAGCAGGCCATTCCCGCCGCCCTCGACGGCCGCGATCTGCTGGTCTGTTCGCAGACCGGCTCCGGCAAAACCGCCGCCTTCATGTTGCCCGCTCTGCATCGTTTCGCCGATCAGGAGCGTCCGCCGCTCACTCGCCCGGCGGCCGGCAATGATCGCCGGGCTGCGGCGACGCGTGGCCGGCGGCGTTTCGAACCGGCGCGGCCGAAAATGCTGGTGCTGACGCCGACCCGTGAATTGGCGTTGCAGGTGACCGCCGCCAGCGACAAGTACGGCCGGCATCTGTACCGCCTTCGCGCCGTGGCCATTCTCGGTGGCATGCCCTATCCGAAGCAGATGGAATTACTGAGCCGCGATCCGGAAATTCTGGTAGCCACTCCCGGCCGGCTGATCGACCACATGTCCGCCGGCAAGATCGATTTTTCCCAATTGCAGATGCTGGTTCTCGACGAGGCCGACCGCATGCTCGACATGGGGTTCATCGACGACATCGAACGGATCGTCGCCGCGACGCCGGAGACCCGGCAGACCCTGCTCTTTTCAGCCACTCTCGAAGGGACGGTTGGCGAGATGGCTCAGCGGATGACCCGTTCGCCGCTGTCGATCCGGATCAATGCCGTGACCGCGCGTCACGAGGGGATCGAGCAGCGCATGCATTTCGTCGATGACCTGGCGCACAAGAATCGCCTGCTCGACCACCTGCTGCGCGACGCATCGATCGGCCAGGCGCTGGTGTTCACCGCCACCAAACGCGACGCCGATACGGTCAGCGACCGGCTCAACATCGCCGGTTTGAACGCCGCCGCGCTGCATGGCGACATGCCGCAAGGTGCGCGCAATCGTACGTTGACCGCGTTGCGCCGCGGTCAGGTGCGCATCCTGGTGGCCACCGATGTCGCCGCTCGGGGAATCGACGTGCCGGCGATCACCCACGTGTTCAATTACGATCTGCCGAAGTTCGCCGAGGACTACGTCCATCGCATCGGCCGTACCGGCCGCGCCGGACGCAGCGGTCTGGCTATTTCGCTGGTGCACCACAACGAGCACTTCAACGTCCGCAAAATCGAACGTTTCACCAAGCAGTCGATTCCGGTCGAAGTGGTCGAAGGCCATGAGCCGACGCGCCGCGCGCCGCCAAGCCATCCGCGTCCGGGGAACAAACCGGTGTGGAAAAACGGCGAAAAGCGCGCGCATGGTCACTCCCCGGCCGGTCGCGGCGATGGCAGTCACCCCGGCAAGCCGGGCGCACCGCGCCATGGCGACGGCGAAGCGCGGACCAGTTTCCGCGATTCCGCACCCAACGGACCGGCCCGCGGCCCCGCGCGGCGCGATTACCGCGACCGCTGAAACGACACCCATCGTGCCCGCCGCGATCAGCGGCGTGGCGATGAGCGGCCGCTGCTGATCGCCGTCTCCGGCCCAGCCGGGCCTGCCCTGTGTTCACCGTTGTCATCGACGGCAGGCGATCGGCCTGACAGCGCTGCCGCTTACCGGGAAGCCCCACTTGATTTTCCAATCAGGATGCCGCTCTACCCAACCGTCGACACGGCGAAATCCCGACGGGGGTTCCGGCGTGACCGGCGGAAGTGCGCTACCATGATTCCGATCATTCGCTTCGGCGATCGGCGACAATCGCTTGCGGAGGTCGCTGACGACCCTTCTTTTCGCCCACGGATCCCTGACGATGCGAACTTTCCAGCCTCCGCGGCAACTGGCGCGCACCACCTTCAGCGTCATTTTCATCTGCGCTCTGCTGGTGGGCTCGGGGTGGATCTTGAGTCCGTTTTTGCCCGCGCTGCTGTGGGCGACGATGATCGTCGTCACCACTTGGCCCTTGATGCTGCGTTTGCAACAGCGCCTTGGCGATCGCCGTGCGCTGGCCACAGCGATCATGACCTTGCTCGTTTTCCTGTTGCTGGCGGTTCCCTTGTCGATGGCCGTCACCACCACCGTCCAGAACAGCGATCGGATCGTCGAGTGGGGAAAATCCTTGACCCAGGTCACCTTGCCGCCGCTCCCCCAATGGATTGCCGAACTTCCGGAAATAGGCGGACTGGCCACGCATTTCTGGGAACGCATCGCCCATACCGGCGCCACCGAACTGGCGACCAAGGCCGCACCTTATGCGGGCAAAGTGACTGGCTGGTTCGTTGGCGAGATCGGTAATTTCGGCATGCTGTTGTTGGAGTTTATGCTTACCGTGGCCTTGACGGCGGTTTTCTTCCTTGCCGGCGAACGCTACGCCAGCGGCTTGCGGCGTTTGAGCTATCGTCTTGGCGGCGAGCGGGGCGATCAGGCCCTGCTCCTGGCCGGCAAAGCCATTCGTGCCGTGGCTTTGGGCGTCGGCATCACCGCCTTGGTGCAGGCCTTGCTCGGCGGTATCGGTCTGGCCCTTGCCGGCGTGCCGTTGGCCGCACTGCTGACACTGCTGATGTTTCTGTTCTGCATCGCCCAGATCGGCCCGACGCCGGTTCTCCTGCCGGCGATCATCTGGCTGTATTGGAACGACAGCAGCGGCTGGGCCACTTTTCTGCTCGTCTGGAGCCTGATCGTCGTCTCGCTGGATAACTTTTTGCGTCCCGCCCTGATCAAACAGGGGGCCGACCTGCCGATGCTGCTGATCCTTGCCGGCGTCGTCGGCGGGATGCTTGCCTTTGGCCTGCTCGGCATCTTCGTCGGACCGGTGGTCCTGGCGGTAAGCTTTACCCTACTGCAAGCCTGGGTGGATGAAGCACCCGCGGCCGCGCTCGGCGAAAACGATGTCGCGGACACGACTTCACCGCCAGCAAATGATGATCACCGGCCTGCTTCATAGTCGCCTGTCGGATGGGGTCGAGTCGGCGGTAATAGGGAAAAGAGGGAAAAGCGGCGGGCAGCGGGTCCGACGTTTCCCCGGCTTGCGCTGCCCAAGGCCGTCCATCGCACTTCTGCCGCGTCATCTCGGACCGTGACCGGCGGCGCTTGTTTTTCGCTTCTTTCGTTCCGCCTCCTCCAGTTGGCTTGACCGGCTGTTAAAATTCCCGGCTGTTCTGTCACGATCGTCTACTCGCCATGTTCTCGGGAATCGTTGCCGCCGTAGGTCATATCATCCAGATCGAAGCACGCCAGGATGGCGCGGGAACCACCCGTCTGCTCATCGACGCTGGCGGACTCGAACTCGGCGACGTCATGGCGGGTGATTCGATCGCCTGCCATGGTGTCTGCCTGACCGTGGTCGACAAGCAAACCGGGCGCTTCGCCGTCGACGTGTCGCCCGAAACCTTGCGCTGTACGGTTGGACTGACGACGCCGGGGGCGATCAACCTCGAAAAAGCCTTGCGCTTGTCCGACCGGCTCGGTGGCCATCTCGTTTCCGGGCATGTCGATGGCGTCGGCGAGGTCGTGAATTTTGACGCCATCGGCGACAACCGTTTGCTGACCATTCGTGCACCGGGCGCGCTGGCCCGCTATATCGCCCGCAAGGGTTCGATCACCGTTGACGGTGTCAGCCTGACCACCAACGCCATCCAAGACAGCGAGTTCAGCATCAACCTCATTCCCCACACCTTGCAGTCGACGACTCTCGGAAGCCTGCAACCCGGTCAAGGCGTCAATCTCGAAATCGATCTCATCGCGCGCTATTGCGAGCGGCTTCTTGGCGTATCGGACGGTACAAAATAAACGGAAATACAGATCGGTCGTTAACGTCTGGACACCGCTGGAGGTATCGGGAATTTCGTGTCGGTCGGCATCTTGGCCTGCTTGCGACCATTTCTTCGCCCTTTCTCAGTCGTAGTGTACGGCCAACCATACGGTGGGCTCGTCGAGACAGGTGTGTTCGATGCGATGCCGTCGATGCGGGACGATGTGCAGATGATCGCCCGCTTGCAATTCGCGCGCCGTGGCTTCGTCTTCGAAACGTAAGCTCGCTGAACCTTGCAGGAGTATGACCCATTCATTTCGCGGCTGGTCGAACCAAGTGCCGGCCGGACTGGTCTGACCGGTGGATACAATGCGTTCGATGGTCACGTTAGCGGCGCTGATCAGCGGGATGAACTGCTCTTCGGCCAGCGGATGATCAGGCAAGTTATTGAATATATTATTCATCGTTTGGCAGTCCCGGGGGCGGGCAACGTCGGACACCCCTGGCTGGTCAAAGAATTTTGCGTTGGGAGACTTCCCTTGCGCGCTCAAATCCAAGCAAAATGGTACTCTTAATCGACTTGGGGGGATCAGTTTGCCATGGTCAAAGGTTCATTAAATCGAATGTTCCGACTTACCCGTGTCCTGCTGAGCGGAATTTTTCTGGTCGTTTGGCAGGTTGTTGCGGGGAATTGGGCAGTGGCCGCCGATTTCACCTACATCGTTCAACCCGGCGACAATCCGTGGAACCTGACCGAACGGTTTCTGAAGAGTTTCGATTACTGGCCGCGTCTGCAGGAATATAACCGCGTGCTGTATCCTCATGCTATGCGCCCGGGTAGCAGTCTTTTGATTCCATTGAAATGGTTGCGTCGCGAGGTCAGCGTTGCGCGGGTGGTGGCGGTGCGAGGCCATGTCGAGGTCCAGCGCGGTGAACAGGTCACTCCCTTGAAAGCGGGTGTGGAGGTCTCTGCCGGAGAAATATTGCGTACTGGCGCGGATGGCAGTCTGACTCTGGAATTTCCGGATGGCAGCCGCAGTTTGCTCGGGCCGAACTCGGAAATGCGGATGAGCGAACTGTGGCGACTCAAAGGGGCGTCGGCGCAGCAGGTATATATCGAATTGCCGCGCGGTCATCTGGAAAACGAGGTCGAGGCTCGCCATCCACCGGCGAATGGACGTTTCATCATCGATACGCCGGCAGGCATCGCCGCCGTGCGTGGAACGCGTTTCCGCGTCGATGCCGCGGATAAGCAAGTCCGTTCCGAAACCCTGCGTGGCGAAGTGGTGCTGGGCAACGCCAAAGGTCAGACCCGGCTTGGCCGCGGCACAGGATCGCTGGCCCGCGCCGGTGAAGCGCCGATTCCGCCGGTCCGACTGCTGCCGGCACCGCAACTGGATCGCTTGCCGGCACGGGTCGAGCGCCTGCCGCTGGATCTTCCCATTCCAACCATCGGCGGTGCCAGAGCCTATCGTACGCAATTGGCGACGACCGCCGATTTTTCGACCATCGACTCCGATCTGGTCAGTACCACGGCGCGTGTGCGCAGCGTGGCCGATATCGCCGATGCGCGTTATCACTTGCGGGTTCGGGCGATCGATGCCCAAGGTTTCGAAGGTATGGATGCCGAGCGCGAAATCGAGATCGATGCTCGTCCAGAACCGCCTTTTCCTAGTCAACCGGCTCCGGATGGATTCGTTGTTGACGAGGCGCCGGAATTCCGTTGGACGCGCAGCGAGGAAAGTGGTCATTACCGTTTCCAATTGGCTCGTGATCCGGCTTTTCGTGATCTGCTGATCGATGCTGACCGACTGCTCGAGCCGTTGTTCATCTATAAATCATCCTTGCTTCCCGGTGATTACTTCTGGCGGGTGGCCTTGGCCACGCCGGCGGAGGGGCAGGGGCCGTTTTCCGATCCGCAGCGTTTTCGTCGTCCGCCGCCGGGGCCGGAACCGGAACCTGCCAAGTTGAGTGGCGATCAAATGGAATTGCGTTGGAGTGCGGCTGGGCCCGATGCCCGCTATCAGATCCAACTGGCCAACGACAGTTCGTTTCAGCAACCGCTGGTGGATCAGCAAAGCCCGCAACCGATGGCCACGTTGGTCAAGCCTGCGGCGGGCACTTATTACGTTCGCGTCCGTTCGTTTTTATCCGACGGTTCTCCGGCGCCTTGGGGCAAAACGCAAAAACTCGAGGTGCCGGCCAATTATTGGCTTTTCTTGTGGATGTTGCTGCCCGTCTTGTTGATCGCACCTTGAATCCGTCGAGAGTCAAACAATGGCTCGGTGACCGTCTCGGCTGGCTGCTGGCCCTCGTTCTTGCCAGCTTGATCGGCTTGATCCCGCTTGCTTTGTTACAGCGTATCGATCTGCTGCTCTACGATACGATCGAACCGTTGATTCGTCTGGAGGGTTTTGCCGGGCAGACGGCGATCGTCGCCATCGACGAAGCCAGTCTGGCTGCTTTGGGACGCTGGCCATGGTCGCGTGAGATTCACGCGCGACTGATCGATCGCTTGACCATGGACGGCGTACAGGCGATTGGTGTCGCGGTGCTGTTTCCTGAACCGGCGCCTGGCGATCCACAGCTCGCCGCGGCGCTGTCTCGCTCTGGCCGGGTGGTGCTGGCGGTGGCGCCGGGTCGGGGATCACCCGATCAGCCACCGATCCGCGAGATCATGCCGGTTCAACCATTGGCCGCCGGGGCGGCGGCGATCGGCCATGTCGATGTCGAATTGGATGCCGATGCCCTGGTTCGCCGGACTTTTCGTCAAGCGGGCGCTGCCACTGCTCATTGGCGAGCTTTGTCCCTGGCGGTTCTGGATTTGTCCGGAACGCGTTGGCCGGAAATGGTCCGCCAGGAAGGCACCGCGATGGCCGCGGCACGAGAGGCTGATCACTGGGTGCGTTCTGGCGAGTTGCTGTTGCCTTTTCCCGATGCTTCGAATGCGTTACCGGTTTTTTCGGTGCTGGATCTGCTCAACGATCGTTTGCCCCCGGGCAGCCTTCGCAACAAGACGGTGTTTGTCGGGCCGACGGCGACGGGTCTGGCGGCTGGTTTGATGACCCCCAATACCGACCGGGCGTCGCCGATGCCGGCGGTGGAGTTTCATGCCCGGGCTTATGAGGCGTTGCGGAACGGGCAAGTCTATCGGACGCTCGATAAATCGACGGTTCTGCTGATCACCTTGCTGTTGCTGATACCGCCGACGATCGTCCTCTTGCCTCGATTTCGGTTGTGCTGCGCCTTGTTTGCCGGTGTTTATCCTGTTCTACCGCTGGCCGTCAGCGCGTCCGGATTGCATTTTGCCGGATGGTGGTTCCCGCCGGCCACCGCTGTCATTGGCTTTCTTTTCGGCTATCTGTGGTGGTTTGTCCAGTTGCTGTGGCAGACCCGTCGCCGCTTGAATCTGAGCCGTCGCAAGGCGGATGCGACGCTGCGTTCGATTGCCGACGCGGTGATCACCCTGGACGATCAGGCGAAGGTGGTGCTGCTCAATCCGGTGGCGGAACAATTGACCGGCGTCACGCTGTCGCAAATCGCGGGTCAAAGCATTGAGACACTGCTCGACCGCTGCTGCTCTGAATCCGGCGAAGTCAATCAATTGTTGAGAATCTGCCTCGCTGACCAGAAAACCTTGCGGTCACCGGAATCGTTTTCCTGGACGCGTCCAGACGGCCGTCGCTACGATTTGCGCGCCACCCTGACCCCCATCGAAGGTGGGCGCGACGGGGCGGTGCTGGCGCTGAGCGACGTGACCGATGCCTTGGCGCTCACGTCCCGTCTGGTTCATGACGCGACTCACGATCCGCTGACCGGCTTGCCTAACCAGACGCTGCTTCTGGATCGCTTACGGCAATCGCTGGCGTCCATTCGGCGCAAGGAACATCTGGTCGCCCTGCTGTTCGTCGACCTCGACCGTTTCAAGCGTATCAACGACAGTCTGGGCCACGAATGGGGCGACCGGGTATTGAAAATCGTTGCCGAGCGGCTGGTGGCCGCTGTCCGTGTGGATGACACGGTTGCCCGCTGGGGGGGCGACGAGTTCATCGTTTTGATGGACGACTTCAACGATCGTGGTTCGGTGGCCAGTGTCGCCAGCAAGATCCTCGATCTGCTCGACCGCGAAGTGGCTGGCAAGGATGGGCACAACCTGTTGTTGTCGGGGAGCATCGGCATCAGTATCGGACCGCAGGACAGCGATGACGCCGACACCTTGTTGTCGATGGCCGACGAGGCGATGTACCGCGGCAAACAGGAAGGTGGCGCCAGCATCACTTTTTATTCCTCGGCGATGAATACGTGGTCCCGCGACCGCCTGACCCTGGAGAATGCCCTTCGCCAAGCCTTGGCCCTGCACGAGTTCGAACTGTTTTACCAGCCGCAGATCGAGATCGGCACGGGGCAACTGGTCGGTTTCGAATCGTTGATCCGCTGGCGGCGACCTGGGATCGGGCTGATTACTCCGAATCACTTCATTCCGGCTGCCGAAGAAAGCGGCCTGATCCGTGGCATAGGCGATTGGGTGCTCGACGAGGCGACATCGCAACTCGCCCGATGGCAGGAGGCCGGTTTGCCGCCGGTGCCGGTGGCGGTGAATATTTCCGCCCGTCAATGCGCCGACGCGAGCCTCATCCAACGCATGCGCAGCGCCTTGCATGAAAAGCGACTGTCACCGAAGCTGCTCAAAATCGAACTCACCGAATCCACCGCGATGTACAACCCCGATTTCGTGGCCACGTTGCTCGGCAGCGTCGGCGAACTCGGTGTCGGCATCGCCGTTGACGATTTCGGCACCGGCTATTCCTCATTGTCGTATCTCAAACGCTTTCCGATCAGCGAATTGAAAATCGACAAAAGTTTCGTCAGCGGCATTGCCACCAATAGCAATGACGCCGCTATCGTTCGTGGCACGGTTGCTCTGGCGCATGGTCTGGGAATGACCGTGGTCGCTGAAGGTGTGGAAACGCAAACCCAACTCAATTTTCTTGCCGACCATCACTGCGATATCGGCCAGGGATATTTCTTTGCGCGTCCGTTGACCGCCGATGAAGTACGCCGCTTGCCACCTTTGCTACCGGGAAGCGTTCGCTGATCACAACCGTCGGCGCGGCTGTCTGGTCGGTGGTCAGAATGCGCGTCGTCGGTGCATGAAACCCTTTCGAGGCAATGGTTTGTCGTCGAACGTCAGGCTTTCTGCTAAGCTCGCGGACCATGTGCCGCAAGTGGGCGGCAAAGACAATGCGTCGTCAGAGGCTGGCTGTCTTCCGGTAAACGATGATTTTCGACAATCTGCGCAAATATTCCATCGCCTATCTGGTGGCGATCGGCGGCGTGTTGTTGACCTGCCTGTCGTCGTGGAATGTGCGGCAGGAACTGCAGAGCAGCCATTACAGGGAGTTCGAGTGGGCGGCTGGTGACCGGATCCAGGCGGTGCGGCTGACGGTTGATCAGGGTCTGGATGCCTTGTTGGAAGTGCGTGAAATCTATCATGCCGCCAGGTCGATCAAGGAGCTCGAATTC
This sequence comes from Accumulibacter sp., assembly GCA_031732795.1. Taxonomy (GTDB): domain Bacteria; phylum Pseudomonadota; class Gammaproteobacteria; order Burkholderiales; family Rhodocyclaceae; genus Accumulibacter. The sequence goes on along the minus strand of JAVMKC010000094.1, from coordinate 34,249 downwards.
CGCGTGCTGACCGATACCCTGCTCAAGCGTCGAGGGTATATCCACAGCTTGTTCTGGGCGACATGGACGCCATCCGAGCAGGGGAGGGGCGGCGCGCGCCGGACATTGCCGGTACGCTTGTCGGCATCGCGCGCCGGTGCCGACTACGCTATCGATGTCGATTTGCAGGCCGACCGGCAACTGGCGGATCTGTTCGATCGCGCTACGGCGTCCGGCAAAGTCGCGGTCAGCGGACGGAAGGAACTGCGCTTGCCCGGCAAGCCGGCGTTGCAGGTGATTTACGCCGCCTTACCGGTATACGCTACCCAAACCACCACCGAAGCCAGACCGGACGACGGCCAGCCGGTGATCGGTTTTCTGGTTGGTATTTATGTGATCGAAGACCTGATCCATTCGGCAATCAGCCTGCTCGAACCGCGTGGCGTGGATGTACTGGTTTCCGACGTTACCGGCAACGAAACCCAGTTCCTGCATCACTACGGCAGTCGACTGGGGCGGGGAACCCTCCCGGCCCGGGAAGAAGAACAGTCGCAGAAGGTGGCGACCATCGATGTCGGCGACCGTTCATGGGCCGTGCGCTGTGTGGCCACTGATACCTTTCGCAGTGCCGAGGTGTTCAACAAGGCGCACTGGACGGTGTTGATCGGCGGTTTGTTGTTTTCAGGGCTGTTGAGTCTGTATCTGGCGCGCAACCGTCGTGAGCTCGACAACCGTGCCATGCTCAACCGTCAAATCCGGGAGCGCGAGGAGATCTTCCGGCAATTGGCGGAAACCGTCGACGTGGTGTTCTGGGCCACCAGTGCCGATGCCTGCCGCTTGGAATACATCGGTCCGGCGTTTCGACAACTCGCTGGCGGCGAGTTGCCGCCGGATGATGCCAGCGCGACACGGATTTTCGACATTTTCGCGCCTGAGGAGCGGCAAATCCTGCGGGTCGCCGTCGACCGGCTGCTGCGTGACGGACGGCGCTTCAATGTCGTTCTGCCGTTGCGTGATGACGATCAGGTGCAACGTTGGCTGCGCGTCTGCGGGTTTCCGGTACGCCAGGCCGACGGCTCGTTGGCTCGGTTGGTCGGCTTTTTCGAAGATATCACCGAGCACAAGCTGACCGAAGATGCCTTGCGCGATTCCGAAACCAAACTGCGGACCTTGTTCAATCACTCGCCGGATCTGATTTTCACCGTCGACCGCGAAGCGAACATCGTCCTGGCCAACCGTCATTTTCCGTATCCGGTCGGCGGCACCGGTGAGCAGCGCTCGGAAGCGATTCTGCCGCCGCAGATTCGGGAACGGTATCTGGAATGTCTGACCGAAGTCTTCGCCAGCAGTCGCGTCGAACATTTTCAGTATCAGTCCGGCGATGCGACGTGGTGGGAAATCCGTATCGTGCCGATTGCCTCGGCAAAGGAAGTGCTGGCAGCAATGGTCGTGCTGACCGACATCACCGAAAACCGCAAACTGCAATGGCAGGCGATCCGTAGTGCCCGGCTGGCGTCGCTGGGCGTGCTGTCGGCCGGTATCGCGCACGAAATCAACAATCCGAACCATGCGATTCTGGCCAACGCCTCGCTGCTGGCCCGCGTCTGGCGCGATGCCTTGCCGATCCTCGACGAATATGAACAGGAGCAGGGCAGTTTCGTGCTCGCCGGTCTGCAATTCGCCCAGGCCAGCGAAATCGTCAGTCGGGGAATGACCGACATCGCCGATAATGCCCGGCGCATTCAGCGGATCATCGACAATCTCAAGCACCTCGGCAAGCAGGATCTCGGACACATGGACGAACGGGTGAATGTGCGGAAAGTCTTGCAAGCGGCGGCGGGTTTGCTCGATAGTCGAATCCGTAAGCATACCGATCGTTTTACTTTGGATTTGCCCGATACCCTGCCGTGGGTGCAAGGGAACATCCAGCAATTGGAGCAGGTGTTCATCAACGTGATCATCAACGCGCTCGAGTCGCTGCCGGAACGTGACCGGGCGGTGAAAGTTTCCGCGGGCACCTCCGCCGACGGTCGGCGGGTGATGGTGGCGGTCGAAGACGAGGGCCGTGGCATTGGTCGGGACGTGCTGGCGAACATCGGTGAACCGTTTCTGACCACCAAAGCCGAGCAAGGTGGCACCGGGCTCGGCTTGTCGATTTCGACCTCGATCGTCGAACGGCACGCCGGGGTGATGAAATTCGCTTCCCGTGGTCAGGCCGGGACGCAGGTAACCATCGAATTGCCGGCCATTGTGGAGGGGTAGATGAAAGAGAAGTCGTTCGCCAGTCTGCCGGTCTTTCTCGTCGATGACGAGGATTCCGTATTGCATGCCACGGCGGCGGTGTTACGTAGCGCCGGGGTGGCCAAGATCGAAATGGTGAGTGACAGCCGTGATCTGTTGCCGGCGCTCGAACGCCAGCCGGCGAGCGCCGTTCTCCTCGATCTGTTGATGCCGCTGGTCAGCGGCACAAAGTTGTTGCCCGAAATCGTCAATCTTTACCCGGAGTTGCCGGTGGTCGTGATGACCGCCGCCCAGGACGTCGATACCGCGGTGCGGAGCATGAAGGAAGGGGCATTCGATTACATCGTCAAGCCGGTGGATGAAAGCCGGCTGGTGGCCAGCGTGCGACACGCGCTGGAAGTTCATTCCCTGCGCCGTCAAATGGGAGTGCTCAAACATTATCTGCTCACCGACTGTCTGGAAAACCGTGATGCGTTTGCCGGGATCATTACCCATAGCCGGACGATGCGTTCGTTGTTCCAGTATCTGGAAGCGGTGGCCGTCTCCGCTGAACCGGTGTTGATTTCCGGCGAAACCGGCGCCGGCAAGGAGATGTTCGCGCAAGCGCTGCACAAATTGAGCGGTTTGAGCGGCCAGTTTGTACAGGTGAACGTTGCCGGTCTCGATGACACCTTGTTTTCCGACACCTTGTTCGGCCACAAAAAAGGCGCTTTTACCGGCGCAGACCACTCGCGTCCCGGCTTGATCGCCCAGGCCGCCGGCGGGACGCTGTTCCTTGACGAGATCGGCGACCTGTCGATGGCTTCACAGGTCAAATTACTGCGGCTGCTCCAGGAGCACATGTACTTCCCGCTCGGTTCCGACGTCGCCCGCCCGAGCGACGCGCGGGTGGTGTGCGCTACCAACTGTAATCTGGCGCAGATGATGCGGCAGAATTTGTTCCGTTCGGATTTGTTCTTCCGTCTGTCGGTGCATCAGATCGAGGTGCCGCCACTAAGAAAGCACAAGGAAGACATCCCCCTGCTGCTGCAGCATTTTCTCGACGAAGCGGCCACGGCGATCCACAAACCGGCGCCAGAACCGTCGAACGAATTGTTGACGCTGCTTGCCAATTACCATTTTCCCGGTAACGTCCGCGAATTGCGGGCCATGGTGTTCAATGCCATGGCTCTGCACCGGGGGGGCAACGTGCTGGCGATGGATGCCTTCCGTCAAGCGATTCAAAAACAGCAGAAAAGTGGTGGCGACGACAGTGCCGACGCGTCTTCGGACGGTTTGCCGATCCTGATTCCAGGACGCTTTCCGACGCTCGACGAGGTCGAGGATGCGTTGATAAACGAAGCGCTCAGACGCGCCAAAGGCAATCAGGGCGTTGCGGCCACCTTGCTTGGCTTGTCACGTCCGGCGCTCAACCGCCGTCTGGCGCGCCGCGCGCTGCCACCTGCTTCGTGAGCGGAAATCTGGCTATCCGCTTCGGGCCGGAGTGGTGAAACCGGTAGCGCCCGAGGCTCACTGCTGGCACCAAAAACCACTAATTCGTAACAGGGTGTTACATGTTGACAATTTGCAATCGTTTTTGAATTTGATTTTAACTTGTTGTAAAAATTGGATTAATTTAATTTTTACATCGCTTTTGAAGTTGAATGGTTTCATTTTGTTACACCCAGTATAAAAAACGAGTTGGCGATTGACTCCGGCAAGTCATTGCTTTATCGAGTTCCTTCCGTTTGATAATTTCTGGCACGGTTGATGCTTATCAAATACAGATAAGCACCAATTGGTGTAGAGGTCGCGCCTGCCGCAAGCGGTTGTCGGCAGACAGATAAAAATATATCCGGGGGAGGTGTCGATGTGGCAGCCGGGACAGCGTTCGAGTTCTCTCTGATGGCTGCTTGCGCTCGTCGTTTCGCCGTCGAAGCGCCCGTCCATGGCGGGCCAGCCCCGATCAACGGCATGGCATTGCCGATGGCACGCCTTGCCGGACCGTCCAACTCCCTGACGGTCAGTCCCTTCCGCATTCATCCATCCATTTGTCGTCATTCGGCTCGGCAATCGATCGCCGTTGCCGACTGGCGGACGTTTTCATCGTCAAGGAGGATCAGCTCAACGGATATCAACGCACAGTCACGCCGCCAACCGGATGCCTTCAGACACGCCGTGCGGCAGGGTTACATCGTCGCCGGCCGCGCTTCCTCCATTCACGACCTCCAAGACAGGGCCGCTTCATGAGTACTTTGCTAATACTGACGATCGCGACCGTTGCGATCGTGTTGTTTTTCGACTACACCAACGGTTTCCACGATGCCGCCAACATCGTGGCGACGATCATCGCTTCGCGGGCGATGACACCCGTTCAAGCGGTGATCATCGTCGGCACTTTCGAATTTCTCGGACCGATGCTTGGCGGTACGGCGGTGGCCAATACCATCGGCAAGTTCGTTACTCTCGGTGACGTGGCGCCATTGCTGTCGTTGAGCATTCTGCTCAGTGGCTTGGTGGGAGCCATCGTCTGGAACCTCGCCACCTGGTACTTCGGCATTCCTTCGTCGTCTTCGCATGCGCTGGTCGGCGGATTGATCGGCGCGGTGGTCGTCTCGGCCGGTACCGACCATGTGGTCTGGGGTTTTGCCAAGCTGATGAGCGGCGAATTGACCGGGATCGTCAAGGTTCTGGCCAGCTTGATCCTGTCTCCGCTGATTGGTTTCTGGGCCGGTTTTCTGATTCTGCGGCTGATGCGGATCATGCTCTACGCGGCCAAGCCGTCGGCGAACACCGGTCTGCGCTATGCTCAGTTCGTCACCGCTGCCGGTCTGGCGTTCTCGCACGGTGCCAACGACGCCCAGAAAAGCATGGGCATGTTGACGCTGGCCCTGTTGCTCGGCGGCTTCATTCAGAAATTCGACGTGCCTTTCTGGGTCATGCTGGCCTGCGCCATTGCCATTACCCTGGGCATTCTGTCCGGCGGCTGGCGGATCGTCCGCACGCTCGGCTTCGCCATCTTCCGCGTCCGCCCGATCCATGCGCTCAGTTCGCAATTGACCTCGGCGATCGTCATCCTGACCGCCTCGTTCATTGGCGCACCGGTATCCACGACCCATGTCGTTGCCACCTCGATCATGGGTATCGGCTCTTCGGAGCGTCCGAAAGCCGTACGCTGGAAAAAAGCCAAAGATATCGCCATCACCTGGGTGATCACCATCCCTGGTTCGGCGCTGGTTGCCGTACAAACATTCGCTATCGTTAATCTCTTTCTTGGAAAGGCCTGATCATGTCGGACGTTACTAACGCCCCCACCTCCTTCACCGGAAAACTCATGCAGCGGGTTTTCCCCAAGGTCCCGAACTTTTTCGCCTTGCTTGCCGAACAGAGTGCGCAAGTGGCGGTCACCGCCGGCTTGCTGGTCGAATACATGGGCTCGGGCAGCCCCGAAATCGCCAAACGTATCGGCGAAGCGGAAAATGAAGGCGATCGTCTGAAAATCCGCAATCTGACGCTGCTCAACGAAGCGTTTTCGACGCCGATCGACCGTGAAGACCTGCACCGGGCGATCATCAACCTCGACGAGATCATCAACAGCTGCAACTCGATCGTTGTCGAGATGGACGGCGAAATGCTTGCCTTGCGTCCAGACAAGCATTGTCTTGAAATGTCGGTCTATCTGAAAGATGGCGTCGAAGCCATCGCTGCCGGTTACGGCCGTCTTGGCAGCGATCCGAAGATGGGACGCAGCGACGCCGAAAAAGCCGACAAAGCCCAACGCAACCTGACCCGGACGCACCGCCGGGCGCTGGCCGAACTGTTCCAGGACAACGATTTTCACAACATCTTCCGGCGCAAGGAAATCTACAGTCTGCTGATCGGCGCGGGCGATCGCCTGAACGTCTGCAACAGCACGCTTCTGGACATCGTCGTCAAACTCTGCTGAACGATCCGTTTCCGGCCCGACCCCGGAAAGTCGACCGAGCGGTTCGGCTTTCCGGGTTTTTTGTTTTGCTCCCTGGTGAAATCTCATCGCGTGGCGCGTGGCGCAACACCGCGTGCTGTCTGAGCGCTGAGCCGGTCCCGTGTTGTGGCCCGCGCTGTTCCTGCGTCAGTCGTTTGCCGCTGCACGAGTCGAAATTCAACGCTATCGCTCTTCTTCCGTAGACCCACGGAAACGCATCGATCTTCGTCTCCCGGTACGTCATCGAGCGCTGGTTTGCCAGTGGGCCGGAATGAAGCGTGCATGTCGATTCCTCCGAAAGATATCAGTCTGTCGACCGGTAGGGCGCGGACTGACATTTCGCTCGAGCAACTCCGCCACGGCAGATTGCACAGGGCCGGTGCGACACCGGATTCACCCTCGCGTAGCAGTTTTACCTAGCCCCTTTACTCATTCGTCAACTCTGGACTGCCGAGCGTCTGGCGTGGCTTGGAGGGTGACAGTGGTATCATTCCGACGCGGGCAAGGGGCAGGGTGCCTGATCGGCTGGTCAGCGTTGCTGGATTTTGAGCAAGGTTCGCGTTGCCAGAGGATCGATACCGGCTCGGGCCTGCGCCGTACGGGTCGGATGTCATGCCGGCGCCTGCCGGGTGTTTCGCAAAATCATGAACTTTTGAATGGAGTGTCGACCTGATGTCCGATCAAGCACAGAATTCCCCCACCAACGAACCGTTGCGCTCCCTGATCGAGCGGAAGATGATCGGCGTCGTCGCCGCAGAACCATCACGGGCGACCAAGGCCGATGAATATCAGGCGCTGGCGCAGGTGGCGCGCGAAAAATTGGCTGAACGCTGGGTGCGCACTCAGAATGTCGACCGCGACAGCAAGGCGCGGCGAGTGTATTACCTGTCGATGGAATTCTTGATCGGCCGGGCGATGAACAACGCCTTGTCGGCCCTCGATCTGTACGACGGCGCGAAGCGGATTTTCACGGCGCCGGGTCCGACGATTGACGAGGTGATGGAATGTGAGCCCGATGCGGCGCTCGGCAACGGTGGTCTTGGCCGTCTGGCGGCGTGTTTCCTGGATTCGATGGCCACCCTCGGGCTGCCATCCTGGGGGTACGGCATGCGTTACGAATACGGCATGTTCGCGCAGTCGATCGCCAATGGTCATCAGGTCGAGAAACCGGAAGCCTGGTTGCAGAACCGCTCCCCGTGGGAATTCCCGCGCGCCAATCGACACTACACCGTGCGCTTTGGCGGTTACGCCGAACATCACGAGCAGTGGGCCGAGTGGCATGCGGCCGACTCGGTTGAAGCCAAGGCTTTCGATTACGTGATTCCCGGTCACGGCACCGAGCGGGTCAGCACGCTGCGTTTGTGGAAAGCCGCCGCGCCGTCGGAAATCGACCTCGGGGCATTCAATACCGGCGATTATCAGCGCGCCGCCGAGTTCAAGAACCGTTTCGAAAACATCTCCTGGGTACTGTACCCGAACGACAGCACTTCGGCGGGCCGGGAACTGCGTCTGCGTCAGGAGTACTTCTTCGTCTCGGCGTCGGTGCAGGACATCCTTTTCCGTCACCGTGCCGAAAACGGAACCTTCGACAATCTGGCCGACAAGGTGGCAATCCATCTCAACGATACGCATCCGGCCATCGCTGTCGCCGAACTGATGCGCCTGCTGGTCGATGACTACGAGATGCCGTGGGACCAGGCCTGGGCGCAGTGCCGGCAGATTTTTTCCTATACCAATCACACTTTGATGCCGGAGGCGCTGGAAACCTGGAAGGTGACGCTGATCCAGCGCGTGCTGCCGCGGCACATGCTGATCATCTACCGGATCAATCAGGAATTTCTTGACGAAGTGGCCCGGCTTTACCCCGGCGATATCGACCTGATTCGCCGGGTGTCGCTGATCGACGACGGCAACGGTCACGAAAAGGACAAGCGGGTGCGCATGGCACATCTGTGCATCGTCGGCAGCCACCGCGTCAACGGAGTGTCGCAATTGCACTCCGACCTGATGGTGCAGACCATCTTCGCCGATTTCGCCCGTCTCTATCCCGAGCGTTTTCACAACAAGACCAACGGAGTCACCCCGCGGCGCTGGTTGTCGCAAGCCAATCCAGCGTTTTCGGAGTTGATCGACGAACGGATCGGCAAAGGCTGGCGTCTGCAACTCGATCGACTGCAGGATTTGCGGCCGAGCGCCGAAGACGCTTCCTTTCGCCGGGCTTTCGCCGCCGCCAAGTTGAGCAACAAGAAACGGTTGGCAGACTATGTCGCCCGTGAAGTCGGCGTGGTGCTCAACCCGGAGAGCCTGTTCGACGTACAGGTCAAGCGGATTCATGAATACAAACGGCAACTGCTGAACGTGCTGCACGTGATCACCCGCTACAACGAACTGCTCAGCGGCAAGACCGAAGGACTGGCGCCGCGTAGCGTCATCTTCGCCGGCAAGGCGGCGTCCTCGTATCACATGGCCAAGCAGGTGATTCGCTTGATCCACGATGTGGCGGCGGTGGTCAATAACGATCCGCGTACTCGTGACCTGCTGCAGGTGGTGTTCATCCCCAACTACGGGGTTTCGGTCGCCGAACTGATCATGCCGGCCGCCAATCTGTCGGAGCAGATCTCGACCGCCGGTACCGAAGCCTCGGGGACCGGCAACATGAAGCTGTCACTGAACGGTGCGCTGACCATCGGTACCGAGGACGGCGCGAATATCGAAATCCGCGACAACGTCGGTAGCGAAAACATCTTCATTTTCGGCAACAACACCGCGCAGGTCGAAGCGATTCGCCGCGTCGGGCACAAGCCGATGGAAATCTATCGCGAGAATCCGGCGCTCAAGGAGGCTCTGGACCGGATCGACGGCGGCTTTTTCTCTCCTGGCGAGCGGCCGCGTTACCATGACATCTTCAACAGCCTGCTGCACTACGGGGATTATTACTTGTTGCTTGCCGATTACGCCGATTACGTCGCCACTCACAAACGCGTCGATGCACTGTATCTGACGCCGGGGGAATGGCAACGCAAGGCGATACTCAACGTCGCCGGCATGGGGCCGTTTTCGGCCGACCGTACCATCCGCGATTACGCCGACGACACCTGGAAAATCAGTACATCTCAGACGTAAGGACGTTTCAAAATGTTAGACATTGCTCAGATCAGCGCCCTGTTGCGGGCGGAACACAGCGACCCCTACGCGGTCCTCGGCATGCATCAGGAGGAAGATGGCCTATGGGTCCGCAGTCTGCAACCGGGGGCCCGTTCGGTGGCGGTGATCGAAGCCAAGACCGGCCGTCAACTCGTTGAACTGACCCCGCGCGAGGTTTTCGGTGTTGAAGGATTCTTCGAAGGAATCGTTCCGCGGCGCCGCAACTACTTTCCCTATCGCCTGCGCATCACTTGGGAGAACGGGGTTCAGGAAACCGATGATCCGTACCGGTTTTGGACGGTGCTCGGCGAAATGGACGTCTGGCTGCTTGCCGAAGGGTCGCACCTGCGACCCTTCGAGCGCCTGGGGGCGCATCTCTGCGAAATAGACGGTGTTCCCGGCACCGCCTTTGCCGTCTGGGCGCCGGATGCCGACCGGGTCAGCGTCGTCGGCGACTTCAACACCTGGGACGGTCGCCGCCATCCGATGCGTCTGCGCCGTGAGTGTGGTGTTTGGGAAATCTTTCTGCCCGGCGTTGGCGCCGGGGCGTGTTACAAGTACGAGATCCGGGCGCGCGGTGGCCATGTGCTGCCGTTGAAAGCCGATCCCTACGGTTTCCGCGCCGAAATGCGGCCGTCCACGGCGTCGGTGGTTTGCCCATTGCCGGCACCGGTGGACACCGCTTCGGTACCGGCAGGCGACAAGCTCGACGCTCCGATGAGCATTTACGAGGTGCACCTGGCTTCGTGGCGGCGCAATGACGACGGCGGATTTCCGGATTGGCTGCGGCTGACCGAGACCTTGGTCCCCTACGTCGTCGAACTGGGGTTTACCCACCTCGAACTGCTGCCCATTTCTGAACATCCCTTCGACGGTTCCTGGGGTTATCAGCCGCTCGGACTGTATGCGCCGACCGCGCGTTTCGGCGATCCGCAGGGTTTCCGCGATTTTGTCCGGGCCTGTCATGCCGCCGGTTTGCGGGTGATCATCGACTGGGTGCCGGCACATTTTCCGACCGACGAACACGGTCTCGGCCGTTTCGATGGGCACGCGCTCTACGAACATGCCGACCCCCGTGAAGGCATGCACCAGGACTGGGGGACGCTGATCTACAACTTCGGCCGTCGCGAAGTCAGTAATTATCTGATCGGTAATGCCTTGTTCTGGATCGAACGCTACGGTGTCGACGGGCTGCGGGTCGATGCCGTGGCCTCGATGCTCTACCGCGACTACAGCCGTTCCGAAGGCGAGTGGGTGCCGAACGCCTTCGGTGGCCGCGAAAACCTCGAAGCGGTCGCCTTCATGCGCCGGATGAATGAAGTCCTCGGCCAGGAAGCCCCTGGAGCCTCCACTCACGCCGAAGAGTCGACCTCCTGGCCGATGGTCAGCCGTCCGCCGTCGATGGGTGGGCTGGGTTTCCATTACAAGTGGAACATGGGCTGGATGCACGACGTGCTCGACTACATGCAGCACGATCCGGTGCATCGCAAATACCATCACAACCAGCTCAGTTTCGGGATGATGTACGCTTTCAGCGAGAATTTCGTCCTGCCGTTGTCGCATGACGAAGTGGTTCATGGCAAAGGCTCGCTGATCAACAAGATGGCCGGCGATTACTGGCAAAAATTCGCCAACCTGCGGGCGCTGTACGGCTACATGTGGGCGCATCCGGGCAAAAAACTGTTGTTCATGGGCGGTGAATTCGCCCAATGGAGCGAGTGGAACGACGCCCATTCGCTGGACTGGGCCTTGCTCGACTACCCGCTGCACGCCGGTGTCAAGCGGCTGATCACCGATCTCAATCACTTCTATCGCGCCAACCCGGCGTTGCACGAAGTCGATTTCGAACCCGCCGGTTTCGAATGGATCGCCGCCGACGATGCCGATTGCTCGGTGGTCGCCTTCGTGCGCTGGTCGCGCGATCGCTCGCGCGCCATTCTGTACGTCGGCAATTTCACTCCGGTGGTCCGTTACAGCTACCGTATCGGTGTGCCGATGCCCGGCAATTACCAGGAACGACTGAACACCGATTCGGACGCGTACGGAGGCAGCAACGTCGGTAACGGTACCCAATGTCTGGCCGCCGAACAGGTGTACGCGCACGGTCGCGAATGGTCGTTGAATCTGGTGCTGCCTCCCCTGGCGGCGCTTTATTTCGAGTGGCAGCCGTGATTCCCGGCGGCCCGCTCGAAGCCGGTCGGCCGTGGCCGCTCGGCGCCCACTGGGACGGGAGCGGAGTCAACTTCGCGTTGTTTTCCGCACACGCCGACAGCGTCGAGTTGTGCCTGTTCGAAGGGGAAATGCTCGATGCGCCGAGTCTGACCCTGCGATTGCCGGCGTGTACCGATCAGGTCTGGCACGGCTACCTGCCCGGTGCCGCGCCCGGGCTGCGATATGCCTACCGCGTGAACGGGCCGTTTGCGCCGAACAGAGGACACCGCTTCGTCGAGGATCGCTATCTGCTCGATCCCTACGCCCGACAGGTCGCCGGCCGTTTTACCTGGCAACGTCCGGTAGCGCCCTCGGCAGCCGGCGTCACTGCGGTGGTCGTCGATGAAGACTTTGCCTGGGGTGGCGATGCGCCGCTGCATATTCCGTGGGCCGACACCGTGCTCTACGAAATCCATGTCAAAGGCGCCAGCCGGCAACATCCCGGCGTTCCGGAAGCCTTGCGCGGCACCTATGCCGGTCTTGCAGCGCCGGCGATGATCGAACACTACCGGCGGCTGGGTGTCACGGCGCTCAGTCTGCTGCCGGTGCATCATTTTCTTGACGAACAGCGCTTGATTGGCCAGGGTCGCGTCAACTACTGGGGTTACAACACCCTGGCGTACTTCGCCCCGGAGCCGCGCTACGCGGCCTGTGTCGGTGGCCAGTCGGTGATCGACGAATTCAAGACCATGGTGCGCAACCTGCACGCCGCCGGGTTCGAAGTCCTGATCGACGTGGTCTACAATCACACCGCCGAAACCGACGAATGCGGCCCGACGCTCTCGTTCCGCGGTATCGACAACGCCAGCTATTACCGTCTGCCCGCCAGCAATCCGGCCGCTTACGAGAATTACAGCGGTTGCGGCAACACCGTCAATCTTGCCCATCCACGAGTCCTGCAACTGGTGGTCGACTCGTTGCGCTACTGGGTGCAGGTGATGCACGTGGACGGCTTCCGCTTCGACCTGGCCGCCACGCTGATCCGTGACAGTGCCTTCCTGGCCGTTCTGCGTCAGGATCCGGTGCTGCAAGGCGTCAAACTGATTGCCGAGCCGTGGGACGTTGGCCCGGACGGTTACCAGCTCGGTCGTTTCCTTGCCGGCTGGGGTGAGTGGAGCGATCGCTTCCGCGACGATGTGCGCGCCTTCTGGCTGACTCAGGATGTCGGGGCGGGGCAACTCGCGCAACGTCTTGCCGGCTCGAGTGAAATCTTCAATAACAACGGCCGCTCGCCGTTGGCCGGCGTCAATTATCTGGCCTCGCACGACGGTTTCACCCTGCGTGACCTGGTCAGTTATCAAGACAAACACAATCAGTTGAATGGCGAGAACAACCGCGACGGGCACGGTCACAACCTGTCCTGGAATTGCGGCGAGGAAGGCGAAAGCCGTGACCCGCTGGTTCTCGAAAGGCGTCGCCGTCTGCTGCGTGCCTTGCTGACGACCCTGATGATCTCGCAAGGCGTGCCGATGCTGCAGGCCGGCGACGAAATCGGCCGCACCCAGCAAGGCAACAACAATGCCTATTGCCAGGATAACGCGATGACCTGGCTTGATTGGACGACGGCCGACGATGAATTGATCGATTTCGTTGCCGGGTTGATCGACCTGCGCCGCAAGTTTCCGCAGCTACGCCGTCAGCGTTGGCTGACCGGCCTGCCAAATCGTCCCGGTGGGCCACCCGATGTCGTCTGGTGGCATCCCGCCGGACGGGCGATGGCGGTTGGTGACTGGCAGACCAGGAACTTGAGCGCTTTCGGTGTGCAGTTGGCGCCCGAGACTTCACAGGGCCGGGTGGTGCTCTGCCTGATCAATCGTGGAGACATCCCGGTGCCGTTCCTGTTGCCGGAAGGAATATGGCAGCAACGCTGCGACAGCAGCGCCGACAAGCCTTTTGCCAGCGGTCGCCGGCAAAAAAGCAGTCCGGTCGCGGCACGCAGTGTGCAAATACTCTGTCGGGAATAGCGTCGATCCGGGGCGAGCGGGGAGACGATCCGTCGTTTCCCCGTCGTGCAGACGGCTTCCCGTCGATCGACTTCCGGTTTCCAACGGCTGACCTTCTGTCTGATTCGCGGTCTGTCTTGGGAACACACTTCAGGAGGTTCGAGCTTCCTTTCCTCGTCCGATCTGGAGGACGAAACCGCGGAGGCGAAAGCTGAAGTTTCGAAGAATGCGCTGGCCAAGGCGGACCTTGGAACCAGGAGATCATGAAACCGGAACGCGGTGGAAGCTGAGGTGCATGTCGATCGACGTCTGTCGGGACGAGCCGCTCGATGCCCTGTCAAACGGGCTTCATTTCCGAACTCACCACCGATCATGATTTTTTTTGGTTCACAAGGTCCACCTTGGGAAGACAGAAGGCAAACCCTGGGACTCAGAAAGTTGATGGGTGGTAAGGTTTTCCGAAAGGCGTACAGGGTCGATGTGCCTGACACACCGTCGAGTCCAGAGCGCCGAATCGGGTGCCGAGCAGCGACATTACCCGAATATGACCCTTGAAAAAGTGGCTGGGTAAAGGGTTTGCCGGGCAAGCGGGTTATCCTTGTCTCGCGTGTTGCCCGATCCATTGTACTCTTCGCTGCCATGCCGAAAAAAACTGCCCTCCTCGTGCTGCTCGTCCTGTGGGCCGTTCATGTCGATGCCGTTACTCTCCAGGCTCCGGATGCAATCAAGGAATTGCTGACCCGTCAGTTGACCCTCGACGAACTTGCCGATCGCGACGATCTGGCCCAGCGGGTCTTCGAACGTAAAATCCAGACCGAGATCGGCGAGGTCCTCGCCACCGAGGGCTATTTCTCGCCCAAAGTGTCCTGGGAGCGGCAGGAAAACGAGCGGCAACTGACCGTCGATCCTGGACCCCGCTCATCGATCGGCGAGGTGTCGATCGAGATCGCCGGGGAGATCGGTGAAGATCGACGACGAGCGATCGTTGCCGGCTGGGGCTTGCCAAGTGGTCAGCCGTTTCGGCAGGAGGCCTGGGATAAAGCCAAACAGTCTTTGCTCGGTGAGTTGCTGTCCCGTGAGTTTGCTGACGCCCGTCTGAGTTTCACCCGTGCCGAGGTCGATCCGTCGGCGCGGCGGGTTGACCTGCGGGTGCGCGCCGAGACCGGGCCCCGTTATCGTTTCGGCGAGTTGCAGATCAGCGGACAACAGCGTTTCCCCGCGCGATTGATCAGCAAGTTGAATCGTCAGGTACGGCCGGGCGAGGTGTATAGCGAAGACGCCTTGTTCGCGCTGCAAGCGGCCTTGCAGAGCACGGCGTATTTCTCGTCGGTCAGCGTGACGCTCGACCGCGATCCGGGACAGCTCGGAACGAGCGCCGATGGTTCGTTGATCGCGCCGGTGAAGGTATTGCTGCGCGAGCGTCAGCCGTATCAGTTGTCGTTCGGCGGCGGTTACAGCAGCAACACCGGCGCCCGTGTCGAAGGCAGCTTCCGCGATATCGATCTGTTCGGGCGCGCTTGGGAATTGCAATCCGGCATGCGTATCGAGCAATTGCGACAGACCGCGTTTGCCGATATTTTCCTTCCTCCCGACGGCGACCCGAAACGCGACGGTTTCGGGATGGCTTTCGAGAATTCGTCGATCGCGGGCTTGGCGCTCCGGCGCTGGGCGATCGGTGCGACGCGCGTCGAACAGTCGGGCAAGATCGAGCGGCGACTGGGAGTCAATTGGCAGCAGGAATGGCAGACGCCCGATGGCGCACCGTCGACGACCAACCGGGCGTTGACGGCGCAGATCGGCTGGACCTGGCGCGACGCTCGCGACCCGCTCGACCCTGCCGACGGCATTTCCCTGCAACTGCAACTGGGCGGCGCCAGCAAACAGTTGCTGTCCGATCAGGATTTTCTGCGCAGCTATTTCCGTTACAGCCAGGGCGTGTCCTTGGGGAATAAGGATACGCTGCTCTTCCGTACCGAATTCGGCGCCACTTTCGCGCGTTCATCGCGAGGGATCCCGCAGGATTTTCTGTTCCGCGCCGGTGGCAGCAACTCGGTGCGTGGCTATGCCTATCAAAGTCTGGGGGTGCGACAGGGGGCGGCAACGCTCGGCGGCCGCTACCTGACGACCTTGTCCGGCGAATATACCCATTGGCTGGACGCGAACTGGGGCGCGGCGGTTTTCGTCGACGCCGGCGATGCCGCTGACGACCGGCAGTCCTTGCGCCTGGCACTGGGTTACGGGGTTGGCGCCCGCTGGAAGAGCCCTGCGGGCCCGCTGGGCGTTGACCTGGCGTATGGCCAGCGGACCGGCAAATTCCGCCTCGATTTTTCGGTTGCCGTGCCATTTTGAACGATCAGCCCCTGTCCGCTGAGCCGCGGCTGGATACGGATCCGCCAGCGGCGGTCGAATCACCGGTTGCACCGGACGTGCCGCACCGTCGCTGCTGGCGATGGCGCTATCTGCCGATCGGCGTGCTTCTGCTGCTGGTGCTACTGTCCGCGCTGCTGTTCAGCGAGACGGGTTTGCGACTGCTGTGCCGGCTTGCCGAGGGATCGACGGGCGGGCAATTGACGATCGAAACGCCGAACGGTTCGTTGACCCGCGCCTTCGTCATTCCGGCGCTGCGTTGGCGTGACCGCTCGCTCGACGTCAAAGTGGAGCAATTGCAGGTCGAATGGCGCCCCGAACAATTGCTGCACGGGAAATTGAGCGTCGCCCGCCTGGCCGTCGATACCCTGCGTATCGCTCATTTGACCAGCGACGAAGCGCTGCGGCCGCCCACCAGTTTGCGTTTGCCGTTGGCGATCGACATCGAGCAATTGCAAGTCGGCCGGATCGAACTCGCCGATTACGCGCTGCCCGCAGGCGTGGCCAAGCCGATGGTCAGCGATCTGGCCGCCCGTTTTAGCAGCGCGGCGGGAGAGCATCGTCTCGAGCAACTGCGCGCCTCTTTCGGTCAGGTGGCGCTCACCGGTGAGGCCTCGCTGGCCGCCGATCCGCCGTTTCAATTGGTTGCGCGAACCGAACTGGCCGGGGAGGCCGTCGGCCGTCCGGTGCGCTTCGTGATGCAGGCTGACGGTCCGCTGGCCGATTTCACCCTTCAAGGGCAGGCACGAACCCTGGAATCACTCCCGGATGAACGCTTCACTGGCATCCTGCAGGCGCGAATCGCCACTTTCGCCAAACAACCGCTGGCGCAAGCGATGGTCCGACTGAACGGCGTCGATCCCGCGGCCTGGGTTGCCGGCGCGCCGACGGCAGAACTCGATATCGACGCCGAACTCAAGCCACTGGGCGATCTTTTGGGCGATTTGACCGGGAGTCTGCGCGTCGAAAATCATCGGCCTGGATCGATCGGTCAGCAACGCCTACCATTGCAGTCTTTGCGTACCGACCTCGACGTTCGGCAAGGCGTGTGGCAATTGGCCGGAATCGATGCCCGGTTGCCGGGGAACGGTCGTTTGCGGGGGGAGGGGACGTATCGTCAGGAGGTGCTG
This sequence comes from Accumulibacter sp., assembly GCA_031732795.1. Classification (GTDB taxonomy): domain Bacteria; phylum Pseudomonadota; class Gammaproteobacteria; order Burkholderiales; family Rhodocyclaceae; genus Accumulibacter. The sequence goes on along the minus strand of JAVMKC010000094.1, from coordinate 17,291 downwards.
ACTCTTGATCTGACTGGCGACCGTCTCGACGCGCACGCCATGCATGATCAATTGCGACCGACCGCTCTGGCCGGGCTGCTGCGCGCCGAACTGGCCGTGCATCGCCAAACGATCGACGCTCGCTTGCGCGATCCGCGATTCGCCGTGAAGACAAAATTGACCGTCGATCCACAGGCCATCGTCGCCGAAACCGTGCAACTGTCGGCCGGTGAGGCGCGCCTGGAAGCCAATGGCCGAATGGCCCTAGGCGATGAGCGTCCGTTCGAATGGCATGGTCTGCTGCAGAATTTCGACCCCAGCCGCTTTGCGCGTTTGCCGGCGGCGCGATTGACCGCCCGCTTCGACGCGCAAGGTCAGCTAAAACCCGCGTTGACGCTGCGCGGCCGTTTTCAGTTGCGCGACAGCCGCATCGGCGGTCAGCCGTTGCTCGGCCATGGTGAAATCGATTGGTCCGCCGATCGGCTGCGTCAGACGAACATCGATTTGACCGCTGCGAGTAACCGCCTGACAGCGCAAGGCGCTTTCGGCAAACTGGGCGATCGGCTGCAGGTGCAGATTGCCGCGCCACGGCTGGCGCCGCTGGGTCTTGCCGGCGATGCCGACGGCTATCTGAACTTGTCCGGGACGATGTCCTCGCCGGAAGTCGACGCCAATCTGCATTCGACCCGCTTGGCGATACCCGGCGTCGGTGAAATGCGCGATCTCTCCCTGATCGCACGACTCGGTGCCGGTGAACAGGGCGCGCTGGCCGGTAACTTGCGATTGGCGTCCGTGGCCGGAGCAACCGGTGAAACGCTGCTGCAAAACGTCCGGCTGACCGCTGAAGGGCAGCGTAAGCGCCATCGAATACATGGTTCCGGGATTCTGCCCGAGCAGCGGCTGGCCGAGCTGTCTCTGGACGGCGGGCTGGCGCTGTCGACCAACGGAGCGCTCTGGAACGGCACGGTCGGTGAATTGACGCTGTCTTCGCGCTTCGACCGGCAGAAACCGTTGCTGCGCCTGCTCGCGCCGCTGACTTTGCAACTGGCCAGCGGACGGGTGGTCGGCGGGCCGGGTGAAATGCAACTCGGCAGCGGGACGGTCAAATTCTCGTCATGGCGCGTCGAAGGTGGCCGTTGGCAAAGCGCCGGCAGTCTGCGCAGCGTGGCCGTCTTGCCGCTGCTGGCTGAATTCCCCACCTTGGATGCCTCGTTGACGGAGGTGAAAAGCAGCGGCGGGACGTTACTGGTCAATGGCGATTGGGACCTGTCGACGATCGGCAACCGCCGGGCGCCGTCGGGCCGTCTGCGCTTCTGGCGTGAACAAGGCGATTTGTCGATCAGCGAACTGCCTTTGGGTCTGACCGAGGCGGAAGTCGCGCTGCAGACCGGCAGTGGCGGCGTCGAAGGCGCGCTCCGTTTACGGGGACAACGTTTCGGCGAACTCGCCGGCCAGTTGCGCGCCGCCGCATCGACGGACCGTCTGGTCGACCCGCGCGCACCCTGGAACGGCCGACTGCACCTCGATGTCGCCGATCTCGGCTGGGCCGGCGCTTTGCTGGGACCGGGTTGGCAATTGGCCGGACGGCTGGCCGGCGACCTCAATCTCGGCGGAACCCCGGCGCAACCCCGCTTGAACGGTGAGCTGCGCGGCGACGAACTGGTCGTCGGCAATGTCGAACAAGGTCTGCGTCTGGAAAACGGCCGCCTGTCGATCCAATTGGCCGGCGAGCAGCCCGGCGATGTCCGTCTGCTGCTCAGACAATTGACCTTCGACAGTTCCCTGCGCGGCATGCCGCGTCCTTTGCAAGTCGCGCCCGGAATCGACGTGCCGGCCTTGATCGGCAAACCCGGGCGGCTCGAAGCCAGCGGCGAACTGCGTGCCGGTCAGGCGGACGGGGTGCTGAACATCAAGGCCGAACGGCTGGGGGCTTGGCAGCGCCCGGATCAATGGCTGCTGGCCTCGGGCGATCTGCAAGTCAAGCTGGGTGCAAAGCAGCTCGATGTGGCGGGGAAACTGCAGATCGACGCCGCGTATTGGGAAATGCCCAAAAAGACGACGGTGCGTTTGTCCGACGACGTGGTGATCAAGCGGACCATTGAAAGCAAACCTTCTCCAGCGTCGCGCTTGCTGGCGCTGAATCTCGACGCCGATCTCGGGCGTCATTTTCTGTTTCGCGGTGTCGGCGTCGACAGCCGACTGGCGGGTGCCTTGAAAATTCGTTCCGAAGGACCCGGTTTGCCGCGGGCGACCGGAACGATCCGCACCGTCGGCGGGCGTTTCGACGCCTACGGACAAAAATTGGCGATCGTCCGCGGCTTGCTGAATTTCAATGGATTGATCGACAACCCCGGCTTGAACGTTCGCGCGGTTCGTGACAACTTGCCGGTGGAGCCGGGGGTCGAGGTGACCGGCACTCTCAGAAAACCGATCGTCCGTCTGGTGTCGGAGCCGGAAATGCCGGACGGCGAAAAGCTGTCCTGGCTGATTCTCGGGCATTCGCCGGAGCAAGGGGGCAACGAATCGGCGGTGCTGCTGGCGGCGGCGCAGTCACTGCTCGGTGGTCAGGATGGGGGACCGTTGAAGGCCATTCAACGCGATCTCGGTATCGACGAATTTGCCATCGTCAGCGGCACCGTCGGCGGCGATGGTGGCCGTCGGCAAACCAGCCGCATCGTCGGCGGCTCCGGATTCACCAGCGCGGAGACCACCAGCGGACAGATCGTCAGCATCGGCAAGCGTTTGGCGACCAATATGCAGATCAGTTACGATCAATCGCTGACCGGTGCCGGCAGCGTCGTCAAATTGACGGTTAGACTCAGCCGCAACCTGTCGCTGATCGGCCGCGCCGGAACGGAAAACGCGCTTGATCTGTTATGGAATTACCGCTTCGGCCGCTGAGAGGTGGTGAAGAAAGGGCCGCGAGCGGGCCAAGATGCCAGGCGCGAGCGAGCTTTTTCCAGCCGGAATCGGTTTGATGGAACCGTCGACGACGGTGCGGTCGGACAGATATGCGACAATCCGGCGCTTTCACGATCCTTCGTCACCCAGACCTCGCCCTGATCACGGTTTGATTCATCACGCAAAGGATGCTCTTGCTCATGCCCGATCTCGCCTCGCCCACTTTTTGGTTTTCTGTTTTGCAGATCATCGCCATCGATATCCTTCTCGGCGGCGATAATGCGGTGGTGATTGCGCTGGCGTGCCGGAAACTGCCCGAAAAGCAAAGAAATCAAGGCATTTTCTGGGGGGTGATCGGCGCCATCGGGCTGCGAGTCGTGCTGATCTATTTTGCCTTGCAGCTTCTGGCGATGCCCTATCTGAAGATCGTCGGCGGCGTGCTGCTGTTGTGGATTGGCGTCAAGCTGATCATTCCCGGCGACGACGAGGGGCATGGCGCGGTCGAAGGCCACAGCAATCTGCTCGGCGCGATCAAGACGATCATCATCGCCGATGCGGTGATGAGTCTGGATAACGTCATCGCCGTTGCCGGAGCGGCGCACGGCTCGATCGTTCTGGTGGTGTTCGGCATCGTCGTATCGATTCCGATCGTGGTCTGGGGCAGTCAACTGGTCCTGAAACTGATGGACCGCTACCCGGTGGTGATTACGGCGGGCGGCGGCCTGCTCGGGTGGATCGGCGGCGGCATGATGATCACCGATCCGGCTCTGCCGGTCGATTGGCAGCGGATCATTCCTTACCAGAGTCAGGTGGCGGCGGCGATCGGCTGCCTGCTGGTGGTACTGGTCGGCAAATATCTGGCCCATCGCAAGAACCAGCACGAACGCTTGGCGTTCGATGGGGATGCCGAACGCTGACTTCTCGCCGCCTGTCGGGCTCGAGTAATCGTTACGAGTCGCGCGGGAAGGAGGACAGTTTTTCTCGATTGCGAAGCGCATGGTCGGTCCATGCCACGAGAGAGCGGGGAGAATGGACCGCGCTCCCATCCGCGTAGTCGATAGTCTCAAGTCCGACAGGCTCCGGTCTCGGGATGAGCCCAACTCGACGGAGTTTCCGTCTGGTGTCTTGAACCCTGTGCCGTTTCTGTGCGTTGGGTATCGGCTGGCAAGCCTGTCGGTCAGGCAGAGCTTTCTGGGCACCGATGGCGTAGAATGCTAGCTGGTTGTGCTTCCTGCGGCCAGTTCTTCCGGTTGATGATACGGTGCCTCGTGCCGACTTCCCTTTCTTTGGTCAATGAACAGTAGCGAGGACCCTTTCGCCATCCTGGGCGTGAGTCCCGACGCCTCGCTGACGGAAATCAAGCAGGCGTATCGCCGGTTGGCGATGCATTGGCATCCCGACCGTAATCCGGCGGTGGTTGCCGAAACCGAATTCAAGCGCGCCAATGCGGCGTATGCGCTTCTCCTCGACCCGCAGCAATTGGCGGCTTGGCGGATGGCGCTCAGCGGCGAGAGCGCCGGTGGCCCGCCGAAAGCCGTCCGGCACGATTGCACGCAGAAATTGTCGCTGACGCTGGAAGAAGCCGCTTTCGGCGGCCATAAGAGCATTGAACTGACACACCGCGTCCGCTGCGACAACTGCCAGGGCAGCGGCATCATCCAGCATCAGAATTCGGTTCCCTGCAGCGCCTGCAGCGGCTGCGGCCGCGTACCACGTGCCGGCGGACGGACCGGCCTGTGCAATGGTTGCGGAGGCAAGGGTTATCTGCGGGCGAGTGCCTGCCCGACTTGCGCAGCCAGCGGTTGGCGGGACGATTTGCGGACTCTGGACGTTACCGTGCCGCCCGGCTTGCTCGAAGGTGAGCGCTTGCGACTGACCGGGCAGGCGCCCTTGCCGGTGGGAAACGAAACAGCCACCCCCGGCGATTTGTATCTGGAAATCAAATTCCTCGCTCATCCGTTGTTCGTTGCCGAAGGCCGGGATCTGCTGTGTGAGGTGCCGGTGAGCATTTTCCGTCTGCTGGCCGGCGGGCCGGTCGACGTACCGACCCTCGATGGTCTGGCGAGCATCGATTTGTCGGCGTACCCGCAAGCGTCGTTGGAGTTCCGTTTACCTGGGCGGGGATTACCCGGCAAGCAAGCCGGCGACGCTGCTGGCGATCTGGTGGTGCATTTCGAGAGCGTCTATCCCAACCGTTTGCTCGAAGGCGAGCGTGAGTGGCTCGATCGCCTGGATCAGACTCTGCTGAGCGATTGCCAGGAACGCGCGCCGTCGCTGGCCGACTGGCGGGCGCAACTGTCCGCTCGCGCCGATTCCACAGTGCCGGACGTTGCTGACTGCTCACAGCCGGCGGCCGAGGGCGATCAGGTAGGGTAGGGTGACGAATGGCCAGAGACTGGCCATCCAGCGCGTCAAGCCGTTGAAATTTAAGAAATGGCCTTGCCGCCAAGCGGCCAGTGCCGCTTCCGAGTACGGATTCGAAGGGGTGAGGTTGACCAGCGTCGTTCCGGCCATCAAGGCCGCGCCGGCGACGGCGATCCGCAGTGTCGCCGGTAGCAGCAACATCAGCCATAGCAATAGACCGCCGATCAGCAAGCCGAGCCGCGCTCCCGGAGTCAGCCAGGACAGGGCGTCCTGCGGGGTGACCAATACCGCCGCGCCCAGGGTACGGATGGACAACCCCAGCAGAATGAACATGGCCAAGGTCCGGTAAGGCATGTGGTGGTCGTTGAGCAAGGTCCGCGCGAACAAGCCGATGGCCAGACTGTTGCAGGTGATCACGCCGGTTTCGAGGACGAAAAATGACGGCGCGGCGTACGGTACGGCCGGCGTCAGGCCGAGGATGCTGCGCAGATCACCGGCACCGAAAAGAACGGTTTCGGGGGAAAGTTGCGTCAATAGCCAGGTGCCGAGCAGTACCACGCCGAATTCGGCGTAGGGAACCGGCGCCAGCACTTCGTTTTGCAATTGGACGATCCGACGGAAGATGCGTTTGCCGGCGTAGGCGGCGACCATCGCTCCCAACGCCGTGCCGAGCGTATTGCAAGCGAGATCGACATTCGACGGCACCCGCGCGGGCAGCCAGGTTTGCAGACATTCGAGGCAGAAACTGAGCAGAGCGCCCAACAGCAAACCGAGCAGAGCGGCTGGCCAACGGCTCATCACCTGACGCAAGGTCAAGGCCAGCAGAAAGCCGAGCGGAACGTAGGCGACGATGTTGATTCCCAGATCGAAACCGGTCCAGTAACGCGGCCACGCCGCATCGAGATAAGCCAGCGGCGAGACGCCGGAATCACGCCATTTGAACGGGTAGAGGCTGGCGTAGACGATCAGCACCACGTACGCCAGCGCCAAGTACAGCGGCAGGTGCGTCGGTGTCGCGGTCGGCGAATGCTCTTCCGATTGCTCTTGCCCGCCGGCCACCGGCGTCGCCGTGCTTGGCTGAAGCCCAGACGACAGGCTCGGGGCGTCCGTCGCTCCGATCACGGCTGTCGAATGGATGCGTTGAGCGCGTCCATGAATGCCTTATAAAGCGCCTTGATAGACTTGGCGGCTGATTTCCGGGGTGATGTCCCGGTGTTCACCGAGTTCGGTCATTCCGTTCGCAATCAACTGGCCGACCAGAGGTTCGATGGTTTCGGCGCCGAGGCCGTAGGCGGAAAAGCGGGTCGGGACGCCCAGTCGCTCGAAAAAGTCGGCCGTTCGGCGGATCGCCTGATCGATCCGCTGCTCTTCGTCGCTTTCGCCAAGCCGCCAGACCCGGTCGGCGTATTGCAGCAACTTCTCCCGTTTCTGCTGACGGCGGACCTGCAGCATCGACGGCAGGACGATGGCCAGGGTCCGCGCATGGTCGATTTCATGCAAGGCGGTGATCTCGTGACCGAGCATGTGCGTCGCCCAATCGTGCGGCACCCCGGCGCCGATCAGCCCGTTGAGGGCCACGGTGGTGACCCACATCAGGTTGGCGCGCAGTTCGTAATTTTCTGTTTCGGTCAAACAACGCGGGCCGATTTCGATCAAGGTTTGCAACAGCCCTTCGGCAAAGCGATCCTGAACCCTGCCGTGTACCGGATAGGTCAGATATTGCTCGGTGATATGGACGTAGGCATCGACGATGCCGTTGGCAATCTGTCGCGCCGGCAGGGTGTAGGTTTTGGTCGGATCGAGGATCGAGAACACCGGATAGACCTGCGGACTGAGGAAAGCAAGCTTGCTCCTCGTTTCGTGACGGGTGATCACCGAACCGCAGTTCATTTCCGAACCGGTGGCCGGCAAGGTCAACACGCTGGCCAGGGGCAGAGCGCGCTGCACCTCGGCGCCGTGCGAAAGCAGAATCTGCCAGGGATCTCCTTCGAACGGCACGGCGGCGGCGACGAATTTGCTACCGTCGATCACCGAGCCGCCACCGACACCGAGCAGAAAGTCGAGCTTTTCGTGGCGCACCTGTTCAACAGCGCGCATCAGCGTTTCGTACGTCGGGTTGGCTTCGATGCCGGAGAATTCCTGGACCACACGGTTGCCGAGCGCGGCACGCACCTCGTCGAGAGTGCCATTGCGGCGGGCACTGCCGCCACCGAGCAGGATCAGCACCCGGGCGTCGGCGGGCAGCAAGTCGTCGATGCGCTCGATGGTGTTGGCGCCGAAAACGATTTTGGTCGGGTTATGGAAGGTGAAGTTGAGCATCGCGGTGATCTCCAGTGATACGGCAGGGCAAGTATATAAACAGCGCTCGACTTTAAAAACAGTTCCGGCATCGATGGACGGTCGCTATTTTCCATTCACCTCGCGGACGAATCCGCGATTTTGCCGTCAGAACGGCGGTTGCTGCCGGCGACCATCCGGAACTCGTACAGGCGACATTCGAGAGCGCCGTTGAACAACGGGGTTCGTTTGCTGGGCGTCAGCCGGATCAGTTTCGGCAGTTGCCGATCGGAACTGATCAAAAAGCAAGCCCAACCGGCGAAGTGCCGTTTGAAGGCGTTGCCGAGCAAAGGATAGAACGCCGCCAGTTCCGTGGAGTCGGAGACGCGTTCACCATAGGGCGGATTGGCGACCAGTACGCCACTGGCGGCTGGCGCGTCGATATTCAGCACGTCGGCCGTGGCCAGCGTCACCGCGTCCAGCAAGCCGCCGCGGTCGAGGTTGGCCAGCGTCGCCCGCATCGCCGCAGGGGACTGATCGCTGCCGAACAACGGCAACGCCTGCGCTGGACGTTCGGCGGCCAGGGACCCGGCGAGCATTTTCTGCCACACCGTCGGCTGGTAATCGCGCAGTTTCTGAAAAGCGAAGGGCCGGCGGGCGCCGGGAGCGATGTCGAGAGCAATCATCGCCGCCTCGATCAGGAAGGTGCCGCTGCCGCACATCGGGTCGAGCAAAGCCTGGGTCGCCTGCCAACCGGTCAGCCGCAGGATGCCGGCGGCGAGGTTTTCTTTCAACGGCGCGTCTACGGTTTTTTGCCGGTAGCCGCGCTGGTACAAGGGCGCGCCGCTGGTGTCGAGATACAGCAGGCATTCATCGGCGCTGACAAAACCGTACACGCGTACCTCGGGTTGCCGGGTATCGACATTCGGACGACGGCCGGTGTCCCGGCGGAAACGGTCACAGATCGCGTCCTTGATGCGCAGGGTGACGAACTCCAGGCTTTTCAAAGGACATTTCACGGCATTGACATCGACCCGGATGCTTTGTTCGTAAACGAACCATTTCGGCCACGGCGTTTCGAGTGCCAGTCGGTAGATGTCGTCCTCCCGGGTGTAGCGACCCTGCGCGACGCGCCACAATACCCGGGTGGCGATCCGCGAAGTCAGGTTCACCCGGTAACAGCAGGGCCAATCGCCGACGAAGTGCACCCCGCCGGGAATCGGTTGCACCTGGCGGGCATCGGCGGCGCGCAATTCGTCGGCCAGCACCGGTTCCAGGCCACGCGGACAACTGGCAAAAAAGTTTTTCACCACAATCTCCTGAAGGATGAGCCGTCCGTCGATATCGATCCGGTCGGTGGCAAGGCGTGGGACAGGCTATTTTGAGCGGGTTTTCTGGCGAAACACGCCAACGGCGCGCGTTGAACCGGTGAAAACCATGCCTGTTCCCGCGTCTTGCAAGCAACCCACCGGCTTCGACGGGCGGCTAGAAAGGTTTGACAACGGCCAGATAGGTGACCGCCAGCAAGATCAGCACTGGCAGTTCGTTGAACCAGCGGAACCAGATGTGACTACGCCGGTTACGACCGGCGACGAAGTCGCGCAGCAGTCGCCCGCAAAAAAAATGGTAGCCGAGCAGCACCACTACCAGCGCGGTCTTGAGATGCAGCCAGCCGCCGGCAAAGCCAAAACCGAACCACAACCACAACCCGAAAACGACCGTCAGCACGCCGAGCGGGGTCATGAAACGGTAGAGTTTGCCGGCCATCAGCAGCAGACGTTCGCGTTCGGCGACGCTGTCTGCCGGTACCATCGCCAGGTTCACGAAAATACGCGGCAGGTAGAACAGCCCGGCGAACCAACTGACGACCATCCACAAATGCAAGATTTTGACGATCAACATCGTTTCATGGTCTCCTGCCACGCGGCTTCGATTCCGTCGCGGACGTGCGGGTAGCGCAAGCGGACGCGCAATTCGTCTTTGAGCCGATGATTTCGCAAGCGTCGTGATTCGTTCATGAACGACCACTGGCGGGAAGAAACACTGGCCTGCACCTCCTGCCGCGTCAGCCGCGGCGGACGCGGCAAACCGAAACGATCGGCAATCAGATCGAAATAGTCACCCATGGCGATTTGCGAATCGTCGCTGGCATTGTATGTGCGATTGGCGCGGCCATGACGCAGCGCGGCCAGCGCCAGATTCGCCAGATCGTCGGCATGGATGTGATTGGTAAACACATCCTCCTCGGCGCGCAACACCGGCAGACCCTGGCGCAAGCGCTCGATCGGCAGGCGATTGGCGGCGTAGATTCCTGGTGCCCGCAGGATGCTGACTACCACGCCGTGCTGACCAAAAGCGCGCAATTGACGTTCAGCGTCTGCCCGCCGCGAGGCTCGCACCGTGGAGGGGCAGGGGGGGCGCGTTTCATCGATGGATTCGCCATGACAATCGCCATAAACGCCGCTGGTACTGATATAGACGATGCGCCGTGGTAGACTGGCCTGTCGAGCCAGCGCCGCCAGCAACTGCCGCGTCCGCGGGTCGCTGGAGTCGGACGGCCGGATTTTGGCTTCGGGTGGCGGTGCCAGATGAACGACCAGTTGCGCCAGACCGATGATCCGCCTGAGGCTGGCTGGCCGGTCGAGGTCGGCGACGATCGGTACGGCACCGTTCTCACGCCAGAAAGCACTCTGTCCAGAATCACGCAGCAGGGCAAACACGCGGTAACGACGGCGAAGCCGCGGCAGCAGCCGCTGAGCGATGTCTCCGCATCCGACAATCAATAGATTTTGCACCGCGCGATTTTACCGGAATCGGGCTGCAGGGAGGGCGCATGGGTTTCCAGGTCACCTTTGAACCGGGCAAGCAACGAATCCAGGTCGCAGCGGACGAAACCGTCCTTGATGCGGCCTTGCGCCAAGGATTCGGCCTGCCGTACGACTGTCGCTCTGGTCGTTGTGGCAGTTGTCGCGCCACGCTTCTCGATGGCGAAATCGATTATCTGAAGCCGCCGACCGCCTTGCTCGACGAAGCCGTACCGGCACCGTCGACGATTCTGCTCTGCTGCGCCCGGGCGCGCAGTGATCTGGTGCTCGACTGTCCGCAGGTGGTTCGGCGGGTTGGTCCACCGCCGACGACGTTTCCGGCACGCGTGCACCGCTTGCACCGGGTGGCGCCCGACGTGATGATCGTCGAGTTGAAAATTTCGGCACCCGGCTGGTCTTTCGTTGCCGGTCAATACGTGGATATTCTGCTCCCCGAAGGTCGTCGTCGGGCTTTTTCGTTGGCCAGCCGGCCGCGCGGTGACGGAATATTGGAACTGCATATCCGCCGCATCGCTGGCGGACGGTTTACCGGACACGTCTTCGAAGCGATGAAGGAACGCGACATTCTTCGTCTACGCGGTCCTTTGGGCAGATTTTTCCTGCGTCAGGATTCGGAAAAGCCGGCGCTGCTGGTCGCCGGCGGTACCGGATTCGCACCGATCAAAGCCATCATCGAAGAAAGCATCGCTCGTGGCAGTCGACGGCCGCTGCACTTGTTCTGGGGCGCCCGCGACGTCGCCGGGCTGTACTTGGGCCAACTTGCCGAGCAATGGGCCATCGACCACACTAACATGAGGTTTACGCCAGTGCTGTCCGACTCTCCTGACGCAGAGCGGTGGTGTGGCCGCCGCGGCCTGGTGCATGAGGCGGTACTGGCCGATTGTCCGGATTTATCGGGCAATCAGGTCTATGTTTGTGGTGCACCGGCGATGATCGAGGTCGCCAGAAGGGATTTCATCGCTCGGGGTCGTCTACCGGTCGAGGAATTTTTTGCCGATGCCTTCGATTTTGCCGACGACCCTTAGAATTCCTAACTGCAAGGTTCGATACGTATGTCAGATGTCTTCATTTCCCGACAACCGTTGGTCAATCGCCAAAGTCGGATCATCGCCACTCGCCTGCAACTCCATTTCAGTGATGACGCCAATCTCTCCGATGCCGCCCGTGCTTTGGATACCGTTGTCGATGCGTGGCCACAAGGGGAAAAGCCGGTCTTCATCGCTTGCGGTGAACGTGCCTGCGGAGCAACGCTGCTCGAATGGGGTACCCCGGAAAATGTCACCTTTGAAGTGCGCGGCGACGATCTGGTCAACGATAACGGCGCTGATCTGGTCGAAGCGTTGCGCGATTGGCAACCGGCGGTATGCCTGCTCTTCGATCGTGCCGCGGCACATGCGTTCGCTCTCGGTCTACCGTTTCGATTCATCGGCTTCGACCGGCAAACCTTGGCTTTGCCGCAGATCAAGCTGCTTGCCGCCCGGACCCGCAGCCACGGCATCGGCGTCGCTTTCAACATCGATCAGACCGATGATTTCTATGCCTGCATGGACGGTGGCCTGGCCGCTGCCGCCAGTTGGTTCTTCACCGTTCCCGGGCCGACACCGGCGAAGACGCTCAATCCGGGACAGGCCAGCCTCATTCATCTGATGAATCTGGTGCGCAACAATGCCGAAATTCGCGAAATCGAGGCCGCGCTCAAACAGGATGTGGCGATCTCGTACAAACTGCTGCGTTATATCAATTCGGCTGGCATGGGATTGAGCTGTGAAGTCCAGTCGTTTCGTCATGCTGTGACTCTGCTGGGCTACGAAAAACTGAACCGCTGGTTGTCGTTGCTGCTGGCGACGGCCAGCAAAGCACCGATGGCCCCGGCGATGATGTACACCGCGCTGGTTCGGGGACGGTTGATGGAACTGCTCGCCGAAGGATTGGTCGATCGCGCCGAAACCGATAACCTGTTTCTCACCGGCGCTTTTTCACTGCTCGACGCGCTGTTCGGCGTGGCCATTGACAAGGTCGTCGAGACGATGGCTCTGCCGGAGACGATCGTTGACGCCCTGCTCGGCAATGGCGGTCGCTATCAGCCTTTTCTCGATCTGGTCCGTGCCAGCGAGAAGAACGATGGCGTGGCGATCGCCGATCAGGCGGCGATGCTCGGCCTGACCGCCGAACGTTTCAACCGTGCCCAGTTGCAGGCTTTGGCGTTCGCTGAAACAATCGAGCTTTGATCGACGGCCTCCCGTAGAGGGTCGGGAGCGTGCCGCCTGGCGACCGGTATCCGCAGTGCGGGGATCTGCCGCACCGGTCTGATTGCTGACCGGTTGGTGCCGGCTTGCCGGTCGTTTTTTGATGGAGTCATCGGGATGATCTACAAACTTCTCGCCGGGCTGGCGGTGCTGTTTCTCGGCGCTTGCGCCGGACCGTCTTTGCGCGGCACCGGCGACCTCGGACTGATCATCGAACGCAGTACCGGCCAGGTCACCCTGATCGACACCAGCCGCCATGTGGCCTACGCCCGTGTCGCCGGCTTAGGCGACTTGTCGCACGCCTCGGTGGTCTATTCCCGTGACGGCCGCTACGCCTATGTTTTTGGCCGTGATGGCGGACTGAGCAAGGTCGATCTGCTCGAGGCGCGGCTGGTCAAGCGTGTTTTGCAATCCGGCAACGCCATCGGCGGCGCGATCTCGCAAAACGGACGGATCGTCGTCGCCCAGAATTACACTCCCGGCGGCATTCGCGCCTTCGATGCCGATACACTCGAACCGCTCGCCGATGTCAGCGCCGAATATGCACCGGGACAGTTTGCCAAGGTCGTCGGCCTCGCCGATCTGCCGGGTCAGCGCTTCGCTTACGCCTTGTTTGAAGGCGGTGAAATCTGGCTCAGCGATTTTTCCGATCCTCGCCACCCGAAAACGCAGCGTTTTGCCGCCGGCCGTCAACCGTATGACGGTCTGGTTACCCCCGATGGGCGTCACTATCTGGCCGGGCTGTTCGGCGAGGATGGCATCGCCTGGCTCGATACCTGGCAGCCGCAGCTCGGTAGCCGGCGGATCCTGCAGGGCTACGGACGCGGCGAAGAAAAGCTGCCGGTGTTCAAGATGCCGCATTTGCGCGGCTGGTCGATGGCCCAGGGAAATGCCTATCTGCCGGCAATTGGCCGTCACGAAGTGCTGGTCGTTTCCGGCAGCGATTGGCGGGAAGTCGGTCGTATTCCGGTCAAGGGACAACCGGTGTTCGTGATGGCGCGCCCCGACGGTCGGCAGGTGTGGGTCAATTTCGCTTTTCCGGACAATGGTTGGGTACAAGTCGTAGATACCCTCAACGGCCAGGTGGTCAAGACCTTGCAACCGGGCCGGGCGGTGCTGCACATGGAATTCACCCCGCGTGGCGAGGAGGTATGGATTTCGGCGCGCGACGACAACAAGGTGCTGATTTACGATACCGCCACCTTCAATCTGCTGGGTGAGTTACCGGTCGAAGCGCCCAGCGGCATTTTCTTCACCAGTCGCGCTCAGCGGACCGGCTTTTGAACGCCATGAGCGAGCAGACTCTCGATTTTCAGTTGCTGAACGACTTTCAGCGCGATTTCCCATTATTGCCGGCGCCGTTTGCCGAAATCGCCTGCCGCCTCGGCGTTCCCGAACGGGTGGTGCTCAATCTGCTCGACGCCTTGCGGCGCGAAGGCAAGATCGCCCGTGTCGGTGCCGTATTCGCTCCCAAACGGATCGGCGCCAGCATGCTGGTGGCGATCGCCGTGCCGCCGGAAAGACTGGCCGAGGTGGCGGCGATCGTCAATCGCTTTCCAGAGGTCAACCATAACTACGAGCGGGAACATGCCTACAACCTGTGGTTTGTCGTCACCGCCGGTTCGGAAGGCCGGCTGCAAGCGACGCTGGACGCCATCGAGCACGAAACCGGGTTGCCGTTGCTGCTGCTGCCCTTGTTGCACGAATTTCACATCGATCTCGGTTTTGCCCTCGACGGCCGCATAACAGCGCCGAAGACCTTGGCCAAGCGACGGGCGTTCGTCCCCCCGCAACCGCTCGACGAACTCGAACGACGTTTGGTGGTGGTCTTGCAGGAAGGACTGCCGCTGTTCATCCGGCCCTTCGCGGTGCTCGCCAGCCGGGTCGGCTGCGACGAAAACGATGTCATCGAACGGATCCGCCGTTGGTGCGCCGAAGGGATCATCAAACGCTTCGGCGTCATCGTCCGTCATCGTGAGCTCGGTTACACTGCCAACGCCATGCTCGTGCAGGATATTCCCGATGAACGGGTCGCCGAGATCGGCGAGCAACTGGCCGGAGAGAACGGCGTCACCTTGTGTTACCAGCGACCGCGCGTCCTGCCGCAATGGCCGTACAACCTGTTCTGCATGATTCACGGGCAGGCGCGTGCCGAGGTCGAAGCCAAGATCGCTGCCTTGCGCTGCCGGTTGCAACTCGACGATTTCGCGCATGCGATACTTTTTTCGCTGACCCGCTTCAAGCAGAACGGCGCGCGCTATGCCTGACTCGAGCTGTGCCACGTCGGCAATGATTCCATTGTCTTGGTCCTGCCGCGCCTCGGAGACTGTCTGCAAACCGTCTTCAATACCCGGCGGTTTGGCCGATGCAATGACAAAATGATCGACGCTCTCGACCGTGCGATCATCGATCGTCTGCAAGGCGATTTCCCGCTCGTCGAGCGTCCGTACGCTGCCGCTGCCACCGCGCTCGGCATCGACGAGGCGACCTTGCTCGACCGTTTGCAGCGGCTGCTCGATCGGGGTCTGCTCAGCCGGTTCGGCCCGATGTACCAGATCGAACGCATGGGCGGCGCATTCGTTCTTGCCGCGATGAAGGTGGCCGACGCCGATTGGCAACGGGTCGTCGACCAGGTCAACGCCTTTCCGGAAGTGGCGCACAATTACCGGCGAGAAAGTGCCGGCGGCACGCCCTTCAACATGTGGTTCGTCCTGGCTACCGAGAATGCCGGGGCAATCGATGAACTCATCCGGCGCATCGAAACGGTGACCGGTTTGCCGGTGTTCGCCTTCCCCAAGCGCAAAGAGTATTTCGTCGAAATGAAGCTGACGGTACGCGGGTGAACCAGCCATGAACCAAGTATTCGACGACACCGACCGTCGGTTGGTCCTTGCCACCCAGGGGGGCTTGCCGCTGGTCGCGCAGCCGTATCATCACCTGGCCGGACAACTCGGCATTTCGCCGGCCGAGGTCATCGAACGACTGCAACGCATGCTCACCGATGGTGTGATCCGCCGCATCGGCGCCGTGCCCAATCACTATGCCATCGGTTACACCGCCAATGGCATGAGTGTCTGGGACGTGCCCGACCGCCGCGTCGATGAACTCGGCGAACGCATCGGCGCTCTCGAATTTGTCACCCATTGTTACCACCGGCCACGCCAACTGCCGGAATGGCCGTACAACCTGTTCGCGATGGTGCATGGTGGTTCGCGCGGCGAAGTACTCGACAAAGTGGCGGTGATCGCCGACTTGCTTGGCATGGAGTATGCCCACGACGTGCTGTTCTCGACAAAAATTCTCAAGAAAACCGGTCTGCGGATCGGTGGGTGATCGGTTACGGCGGTGCTTCCGGTTTTTCAGAAGGCAGGATAAGCGAAGCAAGCGTAGACACGTTTGGTTTGCGCTTGCTTTTTGATATCAACTAATGAATTTTGATCAATTCATGACTGGGCAGCGGAAGTAATCAGTATTTCCTTAATTATTGTCTCGTTCATTTCGCTCTATTCCAACGCCGGATATCTTCTTTTCATTACATCGTGATGTTTCTAGCTTGTCAAAATCGGATATTGCTAACTTCCTCTTTCACGTTCTGAAACTGTAATTGACGGACTTCGTGCCGCCACGTAAAATCCCCGCGGTTTTGGGGGCATAGCTCAGCTGGGAGAGCGTCTGGTTCGCAATCAGAAGGTCGGCGGTTCGATCCCGCCTGTCTCCACAAAACAAACAGTTAGCCCGGCTCAAAAGGTCGGGCTTTTGCTTTCTGGTGCTTCGGCAAGCAAATGTAAACAGATTCGGGCCATCCGAATCAACGCCACCAAAGAAAAACCCGCCAGGCGGCGGGTCGTGCTTGCGGCTTTCGTCTTCGCTCAGTGTGGCTGCGCGAGAGCCAGCCTATAGAGCAGCATTGACCAAGCCGTCCGCAATTCGGCGCTGTTCAGAATGCTCGGATGAATAACCGGGTTGCTGACGCGCCAAATACGCTTCGCCTCACTCGAAGCTCCCGACCCCGACAGGCTTCACTCAGAGTCCGTGAATTTTTGATTCCGAGCTGCCGACGCCTTCGGGCGGGCACGTCGTACCGCTGAGCGACGAGTTCGACTCGTGTGCTTCGATCCCGGCGCGCCTATCGGCGCTCTTGCGCTCATTTATAGAGTTATCCATCGGGTTTCCCCTTGTTTCTTCACGCTTCACCCGGCCGCTGTGCTCGCGGCAGACGGAGTTTGGCCCCTGGTGAAACATGCGGTGTCAGCGTCAGCTCGCGGATGAGGTTGTGCGCCAGCGCGAACAGCTGCGCGACGCACTTGATCTTGGCCAGCCCGCGCAAACCATACCCGCACTGAAGTATCGTCATGACGAATCAGCGCTTGCTCCGAAACGATCACCAGACTACGAATGGTCTTCGGGTCGAGTTGGCTTCGGGTCCGGCAGAGCGCGCTTTGGGTGAGAATTTGAAGTCGCGAGGCATCAAACGCGTTCTTGTAAACGTTCTCGGAATGATCGAGCCGATTCAGCGAAGGACGCCGAGGAAATTATTTCAGCAATTTCCGTAAAGATGGCACAGCGTTTGCAAAGGTATCGTCATGTTAAATTGGTTTTCGAATAAATAATTATAAAAATCAATTTATTGTGATTGAATTGATGGTGCTGAAGCACCAGTGCCACCGGGCTGAACACTGATGCGGAAGACCAAAACTGG
>JAVMKC010000093.1:47324-66746 GCA_031732795.1 Accumulibacter sp. | reverse complement strand
TCCCACTCGATCGTCGACGGCGGTTTGCTGGAAATGTCGTAAACCACCCGATTGATTCCCCGCACCTCGTTGATGATGCGATTGGCCACCTTGCCGAGGAGGGAATGAGGCAGTTCTGCCCATTGAGCGGTCATGAAATCCTGTGTTTCGACTGCTCGCAGGGCAACGACGTATTCGTAGGTGCGGCCGTCACCCATTACTCCGACCGATTTCACGGGCAAAAAGACCGCGAATGCTTGACTAGTTTTGTCGTACCAGCCAGCGGCGCGTAGCTCGTCGATGAAAATCGCATCGGCACGGCGTAGCAGATCGGCATACTCGGACCGGACTTCGCCGAGGATGCGCACGCCCAGGCCGGGGCCGGGAAAGGGATGGCGATAAACCATGTCGTGCGGCAGGCCGAGGGCGATGCCGAGTTCACGGACCTCGTCCTTGAACAGTTCGCGCAACGGTTCGAGCAGCCACAGGTTGAGTTTTTCCGGCAACCCACCGACGTTGTGATGGCTTTTGATGGTGTGCGCTTTTTTGGTTTTGGCACCGGCGGATTCGATCACGTCTGGATAGATCGTGCCTTGCGCCAGCCAACGGGCATTGGGTAATTTGCTTGCTTCGGCCTGAAAAACCTCGATGAATTCCCGACCGATGATCTTGCGCTTTTCTTCGGGATCGGAGACGCCTCGCAGGTGCCGCATGAATTGTGCACTGGCGTCGACATGAATCACTTTGACGCCAAGATGATGGGCAAAGGTTTCCATCACCTGTTCAGCCTCGTTCAGACGCAGCAAACCGTTGTCGACGAAGACACAGGTCAGCTGATTGCCAATTGCGCGATGGATCAACGCGGCGGCAACCGAGGAATCGACCCCCCCCGACAAGCCGAGAATGACTTCTTCACGGCCGACCTGGTGGCGGATATTGGCGACGGCTTCGTCGACGTAATCGGGCATGTTCCAGTCGTGTCCGCAACCGCAGATATCGCGGACGAAGCGAGCGAGGATTTCCTTGCCTTTGAGGGTATGAGTCACTTCCGGATGAAATTGCACGCCATAGAAACGACGTGCTTCGTCGGCCATTGCGGCGATCGGTGTCGCCGGGTTGCTGCCGATGATTTTGAACCCTGGTGGTAGGACGCTGACTTTGTCGCCATGACTCATCCATACGTCCAGTAGCCCATGCTGATCGACATTTTGGCGATCTTCGATATCCTTGAACAGCAGTGAGTGACCATGGGCGCGCATCTCGGCGTAACCGAATTCTCTTCGTGTCGAGCTTTCCACCTCTCCGCCCAGTTGAGCCGCCATGGTCTGCATGCCGTAGCAGATCCCGAGCACCGGAACGCCGATCTCGAAGACCACGGGAGGTGCCTTGAAATCGTCGACCGCATAAACCGAGTTCGGTCCGCCCGACAGGATGATGCCTTGCGGGGAGAAGTCGCGGATGAACGATTCGCCAACATCGTAGGGATGCAACTCGCAATAGACCTGCAACTCGCGAACTCGCCGGGCGATCAACTGGGCGACCTGGGAACCGAAGTCGAGGATCAGGATTTTCTGGTGGGACATGGTGGGCCTCAAAACCGCCGCATCATTGACTTGGCGCTTGAACGTTCAGTCGACGTGGTAATTCGGTGCTTCCTTGGTAATCTGGACGTCATGAACGTGCGATTCCCGGACGCCGGCCGAGGTAATTTCGACAAAAACGGCTCGTTCGTGCATTTCCTCGATCGTCGTGCAGCCCAGATAGCCCATCGACGAACGCAAACCGCCCATCAATTGATGGATGACGGCCAGAACCGATCCTTTGTAAGGTACGCGACCTTCGATGCCTTCCGGAACCAGTTTGTCGATATTGGCCGTTGGATCCTGGAAGTAGCGATCAGCCGCGCCAGCGGCCATCGCGCCGATCGATCCCATTCCCCGGTACGATTTGTACGAGCGCCCCTGGAACAGCTCGACTTCTCCCGGAGCTTCTTCGGTGCCGGCGAACAGCCCACCGAGCATCACTGCGGCGCCACCGGCGGCAATGGCTTTCGAGATGTCTCCCGAATAACGGATGCCACCGTCGGCGATCAATGGGACGCCGGAGTCCTGAAGCGCCTCGAAGACCGTCTGGATGGCGGTAATCTGCGGCACTCCGACGCCGGCGACGATGCGTGTGGTACAGATCGAGCCCGGACCGATACCGACCTTGACCCCATCGGCACCGTGATCGCACATCGCCCGCGCGGCGTCGGCCGTGGCGATGTTGCCGCCGATGACCTCCACCCGCGGCAGGTTTTTCTTGATCCAGGCGACGCGGTCGAGAACGCCCTGCGAATGGCCGTGTGCGGTATCGACGACCAGGACGTCAGCGCCGGCTTCGACGAGCATTTCAGCGCGTTCCTCGGTCCCCGGGCCGACGCCGACGGCAGCGCCGACGCGAAGTCGACCGGAGCTGTCCTTGCTGGCATCGGGGTGCTCGGTGGTTTTGATGATGTCCTTGACGGTGATCAGTCCCCGCAGCTCGAAATGGTCGTTGACAACCAACACCCGTTCGAGACGGTGCTTATGGATCAGCGCCTTGCCTTCGTCGATCGTCGCCCCTTCACGAACGGTGACCAAGCGCTCGCGTGGGGTCATGATATTGCTCACCGGCTGATCGAGCTTGGTTTCGAAGCGCAAATCACGGTTGGTGACGATGCCGACGACGGTTTCGCCATCGACCACCGGCACCCCGGAAATTTTGTGGTTCCGGGTCAGGGTGAGCACGTCACGGACCGACATGCTCGGCGGGACGGTGATCGGGTCTTTGAGGATTCCCGATTCGAAACGTTTGACCTTGGCCACCTCGGCCGATTGCGCCTTGGCGGGGAGATTTTTGTGGATGATGCCAATACCGCCTTCCTGGGCCAGGGCAATGGCCAGACGGCTTTCGGTGACGGTATCCATCGCCGCTGAAACCAGGGGCAGATTGAGGGTGATATTACGCGTCAGCCGGGTTCGCAGACTGACATCGCGTGGCATGATATAGGAATGGGCGGGGACGAGAAGAACGTCGTCGAAGGTCAACGCCTTATGAATTAAACGCATGGCTTTGATCCGGGGTCGCAAATAAGTATTATACAGTGAGTGTCCTGTCGAGCCTTGCCGCCCATGAAACGCCTGATTCTTATTTCGCTTCTGCTGGTTTCCTCGTCCGCCATCGAGGCACAGATCTATCGTTGGCAGGACGAAAACAACAAAACGATCATTTCCGACCGTCCGCCACCGAACAGCGTCCGCAAGGCGAAGAAGATCGAAGCCGAGGCTCCGCCGCCCAGCGATTCCGGCAAGACCTTGGCGGATCGGGATATGGAATTTCGCAAACGGCAAAAAGAATCGAAAGAAAGTGCCGAAAAATCCGAAAAAGAACAGCGTCTGTCCGCCGAGAAACAGGAAAACTGCGATCGGGCACGACGCGCGTTACGATTGTTCGAATCCGGCGAGCGGGTCCTGACGCAGGACAGCAAAGGTGAGCGGGTATTCATGGATGATGCGCAGCGCGAACAGGAGATCGTCCGCAACCGGCAGTATCTGCAGCAGAGTTGCAATCAATCGCCGTAAAGACGGCCGGCGTGTTGCATTCCGCAGCTGCGGAATGCAACACCAAAATCGATTTGAGATTGCCTGCGGCCGAAGACGGTCCATCCCCCTTGGCCAGCCTCGCCGCTTTGCTGGCTTGATGAATCGAGCGTCTTCTATGAGCCTTTCAGTTCATGCGGTGTTGGAAGGGGGCGCGGACATCGTTTTCCATGAACCTCGGGTTTTCCATTCCTGAACCGAGACGAAAGAACGTGCCAAGACGCATGACTTGAGCACGCCATATCGACGGCTCCGAGCTTTATTTCGTAAAACTTCCTGTCCGATGTGGCGGCTGAAGCCCAGTGATCAATCTTCCGGAGTCGCGCTATTGTCTTCAACTGGCGCATCGGCGGACTCGTCATCGCTTGGCGCATTTTCTTCATAGAACAGTTCTTGCGACGGCTTTTTATTGCGGTGCGCCTTGCGGACGACCAATCCTTCCGGGGCCGGCAAAAAGGTTTCGGGAACGTCTTTCAACGCTTTGGCCATGAATGAAATCCAGGTTGGCAAGGCGGCGGTGCCGCCGGTTTCGCCCTTGCCGAGATTTTTCGGCTGATCGAAACCGATCCAGGAACAGCCGACGATCGTCTGCTGATATCCGCAAAACCAGGCATCCACGTGTTCGTTGGTGGTACCGGTTTTCCCGGCCAGATCCTTGCGTTTGAGCGTTGTCGATGCCCGTGCCGCGGTGCCGTATATCGTCACGTCACGCATCATGCTGTCCATGAGATAGGCATTGCGGGCGTCGATGACCCGCAGGTTTTCATCGCCGGCCGGAGTGGGTTCGATGCGTGCCAGAACCACTTTCTTGTCATCCTGGATCTCGCTGACGATATACGGCCGGATGCGATAGCCACCGTTGGCGAAAATCGCGTAAGCGCTGACCATCTGCCACGGCGTGACCGACCCGGCGCCCAGCGCCATCGTCAGGTAGGGCGGATGTTTGCTGGCCTCGAAGCCGAAACGGGTGATGTAGTCCTGGACGAAGTGCACCCCGCTGGATTGCAGAAGGCGGATCGAGACCATGTTTTTGGATTTGGCGAGCGCCGTGCGCATGCGCATCGGCCCTTCGTATCGGCCATCGTAATTTTTGGGTTCCCAAACCTGACTGCCGGTCACCGTCGAAGGCAAGCTGATCGGTTCGTCATTGATGATCGACGCCGGGGTAAAGCCTTTTTCCAAAGCGGCGGAGTAGATGAACGGCTTGAAACTCGACCCGGGCTGCCGCCAAGCCTGGGTGACATGGTTGAACTGGTTACGGGTGAAATCAAACCCGCCGACCAACGCGCGAATTGCGCCGTCGTGCGGATCGGCCGCCAGGAAAGCGGCCTCCGCTTCTGGCAATTGGACGATCCGCCAGTTGTTACGCTCGTCACTTTGTACGCGGATCACCGCTCCGCGCGTGATCCGTTTGCCGGCGGGTGATTTGTCGTCCAGCATCCGTGCGGCGAAACGCAGCCCCTCGCCAGTGATGGTGATGGCCTCGCCCCCTCGCCGTACGGCGCGGACTTTCCGGCTGTCCGCCTGAAAAACGATGGCCGGATGCATGTCTTCGAGATCCGGATAGTCCTGGAACAAGTCGTCGATCGCCTCATCCTGTTCCGATTTGATGTCCTTGAGCTCGACATAACCTTCGGCGCCGCGGTAGCCATGCCGGCGGTCGTATTCGAGCAAACCGCTGCGCACACTGGCGTAAGCCGCTTGTTGATCAGCCAGACGAATGGTCGTATAGACGCGCAAGCCGCGGGTATAGACATCGTCCGGGAACATTTCCGCCGCCATCTGACGGGCCATTTCGGTAACGAATTCGGCATGTACCGGCGCCTGATCGATATCACGCTTGATGACCAGCGGTTGCTCGAGTGCCTGGTCGTATTCTTTCTGGGGGACGAAACCCAGTTCGAGCATTCGGTGCAGGACGTATTGTTGACGAACCCGGGCGCGTTTGGGGTTGACCACCGGATTGTTGGCCGACGGTGCTTTTGGCAAGCCGGCGAGCATGGCGATCTCGGCCAGCGATAACTCGCTCAATGGTTTACCGAAATACGTATGCGAGGCAGCCGCAAAACCATAGGCGTGTTGCCCGAGATAAATCTGATTGATGTAAAGCTCGAGAATCTGGTCTTTGCTGAGATTGTTTTCGATCTTGAACGACAACAGGACTTCATACAGTTTGCGGGTATAGGTCTTTTCAGAGGAAAGAAAAAAGTTCTTCGCCACCTGCTGCGTGATCGTCGACGCTCCTTGCCGCTTGCCGCCACCCATCAGATTGGCGAGCAAAGCGCGCAGGATGCCCGTCGTATCGACGCCGGGGTGTTGATAAAAACGCTCATCCTCCGCCGCCAGAATCGCTTGTTTCATTGCCGGCGGAACATCCTGAATGTTGACCAGCGCTCGCCGCTCCTCCCCGAACTCGCCCAACAGATAGCCGTCGGCGGTGAAGATCTGCAGCGGTATTTTCGGCCGGTAGTCCGTCAGAATTTCGAGCGACGGCAGGTTGGGATAAGTAAGACTTAGAACGACGATGACGACCGCGACCGCGATAGCCAAAAGCCCGGCAATAAAAACAAACGGATAGAGTATGAAGCGCAGAGTGGTAGGCAAAACGACACCCCGGATGAGAGGCAAAATTGCCGTTATTTTATAGGGTGGTCAGCAAACCCCGTAACTTTATGGTGTGTTCACCAAACCGCCAGCAATGAACGTGAAGCGCTGAATGCGGCGAGAAAACACCTCGACCGGGGCCAGCGAACAGACTATTCACGTTCTCCGGCTTCTTCGCCGTACCCAGGGCGCCAGCAAACGTCGCCTGACGCCCCGGTAGCGCGGCTTTTTCAGCGATGCCGTACTTTAGAGGCCGGCTTCCGCCCGTAACGCGGCGGCTTTGTCGGTGGCTTCCCAGGTGAAATTGACTTCGTCACGGCCGAAATGGCCATAGGCGGCGGTTTTGCTGTAGATCGGCCGCAACAGATCGAGCGACCGGATGATTCCCTTCGGCCGCAAGTCGAAATGTTTGCCAATCAGGGTGACGATCAACTCGTCGGCGACTTTGCCCGTGCCGAACGTATTGACCATCAGCGACACCGGCTTGGCGACACCGATGGCATACGCGACCTGGACTTCGCAGCGTTCGGCCAAGCCGGCGGCGACGACGTTCTTGGCCACGTGGCGTGCCGCGTAGGCCGCCGAGCGGTCGACTTTCGACGGGTCCTTGCCGGAGAAGGCGCCGCCACCGTGCCGCGCCGCGCCGCCGTACGTATCGACGATGATCTTTCGGCCGGTCAGCCCGCAATCCCCATGCGGCCCTCCGACGACGAAGCGGCCGGTAGGATTGACCAGATAACGAGTGCCATTCATCAGCTCTTTCGGGACCACCGGCTTGATGATTTCTTCGATCACCGCCTCGGAAATTTGCGCATGCGATACCTCGGGATTGTGCTGCGTGGACACGACGATGGTGTCGATCGATTCGGGTTTGCCGTCCACATAGCGGACGGTCAATTGGCTTTTGGCGTCCGGGCGCAACCACGGCAGACGCCCGTCGCGGCGCACTTCCGCCTGACGCTGCATGATCCGGTGCGCATAATGGATCGGCAAGGGCATCAATGACGTGGTTTCGTTGCAGGCGTAACCGAACATCAGCCCCTGGTCGCCGGCACCCTGATCGAGATCGAGCCCTTGCCCTTCATTCACGCCCTGGGCGATGTCGGGCGACTGACGATTGATCGCGGTGAGGATCGCGCAGCTCTTGTAGTCGAAACCGATATCCGAATCGTCATAGCCGATCCGGCGGACGACATTCTGCGCGATATCGCGATAATTGATGTGTGCTTTGGTGGTGATTTCGCCCGAGATGACGACCAGGCCGGTGGACACCAGCGTTTCGCAGGCGACCCGGGCCGGGGGGTCCTCGCTGAGGATGGCGTCAAGGATGGCGTCTGAAATCTGATCGGCCACCTTGTCTGGATGTCCTTCCGAAACCGACTCGGAAGAAAAGAGATACTCTTTGCTCATGTTGCGTTCTGCTCCAACAAAAAACCCCGGGAGGGCGGCGTAGCCAGCTCCGGGGTTTCGAGCAGACGACGCTTTAGCAGTATTTTCAGCCGGTTACCGGCTTTCCCGCCCTGCAAGTTGTCTGAATTAACTCGGCGGAGTAATAATTATAGTTAACCCGTCTGCAGTGAGTCAAATGCTCCGGCGAGCGCTCTGACGACTCTTTGCCTGCGATCCCGCCTGTCAATCGTCTCGCGTGTTGGTTTCCCTTGCTCATCCTGTTTCGTTTTCTCAGTCGCTGGCCTCTTGCCTGGCTGCATCGCCTTGGAACCCTGCTGGGTTGGTTGACCTGGCTGTTGTCGCCGACCTATCGGCGGCATCTGCAGCAGAATCTGTCTTTGGCACTTGGTGCGGAAACGGCCGCGCGCATCCGAAAAACGGTCATTGCCGAGGCCGGCAAAACCGTTCTCGAATTGCCGAAAATCTGGCTCCGTCCGTTGTCGGAAACGGCCAGGCAGGTAGTGCGCATTTCCGGATGGGAACTGTTCGAGACGGCCCGGCAACGTCGGCAGGGCATTCTTTTCATGACTCCGCATCTCGGCTGTTTCGAAATCACCGCCCAGTACGTGTCTACGCACGCACCGGTCACCGTGCTGTACCGTCCGCCCAAGCAGACTTGGCTGCAACGGCTGATCGAAATCGGCCGGGTGCGTGAGCAGTTGCATATCGCACCGGCCGACTTGTCGGGGGTCCGGATTCTGCTGAAAGCCTTGAAGCGCGGCGAGGCGGTGGGGATGTTACCCGATCAGGCCCCGAAGACCGGGCAAGGGGTGTGGCTGGATTTCTTCGGCAAGCCGGCCTACACCATGACCCTCGCAGCGCGCCTGACGCAGTCCGGCGCAACGCCGATCATGATCTGGGCCGAACGTCTGCCCGCTGGCACTGGCTATCATCTGCACCTGCGGGCGCCGCTTCGGCAGATCACCGGCACCCTCGAGGAGCGTACTCAGCAAATCAATCACGAAATCGAGGATCTGATCCGGCTGTGCCCCGAACAATACCTGTGGGGATATAACCGCTACAAAGGGTCGCGAGGGTCGCGGAAAGAGTCGTCGGATCGTCCGTCGGCATTGGACAACAAACCGGCGATGCCACCACCTGTCGAAAGCGATTCAGCCGACGAGCGCCGTTAAGCCGCCCGCGGCAAATGCTCGAGCAGCCATTGCGCGGATTGCCGAGCGGCGAAGGCTGAAAAATTCATCTGCGACGCCGTTTCGCCGTCGTCAGCGAGCGTGAGGCAACGGCTCGGACAATTCACTTCCCGCAGCGCCCGTCGATTGCTCTGCAACAGCCGTTGGTCGTCGGCATCGACCAGCACCAGCAATGGTGAGGTCAACGTGCGCAGATAAAGCATGCCGGCGAGATCGATCATGCCACCGTGGCACACCACAGCGAAAATGTCATGATCACGCCAGGCGGCGACACGCACGGCCGCTGGCGAACAATCGCCATAGGCGCAGAAGGCGATCGGCAGCATCGGCAAATCGCCAAGCGACATATGCTGTTTGAACAGGGCCAGAACGTCGAGCAAGCGTTGGGTGAGTAACGGAACATTGCGCTGGATGTCGCTGTAACGTCGCTCACTGGCGGTCAGCAGATCGAGCAGCAGGGTGCCGGTGCCGGCATGTTGCAGGATCGCTGCCAGCGGATCGTCGCTCGTCCGCCGCTCCAGGCCGGCGTGGATCAAGATGGCGATGGCCACCAGCGGTTCCGGCAGAATCAATGTGCCATGCACGGGGCCGTGCGCCGTAGTCCAGGTGCATTCGCTGCGACCAGGAACGCTGAACGCGAGTTCACTCATCGGCGGACGAGGCGAACGGGGACGCGCCGCGGCCCGAACGGTTTGCCGAAAGTGGCGAAATGACCGGCGATCAGGGTGCCGCAGTGCGGACAGCGCGCATCGGGCAACAAATCGTAACGGCGGATGGCATACCAATCGCGCTCGATCAACGCGGCTTCGCAACCGGGACAAAAGGTGGTTCCCCCTTCGGTGTCGCGCACATTGCCGGTATAGACGTACTGCAGGCCAGCGTCGATGGCGATGCGCCGCGCCTGGATCAGCGTCGAAGGCGGCGTCGCCGGACGATCGGGCATTTTCCAGTCGGGGTGGAAAGCGGTGAAATGCAGCGGTACCCGTGGGCCGAGCTCGGCGGCGATCCAGCTCGCCAGTGCCTTGATTTCACTCGAAGAATCATTGCAGCCGGGAATCAGCAAGGTGGTGATCTCGAGCCAGCACGAGGTCTGGTGGTGGATATAGGCCAGCAGGTCGAGGATGGGTCGCAGATGACCACCACACAGTTTGAAGTAGAAATCGTCGGTAAATGCTTTGAGATCGACATTGGCACCATTCATCACCGCGAAGAAATCCCGCGCTGGCTCCGGGTGAATATAGCCGGCGGTAACGGCGACGGTTTTGATGCCGCGTTCGCGGCAAGCAACAGCGGCATCGATGGCATACTCGGCGAAGATCACCGGGTCGTTGTACGTGAACGCGACCGATTTCGCGTTATAAGCTACCGCCGCCGCGGCAATTCCATCGGGACTGGCCGCGTCGAGCAACCGGTCCATGTCTTTGGCCTTGGAAATATCCCAGTTCTGACAGAATTTGCACGCCAGATTGCAGCCGGCGGTTCCGAAGGACAGGATGGCCGAACCCGGGTAGAAGTGATGCAGTGGTTTCTTTTCGATCGGATCGATGCAAAATCCAGAAGAACGTCCGTAGGTGGTGAGCACCATCTGATCATCGATGTTCTGGCGGACGAAACAGGCGCCGCGCTGGCCGGAATGGAGTTTGCAGTCCCGCGGACAAAGATCGCATTGCACACGACCGTCGTCGATCCGGTGCCACCATCTGGCCGGGTGCTGAGATTCCGGGATTTTCGGCAGATGGTCGGCGTCGGCGTTCATTCCTCGCTCCATTTGTCGACGGCGTACCGTTCGAGACGCAATTGATCGCTCCAGAAATCGGCCGGCAAGCCGGCTTTGAGTTTGAGTTGGCCAAGGAATTGGCGTGCGTCCGGCAACTGCTGCCAGACTTGAGGCAGAAAAGTGGCCCGCCGAGTGCCGCAACTGAGAATCACCCCATCGACACCAGGACGCAAAACAGCGATCGCTTCGTCCTCGCTGCTGGCGGGCAGTGGTGTCGCCGGCGTCAGCAGCGACACTTCCACCCGGGTGCGCGCCCATTCGTCTTCGGTGAGCGGGGGAAAACGGCGGTCGTGAAACGCGGCGGCAATGGCGTTTTCGGCCACGTCACGGTTGAGCGGCCGGTGCGCCTGGAGACTGCCGATGCAGCCGCGCAAACGGCCGTTCTGCGTCAGGGTGACGAAAGTCGCTCCGGTCGCGGTCAATGCCGACGGATCGTCTAGCGCAGGGACGGACTGTCCAGCAATGCCGAAACGCTCGCCGATGGCGTTGCGCGCAACAGCGAGCAAGGCTCGACCCAGCCCCTCGGCACGGACATTCGCCACATCATTCCCGCGTTCGGCGGCGAAAGTGAACGCCCCGTAGCCGACTACCCGCCGCTTGTCACCGGCGGTGTCGCCGGAATTGCACAAGGCAACCAAGCGTGGCTGCAGTCGATGTTTGGCCGCCGCCAGCAGCAAACCATTGACCGGCGTCGCGCCACAAGCCTGCTGGTGCTCGATGTGGGGCCGCAACGTCAGGATCTGTTCAGCAGTAAGCTGATCGATTTTTTGGGACTCGGCGTACGAAAGATAATGCGACAGATCGGAACTGACGACGATCAGCGTTTCCTCGCCTCCCCACAGCGTGTCGATGACTTCGGCAACCTGGATCGGCGTTGCCCGGCCGACAGCCAGCGGCACCAGCGTAAACGGCGCCAATACCGTCTGCAGAAAAGGCAATTGCACTTCGAGCGAATGTTCCAACGCATGTGCCGCGTCGCTGACCGTCACTTGCGGCAAGGCGCGCAGCATCGTCAGCGCCGCCTGATCGAGCGGCACCACGCCCAGCGGCGTGGCGAAACCGCTGACCGATGGCAACGCCAGACCGTCGATGGCCACCCGATGGCACGGACCGAGCAGAACCACCCGACGAATGACGTCACACGCGCCGGCCAATGACGCATACACCGCTGCCGCGGTCGCTCCCGAATAAATGTAGCCGGCATGCGGAACGATCACCGCTTTCGGCGGACGCGGCGACCGAGCGCCGGACGAGCGCGCGAGGAAAGCCCGCAAATCGCGTGCCAAAATCTCTGCCGCATCGGGATAGAACATGCCGGCGACGGCTGCCGGACGGACGGAGTTGGTGGAGGCGGTAGAAGCAGTCACGAGCGGTCCCCCATGGAGTGGCCTGCCAATCGTCCGATTGTAATCCCGGGTCCCAGCAACGGTGAACCGGTGTCTGACGCGAGTGATCAATCGATGGCGATAATTAGTTAAAATTAACCGATGAACAGTTACTTCGCAATCGTTCCCGCAGCCGGCAGCGGCTCCCGATTCGGCGGCGAAACCCCCAAGCAGTACCAGCGACTGGCCGGCCGGCCGATGATCTACCACAGCCTGGCGACCCTGTGCCGTTGTGAGCACATTCAACGGGTATGGGTGGTCCTCTCTCCAGACGACACGCATTGGCGACGCTACGACTGGAGTTCCCTCGGACATAAACTCGAAACGCTCTATTGCGGCGGCGCCAGCCGCTACGACAGCGTTCGCAATGGTCTGCGAGCGGCGGCGACCGTCGCCGCCGACGCGGATTGGGTGCTGGTGCATGACGCGGCCCGCCCCTGTCTGTCACCGGCAATGTTGTCGGCCTTGTGCGACCAGTTGGCCGACGATCCGGTCGGCGGTTTGCTCGCCGTACCGGTCGCCGATACCCTCAAGCGCGCCGACGATCGACGGCGCGTGCTGTGCACCGAACCGCGCGACGGGTTGTGGCAGGCGCAGACACCACAAATGTTCCGTTACGGTCTTTTGGCACAGGCCTTGGCCGACTACCCGGGCGGAACGGACGAAGCATCGGCGGTTGAAGCCGCCGGCCATCGCCCATATCTGGTAATCGGCGAGACGGGGAATCTCAAAGTGACCTATGCCGCCGATCTCCAGTTGGCGGAAATGATCCTGCAACTCCAGATCCACGGCAACGAATGATCCGCATCGGCCAAGGTTGCGACATTCACGCGCTGGTCCCCGGGCGTCCGTTGATTCTCGGTGGCGTGCGGATTCCTTTCCGCCTGGGGCTGCTCGGCCACTCCGATGCCGATGCGCTATTGCACGCGATTATCGATGCGCTGCTTGGTGCGGCGGCGCTGGGCGACATCGGTCGCCACTTTCCCGACAGCGACGAACGCTATCGTGGTGCCGACAGCCGACAACTGCTTCGGGCGACGGTGGCCTTGCTGCACCAATCCGGCTGGCGTGTCGGCAACGTCGATTCGACGATCATCGCCCAGCAACCGCGAATGGCGCCCTATCTGCCGCAGATGGTCGCCAATATTGCCGCCGATTTGCAGGTTTCTGAAAATTGTGTCAACGTTAAAGCCAAAACGGCCGAGCGGCTCGGCGCGGTCGGTCGTGGTCAAGGGATCGCCACCGAAGCCGTGACCCTCATCGAACCCCTGAGCTGACTTGGCTCGAAGTTCGCCAAACCGACAAAAACATTACCTGGAGACTCTCGGCACTTATGTACTGGGAACGTGAAATCGAAACGATGTCCCGCCCGAATCTGGCTGCCCTGCAACTGGCCCGCTTGCAACAGACCATTCGTCAGGCGAATCGATCGACGTACTATGGGGCATTGTTCCGGCAGTTGAATCTGACGGCAGATTCGATCAACACGCTGTCCGACCTTCAGAAACTGCCGTTCACCACCAAACAGGATCTGCGCGACAGCTTTCCTTACGGCATGCTCAGCGTCGCCAAATCCGACGTCATCCGGCTGCACAGCTCGAGCGGCACCACCGGCAATCCCACGGCGGTATTCCATGACCGGCACGACATCGACGCCTGGACCAATCTGATGGCCCGTTCCTTGTATTCGGTCGGCGTACGGTCAAACGACGTTTTTCAGAATATCTGCGGTTACGGGTTGTTCACCGGCGGGCTCGGCTTCCAGTACGGCGCCGAACGACTGGGCTGCCTGACCATACCCGCGGGGGCCGGCAACAGCCAACGTCAAATCAAACTGATGCGCGATTACGGTACCAATGCCGTGCATGCCATCCCGAGTTACGTCCATCGGCTGGCCGAAGTGATGGAGCAGGAAGGTTTCGACCCGCGGAAGAACACCGAACTGCACACGTTCATCATCGGCGCCGAACCGCACAGTGAAGAACAGCGCCAACGCATCGAAGCTCTTTTCGGAGTCAAAGCCTACAACTCCTTCGGGCTCTCGGAAATGAATGGTCCCGGGGTGGCCTTCGAATGCACCAAACAGAACGGCCTGCACGTCTGGGAAGACGCTTTCTTTGTTGAAATCGTCAATCCCAACACTCTGGAACCGGTGGCAGACGGCGAAATCGGCGAGTTGGTGATGACCACTCTCGACCGTCAGGCGATGCCTTTGCTGCGCTTTCGTACCGGAGATCTGACGCGGATTCTGCCCGGACCGTGTTCCTGCGGACGAACGCATGTCCGACTCGACCGCATTACCGGCCGCAACGACGACATGTTCATCGTCAAAGGCTGTAACATCTTTCCCATGCAGGTCGAAGGCGTGTTGATGAGAATTCCCGATCTGGGAAGCAATTATCTGATCACTCTTGAAACCATCGATGGCGTAGACGAACTGATCGTCGAAGCCGAAATCGCCCGTGGCGTCGATAGCACCGACAGCCATCGCTTGGCTTGGTTGACGGCGCTGCTGACCCGGCAGATTCGCGACGAAACCCTGGTTACCCCCATCGTCAAACTGCTGCCACCGGAAACCCTGCCGCAGTCCGAGGGCAAAGCGATCCGCGTGCGGGAACTGCGGCGGACCTGATCGATGCACCCGTGTTCCGACCGGGACGACACAGCCGCCCTGATCGGGAGCAACGTTTTGGCAGTCCAAGCCGCGGTGATTTTTTGATTTCCACTCTTGAAGGACCCTGGTGCCGAGTCAATTTCAATTCAGCGTTTGCCCGCACGATACCGCCAAGAATCTCCTCGGCTGGTTCACGATCAATACGTACATGCAACGCAAGCTGGGCGTCGGAATTCACTTCGAGCCCCAGGACAATTTCCTGGTCGAACGGCAACGCGTACTGGACGTCGGATGTCACCTCGTTTACGCCAATCCGTACAGCGCCGATTGTTTCCTCCGGGAAAAAGGCTACCTGCCGATCGCCCGGCCGGTCGGGGTCGAGGATGAAACCCTGCTCGTCGCACGGATCGGCGCCCCCGTACCCGCTCAACCGCGGGTGGCAAGTGCGACCGACAAACTGATCATTCATTTCCTGGGGCTTGGCTTGCTGCCGGCGCTGGGCATCGATGCCAACCAAGTCAGCTTCAAATTCGTCGGCAATCATCTCAACGTCGTCGGCGCGGTAATCAACGACGCCGCCGACCTCGGTTTCGTCTTCAACGAAACCTGGACCGGCTTGGCCACCTCGTCGCGCGACCAGTTGCAGGTGCTGGCCGAGAGTCGGGGAGGGCACGCCTTCCATTGCTTCATGATCAGCCCGGAGTGGGCCGACAAGCGCGACGCCGTGCAGGAGATCCTGTGCCATATGCACGACGACCCCTCAGGCCGCAAGGTTCTCGCCGACCTTCATTTCACCGCCTTCGAACCCATCGGCAGCACGGATCTGGCGCCGCTGACCCAATTCATTGTTCGTTGACGATCAACTGCCCGCTCCGTGGCCGCAAGTCGTCTGGCGGATTTTGGTCTTGCGTAGCAACGTTTCTCTATTTCGCAGAGCACCTCGACGTCGCGACTGGCTGCAGATCGTGGCGATGGCGAGGCTGAGCCTCCTCACGGTCCGTGGCGTTCCGTGGCGTGATTGGCCCCAAAAAACCGTAGCTATCCCGAGGCGGGGAGAGCGGCGTTTTTTTTAGGATCGACGGCCAGCAGATCAACCGCCCGGCCGCCGGCCGCCAGCAGATCACGGAGATGGATTTCGCCGGCCACCATGGCCGCGTCGAAATCAGGGGCCGCTGAACCGTGTGCCTGGCTGTGGCCGGCAGAATGTCGTTACGACGCACACCGCCATCATTAAAATCAGTCGATTGACCCGGCCAAAACCAGTTCGCGCCAGGACGACGGCGCTTGTCGGCCAGCGGCTGGCCATGCTATTTTCCTGAAGGGTTTTTCGCCATCCCTGCGGCGGAACCGCTCCCTCGTCGCCTCCTTTTTTCACCCGTGCCGCCCCCTCTGGAGACCATTCCCATGCCCGCACTGGTCCTGATCCACGGTATCGATCAGCAGCAATGGAGCGCCGATGCGCTGGAGGCGCGCTGGCTGCCGGCGCTGGCCGGCGGCGTGCGCAACGCCGGCTATCCGGCGATCGCCGACCGGCTGCAACTGGCGCGCGGCCTGCCGCAGCGGATCGAGGCGCGGATGGCCTTCTACGGCGACCTGTTTCTCGACCCCGGCGCGCAAGGCTCGGCCGGCGACACGCCGCTGACCGACGAACAGGAAGCGCTGTGCGAGGCGCTGGCCCGCGCCTGGCTCGAAGAAGCCGCCGAACGGGCAACGATGCCGGCCACCCGCCGCCTCGCCGTGCAGGAACTGCAGGCGCTACGCGGCGCCGCCGCCGGCGAACAGGCGCAAGGCGCCGGCAACGTGCTGCGCCGGGCGATCGACAGCCTGAGCCGCGTGCCGGGACTGTCTGAGGTCGGCTTCGCCGTGGCTTCACGCTTTTTCGCCCGCGCGCTGAGCCAGGTCAGCCGCTATCTGACCGACGATACCGTCCGCCAGACGGTGCAGGCGCGGGTTGCCGCCTGCGTGGACGACGAGACCCGCCTCCTCATCGGCCACTCGCTGGGCTCGGTCGTCGCCTACGAGGCGGCGCATGCCCTGTTTCCCTCCCGACCGCTGCCGCTGCTGATCACCCTCGGTTCGCCGCTCGGCCTGCGGCGGATCGTTCATGAACGCCTGCGGCCGCCGCCCGGCTTTCCGCCGCGGCTACGGCGCTGGGTGAACGTCGCCGACCGCGACGACTACATCGCCGCGCAAAGCGATCTCGGCCCGCTGTTCGGCCACGACCGGCCGGCCGACGCGGTTTTCGAAAGCGGCATGCGGGTCGACAACCAGCGCGACGCGCACGGCGCCGAGCGCTACCTCGGCAAAATCGAAGTCGGTCGCCCGATCGGCCAGACCCTCGACGCCGACGCCTGAACTCCCGGCCTCATTTCAATCCTCCACCACCAAAGCATGCCATGAACCCGCGCTACGCCCTGGTTCTCGCCTCGCAATGCCACCAGTTGCCGTTCCTGCCCGGACTCGACGATCTGGCCCGCCAGTTGCATGCCCTGCTCGGCGATCCCCGCTGCGGCGACTGCCAGCCGATCGACAACGACAGCGGGCCAGGCGAACGAGACGAACGAGACGAACGCGGCGAACCGGTCGATCGACTCCGGCCGCCGCCCGGTCTGCTGCTCGACCCGACGGTCGCCGCCGGCAAGGCGGCAATCGCCAAAGCGCTCGCGGTCTGCGAAAACCAGCAGGCGACGCTGCTGCTGGCCTGGCTCGGCCACGGTCTGCAAGCCGACGACCACGCCGGCGGCAAATTCTACCTGTTGCCGACGGACGCCGATCCCGGGCGGCCGAGCAGCGATACGGCCATCGACATCCTGTCGCTGATCGGCGAACGCGTCGGCCCCGGCCTCGACGGATTGATCCTGCTGCTCGACGCCTGCGGCGCCGGCGGCGCGGCGGTCAATGCCGGCCGGGACTGGGTCCGCGACCGGCACGGCCGACTGCCCTTCGAAATCCTCGCCGCCACCGCCCCGCAGCGCGACGCCTACGATCTCGGCTTCAGCCGGGCGCTGATCCGCATCATCCGCCAGGGCTGCCGCGACGACCCGGCCGAAACGCTGTCCTGCGCCCGGATCGCCGAACGGATCGACCGCGCCCGCGGCCACCGGCAGCAGACCACCCGGCTGCACTTCAACCAGACGCTATGGGTCAGCCGCAACGCCGCCCGACCCTGGAACCGCCACACCGGGCTGGACGCCGCGCTGGTCGACAATTACCAGCCCACCGCCGCGCTGCTCGACGTGATCGACCGCCTGAACCGCGACCACGCCCACCTGACGCTGACCGGCGACGCCGGCGTCGGCAAATCGGCGCTGGCGGCGATCCTCCACCAATGGCCGGGTTCACTGCGCCAAACACTGGCCGAAATGCCGTTGGCCGAAATGCCGCCGGCTGAAACCGGCCGGCGTCCCCGACCCAGCCCGCCGCGTTCCCTGCTCCTCGCCGAAGAACGGCTGATCGACGCCAGCTACTCGATCACCGACCTCAGCTCGCCGGACGAACTGGCGACCCGCCTGAGCCAGCAACTCGCCGACGAGCCGCGCTTCGCCGCCGCCCGGGCGCGGTTCGAAGCATGCACGCCGACACTGACCCGCCAGAATCTGCCGATCCTCGAACAAGCGCTGCTCGGCCCGCTGCGCCAGCTCGACGCTGATGCCGACGCCCCCCGGCCGCTGACCCTGCTGCTCGACAGCCTCGAACGGCTGACGCCGGCGAGCCGGCCGGTGGTGCTCGCAGCGCTGGCCGAGCTCGCCACACGGCCCGGCGTGCGCCTGCTGACCACCGCCCGGCCGGGCAGCGCATCGCCGGT
This sequence comes from Accumulibacter sp., assembly GCA_031732795.1. Lineage (GTDB taxonomy): Bacteria > Pseudomonadota > Gammaproteobacteria > Burkholderiales > Rhodocyclaceae > Accumulibacter. The sequence goes on along the minus strand of JAVMKC010000093.1, from coordinate 48,362 downwards.
CGGCCAACGGCTGGCACTGGGCGGCGCGGCGCCGGCCGAAATCGGCGCCTATTTGCGCCGCCGCCGGGTCGCCGCGCCGCTGATCGAAGTGATCATCGACAAGGCGGCGGGCAACTGGCTGGTCGCCACGACCTTCGCCAACGCCTACGCCGACGGCTCGGCGCTGAGCGCCGCCGACCTCGGCACCATCCGGCGCAGCCGTCTCGGCGACGCCTTCGACACCCTCGCCCGCCGCGCCGGACTGCCCGCCGACCGCCAGCGGCTGGCGGTGTACCTGACGCTGGCCGCCGCCGGCGCCGGTCCGCTGCTGCCGATCGAACTGCTGCTCGCCGCCAGCGCCCGGCTCGACGGCCCGGCCAGCGAAACGGCGCTGCGCCAGACGCTGACCGCGCTCGGCGGCCTGCTGGCGAGCGCGGCGGACGCGGAAAACGGCGAGAGAGGCGAGCGCGAGGAACGGCTCGGCCTTTTTCACCAGCGGCTGGTCGAGCATGTCGGCGAAAGCCAGGCCGACGGCGTGCGCCAGGCGCACGCAGCCCTCCTGCAGGCGATCGCCGAAGCCGCCGACGGCGACCCCGACCACCGTTCGCCGGCCTGGCGCTATGCCCTGCAGCGCGAAGCCGACCATTGCTGGGCGCTCGGCTGGGCAGAGCCGATCGTCTATGTCTTGGCTCGGCGGGAGTCCCCGTTCCCGCGGGAAAACCTCCGTCGCTGGCAGGGCTGGCAGGAGCGGTTGACCGAGCGGCTAGGCGCCGATCATCCGCAGGTGCTGGTGACGCGCAGCAACATCGCCTGCTGGACCGGCGAATCGGGCCAGCCGGCGGCGGCGCTGGCGCTCTATCAGACGCTGCTGCCGGATGAGGCGCGGGTGCTCGGCGCCGAGCATCCGGACGTGCTGACGACGCGCAACAACATCGCCGCCTGGACCGGCGAATCGGGCCAGCCGGCGGCGGCGCTGGCGCTCTTTCAGGCGCTGCTGCCGGATCAGGCGCGGGTGCTCGGCGCCGAGCATCCGGACGTGCTGACGACGCGCAACAACAT
>JAVMKC010000093.1:0-47224 GCA_031732795.1 Accumulibacter sp. | reverse complement strand
GAATCGGGCCAGCCGGCGGCGGCGCTGGCGCTCTTTCAGGCGCTGCTGCCGGATCGGGAGCGAGTGCTCGGCGCCGAGCATCCGGACGTGCTGAAGACGCGTAAAAAGATCGCTGCTCTGGCCACTGACCAGTAATGCGGACGCCGCCGATTTCCGCCAACTGATGCGGCGAAGAATGGCCTTCCGAAGATCGACCGTGGGAATCCGCGCGACCTGCGGACGATGAGCGGAGCAGCCGGCGACTGCAGCACGGCCCGGATGCCGATCCGGGCGACCCGTGCCGCCCCGGACGTCAACTCAGCGAGCCGCTTCCCCCGGCGCGCGTAGCGGCGTGCCACTTGGCGCGGCGAGCGGCCGCGTCACCGACAGCGCGCCGCGGACCTGGCCGGCGCCGTAGCCGGTGGCGCGGTCTTGCGGATAGTCCTTGCGCAGCGCGGCGGACAGGTCGTCGGAGAAGGTGTCCGGGGCGCCGTGGCAACTGAGGCAGACCTCGCCGACCGGCAGCGCTTTCAGGTAGCGGTAGACCCGCCGGCCGTCGGCGGTATCGACGATCTGGCCGACTTCCAGCGTTTCGGGTTTGACGCCGTTGGCCGCCTGACGGTCGAATTCGGCGAGTTGCCGCGCTTCCCAGACGTCCGGAGTGCCGGTTTCGGGATGGCGGGTTTTCAGGCTGACGCGGCGGATCTGCCAGCCGGTGCGCTGGCGCAGGTCCTGCAGGAGTTGCGGGGCTTTTTCCTTGCACACTGGGATGGCGCCGACGGTGCCTTTTTCCTTGACCGCCTCCTGCATCGCCTGGACGACTTTCGGCAGCAGCGGCACGGCGGTTTTGCGGGTTTCCTCGCGCAGTGCGGGGTCGTCGGCCGCGCCGGCGTCGGCCAGAACGGCGTTCGCGGCACCGCCGAGTGCGCCGGTGAGCGTCAGGGCGGCGAGCAGGCGGGAAAGGTGCGACGATCGTTCCATGTGTCACTCCATCGGTCGTTTCGTTGGTAAATCACCGAAGTCTAATATATTGGGCCGGCTGGCGGCAACGGGCCGGCGCTGAGGACCGGCGAGCGTCCGGGGCATCGTTGATCAGCGGCTGCGCGCGTCGTCCGCGACGCGGCGGACCACGGCCTTGAGCGGCGGCGTGCCGCGCGCGGCGACGGTCTGGATCGCGCGGGTGGCAGGAACGGCGTCGAATCCGGGACGCCGACGGGTCGGCATTAACCTATTTGACAAATTTTCCGATCCGCTTATGCTGGCTCTATGGAGAAAGGTCTTCCGCACTGCAAGCTGACGGTCGTCAAAGCCTTGATCGAGGCGGATCGAGTCAGAGCCACGGCCAGCGCCTACCGTGGGGCGCGGGCGTTGGGTATCGACGATCTGGCCGGAATGTGCGCGATTGTCCTGGCGCTTGTTAGCAACACAGTAAAAATGACCCAGGGCATCAACTGAAAAGTGACCCACCTTACTTTTTTCAGAAACGCCTAGGTTGCTTCTCCATACTGGTTCCACGGTATGGAGACAGCATGTTAAACGCTGAACAATCAGTGGAGATTACTGTGTTGCAACGTCACGGCATGAGCATTCGCGCAATCGCCGACACTACCGGCTATTCGCGAAACACCATACGGAAGTACCTGCGGTCTGACGGCAAACCAACTGCCAAGGAACGCGCCAAGCGGGTCGAGAAGCTCGATCCCTTCAAACCCTACCTGATCCAGCGCATCGAGTCGGCCAAACCGAACTGGATTCCAGCGTCGAGTCTCTTCGAAGAAATTAAGAATCAAGGATACGAAGGTGGTATAACCCGCCTCCGCCAATTTCTGGCCGACTACAAGCCTGCGCCGGCGCCAGCAGAACCCGACAATCGGTTCGAGACCGAGCCTGGCAAGCAGATGCAGGTCGATTGGGTGGTCTTCCGGCGAGGCAAGAATCGTTTGTCGGCCTTCGTGGCCACGATGGGTTACTCCCGCGCCAGTTTCGTCGAGTATGTGACCGACGAGAAGATCGAAACCCTGCTGGCCTGCCACGAACACGCGTTCGAGTATTTCGGCGGCGTCCCCAAGCAGGTGCTCTACGACAATATGAAGACGGTCGTTATTGAGCGGGACGGCTACGGTGATGGCAATCATCGCCTCAACCCGCTGTTCCTGGATTTCGCCAAGCACTGGGGATTTCTACCTAAACTCTGCCAGCCCTATCGCGCCCGGACCAAGGGCAAGGTGGAACGCTTCAACCGCTATCTGCGCCACTCTTTCCACGTTACGCTGGCCAGCCGTTTGAAGATGAGTGGGATGGAACTGGACGAGGATACGGCCAACGTCGAAGTTCGCCGCTGGCTGCGTGATACGGCCAATGTCCGTATTCACGCCACGACTAAGGAACAGCCGGAGAAGTTGCTGAAGGCAGAACAGCCCCACCTGCAAGCCTTGCCGCCGAGCTATACCGGCGTGTCGGTCCGGGAAGAGTCGCTGGCCAAGCCGGTTATCCATGTCGTTACTCCGCTGCAACGTCCGCTGTCGTTCTACGATCAGCTGGTCGCGGCGGCTGCTTGAGGAGGGAATCATGGATATTCAAGCAGAACGAATTTGCGCATCCTGCGAGCTATTGGGTCTGGAACGGATACCGGAGATTTACCCGGTGATCGCTGAGGCGACCATTAAGGGGTCGCTTCAGAAAACGGAAAATAAAGCACGCTAAGCCGATTGCAGCGGTCGTAACGGCCTGAATTTGCCCGCACCGAGCTTGGCGCTGCTGCGCCAGAGGTAATCGCCGGTCAGGTTGATGTGTTCCCAGCCCAGCGGCGACAGATACTGCAACAGGCCGTCATCGACGGCCTGACCATGCCCACGCAAGGCGTTCGCGGCCCGCTCTAGATAGACTGTATTCCACAACACGATGGCCGCCGTCACCAGATTGAGGCCGCTGGCTCGGTAGCGCTGCTGCTCGAAACTGCGGTCGCGGATTTCACCCAGGCGGTTGAAGAACACGGCGCGGGCCAGCGCGTTGCGGGCTTCGCCCTTATTCAGTCCGGCATGCACACGGCGACGCAGTTCGACGCTTTGCAGCCAGTCCAGGATGAACAACGTGCGCTCGATGCGGCCCAGCTCGCGCAGGGCGACGGCTAGGCCATTCTGGCGCGGATAGCTGCCGAGCTTCCTGAGCATCAGCGAGGCCGTCACCGTTCCTTGCTTGATCGAGGTGGCCAGCCGCAGGATTTCTTCCCAATGGGCGCGGACGTGCTTGATGTTGAGCGTGCCGCCGATCATCGGTTTCAGCGCGTCATAGCTGGCATCGCCGTTCGGGATGTACAGCTTGGTGTCGCTCAGGTCGCGGATGCGCGGCGCGAAGCGGAAGCCCAAGAGGTGCATCAGTGCAAAGACGTGATCGGTGAAGCCCGCCGTGTCGGTATAGTGCTCCTCGATACGCAAGTCCGACTCGTGGTACAGCAGGCCGTCGAGCACGTAGGTCGAATCACGCACACCGACATTGACCACTTTGGTGTGAAACGGCGCGTACTGGTCAGAGATGTGGGTGTAGAACGTCCGTCCTGGGCTGCTGCCGTATTTCGGATTGATGTGGCCGGTGCCCTCGGCCTTGCTGCCTGTGCGGAAGTTCTGACCGTCCGACGATGACGTGGTGCCGTCGCCCCAATGCCCAGCGAAGGGGTGGCGGAATTGTGCGTTGACCAGTTCGGCCAGTGCAGCCCCGTAGGTTTCGTCGCGGATGTGCCAGGCTTGCAGCCAGGCCAGCTTGGCGTAGGTTGTTCCTGGGCAGGATTCAGCCATCTTGGTCAGGCCCAAGTTGATGGCGTCGGCCAGGATCGTGGTCAGCAGCAGGTTCTTGTCCTTGGCCAGGTCGCCCGATTTCAGGTGCGCGAAGTGCCGGGTGAAGCCCGTCCATTCGTCCACCTCCAACAGCAATTCGGTGATCTTGACGTGCGGCAGGATCATCGCGGTCTGGTCGATCAGCGCCTGCGCGGTGTCGGGCACTGCCGCATCGAGCGGCGTGATCTTCAGGCCCGACTCGGTGATGATGGCGTCCGGCAGCGAGTTGGCCAGCGCCATGCGGTTGACGGTGGCGAGCTGCGTTTCCAGCAGCGTCAGCCGGTCATGCAGGTATTGGTCGCAGTTGGTAGCTACGGCCAGCGGTAATTCGCTGGCCTGCTTGAGGCTGGCGAATTTTCCGGGCGACACCAGATAGTCCTCGAAGTCCTTGAACTGGCGCGATCCCTGCACCCAGATGTCGCCAGAGCGCAGCGCGTTTTTCATCTCCGACAGCGCACACAGCTCGTAGTAGCGCCGGTCGATGCCGCTGTCGGTCATGACCAGTTTCTGCCAGCGCGGCTTGATGAAGTCGGTCGGCGTGTCGGCGGGCACCTTGCGGGCGTTGTCGCTGTTCATGCCGCGCAGCACCTCGATGGCATCGAGCACATCCTTGGCGGCGGGCGCTACCCGCAGCTTGAGCACGTCGAGGAATTCCGGCGCGTAGCGGCGCAGCGTGGCGTAGCTCTCGCCGATGCGGTGCAAAAAATCGAAGTCCTCGGGCTGCGCGAGCTTTTGCGCTTCTGTGACACTTTCGGCGAAAGCATCCCAGGACATGACTGCCTCGATGGCGGCGAACGGATCGCGGCCTGCCTGCTTGGCCTCGATCAACGCCTGGCCGATGCGGCCGAACAGCCGTACCTTGGCATTGATCGCCTTGCCGGATGCCTGAAACTGCTGCTGGTGCCTCTTCTTGGCGTCATTGAACAGCTTGCCTAGGATGCGGTCGTGCAGGTCGATGATTTCATCGGTGACGGTGGCCATGCCCTCGATGGCGAGCGCCACCAGGGTCGCATAGCGGCGCTGCGCCTCGAACTTGGCCAGATCGGCGGGCGTCATCTGACCGCCTTCGCGGGCGATCTTGAGCAGCCGATTCTGGTGAACCAGCCGCTCGATGCCGGAAGGCAGGTCGAGCGCCTGCCACGCCTTGAGGCGTTCGATGTGTTCGAGCATGTGCCGCGAGTTCGGCTTGACGGGCGACTGGCGCAGCCAAGCCAGCCAAGTCGTCTTGCCGTTGTCCCGGCGCTTGAGCAGATCGTCGAGGCGACGGCGATGCGTGTCCGACAGCGGTTCGGCAAGGGTAGCAGAGCTGCACCGCGAAGCCCAGGCGGTTGGCTGGGCCGCGCCGCTGCCGGATGATGGACAGGTCGCTCTCGCTGAACGTGTAGTGACGGATCAAATCATCCTTGGTGTCCGGCAACGCCAGCAGGCTGTCGCGCTCGGCGGCGGACAGGATCGAACGGCGGGGCATCTTAAAAGCTGACCGATACGCCGACGTTAACTGATCGTCCCATTGCGCGTAGAGGCTGAGGCGCGCTCGTCATGCTTCCCGTGACGTATTCCAAGCCGCCCAATGGCAAGCTGTATTGGCGATTAAACACGTTGTCTATACCAGCATCCAATCTGACTGAATTGTTCAGTTTGTAGCTGGTGCGATAGTTGGCAATCGAATACCCTGCGGTGGCTTGCTCGGCGCGAACAGCACTCAAGTTGTCCTTGGCGCGAACAAACACTGCCTCAAGCGTGTTAGACCATGCACCAAGGGTATGGTCAACGGCCAGCCGGGCATTCAAAGGCATGATGTTGTACAGGTTGTCACCGCCCGTTGTTTTTCCACGGGTGTAGCTCATAGCCGCGCGCATCGTCCATTCACCGTAGGCTTTTCCGAGGAATTTCTTGCCTGAAATATCCAGCCCATACAGATAGGCGTCCTGGTTGGTAAATGTGAGGGATTGACGCCCAAATATCCCGCTCATGTTGTACGGGTTGGAGGAGGTGTTCGGGATCGCGTTGATGTAGTCCTTGACGTAGGTATAGAACGGTGCCACTTTGAGCTGCCAATTCTGGCGTTCCGCGTCGTGCCAATCAGCACCTGCTTTGAGGCTATAAGCCACTTCAGGTTTGAGATTTAAGTTCCCGACATAGGAGTTCAGATCGCCAAACCAGTTATTCATGAGCCCTGCCATCATGGCTTCGTTGGCCCAGGTATAGCGCTCGTGCAGATTCGGTGAGCGCGTCTTGCGCGAGAAACCGATATCGTAGGTTTCACTTGCGCTATTCACGTAGCGTGCGGAAGCCGTCAAATCCCAGTTCAAGTCTTTTCGCTTGTGATCCTTGGCATTGAAGGATGCTGCATCCGTTTGGTAGGCGTCACCAAACGGTGCGGAAGCGTCGTAATAACCTTGAACGTCCACCGTATTCATGGTCACTTGCTCAACACGCGCGCCAACTTGGGTGGATAGCTTGTCGCTCACCCTGGTATCCAGTTCGGAGAACAAAGCCAGCCGGTCTCGCCGACCTCCATTGACGTTCCAAAACGTATTAGGCCCCATGCCCATCGACCCTGCCAATGGAGGCCACCAGTCATCCAAGGTATAGCGATGGAACTCATGCCCAAAACGGGCAACCTGCTTTTCGTTTAGCTGTGCCGTGCCGATGATTGAATAGCCAAGATCCACCGCATCGGTATCCATTGGCATGTATGAATCAGCAAAAGGGAACCCTGCTGCGGTAGCTTTGTCTTGAAGCACATCCATCTTGTGGCGCACGTGCTGGCGAAATGCCCGCGCTTCTAAAGTCCCCCAATCGAAGTTCCCGCTATAACCAGCGTTGAAAGACAAGCTCTTATTGGAGGTCATGTCCATCGACTGATTGGGGTAGCCTTGAAAGGGTATGTCTTGCCAACCTATCGCAACAGTCCACAAATCTGATCCTGAAACCGTTGCCAATTTCAGCGCGTTATTTCGCACCTTGTAGCGACTTGCCACCACCTCTTGCCCGTTGCCATCTTTGTAATTTCCAGCGTCCACTGTGTTGCCTGCATACCCAATACTGAACTTCTCGGTAGCGGCGTTCGCCTGTACGCTCAGGCCATTGACGCTCCCGTTGCTGCGGTGGAACGCCGTGATATTGCCGGACGTCTTGAGACCTTCCCCTGGTTGAGCAAAAACAGGTGGCGCTGACTTCACAGCAATTGAACCACCGATACTGTCCCCGCCTTGGCTGACAGGAACGATACCTGCATACACGTTGATTTGGCTCAGGGCTGCTGGGTCAATGTACGAAAGCGCCGGATTCATGTGGTTTGGGCATGCCGATGTAATGCTCATGCCGTCAACCGTGATTTTCAATCGGTCATCGGCCAAACCATTGATGACTGGCAAGCTAGAAACACCCCCACCAGAGTAAAAACTGATCCCAGGCACGCCTTCCAACAATGTGGCTGTGTCATTGGTTGCGAAACGCCGTGCGTTCAAGGTTTTGCCGGCCAGCGAAATACCGAACTCCGACATCCTTTCGCCGATAACGGTGGTTGTTGGGAGTTGGGGCACTTGCTGCGCCCAGGCCCCTGAACATAAAGCAAGGCCAATGGCTGCATTTAGCATCGACAGACGTGGCACGAAAGTGCCTGGATTTTTGTTTCTCATACGGGTTCTCATACAGGTTTTTGAAAAGGGTTGTGAAAATGCTGAAGCCGGTCAGATGTCGAGCTGTCGCAAGCAGCACGCGACATTTACGGGCGTAGAGGTTGTGGTTGGGGAAGTGGACGACTTGGGAGCCTTCGTAACGCCTTGCGTGTAACCCACGACCCACACGATCCAGAGCGAGGCGGTAACGCCAGCCAAGATCAGGCCGCGCCGTGCGCCACGGGGGGAATACCAGCGCCGCATCACACACCTCCCTGAGTAGGGAGATGTGTAGCCAGCTAGGCGAGTAGCGCGAGGGACGCGCCGATGTTGATGTGCGTCATCAGACGCAACACCTTGAGGGTTGAATTCATGTTCTTCTCCGAGACCGATTGAATGACCCGATCGCCCGCATGCAGCGGCGATCAGGCACGAATGAACACCGTGGCTGCTATCAGCCCAATGTTCGAATCAAACCAAGGTCAGGAGAAGGCGGGCGGTGCCCGAGTGGGGTGCGCGTTTCGGACGAAGCGCTTGAAAACCGTGGTGCCGCCGCTGCCTATCAGCAGTCGGCCAGTCGATACCGTGGCGGCCTCCCACGTGTAGGGATGAGTCGGAACTACCGGGGTATGGTGCTGTAGCAGGCAATAACCAGTGGTTATCTCCTGCCATCGGAGCTTCTGGAAGCGTCTTGGAGCCAAGATCGATGGCGATGCGCTTTGCGCCGCTTGTGCTGCAAATCTCAACCCAAGGGGTGACGTGGGTAGCTGCTAGAAATTTGGAGATGGAGGGGGCAAATGCACCAAAGACCATCGCACACAGCGCGAGCCAGGCTAGTCGTCGATGAAGCCATCCGCCCAAACGCATGGGTCAGCTTCCCGTTCCGACTTGCACGACGAATGACTCAACGACTGGAGGCATGATGATGAGGTCTGACTACAAAGAATCATAATTTTATCGCCCTCGAATCATGTCCGTCAAACGATCATTAGCTGGACAAAGCGGACGTTTGTCCGATAACACCTTGATAAATGAGTTTTCGGACATTAAGATAAGCGAACAGAATAACGGACAAAAAGGGCTGCCTATGGCACTCATCGGCTATGCGCGGGTATCGACGGCAGAACAAGACACTGCCTTGCAGACGGATGCACTGCGCAAGGCGGGATGCGAGCGCGTGTTCGAGGACGTGGTTTCAGGGGCGAAAGCAGACCGCCCCGGCCTGACCGCCGCACTGGCCTATCTGCGCAACGGCGACGTGCTGGCCGTCTGGCGGTTGGATCGGCTCGGACGCTCTCTGCCCCACCTGATAGAAACGATTGGGGCGCTGGAAGCGCGTGGCGTCGGTTTCCGCTCACTGACCGAAAGCATCGACACCACCACATCAGGCGGGCGGCTCATTTTTCATGTGTTCGGCGCGTTGGGGCAGTTTGGGCGTGACCTGATCCGCGACCGCACCAAGGCCGGATTAACCGCTGCCGCTGCCCGTGGGCGAAAGGGTGGACGCAAGCCGGTCGTTACCGCCGAGAAGTTGCAACGGGCGCAAGAGCACATCGCCAACGGACTGAATGTCCGCGAGGCCGCAACACGGCTCAAGGTGAGCAAGACAGCCTTATATGCCGCCCTGCAAGCGGCCCAGGCAACTGGCACCTGATGACGCCCAGGAAGCACCCTTACCGTGCTTTATTTTCCGTTTTCTGAAGCGACCCCATTAAGGCTGAGCAGGGATTTGCCGATTTCCTCGAAGCGCTGCTCAAGGAGGAAGTCGGTGGTCGGCAGCAACGCAGTCGAACCGTATTGACCCGACTCGCTGGATTCCCTGCCATAAAGACCCTCGATGGCTTTGACTTCAAGTTCGCCAGCGACATCCCGAAGGCGCGCATTCAGGAATTGTTCAGCCTGGCGTTTGTCGAGCGCACCGAGAACATCATGTTGCTTGGCCCGTCCGGTGTCGGCAAGACCCACCTGGCGATCGCCTTGGGCTACGCCGCGACGCAGGCGGGCATCAAGACGCGTTTTGTCAGTGCGGTGGACTTGGCACTACAACTGGCCGCGGCGCAGCGCCAGGGGCGTCTCAACGAGGTGATGAAACGCAATGTGCTCGCCTACCGCTTGCTGGTGATCGATGAGATTGGCTACCTGCCGTTCGGGCGAGAGGAGTCGAATCTGTTCTTCCAGGTGATCGCCAAGCGGTATGAGAAGGGCTCGGTGATCGTTACGTCCAATCTCCCGGTTGGGCAGTGGGGTACCGCCTTCAATGGCGATGACACCCTGACGGCCGCCTTGCTGGATCGTCTGCTCCACCACGCCCATATCATTCAGATCAAGGGCGACAGCTATAGATTGAAGGACAAGCGCAAGGCGGGGTTCGTCGGAGCGTCGCCGGCGCAAGCTGGCTAACCGCCATCAACAACCTGGGCCAAGTGATTCCGTTGGCCCAGGTTTCCTTCTGGCTCCAAACCACCCAATGACATTTGGGATGCTTGCTTCCGGTTGCGACCCAAAGCAGAACTAGACCAAATCGATTTCGCCGCCGCAAAGGAGACGTCGACAGTTATAAACCGAGCGCCCGCAGCTGGGGGGCGGTATACCGTTGTTAGACGCCTTTGCGTCCCAGTACGACGAGCCTTCGACGAACCCTTCCGGTGTCGTAGTGTTCTGGGAACATTCAATCCATGATGTCTACCATAGGCTAATGACGTCTGAGGTTTCGACCTGACCTCTGAACTGAATCGTTAGCAACGATGGGCGCGATGGAGCTTATCGACGCTGAGGTCATGCGCTGGCCTCACGCGGTGGGCATGCTCGATCCCTGTTGAATCGTGTTCAGCTAGGAATCAAGTGCTTTGACAAGAAGTTGCCTATGCTTTGCGTAGCCTCTCGCGCTGCCTCCAGTGATGCGATGCTGCTAGTAAAAACATGGACCATGCCGGCCCAGACGTGCAATTCAACTTGGCTGCCCGCCTCGTGTGCACGCTCTGCATAGCGAACTGCGTCGTCAAGAAGTACCTCGTCTTCGCCAACATGGATCAGCGTAGGAGGCAAGTCCTTCAGCGGGCCAAACACCGGAGACGCGCGATGATCCACGGCGTCGGCGCCAGCGAGATAGAGGTCCGCCGCCGCAAGCAGCTTTTGCTTATCTAGGAATGGGTCGCTGTCGGCTCGACTTTGCATGCTCAGACCGCTGGCAGTCATGTCCGCCCAGGGTGAGATGGCCACCGCAGCAACAGGCTTAACCTCGAGGTGTTCTGTCACATGCCTCAACACCGCCAACGTGAGGCCACCGCCGGCCGAGTCACCCGCGATGGCGATGCCCTTAAAATCCATCTGAACCATCGCTTGATAGACCGCTACCGCGTCGTTGAAGGCCGCGGGGAAAACTTTCTCCGATGCCAACCCATATTCCGCAACAAAGGTACTGACACCAGCAGCTGCGGCGATTTGTCCTGCGGGGTGTCGATAGGCCTCCGAGCTGCCGGCAACATAGCCACCGCCATGGAGGTAGAGGATAGCTGTGTGGGTAGGAGCGTCGGGGACATGGCACCACCAGCCGGGTACCCCTCCCAGAACGTCACGCTCGTAGGTGATGCCCGCGGCGGGCGGCGCCTGCCTGGTCATCTCGTCAAAACTGGGGCGAACGGCCGGGGTCAGCTCGATGCTTGGCAGGGTGGCGAGGATCGCTCGAGTCGCAGCCATAGTGACCGCATCTGTATCGCTGATTGGATGATGGAATGTGGTCATAAGTGGGAATCCTGAAATAGAAGGCTGACTGTGCGGCGCGGACTCCAAGGCTGCGCCGCAGTCGTTTTCACGTGGGTGTTACACGACGGCGGTAGTGCTTTTTTCTACGGCTGTGCTGGCGCCTGCGGGAGTGTTGGGTAGTCGATATAACCTGCATCACCGCCACCGAAGAAGGTATTACGGTCTGCCACGTTCATGGGTGCGTTGCTCTGAAGCCGTGCTACAAAGTCCGGATTGGCAAGCACCATCTGGCCGTAGGCTTCCACATCCGCCAGTCCCGACATCAAATCCGAACCGATCTGCTCGCGTGGTCGGCCTGGGCGATTCAAGACCAGGGCGCTGCTCCACAGCTTGCGGATATCAGTCAACAGTTGCTCATCGCCCTGGTGCATGACGTGCAAGTAGGCGAGCTTCAGCTTGTTTAGCTCGGCGACGAGGTACCGGTACATCTCCGGCCCTTCAGGCCCTTCATCGATGCCCCAAATCGTAGCTCCCGGTGACAGCCTAATCGCGGTGCGTTCGGCACCGACTTCCGCAGCGATAGCCTGGGCGACTTCGATCGCGAATCGAGCACGGTTCTCTATGGTTCCTCCGTACTGGTCGGTACGGGTGTTCGCGCTCGGAGCGAAAAACTGCTGCACCAGGTAGGCGTTGGCGCCATGAATCTCGACTCCGTCGGCACCGGCTTCGATCGCCTTCGCCGCAGCATGGCGGAAATCTGCGATGGTCTGCTGAATGTCTTCGAAGCTCAGCGCGCGAGGGACTGGCGCAGGCTGCATGCCTGTCGGCGTGAACATCGAGGCGCCAGATGCGATCGCCGAGGGAGCCACCGCCTGCCGGTGATGCGATGTATTGTCTGGATGAGACATGCGGCCGGCATGCATGAGCTGAATGAACAGGCGCGCGCCTTGGGCGTGAACCGCATCAGCGACAGCACGCCACCCTGCGACATGCGCTGCCGTGTAGATACCGGGAGTCATCAGGTAGCCCTGGCCATCCTCGGAGGGCTGGGTGCCTTCGGTGACGATCAAACCGACGGATGCGCGTTGGGCATAGTAGGTTGCCGCGGTTGCTGACGGCGTCCCATCGACTTGGGCGCGAGAGCGCGTCATGGGCGCCATTGCCAGCCGGTTCTGCAGGATGTAGTTGCCGACGCGTACGGAAGTGAACGGAGACATGTTGAGCCTTCTTTCAGAGCGATAGTAAATTCTTCAGGGCGGAAAATTGGGGTCCAGACACACCGCTCGTCCCTGTCAGCGATCCCGTTCTGCCCTCAGCCCCAAGCAGGGGCATTCGCGAAGAGAGCCCCATAAGCGCTAAAGGGGGCAAGCGGCAGGATTTGGGTGGTGATCAGCCCTTCGGCCACCATCGGCAAGGCTGCAATGAGGCTCTCGGCCACAGCAGGGCTCTCCACCTCCAGCATCAGGGTCACACCCTCGGGATGGGCGGCCCCAGGGGATTGAATGAAGTGTGCCGAGCGCAGCGTTCCATTGAGGTGCATCGCCCAGACAGCTTCCGCTTCGGGTTTGACGAGAGGGGCGAGATGAGCCGGAGTGGTTGTTGGGACAGTTCGAAGGATGGCAATGACTTGCATGTGGTTCACCTTTGCTTGCAGGATCGATGTCGCAAGATTAAGCTGTCTCACGAATGAATTGAAGTACCAAAAATTGAGACGCTGCGATCCAAAAATGAAACAGACGCTAAACGTAAACGCGCTAGCTGATTTCCTGCTCGTCGTTCGCCATGGCGGATTCGGGGCAGCGTCCCGTGCGTCCGGGCAACCCAAGGCCACACTGTCGCGTCATGTCCGAGTGCTCGAAGACAGCCTGGGGCTGCGTCTGATCGACCGCGACAGCCGCGCCTTCAGCCTGACGGACGAAGGCAGGCTCCTGAACGCCCGCGCTGAAGGGCCTCTGGCTGATTTGACGGAAGCGGCCACGGCCCTGACCCATGATCGAGGCCCTCCAGCAGGTAAGCTGCGGGTCAGCTGCCCCATGATGTTTGGTCATCTGGCGATGGGATCGATAGTTGCGGCAGTCCTGCGTCGCTATCCGCAGATCCAGTTGGAGGTGACGGTTGAAGACCGTTGGGTTGACCTGATCGAGGAGGGCTACGACCTGGTCATCCGCATCAACCCAAATAAAAGCAGCCTTTTAGTCGGCCGGTGTTTCCACCGCGACGAGTTGTTGCTGGTCGCGCCCGCAGGGCTTACGCGCCCCATGGATAGCAAAACACCCGTGCCGGCGGTAATGGGTGTCTCAGCGCCAGACGTGCAAACGAAACGCATCGTGGATGGGAATCTGACCCACGACGTTACACTGAAGACCGTCGTGCGCCTGCCATCGCCCTTGATGGTGCGTGATGCGGTCCTGGCGGGGGCGGGCCCTGGAATCCTGCCGCGCATGCTGGTATCAGCTGCTTTGAAAGAAGGACGATTGCAGGATTGGGGGCGCTTGTCGGACAGGCACATCGAAGTCTGGGCGCTGCACACCAGCCGTAGACTGACAAGCACGCGGGTCAATGCGTTCCTGGATGTCTTGGCCGAAGAGATGCCCAGCTTTATGCGATGAATGCTTCGCGCCCTCTGGTGTCCGGGCCAGTTCAGTTGCCTGGCGATTACTTGTTCAGGGCGTGCTGAATGGATGACCCACATCGGCTAAAGCAGGATCGTGGCTTCGGTCGCACCGTACCTGCTGCTAGTGCGCGCGAGCAGCTTAGCTAGCCTATTTGAAAGCCGACGGTCGCGACCGACCGCTCCTGGCCGCAAGCCGGCATCATACTGCTGGCACCCATCAAAGGGGCTAGCCGCTATCAATGCCCATAGCATGTTCCATGGCCATATTTCAAAATCGTGGCTCCCCCAGCCAAGTGCGACTGATTTGTTGCAGGGGGTCAATTTTAAGTTGATGAAATGCCCATTTATGGGTCATTTCTAGGTTGTTGTTGACACGCTCACCGCCAACGATTTCCGCAAGAGCATGACCACCCATGCCGATCATCGCATCTGGCAGGATGTGTACCATGCCAGGACCGTCGGCGGCGACGGGGTGTATTTGAAGCTGACCGTCATCGATGAGCTGTTGATCGTTTCCTTCAAGGAGCTGTAATCATGAAATGCCCCTGCTGCGGCGCGGCGGAACTGATCCACGAAACGCGCGACCTGCCCTGCACTTACAAGGGCGAAAGCACCATCATTCCGGCGGTGACCGGCGACTTCTGTCCGGCGTGTGACGAAGTGCTGCTCGATCGCGAAAACGGCGACCGTTACAGCGAGCAGATCGGTTCGTTCCAGCGGCGGGTGAACGCCGCGTACGTCGATCCGGATTTCATCGCCAAGGTGCGCAGGAAGCTGCATCTCGATCAGCGGCAGGCCGCGGAGATTTTCGGCGGCGGCGTCAATGCCTTCTCGCGCTACGAGAATGGCAGAACCCGGCCACCGCTGGCTTTGATCAAGCTGCTCAAATTGCTGGATCGTCATCCCGACTTGCTGGACGAAGTGAGAACGGTTTGAGCCGCCAGGGCCTGGGCATCGCTGGCTACCGTTTGCCTGCGTCGCATCGGTGTGCCTCCGGCGGGTGACGATCGATGCGCTCCTTCCAAGGATCGACTGTGAAGGCTTTTTCCCGCAGCAGAACCGCGTCCGCCCGCTCTGCCGGCGGCCGATGGCCGGCGCTCGGCCGGCTGTTGTGGACCTTGCCGTGTTCGGCGATCGGTGCGCTGTTCGGCGGGCTGATGCTGCTCACCGGCGGTTCGCTGCGCCGGCAGGAGAGGACGCTGGAATTCGCTTTGTCGCCGCGGATCGAGGACAGCGCTTTCGGGCGTCGGTTGCCGTTCGCGGCGATCACTTTCGGGCAGGTGATTCTCGGCGTCAGCCATGCGGAACTGGCGCGCGTGCGGGCGCACGAGCGGGTGCATGTCCGCCAGTACGAGCGGCTGGGGGTGTTTTTCCTGCTCGCTTATCCGCTGGCCAGCGTGCTGGCCTGGCGGCGCGGGTTGTGCCCGTATCGCGGCAACCGTTTCGAGATCGAGGCTTACGCGGTGGATGAGGGCGCGGCGGACGATGGGGATGACGCGGAGGATGGCGCCGAGGGACGCTGAGCGGGGCTGAACGGCCGGCCAGCGCGTCGCTGGCGTCGGCGATTCAGTGTACCGTCGTTGAAGACGGCAGGTCGTCAGCGAACAGTTCGGCGATGGCCAGGGCGTCGAAGCGGTATTCGCGGTTGCAGATGTCGTCGCGGATGAGGACTTCGCCGCGTTCGTGCAGCGCGGCATAGACTTCGTCGCGGCCGAGCGTGCGCAGCATGGTGCGGACTTTGGCCCAGTCTTCGGGGCAGTGGTAGTCGATGCGGCGTTCCGGAAACAGGCGGACCGTTTCCTGGTGGAAGAGGCGCGGCAGCAGTTCGGCGGTCGGCAGATCGAGCAGTTCGGCCGGGGTGAGGGTCGCCGCCAGGGCTTCGACGCGGTGCCAGCCGTCGGGGTCGCGCTGGTCGGCGTCGGGCATTTTCTGCAGCAGCAGGCCGGCGGCGGCAGTCGGCGTGGCGGCGAGCAGAAAGCGCGCCGGCTGTTGTTCGGACTGGTGCAGGTAGTGGGCGAAGATTTCGGCGACGCTGTCGCCTTCGAGCGGGACGATGCTCTGGTACGGCGTGCGCATCGCCGCCAGTTCCAGCGAAATCAGCAGTTGGCCGTCGCCGAGCAGTTCGCGGGCCGTGCCGGCCGGCAGAGCTTGCCGGCAGCGGGCCATGCCGCGCAGTTGCAGACGTTCGTTGCAATCGATGATCAGCAGGCTGAGCGGGCCGTTGCCGCGCAATTGCAGCGTCAGCCGGCCGGGTTGCTTGAGCTTGTCGCCGAGCAGCAGGGCGGTGGCGGTCATTTCGCCGAGCAGCCGGGCGACCGCCGGCGGGTAGTCGCGGCCGGCGAGCATCTGTCGCCAGGCGGACCCGATGCGCACGTGGGTGCCGGTGATGTCGAGGTCGTCGAACAGGAAACGGCTGGCGCTGTCGTCGTCGGTGGGCATGGTTCAGGCTCCGGCGGCGGTGGGGGGGATGGTGGGGACGGCGAAGACCTCGGCGTAGCGCGCGGGGTCGAAACCGACCAGCAACGTTTCGCCGGCCTCGATCAGCGGCCGTTTGATCAGCGTCGGCTGGCGGGCCATCAGCCGCCGGGCGCCGTCCGGGTCGGCGGCGCTGGCGCGTTCGTCGTCGCTCAACCGGCGCCAGGTGGTGCCGCGGGTGTTGAGCAGCGCCGGACCGACGCCGCTACGCCGCTGCCAGTCGTCGAGCTGCGCCTCGGTCGGCGGCTGTCGCCGGTAATCGACGAAGTCGTAGGCGATGCCGTTCGCACTCAGCCAGGCAAAGGCTTTTTTCATGCTCTGGCAGTTGCTGATGCCGTGGATGCGGCAGCGGGGCGGTGAGTTGTCGTTCATTTCGACGCCGTTTCAGGAAACTGCCAGCATCCGGTCGAGTGCCAGTTTGGCCAGTTCACGCTCGTGGTCGGGAACGGTGATCTGGTTGACGACGTGTCCCTCGGCCAGGTTTTCCAGCGTCCACGCCAGGTGCTGCGGGTCGATGCGCTGCATCGTCGAACACATGCATACCGTCGGGGCCATGAACTGGACGATCTTGCCTTCGTGCCGGACTTCTTCGGCCAAGCGGTTGACCAGATTCAACTCGGTGCCGACCAGCCAGCGGGTGTTCGGCGCCGCCTCCTTGATCGCGCGCACGATGTGCTCGGTCGAGCCGACGTGATCGGCCTGCTTGCAGACCTCGAAACTGCATTCGGGGTGGGCGATGACCAGGCCGTCGGGATACTGGTTGCGGAAGCGGAGAATGTGCGCCGGCTGGAACATCTGATGCACCGAGCAGTGGCCTTTCCACAGCAGCAGCTTGGCGCGGCGGATTTGCTCCTCGGTCAGGCCGCCCATTTCGAGGTCCGGGTCCCAGACCATCATTTCGTCGAGCGGAATGCCCATTTTCCAGCCGGTCCACCGCCCGAGATGCTGGTCGGGGAAGAAGAGGATTTTTTCGCGGCGTTCGAAGGCCCATTTGGCGATCGTTCCGGCGTTCGACGAGGTGCAGACGATGCCGCCGTGCGCGCCGCAGAAGGCTTTGAGGTCGGCGGCCGAGTTGATGTAGGTCACCGGCGACACTTGCTGTTCGACGTCGAGCACTTCGCCGAGTTCGCGCCAGCAGCGTTCGACCTTGGCCAGATTGGCCATGTCGGCCATCGAGCAGCCGGCAGCCAGATCGGGCAGGATGGCGATCTGCTCGGGCTTGGACATGATGTCGGCGACTTCGGCCATGAAATGGACGCCGCAGAAGACGATGTAGCGGGAATCGGTCTGCGAGGCCAGGCGCGACAGCTTCAGTGAATCGCCGGTCAGATCGGCGTATTGATAGACGTCGGCGCGCTGATAATGGTGGCAGAGCAGCACCGCGTCCTTGCCGAGCCGTTCGCGGGCGGTGCGGATGCGCCGATGGCAGTCGGCGTCCTGCATCTGGTTGAATTTGTCGAAATTGATGGTGGCGGTTTGCATGGTTTGACTCGTCATCGGGCCAGGGTGGGGGTGGAGAGAGACCGGGCGGCCGGAAAAAGGTTCAAGTGCAGGTTCAAGTGCGGGTTCAAGTGCGGGTTCAGTGTGCGTCCGGTCGGGCGGCGCTGGAGATTCGATCAACCGCGGCCGGGGCGGCCATCGCGATCAACTGTGCCACGGCAGGCCGGCGTAACGCCAGCCGCCGGTCTTGCCGCGCTGACCGGCGGCATCCTTGTCGCCTTCGAAGCCTTCCAGGACGTTGTAGCATTCGTAGTGCGCCTCGTCGCTGAGCAGGATCGCCGCGTGATGCGAGCGCACACCGCTGCGGCAGATCAGCAGCACCAGCGATTCGCGGTCGACCTGTTTTTTGAATTGCGCCAGGAAATGCGGGTTGGGCCGCCCGCCCGGATACGTCTGCCATTCGATCTCGATCGCGCCGGGAATGCGGCCGACCCAATCCCATTCGGCCTGGGTCCGGATATCGACCAGCTTGGCTCCCGGCGCCAGTTGCCAGACCTTGTGCGCTTCCTGCGGCGTCAGCGCTCCGGCATAGGACAGTTGCAGTTTCTGGGCGCGCGCGCTGGCGAGTTGCAGGAGGTCGGTCAATATTCCCATGGCACGCTCGGTCCGGTGGCTGAGGAGAAGGGTCGGCGCACAGTATAAAACAGTTGTCGGGGTCCGGTTGGCGGGCGCCGCCGATGCACTCAAATGGTGCGCAGAAACGCGCCGCGCACCGTTTGAGTGCCATTAAAAAACCGACCGCGGATGACGATGGCGGGCAGCCCTTGTGGCACAATGAAATTCCAGCAGGATCGGTGTTGGCATGTTTCATGCTTACATTGAGCGCACCCTATTTCTCTACCGCCGCCCGCCGGCATCCGTTCAGGAGATTTTGTAATGGCAAGCCCGAAAGATGTAGTCAAAATGGTCAAGGAAAACGAAGCGAAGTTCGTGGACTTCCGCTTCACCGACACCCGTGGCAAGGAGCAGCACGTCACGGTGCCGGTCAGTGCCTTCAGCGAGGACAAGTTCGAGGATGGCCACGCTTTCGACGGTTCGTCGATCGCCGGATGGAAAGGCATCCAGGCCTCCGACATGCAGTTGATGCCCGATCCGAACACCGCCTACATCGATCCCTTCTTCGACGAAACCACCGTCGTGCTGACCTGCGACGTGGTCGATCCGGCCGACGGACGTGGCTATGACCGTGACCCGCGGTCGATCGCCAAGCGCGCCGAAGCCTACCTCAAGTCCAGCGGCATCGGTGACACTGCGTATTTCGGTCCCGAGCCGGAATTCTTCATCTTCGACTCGGTGGCCTGGAACGTCGACATGTCCGGCTGCAGCCTGAAGATTTATTCGCAGGAAGCCGCCTGGACCAACGGCGAAAAATCCGAAGGCGAAGGGGGCACCGGTCACCGTCCGGGCGTCAAGGGCGGTTACTTCCCGGTGCCGCCGGTCGACAGCCTGCACGATATCCGTTCGGCGATGGTGCTGACCCTCGAATCGATCGGCGTGCCGGTCGAAGTGCATCACCACGAAGTGGCCACCGCCGGCCAGTGCGAAATCGGTACCGTCTTCAACACCCTGGTCAAGCGGGCCGACTGGACGCAGATCCTCAAGTACGTGGTGCACAACGTCGCCAATCAGTACGGCAAGACCGTCACCTTCATGCCCAAGCCGATCGTCGGTGACAACGGTTCCGGCATGCACGTGCATCAGTCGATCTGGAAGGACGGCAAGAACCTCTTCGCCGGCAATGGCTACGCTGGACTGTCGGAACTGGCGCTGTACTACATCGGCGGGATCATCAAGCACGCCAAGGCGTTGAATGCGATCACCAACCCGGGGACCAATTCCTACAAGCGTCTGGTGCCGCATTACGAAGCACCGGTCAAGCTGGCGTACTCGGCGAAGAACCGCTCGGCGTCGATCCGCGTGCCGCACGTCGCCTCGGACAAGGCCCGTCGCATCGAAACGCGCTTCCCCGATCCGATCGCCAACCCGTATCTGTGCTTCGCCGCGCTGCTGATGGCCGGCCTGGACGGTATCGTCAACAAGATTCATCCTGGCGACCCGGCCGACAAGAACCTCTACGACCTGCCACCGGAAGAGGATGCCAAAATCCCGACCGTCTGCGCCAGCCTCGAGGAAGCGCTGGCCTCGCTCGACAAGGACCGCGAATTCCTGACCCGCGGCGGCGTCTTCTCCGACGACTGGATCAACGCCTACCTCGAGCTGAAGATGGACGAAGTCAACAAGGTGCGCATGACCACCCATCCGGTGGAATTCGACCTGTATTACAGCTGCTGAGAATTGACTGTTGCGCAGTGCGGCGCAGCAAGAGCAAGACCCACTGATTCAAATAAAGCCCGGATAA
The DNA here is from genome assembly GCA_031732795.1 of Accumulibacter sp. Lineage (GTDB taxonomy): Bacteria > Pseudomonadota > Gammaproteobacteria > Burkholderiales > Rhodocyclaceae > Accumulibacter. Next base: position 27,142 of record JAVMKC010000093.1, on the reverse strand, counting down.
TCCGGGCTTTATTACTTTCGAAAGGTGCAATTAGACTTGGCGCTGTGCATGCTGAACGGGTTGGTTGGCAGATGTGGGCTACCTGGTGTCAGGTGGTGAGCAACTTGGTATCTTCCGGATTCAGTATTGACAATGGATTCAGAGGCTGCCCGAAGACGTTTGGTTTCAGGATTCGTCAGCGAATAGGCGGATCAATGGCTATCGTTCTGAGACCCTTGCCGTTTGACGGTCGTCTGTCCAGCCGGGGCATTTTATGATTGAATAGACGCCGGATAAGGGGAATCTGGGAAAGAGTTTATGGCCGACCGGAGATTGCAGGTTTTTCATGCCGTAGCCCGGCATCTTTCATTCACCAAAGCCGGTGACGCGCTGCACATGACCCAGCCGGCGGTGACTTTTCAAATCAAGCAACTCGAGGAACGCTTCAATACCCGGCTGTTCGACCGCGGTGGCGGACGCATTTCGCTGACTCCGGCCGGCGAGCTGGCGCTAGAATACGCGGAACGGATTCTCGGCATGTCCGCCGAACTCGACATCCGGGTTGCCGAACTGACCGGGCAGATGAGCGGCAGCCTGCTGGTCGGCGCCAGTACGACGATTGCCGAGTTTCTGCTGCCGCCGATTCTCGGCGAGTTCAATACCCGCTATCCGCAGGTACGCGCGCGGCTGACCGTCGGCAACGCCGAATCGATTGGCAACGCCATCGCCACGCATAATCTCGACGTCGGGGTGATCGAGTCGAGCTTTCGCCAATCCAACCTGCAATGCGAAGTCTGCGGCGAAGACGAACTGCAGGTGATCTGTGCGCCGGGCCATTCCTTGGCGAAAAACACCGATCTCGACGCCCGGGGTCTACTCGGCCACAACTTCATTGCCCGCGAGGAAGGTTCCGGAACGCGTGAAGTGACCGACGATTATCTGCGGGCCTGCGGCGTCGAACCGGAGCAGTTGAAAACGCTGATGGAATTGACCAGCCCACAAGCGCTCAAAGGCGTCGTCGCCACCGGCCTCGGTTTTTCGGTGGTGTCCCGGGCCAGCGTCGAAAAGGAAGTGGCACTCGGCATGCTGGTCGCCATCCCCTTGCGTCCGCGGCTGACGCGCGCCCTGGCGCTGATCTATCCGCGCGAGCGCTTCCGCTCGCAAGTCATCCTCAGTTTCGTCGAGTTCGCCAGAGGCAAGCTGCGCGATCTCTGCGCCTGATGCCGCGCCCGATCGAGGCGTGCATCGACCGCGCCGCGCTACGTCACAATTATCGGCGCGCCAAACAGTGCGCGAGCCGTGAATACCCCGCTGCCCAAACCTGGGCGGTGGTCAAGGCCAACGGCTACGGTCACGGCCTGCAGCGGGTGGCAGCGGCGCTCGTTGATCTCGCCGACGGTTTCGCGCTGCTCGACCTCGATGAGGCGTTGTGCTTGCGGGAAGCGGGCTTCCGGCAGCCGATCCTGCTTCTCGAAGGATTTTTCGAAGCCGCCGACCTGCCGCTCTGCGCGCAGCAGCGGTTGACCTTGACCATCCACCGGCCCGAGCAACTGCGTTGCCTGCGGCAGGCGGCGCCCACCGTCCGCTGGCCGCTGTACCTGAAATTGAACACCGGCATGAACCGCCTGGGCCTGACCGCGGCCGACCTGCCGCAGGTCCGTCACGAACTGGCGGCGCTCGCCGACGCCGGCAGGCTGGGTCCATTGACGCTGATGACCCACTTCGCCAGTGCCGACGACCCCGGCGGACCGGCGGCGATCGCCGATCAGCTCGAGTGTTTCGAGCGGCTGCGCGCCGACTGGCCGGAGGCGGCGAGCTGGCCGGTGTCGATGGCCAATTCGGCGGCGATCCTGGCCCACCCGCGCACCGCGCACGACTGGGTGCGTGCCGGCATCATGCTCTATGGCAGCAGCCCGTTTGCCGACCGGACGGTGGCGGATGTCGACCTCAAGCCGGTGATGACCTTGCGCAGCCGGATTCTGGCCGTGCAGACGATCGCCGTCGGCGAGCGGGTCGGTTATGGCGGCACTTTCGTCGCCAGCCGGCCGACCCGCGTCGGCATCGTCGCCTGCGGCTACGCCGACGGTTACCCGCGACACGCCGCCAGCGGCACACCGATCGTCGTCGCCGGGCAACGCACGCGAACGCTCGGCCGAGTGTCGATGGACATGTTGGCAGCCGACCTCACCGACCTGCCCATGGCCGGCGTCGACAGCCCGGTGGTGCTGTGGGGTGACGGTCTGCCGGCCGACGAGGTCGCCGCCGCCGCCGGGACGATCAGCTACGAGTTGTTCTGCGCGTTGGCCAAGCGCGTGCCAGTACGGGAAATCTGACCGTGGCCCGCGCTGTCGGCGGTGCCAAGACCGTTTACGCGTGTAGCGAATGCGGCGCGACCGCCGCCAAATGGCAAGGGCAGTGTCCGGGTTGCGGCGTCTGGAATACGCTGGTCGAGACCGTCGCCGAAGCGCCGCCCGACGCCAGTCGACGCCGTTTCATCCCTCTGGCCGGCAGTTCGGCGGTGCAGACGCTGGCCGAAATCGACGCCCGCGAAGAGGACCGTCTGCCGACCGGCATCACCGAATTCGACCGGGCGCTCGGCGGCGGCTTGGTTGCCGGTGCGGTGGTGCTGATCGGCGGTGATCCGGGAATCGGCAAAAGCACGCTGTTGTTGCAAGCCCTGGCGTCGATGTCGGCTGCCCGCGCGGTGCTCTACGTCAGCGGTGAGGAATCCGGCCAGCAGATCGCCCTGCGTGCCCGCCGCTTGTCGTTGCCGACTGGCAGCCTGCGTCTGCTGGCCGAAATCAACCTCGAAAAGATCGTCGCCACCATCCAGGCCACCCAACCACAGGTGGCGGTGATCGATTCGATCCAGACGCTGTGGTCGGACGCGCTCAGTTCGGCGCCCGGTTCGGTGGCGCAGGTCCGTGAGTGCGCCGCGCAACTGACCCGCCTGGCCAAGCAGAGCGGTGTGACCGTGATTCTCGTCGGCCACGTCACCAAGGAAGGCGCACTCGCCGGGCCGCGTGTTCTCGAGCATATCGTCGACACCGTGCTGTACTTCGAAGGAGATGCGCATTCCAGCTTCCGGCTGATCCGCGCGGTCAAGAACCGCTACGGGGCGGTCAATGAAATCGGCGTTTTCGCGATGACCGACCGGGGGTTGAAAGGCGTCAGCAATCCGTCGGCGATATTCCTCTCACCGCACGGAACCGACGTTCCCGGATCGTGCGTGCTGGTCACCCAGGAAGGCACCCGCCCGCTGCTGGTCGAAATCCAGGCGCTGGTCGATCAGGCGCACGGCAATCCGCGGCGGCTGACCGTCGGCCTCGACGCGCAACGGCTGGCGATGCTGCTGGCGGTGCTGCACCGGCACGCCGGCATCGTCTGCTTCGATCAGGACGTTTTCGTCAATGCCGTCGGCGGCGTCAAGATCAGCGAACCGGCAGCGGATCTGGCGGTGTTGCTGGCGATCGTTTCCTCGCTGCAGAACCGCTCGTTGCCGGAAAAATTGGTCGTTTTCGGCGAAGTCGGTCTGGCCGGCGAGATCCGCCCGGCGCCGCGCGGTCAGGAGCGCCTGCGCGAAGCCGCCAAACTCGGTTTCACCCGGGCGCTGATTCCCGAAGCCAATCAGCCCCGGCCTGGCGCCGGCGGTGCGCCGGAAATCGAAATCATCGCCGTCCGCCGCGTCGATGAAGCCGTGCATCGACTGCGCGAGCTGGAATGATCCGCGAGCAGGACGAGCAGGCGAGCAGGACGTTCAGGGCCGTTGCCGCAGCGCTTGGTCGAGTTCGACGGCAAAGTCGGCCAGTAGCTGATTGAGCGCCGCGACTCCGGCGGCGGTGTCGGCGCCGGGGGCCGGGCGACTCAACTGGCTGCGGCGAACGATGCCGCTTTTGACGTTGCCTGACTGCAGGCTCCAGCGGGCGTCGAGGACGGCGCGATCATCGGTATCGATTTCGAAGCGGCTGACTTCGACGGTCAGCCGGTGCGCCGGTCCCGACGTCGCCGCCTGGGTCGACGGAACGACGGTCGCCGCGCCGGACAGACGGTCGAGATTATCGGCCAGCACGCGCCGGAAACCGAGTTCGAGTGGTTCCGCCCAGCGGATGCCGTCGTCGAAGCCGAGCCGGTTGTCGCCGCGACGGCGGACGATCGGCAGTCGGTTGAGATAGTCGGCCAATTGCACGCTGTCGATGATCAATGTCGGCGTTTGACGTGCGTTCGGCGCGGGTCGGCTGGCCGGCGCCGTCGCTTCGAGCAGAAAATGACGCGCCGGCGGCGTGCCGGCGCAGCCAGCCACCAACCCGGTGATCAACGCCGTCAGCCGGAGGGCGCGGGAAATCGGTCGAGGCATATTCAGGGTTCTCCTGGACGCTTGCCGCGCAGCAAGGCATCCGGTTGCTGTTCCAAGGTGTCGGCCAGCCGGCGCAGCGCACGGGCGGCGAGTGTTGCTTCCTTCAGGGTGCGGTTGAGTTCGGCCAGCGCTGGCGAGCCCTCGTTGGCCACCTGGCCCAGCGCTTTCGCCGCGTCGGAAACGTCACGGGTCGCCGTCTGCGTGGACACCATCGCCTGACGGGCCTCGCTCAGCGCCCGCTGCGCGTCGCGGATGGTCTGGTGCGTATCGCTGAACAGCGGTCCGGATTGCCGGTCGAGACGGGCACTGACCGCCGCCAGACTCTTCATCGCCTGACGGAAATCGGCCAATGAGTCGTTGAGATCCTGGCTTTGCGCTTTCTCGCGGACCACTGAGGCGATCGTCGCCACATCGTTGAACAATTTCTCGAAATCGATGTTCTCCAGACGCTGCTGCACCTTCTGCACCGTCGTCGGAATCGTCGGAATCTCCGGAATCGTCTGATCCTTGGCGTGCAGATGCGCCGGCGTGTCGGGGTGAAAGTCGAGACTGATGTAGAGCATGCCGGTGAGGATGCTCTGCATCGCCAGTTGGCCGCGCAGACCCCGGGCGATGAAATCTTGCTGCGCCTTCAGATCGCCGATGTCGATGGTCTGGTGACCGGGGTTGGCCAGGTCGGTCGCCGGCGGCGAACCCATCTCGATGGTCACCGGAATGAAAAAAGAATTCTCCTGGCCATCGAAAGCGATGCCGATCGTTTTGACGGCGCCGATCTTCACCCCACGGAAGACCACCGGCGCGCCGACCTGCAGCCCATAGACCGAGCCCTCGAAGTACATCACGTAGGTTTCCTTCTTCTGCCAGCGCGCGCTGCCGCCGGCCAGCAGGAAGATGGCCGCCAGCGTCAAGGCGATGGCGCCGAGGACGAAAGCGCCGATCAGCGTCGGCTGTGCGCGTTTGCTCACGGTTTCCCCCTGTTCAAAAAGGCGCGGACCGTCGCCGGTCCGTCGGCCAACAGTCGTTTCGGGTCGCCGGTGGCGATCATCGTCTTCGTTTCCGCGTCGAGAAAAACGGCATTGTTGCCGATGGCGAAAATACTCGCCAGCTCATGGGTGACGATGACCACCGTCGCCCCGAGACTTTCGCGCAGTTCGAGGATCAGTTCATCGAGCCGCGCCGAACTCAGCGGGTCCAGGCCGGCCGACGGTTCGTCGAAAAACAGAATCTCCGGGTCGAGCGCCATCGCCCGCGCCAGCCCGGCGCGTTTCTTCATGCCGCCACTGATTTCCGAAGGATAGAAGTCCTCGAAACCGGCCAGACCGACCAGCGCCAGTTTCAGCGACGCCAGTTCGTTGGCCTGCTCGGCTTCCAGAGCGAGGAATTCCAGTAGCGGCAAGGCGATGTTTTCCTGCAAGGTCAGCGAACTCCACAAAGCGCCACTTTGGAACAGCACGCCGCAACGCCGCTGGATGGCGTTGCGGGCCGGCTCGTCGACCTGCCAGAAGTCGGTGTGGCCGAAAAGCACTTTGCCTGTCGCCGGCGCCTGCAGACCGATCAGATGGCGTAACAAGGTGCTCTTGCCGCAGCCGCTGCCGCCCATGATCACGAAAATGTCGCCGCGCCTGATGTCGAAAGTCAGGTCGCGCTGGATCACCCGCGAGCCGAAAGCCATGGTCAGGTCTTTGACGGCGATGGCGACTTCCGGCAATTCAGGCGACGCCGGCAACTCAAATCTCCAGCCGCTGGAAAGCGATGGTCAGCAAGGCGGCCGAAACGGTGATCAGCAGGATGCCCAACACCACCGCCGCGGTGGTAGCCTCGCCGACCGCCTGGGCGCTGCGCCCGCAACGCATGCCGCACAGGCAGCCGGCAAAGGCGACCAACGCGGCATAAACCGTTCCCTTGAACAAACCGACCAGGAAATGCGGCAGGCTCAAGGCGGCGACGGTCTGGAAATAATAGGCGTTGACGCCGACGCCATAGACCAGCGCGGCGACCAGCGCACCGGCGGCGACGCCGACCACCGCCGCGTACAAAGTCAGCAAAGGCGCCATCAGCGTCAGCGCCATCACCCGCGGCAGGACCAGGAACTCGATCACCGGGATTCCCAGGGTGCGCAAAGCGTCGATTTCCTCATTGACCTGCATCGTGCCCAGTTGCGCGGCGTACGCGGCGCCGGTGCGGCCGGCGAGGATGATGCCGGTCATCAGCGCGGCGATTTCGCGGACCATGCCGATGCCGACCAGATCGGCGATGTAGATCTGCGCGCCGAACAGTGCCAACTGCATCGCACCCATGTAGGCGAGAATCGTGCCGACCAGAAAGCTGATCAACGAAACGATCGGCAGCGCGCGCGGCCCGGTTTCCTCGATCAACCAGAAGAATTCCCCTTGCCGGTAGCGCGCACGGCCGATGAAGAAGCGCAGCACGGCCAGCGTCAGTTCGCCGATGAAGGCCAGCAGATCGGGGAAGCGCTGCCAGTGGTCGACCGCCGCGTGGCCGAGCCGCGCCAGCCAAGCCGGCTGCGGGCCTGCCGCCGGTCGGTCGACGCGCGGCACCGCCCGCGCCAGCCGGATCAGCCGCGCCAGACCGTCGGGCAATAGCTGGCAATCGATCCGCTGGCCGCGCGCACTGGCGGCGTCATGAATCCGCAACAGGAAAGCCAGCAGACTGCTGTCCCAGTCGCCCAGCTGCTCGGCGGCCAGCCGCAAGGCATCGGCACCGTCAACGGCCGCCAACGCCGGCGCCGGATCGGGCACTGGCTGACCGAGTCGCCAATTTCCCGAAACGACGACCAGCGTCATTTCCCCGTCCCGGCGTACCGATAACGCAGCAGCCAGTGTGGAGACCGCGGCGCTCATTCAGCCGCCGGATCGGTGGAAAAAGAGACGAAACGTCGACGACGACGCACTTCCGCAAGGCTGGACATGCGGAGCATTGTACACGGCAGTCCGCGCCTGACGGCAAGGTGGCGACGTCCAGGCAAAAAGCGGCCGTTCGATCAGGCGATTCCTGGATTGAAGATTCACCCGCGATAGCCTTGGCAGCTGGTGTTTTCGCCCATCTTTCGCCCATTTCTCCCCCCATTTTTGCCGGAATGCCGAAATGACCATCGATTAGTCGGCCACGCCACGCGCAGATGCCAGACGCATCGCCGCGCGGTTGTCGGCGCCGAGATAATGCCGCCATGTCCAGCACGCTCCACCTGCACGTCTTCCTCGGCTCTCCGGGCGATGTCGCCGAGGCTCGCGCGATCACCCGCCAGATGGTGCAGGCCCTGGCCACCGGCCGCGCGCACGCGCTGCACTGGCCGCCTGCCAGCGCGCCAGCGAGTATCAACCCGGCAACCAGCGGACCTGATTCTCGATCGGCGACTTGCAACGGCAACTCGGCGACACCAACGCCGCGTCGGCAAGCTACCGCACGACCGCGGACATTGCCGAAATGCTTGCCCAGCGCGATCCAGCCAACACCGAGTGGCAGCGCGACCTGATCGGGAGTCTGGTCAAAATCGGTGACATGACCGACGAACGGAAACATGCCGCGCGGGCGCTGACGATCGCCAGGGCCATGCAGACGAATGGCATCCTGGAGCCGCGCGACGCCTGGATGATCGATGCGTTGAAGCGGCGGGCGGGCGGATGATCCGCGCACGCGATGATGACCGCGCGCTACCGCTGGGGTGACGGGTTCAAACAGACAAGACCAATATCGGTTGCGGCCGGCAACGAGCACTCCTGGAGCGAATTCAAGCGTGGTTGCTCCGGGCTGGGAAGGACGCCGCCCGGATTCCTCCAGCCGTCACCAAAAAAACCGGGAACAGATTGGCTGCGCCCACTGGAGCGTCCGCAAAGCCGGACGCCGTGCCTGCTCCGGGCTCAAACACGGTTTGCGACTGTTCTTTTGCAAGGTTCGCCGCTGCGCTACCTCTTCCGAGGTTCTTTGGCCGACATGAAAGGTGAGCCCGGTTTTTCGTGTCGCTTCAAATAACTCCGCTTTTTTCTCTTGCAAAGGCAGGCATGGATTGCACTGGCAGCGGTCGAGGCGTGATGCGGTCTGTCGAAGATTTTTACACTCCAATTCGCCTGTAAAACCATACCTCTCTAATTTATTGGGATTGTTATATAAAATTTTCCGGCATGACTTTTGCTTGAAGTGGCTTGCTGGTGGCGTTCCAAACCTTGCCGTCACTAGCTTTCAACAATCCTAGGGGGGAAAATGAAACAGTTTCATAAGCATGCGCTCGCCGCTGCATTTGCGGCCATTGTAACGGTGCCGACCCATGCGGCACCGGTTGTCACGACGATGGACGCGGGATCTCTGACGGCGAGCAATCTCGTCACGACCCTGCTTTCGGGAACCAGTGACGTGACAGTAGTTGCCGGCTCGGAGAGCTACACCGGCTCGTTGTCCGCATCAGGCAAGTTCACCAACGGCGGCAATAATATCGCCAACTCGGTCGGCATACAAAATGGAGTCATTCTGACTTCGGGTGATGCCACCTTCGTCTCGCTTCCGAATGACAACGGCGGTTATACCGGTAATAACAACTCACCCGGCAGTGCGTTGCTCAACAGTTTAGGTCAGGGATTGACTAACAACGCTTCGGTGCTGAGTTTTCGTTTCATTCCGAATGGCAACTTTGTCCAGTTCAGCTATGTGTTCGGTTCGGAGGAATACAACAATTTCGTCAATACCCAATTTAACGACGTTTTTGGATTTTTCGTCAATGGAACGAACTACGCGCTGCTTCCCGGTACCACGACTCCCGTGGCAATCAACAACGTGAACTGCGGTGGGCCAACCGGGGGCGCTGCCAACCATGTGAACGAAGCGAACTGTCAGTATTTCCGTGACAATCCGCCATTATCCGGTTTGATCGACGTTCAACTCGATGGTCTGACGAAGATCCTGAGTTTCGTTGCTCCGGTTAATTCCGGAGTCGAGAACCTGATCGAGTTGGGAATTGCCGACGTGTCAGATTCAAATCTGGATTCAGCCGTATTCATCCGTGGGGCTAGCTTCTCGACCTGCGGCGGCCCGAACCAGCCCAGATGCGGCACGGATGTGCCGGAACCGGGTTCCCTTGTCCTGTTCGCGATCGGCATCGCTGGATTGGCGCGGATGCGCCGCCGTTGTGGCGAGTCGAGATGACACAGCGTTTGTAGGACAGAAAAGCGACCCGAGGGTCGCTTTTCTTTCGTCCTTATTCTGGCTGGATCGGACCGTCAAGGTCAGGCGGATAAGCCTGCACTTCTCGAACGAGTCCTCATGCGCTCTTGACGGAATGTCATTGATCAAGATGACGGGAAAAGCGTTGCTGATCCTGAACAATTTGAAGGGGCAGTGCAGAAGCGGGTCAAGGCTTGGACGGTAGAGCGCAAGGACGAGATTGAGCGGTTTGACCCGCCCAGTGTGAGATCTGAACTCAACTCCGAGAAGAGACTCATGCAGATCTCAATCAGGCAAGCGCGTGCCCGCCAAGTCGATCAAAATTTCACCAGGGCAGATTAAGACCGCTTATCTCTGCCCAGATGTCTGGCGTCAGCCTGCCGTTCGTTGTCCTGACCGGCGGTCAACGGTCAACAATGCGTGCCGAGTTTCTCCCGCCAGCCTGGGTAGAGTTTATCGGCATCCGCGGGGAACGAGACGAATGCGCGGGCGAATTCGCGATGCTCGCGCGCCCACTCGATCGGATCGGCGCCAGCCCGCCAGCATTCATACGCCTGACGCAGCGAAATGGCTCCGGCAGCCGGACTGTCGATGTGACCGTAGGCGCCGCCGCCGGCGGTATTGATGACGTTGCCGTGACCGAGGTTGACGAAAAATCCCGGCAGACGCAAAGCGTTCATGCCGCCGGAAATGATCGGTGTCGTCGGCTTCATGCCATGCCATTTCTGGTAATACGCCGGCCCTTGGAATTCGTCGCGCTCGATGATGTAGGCAATTGAACGGTCGTCGGCAGCGCCCTCCATCTTGCCGTAGCCCATCGTTCCGACGTGGATTCCCGATGCGCCCTGCAAACGGGACATCTTGGCCAGTACATAGGCATCGTAACCGCGGCGTGAACTCGGTGAGGTCACAGCGCCATGGCCGGCGCGGTGGTAATGCAGGTACTGGTTGGGGTATTGCCGCCGGGCGGTGGTCACCATTCCCGGCCCGCCAACGTAACCGTCGACCAGAAACGCCACCTTGTCGGCATCCGGCCCGAAAGTTTCGAGAATGAAATCGGCGCGGGCGCACATTTCGTAATGATCGTCAGCCGTGATATTCGCCGAGAAAATCTTCGCCTGTCCGGTTTCGTCCTGCGCGCGCTTCATTGCGTCATAAACCAGCGGCATGACCTTCTTCATTGGCGCAAAAACCTGATTGCCCTGCGGTTCGTCGTTCTTGATGAAATCGCCACCGAGCCAGAACTGGTACGCGGCGTGGGCAAAAGGCTCTGGACGCAGGCCGAGCTTCGGTTTGATGATCGTACCGGAGATGTAACCCCCGTCCTTGTGAGGGCGCCCGAGAATCCGCCAGAGATCGGAAATATCTTTGGCCGGTCCGTCGAACAACTGAATTGCCCGCTCTGGCATATAAAAATCGTACATCTTGGCATGTTCGATATCGCCCATACCCTGATTGTTGCCGATCGCCAGGGTCAGGAACGAAACCAGCATCATCCGGCCGTCGGTGATATTGCGGTCGAACAATTCGAGCGGGTAGGCGATACGCATCTCGTCGCTGGCCTCGTCGATGAAGTAGACCAACGCATCAACACCACGGGTGAAGTCGTCGGTGGTGACCACCTCGACATTGGTGCCGGTGGACGATTCGGCGGTGAAATGCGCTGCCGCCTGCAGATAATCGTGGCCCGCTTTCGGCCGCATTTTGTAAGCGACGAGGATATGCCGGCCATCGGCGATCAGATTTTTTTCGTCCAGGCTGAGATCGGCGTAACGGTTCGATTGGTCCATGCGGTTCTCCGGTTCGTAAGATGAAAGTCCAGGTTCTGCCGTCGATAAGCTTCGTCGTCAGCCCCAATCCGATCGGCGTGCCAACCCAGCCCATGATGGTCAGCGGACAGGGGCAACGACGGGCAAGCGGACGATCGGGCAAGCTCTTTGGCCAGCAGTGTATGACAGACAGTATGTAATTAAAATTTAAACTTTATTTGAAAATAATTAATCAATTGTTTATCAATAATCATGCGGGGCTGGGCAGTCAGCGCGGTCATTTCAAACCTGCGCAATTGCCAGTTTTCCCCGAAAAGCTTCCAGAAAAGCGACGTCCGCTAGCTTGGAGAAAGTAGGGCACTTCCTTGCAAATCGTTGGCACGCTGTTGTCGTTCTCCGGTTTTGACAACACAAGATTCCCGACCTGAATCTATTCGGCGGTTTCTCGTCATACAGCGCCAGAACTGATCTTCGGCGCGTGGAAAATGCAGGGAGATCATCCAGGTTGCGAGTCGTATTACCAGGATACGGGCTTGGGCCAGCCGGGCGCTGGCAAGTGAAGCTCATATTGGATCGATTGTTTGGTGCGTCATGAGGCGACCCCTGCGTTCGTCCCAGGCATCAGTCCACTGCTCGATGGCTTGGGAGCACTTCGATCGGCACCCGTTCAGTACGTACTTGAAGCAAGGCTGATTGCAGCCGCCCAACGATTGCTTCACAATGGGATGGCGGTGCAAGCCGCATCACCGCGAATCCTTTGCTTGCGGCATCGAAAAGGAGGGAAGGTATGGCTGGCAAAAAAGCGCTGTTCGTAGGCATCAATAAATTCGCCAATTACCCGCAGTTCACGCTCAACGGTTGCGTCAATGACGCCAAGGACATGGCGGCGTTGTACAAGGATCTGCTCGGTTTCAAGGCCAACGAAATCTCGGTGATGACCGATGCGCAGGCGACCAAGGCGGCGATCATGACCAAGTTGAACGAGATGGTCGCCGAGGCCAAAGCGGGTACCATCAGTTCTCTGGTTTTCAGCCTGTCTTCACACGGCACACAAATGAACGACAGCAGCGGCGACGAGCCCGATGGCAAGGACGAAGCCTTCGTGCCCCACGATATCGCCGAGAAGAATGGCTCCTGGGATCCGGCACACATCATCGCCGACGACGAATTGCACGATCTGTTCGTCCAATTGCCTGAAAACGTTCTGCTCGAGGTGTATCTGGATACCTGTCATAGCGGCTCTGGTCTGCGTGGGGCGGAATTCAGTTTGCACGCACCACGGCCGCGTTATGTCGCACCGCCGGATCACGAGTTCGACAAAAAAACCGCGAAAATGCGCGGTTTCACGCTCGATCGCCCGCCTTCACGGTCGAAAAAAGAGGTCGACAAAGCCGTGGTCGCCGGCGCCCAGCATGTGTTGTGGACCGGCTGCAAAGCCAACCAGACCAGTGCCGACGCGTTCTTCAATGGGCGCTACAACGGTGCGTTCACTTATTATCTGAATCAGGTGATGCGAGCCACCCAGAACAAATTGTCGCGCAAGGAAGTGATCGCCAAAATGCGCAACTCGATGAAATCACAGTTTTCGCAAACACCGCAGTTGGAAGGTAACGCCACGAATCGCAAGAAAGCGATCGTGTATTGAACCAATCACCCGGGTGAGCGACGGGGCTTGATCCGCCCTGTCCGCTTCGCCAGGTGCCCGGCAACCGAGCCGGTTTTCTCGAGAATTTTCCCGCCCGTTCTTCCCGTCAATTCGCGCCGTCATCTTGCCGTAACATTCCGCGACTATCGTGGCCACCATGCCAACAGTCGCCCGTCCGATGAACGAGCACCTCAACAGACAATTCGATGTCGAGCTGGACCGTATCCGTACCCGTGTTCTGCAAATGGGCGGCTTGGTCGAAGCGCAAGTGCGTGCGGCCCTGGCGGCCTTTGACGAAGGCAACGTCGAGTCGATGCGCGAGATCGTACGCACCGATCGGCAGGTGAATGCTTATGAGCTCGTCATCAACGAAGAATGCACGCTGCTGATTGCCAAGCGGCAGCCCACGGCTCGCGATCTCCGGCTGGTGGTCGCTCTCTCGCGCCTGGTGACCGATCTCGAAAGAATCGGTGACAAGGCGACGAAGATCGCCAACAAATCCCGCAAGCTGTATCAAACCGGCAAAATCGGCCTGCCTTATCCGGTCGAACTTCGTCAATGCGGCCAGTTGGCCGTCGAGATGCTGCATGACGCCCTCGACGCCCTGGCACGCATGGATCTGGCGACGGCTCGCCGGATCATCGGAGCGGACGATGCCTTGGACCGCGGTTTCAATGCCCTCATGCGTCGCTTGATCGCCCAGATGACCGATGATCCGCGAACGATCGGCGAAGCGCTGGCCATCGTCTGGATCGCCAAAGCCATCGAACGAATTGGTGACCACGCCACCAACATTGCCGAAAACATCATTTATATCGGCAGCGGTGAAGACGTCCGGCATGCGCCGAATCTCGCCGCGCCCATGGAGAAGTGATCATGAAGCCGGTTTCGAATCTGCCGGTCGTTCTGGTCGTCGAAGACGACAAAGGTATTCAGGAGTTGCTGCGCTTCAGTCTGGTTTGTGGCGGTTATCACGCCGTGTGCGCCGATAGCGCCGAACAGGCCGAATCCGTGCTCCAGGAAAGTTTGCCGGATATCGCGCTGATCGACTGGATGCTGCCCGGCCAGTCAGGATTGGCATTGACCAGCCGGCTGCGCGGCAATCGACGAACGCGCAATCTGCCGATCATCATGTTGACCGCCCGCGGCGAGGAAGCCGATCGCATCGCCGGGCTCGAGGGTGGCGCCGACGATTACATCGTCAAACCGTTCAGCCCCAAGGAACTGCTCGCCCGCGTGCAGGCGGTATTGCGTCGCTGCGCCCCGGAATTCGCCAAGGGCACCTTGCGCGTCGGGCCGGTGTCGCTGGATACCGTCAGCCATGAAGTACGGGTTGCCGATCAGCGGATCACCCTGACGCCGACCGAATTTCGCCTGCTGCGCTTTTTGATGGGCAATCCCGGACGGGTTTATTCCCGCGCGCAGTTGCTCGACAACGTCTGGGGTGACCACGTCTATATCGAAGACCGGACGGTGGACATCCATATCCGACGTTTGCGGGTTGCGCTCGGTCCGGCTGCCGAATCACTGGTCGAAACGGTCCGCGGCGCTGGTTACAAAATGAGCGCACCGTCCGAACCGGTACCGGCCAGCGGGTGACTCCAGCCGGTAAATCCGCGATCCGTTTGCTGATCGGCGGGGTGGCGGCGGCCATCGTCTTCGGGCTGCTGGTCGGCGTGGCGGTCGACACCCTGGCCGGCTGGGGAACGGCGACGGGAGCGCTGGTGGTCCTGGCATGGTGGCAGACGCGACAATTGCTGGCTTTGGCCGACTGGCTGCAGTCCCCCGAAACGCTCCAATCGCCGGTTTTGTCCAGTGCCTGGCAGCGGCTGATCTGCCGGCGGATCGACGATCAGCGGCAGACGGTCGCCACCTTGACCACGGTCGAAGCCCATTTGCGCTCGTTCACCGAAGCGATGAACGCCGTTCCCGATGGGCTGCTGATCCTCGACGCCGGCCAATGCATCCAATGGGGAAACAAAGCCGCCGAGGCGCATCTCGGCATCGATCTGGTACGCGACACCGGGGCATCGGTCGAGCGGCTGGTGCGCAACCCGGGGTTCGCTGACTATCTGCACGATCCCGACCCGCAATCGCCGTTCATGCTGCAGACCACGGCGGCGCGTGCCCGCTTGTATGCCCTGCGTGTCGTCCCGCTCAACGGACAGAGCAAGCTGCTGATCAGCATCGATGTCACCGACGCGCGGCGGGTCGAGGCGATGCGCAGCGAATTCGTGGCCAACGTTTCGCATGAATTGCGCACCCCATTGACCGTCGTCAGCGGTTTCCTCGAACATTTTGCCAACAACGATGCGATGCCGCCCGAGCAGCAACGGCATTTCAGCCGGCTGATGAGCGATCAGGCGGCGCGGATGCTCAGTCTGGTGGACGATTTACTGACCCTGTCACGACTCGAAGCCGAGGATGCGCCAGCCAGCGAGGAAATGGTGGACATGGTCGACCTGCTGCAGCAACTGCAATCGGAAGCGCAGAGCCTCAGCGAACAGGCGCATCGTCTGGACGTGCGCTGCGACGGGCCGGCGTTGCGCGGCAACCGCAAGGAACTGCACAGCGCTTTCGGCAATCTGGTCTCCAACGCCATCCGCTACACGCCGGCTGGCGGCACCATCCGCATCCAGTGGCGGATAAGCGATGGGCTGGGTGTTTTCGCGGTCCAGGATTCGGGCGTCGGCATTGCCGCCGAGCATCTGCCGCGAGTCACCGAACGGTTTTATCGCGTAGACCGCGGACGTTCCCGCGAGACCGGTGGCACCGGTCTGGGTCTGGCGATCGTCAAACACATCCTGCTCCGTCATCAGGCGGCCCTGGTCATCGAGTCGCAGGTTGGCCAGGGCAGCACTTTCCGGGCTGAATTTCCGGCTTGGCGTCTCCAGTCTGCCGACTGAAGCCCTGTCCGGCAGCGACCGCTTAACGGGCGCGGTAGAGCAGCGTCGGGTGCACCTCCTGCAATACTTTTTGTATCCCGCGCCGGTTGCTCAGGTTCAGTATGATCGGCGAACGGGTATTGGCGGCGATCGACCCGCTTTCGGGGGCGTCGCGATAGACGATGATCGCCACCGCGGCATCCTCCGGACTCGCCAGATCGAGCAATGCACAATCCGCGTCGGACAGTTCGATTTCGTATTCGAGATCGAGCAGTTCGGGGACGACGATCGGAAACATCACCGTCGCTTCGTCGAGCGACTGCAGCCAGAAGACCGTCGGCTTGCCCTCTTCGTGAAAAATCTTGTAGCGCTGGCAGTGTTCGAAGCCGGCCAGCCCTTCGGGAAAAGTAAATATCTTTTCCGGGTCTACCGGAACGTCTTGCAAACCGAATTTTTCAATGTCGATTTTCATCGGGATCCTCTCGTGGACGGGTTACGGTGTCTGTCGTTCGCTGCTGGCCAGTCATTCCCGATCGCCAACGGGCGGACACCCACGGCGTTTCTTGAGTTTTGTCGGCCAATTCTGCATAGTTCGCGCCTTTTCTCACTAGATCATAGTAGTCCCTGCTCATGCCCTCCGATACCGAATCGCAAGTTGCCAACCGCATTGCCCATCGTCTCGCCGAAGAGATCGGCTGCCGTCCCACCCAGGTGCAGGCCGCAGCCGCGCTGCTCGATGACGGCGCCACCGTTCCGTTCATCGCCCGTTATCGCAAGGAAGCCACCGGCGGCCTTGATGACAATCAACTCCGCGTGCTCGACGAGCGCCTGATTTATCTGCGCGAACTCGAAGACCGCCGACAGGCGATCCGACTATCGATCGCCGATCAGGGCAAGCTGACCCCGTTACTGGCGGCGGAGATCGCCGCCGCCGAAACCAAGCAACGGCTGGAAGACCTGTATCTGCCCTACAAGCCCAAGCGTCGAACCAAAGCCCAGATCGCCCGCGAGGCGGGTCTGGCGCCGCTCGCCGAAGCATTGCTCGCCGATCCGACGCTCTCCCCCGAAGAAGAAGCCGAAAACTACCGCTGTGCCGACGCCGGGTTTGCCGATGTGAAAAGCGTTCTCGACGGCGCGCGACAAATCCTGATGGAAAAGTTTGCCGAAGATGCCGAACTGGTCGGTGCGCTGCGCGGTTATCTGGAGGAGCACGGCGAGTTGCGGTCGACGGTCGTCGCCGGCAAGGAAAATGACGCCGGAAAATTCCGTGACTATTTCGCCTACGCTGAAGCGCTGGCCGCGATTCCCTCGCACCGCGCGCTGGCTTTGTTCCGCGGTCGCAACGAAGGACTGCTGCAGCTCGAATTGCGCCTCGACAGCGACGACGACAGTGGCGCCGCCTCGGCGCCGAATCCCTGCGAAATGCGGATCGCCGGTCACTTCGGCATTGCCGACCGGGGACGGCCGGCGGACAAATGGTTGTTCGATTCCGTACGCTGGGCGTGGCGGATCAAAATTTCGCTGCATCTCGACCTGGAATTGATGAACGTCTTGCGCGAACGCGCCGAAACCGAAGCCATTCGCGTTTTCGGCGCCAATCTGCACGATCTGCTGCTCGCCGCACCGGCTGGGCTACGCGCGACGATGGGTCTCGACCCCGGTTTGCGTACCGGCGTCAAGGTGGCGGTGATCGATGCAACCGGCAAAGTGCTCGACACGACGACCATTTATCCGCACGAACCGCGCCGGGACTGGGACGGCGCGCTGCATACCTTGGCCCTGCTGGCACGCCGGCACCGGGTGGAACTGATCAGCATCGGCAATGGCACCGCCTCGCGCGAAACCGACCGGCTGGTCGCTGAACTGGTCCAGCGGGAACCGGCGCTGCGGTTGCAGCGGGTGGTCGTTTCCGAAGCCGGCGCCTCGGTCTATTCGGCGTCGGCTTACGCGGCCGGCGAATTTCCAGACCTCGACGTCAGTCTGCGCGGCGCGGTGTCGATCGCCCGGCGCCTGCAGGATCCGCTGGCCGAACTGGTCAAGATCGATCCGAAATCGATCGGTGTCGGCCAGTACCAGCACGATGTCAGTCAGAGCAAGCTGGCCAGGACGCTGGACGCCGTCGTCGAAGATTGCGTCAATGCCGTCGGCGTCGATGTCAATACCGCCTCAGTACCGCTGCTGACACGGGTTTCCGGACTCAGCGCGACATTGGCGACGAACATCGTCGCTTACCGCGACGAACACGGCGCTTTCCGTAACCGGCAAACCTTGAAAAAAGTCCCGCGACTCGGCGACAAAACCTTCGAACAAGCCGCCGGTTTCCTGCGCATCGGCGGTGGCGACAACCCGCTCGATCACTCGGCGGTGCATCCGGAAGCGTATCCCCTGGTCGAGCGAATCCTCGCCGACCTCGGCAAAGGGATCGGTGAGGTGATCGGCGACCAGCGGCTGTTGAACAAGCTGACACCGGAAAAATACGCCGACGGACAATTCGGCCTGCCGACCGTCCGCGACATCCTCAAGGAGCTCGAAAAGCCGGGCCGGGACCCGCGTCCGGAATTCAAGACCGCCAGCTTCCGCGACGGTGTCGAGCGGATCGGCGACCTGCAGCCGGGAATGATTCTCGAAGGCGTGGTCACCAACGTCGCCAACTTCGGCGCCTTCGTCGACATCGGCGTTCATCAGGATGGCCTGGTGCATATCTCGGCCATTGCCGACAAGTTCGTCAAGGACCCGCGCAGCGTCGTCAAGACCGGCGACGTCGTCAAGGTGAAAGTGATCGAGGTCGATCTGCCCCGGCAGCGCATTGCCTTGAGCATGCGTCTGACCGATGAATTGCCGACGACACCAAAAGCCGCCGCGGCGCCGCTCACCGCCAAAAGCCGGCAACGCCAAGCCGCCCAAGCGGCGCCGGTGGGCGCGATGGCCAGCGCTTTTGCCAAGTTGAAGCTCTGATCGGACGGCGTCTCGTTCTTTCGTCAATACAACGTCAAAACAACGTCAAGACAACGCCGGCCGGGCGCCGGCGAAGGTGCGGAGTAACCATGGCTTCAACGATCATTTTCGACCTCGACGGCACGCTGATCGATTCCCGGCCGGCGATCATCGATGCCTTCGCCGCCGCATTGCGCAAGCACCACCTCGAACCACGCGTTCCCTGGCCGGCGCTGCGCATCGGTCCGCCGTTGGCGGCGACGCTGCGCGAACTGGTCGGTGACGACGCGGCGCCAGCACTGATCGACGCGCTGAGCGCCGATTTCAAGACCGTTTACGACAGCACCGGCTACCGCGCCAGCCGGGTGTTCGAGGGTATTCCCGAATTGCTGGCCGCCCTGCGCGCGGATGGCCGGGCGTGTTACCTGGCGACCAACAAGCGGCTGCACCCGACCCGGCTGATCATCGACCACCTGGGCTGGCAGGATTATTTCGTCGATGTGTACGCTCTCGATCGATATGCGCCGCCGTTGCCTGACAAAGCGGCCATGCTGCGTCGACTGCTCGCCGAGCATGCCATCCCGGCGACGCAGGGGATTTATGTCGGCGATACTCCGGAAGACCGGCTGGCGGCCAACGCTGCCGCGCTGGCTTTCGTCGGTGTCGATTGGGGCTACGGCGAATTCCCCGCCGGTCTGCCCGCGCCGGTGGATACTCCGCAAGACCTGCTGGCCGCTCTGCGACGCTTCGATTCCGAACTCGTCTCGCCTACCTGATCACGACGTGGATGACCTTGAACCGCGGCTGATCGACGCACCGGTTGAATCCTCACCGTCATTCCCCGCAGTACCGTAGGCGAGCGTCGAGCTTCACCGGGCGGCGAGTGGTCAGGCTACTTCGAAATAAGCGGTCTGCAAGCGTAGTTCCTTGGCTATGGCGTTGAGTTCGGCGGCATTGGTGGCGTTGTCTTGCATGGTCGAGGCGGTTTTTTCGGCCATTTGCGCCAATTGTTCGACATTGCGAGCGATTTCATTGCTGGCCTGCGCCTGTTCGCGGGACGCATAGGCCACTGACGCGGCGCGGGTTCTCGATTCGGCAGCTTCATTGTTGATGTTGGCCAGCATGGCCGCCACTTCGTTGACCTTGGTCGAACTGTGCCCGATTCTTGGTGCCACCTCGTGCATTCCCTCGACCGCCAAATGCGTTTCACGTTGAATCTGTTCGATCACCCGACCAATCTCGTGCGTCGCTTTGGTCGTCCGTTCGGCCAGCTTGCGGACTTCATCGGCGACCACGGCAAACCCTCGGCCAAGCTCCCCGGCGCGGGCGGCTTCGATCGCCGCGTTGAGTGCCAGCAGGTTGGTCTGATCGGCGATTTCGCGGATCACTTTGGCGATACCACCGACTTCGTCCGATCGTCGGACCAGTTCGCCGACCTGCTCCGATGAACGACCGACGGCCAGCGCCGTGGCATCGATTTCGACGAGCGCCTGTTTGATTGCCGAAACGCTGTCTCCACTCAAGGCGCAAACGCGTTCAGAAGCGCTTTCAGTCTGCTTGGCCAAGGCCGAGACTTCGTTGATGCTGACCGTGACCTCTTGCAGCGTGGCCGCCAACGAGGCGGTAGCCTGCGATTGTGCCTCGGCGGCATGATCGATTTCAGTCGCTGCCCTCGACAAGGTCGTGGCGTGCTGCTCGACACTGCCCGCCGTCTGATCGATGTGACCAAACACATCGGCCAGGCGATTTTGCATGGATCCCAAAGACGTCAGCAGGCTGTTCCGGGACGCCGAGGGAGAGGTGACGATGTTGCCGGTGAGGTCACCTGCCGCAATGCGATGGGTGACTTCAGCCGCGTAACCGGGCTCGCCCCCCATTTCACGGACGATACCCCGACCGATCCGCCACGAGAGAATACCCAGCAGGATCAATAAACCGAGCGACATGCCGCCCAGAATCAAGGCGCTACGGCGGTATTCGGTTTCGATATCATCGATGTAGATGCCCGTTCCAAGAATCCAGTTCCACGGGGTGAACAGAGCGGTGTATGAAATTTTTGGCAACGGTTCCTTCGAACCTACGCGTGGGAACCAGTATTCGACATACCCCCCGCCCGCCAGGGCGACCTTGACCATTTCCTGGATCATCGGTGTGCCGCGGGCGTCTTTCAGATCCGCCTTGTTCTGCCCCTCGAACTCCGGCTTGTTCGGCATCAAAAAATAAACGTGGTTATTGTCGAATCCGAAGAAATAGTCGTTACTTCCGTAACGTAAACCACGCAAGGCCGCCACGGCCGCCGATTTGGCTTCGGTTTCGCTCATCTTGCCGGCTTGGGATTGCTGGTGGTAATGGGCCAGTATCCCGATCCCGATTTCCACCAGATTCTTGGTCTTCAACTTGCGGTCTTCGAGCAAGTTGTCGGTCAACCGCAGCAGCGAGATGACGCAGATGACGACCAATCCAGCCAACATCAGCATCGAAAGTATCTGCAGGCGGGTTCTGAGCCGCAGAGAAGAAAAATCGATTTTCAACATGTCAATTTCCACAACAAATTGGGGGGTCATCAGAAAAGGCGATGCCCGGGTGCGGGCTACGCCTGATCAGATGAATTGAATATAGTCGTCATAGTTCTATCCCGCTGTACTTGTTGCCGATAAACACGGTTTTTACGCTCGTGCCAGAGCGCAACCGTGCGCTTCGCCTGGGCTCGATCAGCGGCTGGCGTTCATTCTTGGCCGCAAGCCTCTGACGGCGACAGATTGAGGAAGTCTGCGATAATGCCGTTGGTTCGTCGGCTCCCGCGCATCTTGCCTCGTCAAGCACGGCGATTTCGGTCGCTGGTGCCGGCTTTCACGCTGCTGTCCGGGTTCATTCACTATCAGGTGAACGCTCCATGTCCTTATTGCTGCTGGTCGACGGATCGTCGTATCTCTACCGTGCCTTTCATGCCATGCCCGATTTGCGCAGCTCGCAAGGGGAGCCGACCGGCGCCCTGCACGGCGTGTTGAACATGTTGCGTCGCCTGGAAAGCGATCCGCGGGCGGCCGGGCTGACGTATAAAGCCTGTGTCTTCGACGCCAAGGGCAAGACTTTCCGCGACGACTGGTATGCCGAATACAAGGCCAATCGCCCGGCGATGCCGGACGACCTGGCTCGGCAGATCGAGCCGCTGTCGCAGGCGATCGTCGCCCTCGGTTGGCCGCTGCTGCGTGTCGATGGCGTCGAAGCCGACGATGTGATCGGTACGCTGGCGCGGCAGGCGGCTGCGCAGGGATTGCGGGTGCTGATCTCGACCGGCGACAAGGATCTGGCGCAACTGGTGGCGCCGCAGATCAGCCTGGTCAATACCATGAGCGAGGAAGCGCTCGACGAAGAAGGGGTGCGCGGCAAATTCGGCGTGCCGCCCGAGCGGATCGTCGATTATCTGACGCTGGTCGGTGACGCGGTAGACAACGTTCCCGGGGTCGAGAAAGTCGGCGCCAAGACGGCGGTCAAATGGTTGAATCAGTACGGCTCACTCGACGGCGTGATCGCCGCCGCGCCGGATATCGGCGGCGTCGTCGGCCAGAATCTGCGCCGTGCGCTCGATTTTCTGCCGTTGGCGCGGCGGTTGCTGACCATCCGTTGCGATGTCGACCTGCCCTTGTCCGTCGCCGAGCTGACGCCGCGGATGATCGATGCTCCGCGGCTGGTCGAGTTGTTCACGCACTTCGAAATGCGCAGTTGGTTGAAAGAGACGCAGCAAGCCGTTGCCGGTACGCCGTCCGCAGCGCCGCCGTCCGCCACGCCGGCACTGGCGCCACCCCCGCCGGTCGATGACGGCACGCATCGTGACAACTACGAAACGATCCTCGACTGGCCCAGCTTCGAACGCTGGTTGGCGGCGATCGACGCCTGTCCTCTGACGGCGCTGGATACCGAGACGACCAGCCTCGACCCGTTCAGCGCCCGTCTGGTCGGCTTGTCGCTGGCCGTCGCCCCCGGTACGGCGGCGTATCTGCCATTGGGTCATGCCTACCCCGGTGCACCGGCGCAATTGCCGCGCGACGAGGTCTTGGTCCGGCTGCGACCGTGGCTGGAATCACCGCGGCACGCCAAGATCGGCCAGCATCTGAAATACGACCAGCATGTCTTCGCCAACCACGGCATCGCGCTGGCCGGAGTGGCGCACGATACCCTGCTGCAATCCTACGTCCTCGAGTCGGGGCAGGAGGGCGTGCGCGGCCACGACCTGGGTCAGCTGGCGAGCCGCCACCTCGGTCTGGCGACTATTGCTTATGAATCCTTATGCGGCAAAGGCGCCAATCAGATCGGCTTCGAACAGGTGGCGATCGATCAGGCCGCCGAATATGCCGCCGAGGACGCCGACCTGTGCCTGCGCCTGCACGATCGACTATATCCGCGCATCGCCGCCGACGCCGGGCTGAACCGGATTTACCAGACGATCGAAATACCGGTTCGCGAGGTGCTGTTCCGCATGGAGCGCACCGGTGTCCTGGTCGATGCGCCGTTGCTCGCCGAACAGAGCAACGAACTGGGCAAACGGCTGCTCGACCTCGAACAACAGGCGTATGCCTTGGCCGGACAACCGTTCAACGTCAATTCACCGAAGCAACTGGCCGAGATTCTGTTCGGTCGCCTGGGGCTGCCGGTCAAGAAAAAAACACCCTCGGGAACGCCGTCGACCGACGAAGAGGTGCTCTCCGAACTGGCGCTCGATTACCCGCTGCCGAAAATCCTCCTCGAAGCACGGCAACTGGCCAAGCTCAAAGGCACGTACACCGACAAACTGCCGAAAATGATCAACCCGGCCACGGGCCGGGTGCACACCAGCTACGCGCAGGCGGTGGCGGTCACTGGCCGGCTGGCATCCAACGACCCGAATCTGCAGAACATTCCGGTGCGCACCGCCGAGGGTCGCCGCATTCGCGCCGCTTTCGTCGCCCCGGCGGGGTCGTCGATCGTCTCGGCCGATTATTCGCAGATCGAATTGCGGATCATGGCCCATCTCTCGGAGGACCCGCGGCTGCTCGCCGCCTTTGCCGCCGGTGAGGACGTGCATCGTGCCACCGCCGCCGAGATTTTCGGCGTGGCTCTCGCCGCCGTCACCGCCGATCAGCGCCGGGTGGCCAAGACGATCAACTTCGGCCTGATCTACGGCATGAGCGCTTTCGGATTGGCCCGGCAGCTCGACCTCGAACGCGGTGCCGCGCAGAGCTACATCGAACGGTATTTCGCGCGCTATCCGGGCGTTGCCCGCTACATGGCCAGCACTCGTGAGTCGGCCAAGCAGTTCGGCTATGTCGAAACCGTTTTCGGACGCCGGCTGTGGCTGCCGGAAATCCGCGCCAGCCAGGCCGCCCGCCGGCAAGGCGCCGAGCGCGCGGCGATCAACGCTCCCATGCAGGGGTCGGCGGCCGACCTGATCAAGACGGCGATGATCGCCGTCCAGCAGTGGCTGGATAACGAGCGGCTGGCCAGCCGACTGCTGTTGCAGGTGCATGATGAACTGATTCTCGAAGTGCCGGATGGCGAACTGGCGCAGGTGCGCAGTGAATTGCCGAAACGGATGACCGAATTCAGCCGTTTGCGCGTACCGCTGCTCGTAGACGTCGGCGTCGGCGCCAACTGGGAGCAGGCGCATTGAAACGGCTGCCGGTTGAGGAGCCTTTTTTGTTTCCCCGTGCTTGGTCCTGTTTCTGTGCTCGATTGGCGTTGGCGTGGCGTTCGGCCGCGGTGTCCCTGCTCGCGGCGATCGTTGCCGTCGGCTGCAGCAGTCCATCGCCGTCGACCACGGTGTATCAGAATGAAGGTTTCGACGCGCACGAAACGTTTTCACGGCTGTTCGATGCCGATGTCGCCGCCACTTGCGAAGCCGCCCGCCGAACGCTGCTCAGCCAGGGCTACCTGCCGGGTACGGTACGCAGTGATTCGCTCAGCGCCAGCAAGAGTTTCCAGCCGGAAGGCGAGGTGCATGTGCAGATCGTCATCAACGTCGTCTGCGTCGCCGAAGGGAGCCAGCACCAGTTGGCCACGGCTTACGTCAACGCTATCCAGGACCGTTATGCGTTGAAGAAAAATCCCAATTCGGCCAACGTTGGCGTCAGTGCGCTCGGCTCGGTGTCGATCCCGTTGAGCGCCAGCGCCGACTCGTTGGTCAAGGTGGCCAGCGAAACGATCCCCGCCGGGCCGTTCTATGATCGCTTTTTCACCTTGATGCAACGCCAACTGACGCAACAGACGGCTCCGGCGGCAGAGGACTGAAGCGACCGGGCCGTTCGTCGTATCGCCGGGAAGACCGTCAAGGTTTGCGTGCCACCATACCGATCAACGCTGAACGGCCGCGGTGACCGAGTCCCTCGTCGATCACATCCTCGTATTCGACCAATTCCTCGATCTGCCAATCGGCGAAAGCGGTGCGCAACAATTCTTCGGTGTACAGATTCTCAACCGCCGAGGGTCCGCCGGTCCGGTAGTCGAGCTGCCGCGGGGTATAGCCTTGCAGCAGCACGCGACCGCCGCGACGGGTGAGCTGCCGCAGGATGGCGAACTGTCGCCGACGCTCGGCCGGGCCGACGAACTGGATGAAAATGGCCACCACCCAATCGAAGGCTTCGACCAGTTCGGCGGGTGGCCAGTCCTCGGCCAGCATGTCGGCGAGCAGAAAGCGCACGGCGACCTGCCGACCGGCAGCGAGGCGGCGCGCTTTGGCCAGGGCCACCGGTGAAATTTCGACTGCTGTCGTCGTCAAGCCCTGTTCGGCCAGCCATACCGAATTCCGTCCCTCACCGTCAGCGATGGCGATCGCCGTCGCGCCGTTGGTCAACAACGGCTGACGACGTGCCAGGAAGCGGTTCGGCGCGGTGCCGAAAAGATAGTCTTCGCCGGTGGCACGGTAGCGCTCGCTCCAGAGGCTTTCCTGATCGATACTCATGGTGTTCTCCGGTCGGGTGGCAGGATCGTGTCTGCGAGCGCCAGATCGACGGCGGCAATGGCATGCAGACGGCTGGTGTCGAACAAGGGGACGGCGGCGTCGCTGGCGTCGACCAGCAAAGCGATTTCCGTGCAGCCGAGAATGATCCCTTCGGCACCCGCGCTGACCAACCCGGCGATGACTTGACGGAATTCGGCGCGCGAAGCCTCGGTAAACCGGCCTTGACACAGTTCTTCGTAGATCACGCGATGTACCAGCGTGCGCTCGTCCGGACTGGGGAGCAGTACCTGCAAACCGTGCCGATCGGACAGGCGCTGGCGATAGAAGCGTTCTTCGAGCGTGAAGCGCGTGCCGAGCAGGCCGATCGTCGTCAGGCCGGCACGTCGAATCGCCGCCGCCGTTGGATCGGCGATATGCAGCAAGGGCAGCGGCGTTGCCGCCTCGATCGCCGGTGCCACTTTGTGCATCGTGTTCGAGGCCAGCAGCAGGAAGTCGGCGCCGCCGGCCGCCAGTCGTTTCGCCGCCTCGGCCAGACGTTCGCCTGCCGCCGACCAGTCGCCGGCGCGTTGCAGTGTTTCGATCTCCTGAAAATCGACGCTATATAACAGCATTTTTGCCGAATGCAGCGCACCGAGACACTCGTGCACCGTCTCGTTGATCTGCCGATAATAAAGTGCCGTCGATTGCCAGCTCAGTCCACCGATCAAGCCGATGGTTTTCGGAGAGAAGCGGTTATCGCCCAGTGAATGATTCATGAGAAAAGTGCCTGATGTGAAAGAAATAGAAGGTATTTATCGTTATGAAATTTTCAATGAATGTCGACGATACATATATAGGTCGCTGATTCTCAGAGATTTGAAGGTTTGTATTCGCCCGTTTGATCATCGAAAATCCTGAAAAATATTGGCCATAACCTATCGGAAGCATCATGTCAACAGTATTGCAAGCTTGGCCATACTCGTCGACGCCCGTTAAAATCGTCCCTACGGTCGTCCAGGCAAAGCCGTACATGACTTCTGTGTGGCCGGTAAGTAAATCATAACTAATAGTACTGTCAGGTTTTCTATGTGGACTTGGCAGTCGATCGATAGGGGGTTTTATTCATGGCAGAACAGAAACTGGGAAATCCCGCGGTAGTTGGTTTGGCGGGTTTTGGTCTGACCACTATGGTATTGCAGTTCCATAATGTCGGTTGGATGGGAATGGGGCCGGTAATCTGGCTGGGTTTGATCTTCGGCGGATTGGCACAGATGATCGCCGGTCTGCAGGAGATGAAAACCGGTAACAACTTCGGTTACTGCGCCTTCACGGCGTATGGTTGTTTCTGGATTGCGCTGGCGTTATTGCTGATTGGTAACCATTACAATCTTTATACCTCGAGCAAAACGGATGTCGGCTGGTTTCTGATCGCCTGAACCGCATTTACAGTGATTTTGTGGATCGGTTCGATGCGGGTCAGCAATGCCTTGG
>JAVMKC010000092.1:0-67622 GCA_031732795.1 Accumulibacter sp. | reverse complement strand
GGCAATGGGGCGCAGTATAGCAAAAAACCCACTAATATGTTAGCGCTTATGACCGATGGGGACACTGTCGACTACAGCTCGGCACCAGTCACGCGTGGTGTTCGCGTCGATCTGCGGATCACCACGGCGCAGAAAACGTTGGGGGCCGGTACCGATACGATTCGCGATGTCGAATCTGTCATCGGCACCAGCTTCAACGATACGCTCATCGGATCAAATGGCGACAACCAACTGATCGGCGGCCTGGGCTCCGACAGCCTGGACGGCGGCGATGGCAACGACAGTTTGTATGTCCGCTTTGAGGATCTCGGTGGCGACACGATGAATGGCGGCAACGGTAACGATCTGCTGTGGGCCGGCAACGGTGCCGACCTCCTCAACGGTGGCGCCGGCAACGACCAAATCTACGTCGGGGGAGGCGCCGACACTATTTCCGGTGGCCTGGGTTTCGATCGTTTCATTTTCCAGAACACCACCGATTCGAACGCTGCGGCGATCGACCGGATCATCGATTTCAACGGTGCCGAGGATCTGATCGTCCTCGAGCCGTTGTTCTTCGTGATCAATTCCCAGAATACGCAGTTCATCGGCAGCAACGCCTTCTCGATGAGCGGGGTTCCGGAAATTCGTGTCACCAGCAGCGCGGGCACGCAACTTGTCGAAGTGGATACCACGGGCAACGGCGGCGCGGACATGGTCATTCAGGTCGTCGGAACGGCTCTTGCACTCGACGACTTTCTCTTTACCGGGGGCGGCATTCTGGTCTAGGCGACGCGTCGCCGGCGGCCGGGAGACCGTGGGTGGCAGGGGTCATGGCTGTCTGACCGCCTGCGCTTCGGCCTCCATCTTCGGGATCGGCCTGCCGGTCGTCATCGCACCGCAGGAACCTGCCGGCGTCAGCGACCGGTTCGGTGGCTTCCATATCATCCTGCTTTTCGTGGTGGGGGCGCTTATCATTCGCGCGTGACGCCGCGACGACGAACATAGATGCTCTCAACCGTTCTGCGGCAAATCGTCACGCCGTTCGCGTGACCGGCGAGACGACCACTATTGAACAGAACTGGGGCGTGGTGACGACCCTGTTGCCAGCGCATTAGCAGAGCAAGGCGGTGGAATTGGGGGCGCTGCTGCGCTCGCGCGGCGTCAATAGCGCTGAAGCCTTGTTGCGCGTCCTGCTGATATTCACTTAGCCAATGGATGCTCGCTACGCGAGACCTCCGTTCGAGCCCGGGCGGACGACTTGGCGGACGTATCGGTCGTTACGCTGCTCAAGCGCGGTTGCAGACCGTGGTTTCAATGGATGATTCAGGAGATGGCGGCAAACCTGTCGCTGTCGATGGACCCCAATAGCGTGTTGCCCGACAGACCCGTGCGTTTTATGGATGGCAATTTGGTCTGCGAGCCCGGTACCACGGGATCGACGTCGCGGCTGCATTACGCACTGACCCTGCACACCCTCTGTTGCAACGAAGTGCACGTCGCCGAGGCACCGAGGGCGAGAGCTTGACGCGCTTTTGTATTCATGCGGGCGACATCGTGGTGGATGATCGAGGCTTCGCCATTCGGTCTGGTGTGCGTCATGTCGTCCGACACCACGGCAATGTCCTGCCCGGATGCACGATGACCAGTGCACGATCCCTATGCTCGAGTGCGCTTACAAGATGACCCAGAGCCAGGCACGTGCTGCTCAACAAGTAAGCGATCCAACGGCAGGCCACCCAAAAGCATCGTGACGTCAAACCTGAAACGATCGAGGCCGCGGGCCACGTGATGGTGCTGACGACGCTCATGCGGCCAAGCGCCAAGACCATCATGGAGTTCTACCGGCGACAATAGCAGTCGAATTGGCCTATCAGCAACTGGAGTCTTTGCTGCAACTCGGCCACCGTGAGAAGAGGGTCAAGGGCGGCGCAAAAGCCTGGCTGCAGGGACAGTTCCTGGTCGCTTGCTTGATCGAAACGCTTATCCTCACGGCCGAGTGATTTCCCCCTGGGGCTACCCGCGAGACGAGTGCAGCCATTCTGCCGCGGCGCTCACGCAGGCATGAGTCCACCCTCATGCATCTGCCGTTACGCAGCGTCCGCAACCCGCCGCTGTCCCTGCTCCACCGTATGCAGGACTGGCGCCACATCGCTGCCAAGCTTCACAAATCTCCACGCAAACGGCGTTTCAATCCGAGGCGATGATCTCATCAATATTTAAGTGAGCACTCATGCGCCCTCCCGGCTCCGCCGATCACCGAATTTCAGAGGAAACGTCACTGCAGGCGCCCCGGTTTTTCGACGTTGCGGCTTTTCCCGAACCACCTGGGTAATCCGTCGTAGTCGTTCGCGTACGCGAACACCAAGGTTGGAACGTGCTTGACGCGATCCTGTCCTGTATTTTTAGGTTGCTTTAGACTACTATAGGTTTGATTTATTTGGCTGCACATTCGTCAGATCCTGACCAACCGATAGACGCAATCCAGAATCCGCAAAATGAGTATCTAACCTCCTATCATGTTTTTCCTGTCTTCGAAGACCCACCCCTCGTTCTTTGAAATTCCAGCTCCCGGACGCCCACTTCGCACGTCAGATCAGGCTGGGAACGAAAGCTAAAGCTTCTCGAAATGGGTTCCCAAAGTAAACCTTGGGAACCAGGCAGACGATCCTCGGAAGTTGATCGGTGTGAGAAATAAATATTTCAGCGTTTCCTTAATGATTGGAAAGGTGTTGGTATGAATTTTGGCAGTGGTCTTCGTATCGGTCACAAATTGGTGCTGGTGTTGGCGTTTTCCCTGCTGCTGTCCTTTCTTGCCGCCGGGGTGCTCGTGGTGTGGATTGCCGGCCGACACGCTGACGAGGCTGCTGAAACGGTCAGCGGCATGGTCAATGCGCAAACCATGAGTTTGCTGGATACCTTCGCCAAGGAACTGGAAATCTCCAGCGATCGCCTGTTGGGCGCCGTCAAGCTCGGTTACGACGCCGCTTACCGGCTCGACGACAAGAACCGCGTCAAGGTCGGCGAGCGCGAGGTGCCCGCTTTGTACAACGGCGCCGCGTTGGTCAACAATGATTCGGTGTGGCTGGACCGTTTCCTTGCGGAGACTCGCACCGTCGCGTCGGTGTTCGTGCGGGACGGCGATGACTTTGTCCGTATTGCCAGCTCCGTCAAGGACGGGGCCGGGAAGCGGGCGGTGGGCACCGTGCTCGATCGCAATCAGGCGGTCTATCGACGACTGATCGCGGGCGAAGGCTATCACGGTTCAACCCAGCTTTTCGGGCGGCAGCATTATGCGCGCTACCAACCGATCAGCGAAGCGGGGCGGGTGATCGGCTTTATCGCGATCGCGCTCGACATCACCGAGGACATCGAAAAACTGAAGGAGCGCCTGAAAGCCGTGCGCATCGGCGAAACCGGTTACGTGTTCATCCTGAACAGCCGCGACGGCACGCCCGAGTACGGCCAGTTCGTGACGCATCCGACCTTGGAGGGCAAGATCGGCATCGATCTCACCGACGCGAACAAGCGTCCGATTTTCAAGGAGATGCTGGAGAAAAAACATGGCTTCATTCGCTATGAATGGCAGCGGGCCGGCGCCACTTCGACCTCACCGAGCATTCTCGCCTTTACCCCTTTCGAGCCCCTGGGATGGATCATCGCATCACGTGCCGATCAGGAGGAACTCTCGAAAGGCGTGGTTGCCGTCGAGCTGACCGTTCTCGTGGTCGGCGGGGTCTTGCTGCTGTTGCTGCCCTTGCTGGTATTTCTGACGACGCGGCGGCTCGTGACGCAGCCGTTGGCGGAGTTGCAGGGCTTTTGCACGGAACTCGAGCAGCGTCGGGACTTGACGATGAGCCTGAAGACGCATGCCAACGACGAAGTCGGCCAGACGGTCGGCGCCGTGCACCGCTTGATGCAGACGTTGCGCGGTGCCTTTGCCGAGATCCTGGCGCGCGTCGAACAACTCGATGCGGCGGCCCGTCGACTGTCCGGCGCCGCGCAAGACACCGCCGCCAACTCCGGCAAGGCCAGCGATGCCGCGAACGGCATCGCTGCCTCGGTTGAGGAACTCAGTGTCGGCATCGGCCAAATCGCCGACAGCGCTGGCGAGGCGGTCCGACTTTCGCAGGCCGCCGGTGAGGATTCCCGCAATGGCGGGGCCATCATCCTGCGGGCGACCTCGGAAATGAACGCCATCGCCGGTACCATGCATTCAACCTCGGCGGCGATCGGCGCTCTCGGCGAAGAGTCGAAAAACATTTCGGGCATCGTGTCGGTGATCAAGGATCTCGCCGGGCAGACCAACCTTCTCGCGCTCAACGCGGCCATCGAGGCGGCCAGGGCCGGTGAGCAGGGTCGTGGTTTCGCCGTGGTGGCCGATGAAGTGCGCAAGCTGGCCGAGCGCACGACCAAGGCCACCGAAGAAATCGCGCGGATGACCGCGGCCATCGATGCGAAAGCGCACGACGCGGTCAGCGCGATGACCGAAGCCATGGGCCAGATCGAGCAGGGCTCGGCGCTGGCCACCGAGGCGGGCGCGGCGATCAACGGCATCCAGAACGGCGCCGAACAGGTCGTTGCCGTCGTGCGCCAGATCACCGAATCCCTCGCCGAAACGAGTGCGGCGAGCCAGAACATGGCCAACATGACCGAACGGGTCGCGCACGTCGCCGAAGAGAGCAATCATGCGGCTCAGCAATCGCGCCAGTCCGCCGAGGATCTCGTCCGTCTTGGCGAGGAAGTCCAGGTGACCGTCAGCCAGTTCCGGATTTAGCGGCGGACCGCGACGGCTTTCTGAACCTGCGAGTCCGACGCGGTTTCGCCGCCAAGCGGCAGTGTACGAATTCGTCACGCCCCCGGGATGCCTCGCAGCAATCCGGGAATACCCATGCGCGACGCGACGCCGGTTCGCATCCGAAGGACGGCGAAGGGGCGAACGGATCGCCGACCATTGTTGACGAAGACGGGCGGGAATGGTCGGCACTACGGCACCTGGAGGCCGCGGCTCGCGGATTCAGTGCGGACGACGGTCCGCGGGGCTGGGGCAAATCCCCCATGCGCTGGGCCTAAACGCCCGATTCCCGCCCCCCAATCTGTTGACGCGGTCCTGGACGCCGGCAAACCCACTTGATTTATCAAGAAACATGAAATTGGCATCGATCTTGCTGAACATTGATCGACCACCTCGCAAGCGGTGTTTGACGGGCGGTCCACACTTTCAACCCTCCTGGAGAATTGCCATGTTCGAGAAAACCATCGTTCGTTTCATGCTCACTTCCTTGCTCGCAAGTTGTCAAGTCCCGCCTGATCATAAATTTTCTTGACGAACAGTTCGGGGCGATTGAGGCGCCATTTCTTTAACGCTTGAATTGGCGTGCGATGACCCAATGCGCGTTGAGGAATGGAGTGGTTGTAGTTTTGCAGGTAGAGCTTCAAGGTGGACTCCAATTCTGCTGCTGAAGAGAAGCGCGTTTGAGAGACGATCTCGCTGATGCGGCTGTTGAAGCGTTCGACCATGCCGTTGGTCTGCGGATGGCGCGGCATTGTCAGGCGGTGCTCGATGCCCAGTTCGGCGCAGGTCAGGTCGAAGGCATGGCCGCCGCTGGGTCGGTTGTTGCCGCGGGTGAATCGGTCGGTGAACTGGCTGCCGTTGTCCGTGAGCAGCTTCTTGATGATCATCGGCGCGGCGCGTTTGAGGCGGCGCGCGAAGTCGGTCGAACTGGCTTCGGACTGGTCGCGGTAGGTGCGAAAGTAGACCCAGCGCGTGGCGCGGTCGATGCCCACGAACAGGTAGCGCCGATGCGACTCATCGGGCATCCGCGGCAGGTACTTGATGTCTACGTGCACGAAGCCAGGCTCGTAGTCCTTGAACGTCTTGGGCGTCGCGCCGTCGCCTTCGGTCTGCGGCATCAAGTCGGCAAGCCTGTTCACGCCGTGGCGCCGCAGGCAGCGGTCCAGTCCCGAGCGCGACACCGCCGGATTGATGAACTCCCTGACCAGCACCAGCAGGTCGTCCAACGGCAGCAGCAGCATGCGCCGCAGTTCCACCGCCACCGCTTCCTGGCCGGGCGTGAGCGTGGTGTGAAGCGTGTTCGGACGGTGCGAGCGGTCCTGCATGTCCTGCCGTCCACGCCACTTGCGGGCCGTCGCGACCGTGACGTTGTAGGTCTGTGCCAACTCGGTCAGCGCTGCCGTGCTGATATTCATCTCCAGCCTCGTGCGCGGCGTCGTACGTGCCTGCGGATGAATACGGCTCATGACGATTGCTCCCGCTTCAGTGAATCCAACACCCCGCGCATCACGTCGCGTCCGCGAATAAGCGGCCAGCTGCGGCGAGGTATATGATCATACGGGACTGAACAGCATCTGGTTTCGCTGACGGCAATCACGCCGGCGCTGGCGAAGAACAGCGTCAGCCTGGGCGGCGGCGTCAAGTGCACCTGGGTTCTGGTCTCGTCGGTTAACGGGACGAATACGTACAAGCAAGTCTGCCGGAAAGGCGTTTGACATTCGCGCCCGACCGCTCACCGCGGTAGGCTGGCTGATGTGTTGCGGGATGCTGTTCTCCGGCGGGTCCCGGGCGGCTCCGCCATCGGCGGCCAACCTGGCGGCGGAAGTGGGCTGGGGTCATGAATCCCAGACCTCGCCACTGGTGCAGATCTCGCCGCAAGGTACGCTCATCTTTATCGGCGGACAGCGGCGGCTCGCCGGCAGCCATTGGCGGACCAACGTCAGCGGGCTGCGCGATTGGCCACTCTTTGGCGATGTGCGCTTGGCGCTGGCGGGTGACCTGCACGTCAAACGCTCGTTACCCACGCCGGACTTCGACTTCCTCAACGCTTCATTCAGTCCCGCACTGCGTACGTCGCTGGGCGAGTGGGGCAACATCGGCGTCGCCGGTCATTGGCAACACATCGATGTGGCCGGCGCGCATTTTCGAAATGCCCGATCACTGCAGGTCGACTGGACGTATGCGGATGGTCATGGCGGCCACTGGGTGATCATGGCGGATGCCGGCAAGAATCGCCATCGCGGCGAACTGAGCGATCTTGATTCCACGAGCACCACGTTGCTGCTGCAACGGCACGTCGAGGCGCCGCTGCCGGGAATCGACGCCGCCGATCTGGAACTGTACCTGGTGCGCGAGCGCAATGATCGCGGCTTTGACGAGCTTGCCAGTCGAAGCCACCTGCTGCGCGCTTCGCTGGAACATGCTTGGCTGGGCGTCACCTGGTCGGCCGGCCTGGCCTGGCAGCAGGCGAGATTCGCTACGGCGCTCTTGCCGACGTTGCCGGTCCGGCGCGACGAGGCGTGGACGATCGAACTGGCGGCTGCCGTCGAGTTGGCGCCCGGCCGGACGCTGCGCGTAGACTACGTGGGTGTGCGCAACGAATCGAACATCGCTTTGTATCAGAACCGCTATCGTCAGATCAGCGTTGCGCTGCAATTCACATGGTAGTCGGCGATCAATGCTGGCGATCCGGCTCATTGCCAGGGTATTCTCGGCATTTCGATCGTCTTCCGGGGGTAGCGATGAGCGCTGTCGACCAGCCCGCTCCATTCAATCTCCTGCGCTGGTTCGCCTGGCTCAGCCCGCTGGTTATCGCCATGATCGCTTTGGCCAATGCCTGGATGATCTCGCGTTTTCTCAACGACCATCTCTTTCAGCGCGAAGCGTCGATTTCGCGCGACTTCGTACAGGGTATTCTGCTCGCTGACGAGTCATTGGCCTACCTCGCGGGGAACGACGACGCGGCTTTGCGCGGCCGCTTTCAGGAATCGATCGCACAACTGTCGAAGATGCCGGACGTGCTGCGCGCCAACGTTTTTGCCGCCGATCGAAGAATTCTGTGGTCGAGTGACCCGGAGCTGATCGGCAAGCGTTTTGCCGACAACGACGAGCTGGAGGCCGCGATGCGCGGCGAACTCGTCGTCCACGCCGGGCGGATCGCTCGTGACGAACGGCAAAAGCGCGAACACGAAGGTCTCGATCCATCGGTGCAGTTCTTTGTCGAGACCTACATCCCGCTGGTGGCGCAGACCGGCGGCGGCGTGCTCGGTGTCGTCGAGATTTACAAGGCCCCTCTGGCCCTCAGTCAGGCGATTCGTGAAGGGCAGATACAAGTCGGCCTGGCGGCACTGGCCAGCGCATTGGCCTTGTACCTCAGTCTGTTCTGGCTGATCCGGCGGGCTGACCGGACGATCAAGTTGCAGCATGCGCGATTGCTCGACGGGGAGACGCTGGCGGTGATCGGCGAACTGACCGCGGCGGTGGCGCACAACATCCGCAACCCGCTGGCGTCGATCCGCTCAGCGGCCGAACTGAGCCTGGTCATGCCGCTCGACGATTGCTCTGAACAGGCGCGCGACATCATCCGCGAGGTGGATCGCATTTCCGGACGGATCACCGAGCTGCTGCGTCTTTCCGGGCAGGAGGTGCGCGGGCGGGAGCGTGTCGATCTGGCGGGTTTGCTGCAACGGTGCGTGATCGAAAACAACACGATCTTCGAGGAGCGGGGAACGCCGCTGTACTTCGAATGCCGTTCCGCCGAGCCGTGGATAACGGCCGATCCGGCGCTCCTGCAGCAGGCATTTCTCAGTCTGTTGAGCAACGCCGCGGAAGCCATGCGCCAGGGAGGCACCTGCCGGATCGTCGTCGAAGACGCGGCGGCGAAGCAGATCCGGGTCGTCGTCGCGGATTCAGGCTGTGGCATCAAGCCGGAGTCGATCAGACAGGTCTTGCGTCCATTCTTCACCACCAAACCGCAGGGACTTGGCCTCGGTCTGCCGTTTGCCAAGCGCATCGTCGAACGCTGCGGCGGCAGCCTCCACCTTGACAGCGCGCCGGGCGAGGGGACCGAAGTCCATCTGCTTTTTCCGAGGGCGTAAGCCATGCCGGCGATTCTCATCATCGATGACGAGGAGACCTTTGTGAAGAACGCCGCCCGCTTTCTGGCCAAGGGCGGGCACGAGGTGTCGACCGCGTTGACCGCGAGCGCCGGGCTCGATCTGTTCGGGACCACCGCGCCGGATGCGGTGATCCTCGACTATCGTCTGCCGGACATGGACGGCGTTTCGGTGATCCAACGGCTACGCGCGCAAGATCCGGCGGTGCCGATCGTGATGATCACCGGCCATGGCAGCATCGAACTCGCGGTCGACGCGATGAAGGCGGGAGCCAACGACCGCTGACCAAGCCGGTGTCGCTCAGTGATCTGCGCCAGCGCCTGGAAAACCTGACGCGGCGCCAGCTGGACTCGAGTCGGCTACGCTATTTCGAAGCCCGTGAGCACGACGCCCGGCAACAAATCCTTGGCGAGAGCGTCGCGATCGTCGCTCTGCGCACGCGCATTGCCCGGATCGCCGACGTCCAGGGCGCGCATTCCCTGCCACCGGTTCTGATCACCGGCGAAACGGGCACCGGCAAGGAACTGGTTGCGCGTGCCTTTCATTACGATGGCGCGCGTTGCAACCGTCCGTTCATCGAACTGAACTGTGCGGCGATTCCGGCAAACTTGCTCGAGGCCGAGCTTTTCGGCCACGAGCGAGGCGCTTTCACCGACGCCAAGGAGCGTCGCATCGGCCTGCTCGAGGCGGCCGACGGTGGCACCCTGTTTCTCGATGAAGTCGCTGAAATGGATCTCGCCCTGCAGGCCAAGCTCTTGAAAGTCATCGAAGACGGCCGTTTTCGCCGGATTGGTTCGGTGCACGAGCGGCAGGCGGATCTGCGCATCGTCGCGGCGACTCATCAGGACCTCGAAGAGCGGATTCGGCAAGGCAGCTTCCGTGCCGACCTTTACTTTCGCCTGCGCGTCTTGCAAGTGAACGTGCCGCCGTTGCGCGAGCGCGAGGGTGACGCCTTGTTGCTGGCGGGCCGCTTTCTCGATGAGTTTGCCCATCGCTATCGACGCGGCAGCCTGCGCTTCAGCGCGCAAGCGGTGCGCGCGATCGCCGAGCATCATTGGCCGGGAAACGTCCGCGAATTGCGCAATGTCGTCGAACAGGCGGTGTTGCTCGCCGCCGACAGCGAGATCGCGCTGCAGGATCTGTGTCTTCCGGTGCGGCGGACGAACAGCGAAACCGTCGCTGGCGTGATGCCGATCGTCTCGGACGAGGACGCCGACGGCTCGACGCTCGATCGTATCGAACGCGAAGTACTGCTTGGCGCCCTGGCCGAGGCCGGACACAACGTTTCGCAGGCGGCGCGCAAGCTCGGCATCAGCCGCGATACCCTGCGCTATCGGATGGAAAAGCACCGTTTACGTCACCGCACATCCGGGTGACGACGGAGTCGAGAGCGGAATTGTCGACCTCTTTGGGCCGGCTGGTGTCGAACGGGCTGGTGAATCGATGGCCACAATCGATGGCCACGCCAGCCGTCGATGCCGTTTTTTCGCCACTCGTCGAGCGAAAGATGTTGCATGAATCCGATTCGCTGGCTGACGCCGATCGCCGATCGCCGTCAGCGTGATGCCAGGAGCCTGCCGGATTCGAGGCGGATCGACCGTGCGCTGGAAAACAGCCCTTTTCCGCCGATTTTTCGCGACACACGCTCACTGTTCGTCCCGAAATCGACCAAAACGGTCTTCGTTTTCCTTCCCGGCTAGCAACGGGCGCTCGAATCCGGTCGACTCATGGTCAATCAGCGTTCAGGGCGGAAACGCAAGATCAGTTCGCGCTGGAACAGTTCAGGGTCGGGCGGTTTCGGTAACGGCGACGAGCGGCGGATGGCGCGTTCGACGGCTTCGTCGAACGCCGGGTTGCCGCTGGATTTCTGCAATCTGACCTCCAGCACGTCGCCCGAGGGCAACTGGGTGACCTTGAAAGTCGCTTCACCGCCGTCGATGTTCGGCGAGCGGTTGATATTGCCTTTGATCTTGTGGCTGATCATGTTCTTGTACGCCTGGACATCGAGCGTCCGAGTCCGTTGCTTGGCGGCTTCTCGTTCGCCTTGCTGCTTGAGTTGTTTCATCTCGGCATCGGCTTCGGCAAGTCTGGCCCGCTGCTCGCGGGCGGCCTGATCCCGCTCGCGCTGCCGGGCTTCTTTTTCCGCTTCCTCGCGCATGCGTTGGCTGCGATCCGGCTCGCTCTTCTGCGGCGCTTCCTTGGGCTTGCTTTCCTTGGCTTTGTTTTCGCTGACTTTCGGTGGCGGTTCCTTGCGCGGCGGTTTTTCGGAGGTTTTGGCTTTCGGTTCTTCTTTCCGCGGCGGCTCCTTGGCCACGTTCTTGCGTACTTCGTCGGTCTTGGGCCGTTCCGGTTTCGCTTCCTTGATTTTTTTATCTTCCTTGAGGGCGATGTCCGGTTTTGCCGGTGGGCGTGGCTCGGGTTTGACCAGCGGGCGCGGTTCAGGTTTGATGACTGGCGCTGGCAGGGGTTTGACGAGTGGCTTGGGTTCCACTTTGCGTTCGGGCTCGGGTTTCGGTACGGGTTTTGGTTCAGGCTTGGGCTCAGGTTTGGGTTCCGGGCGCGGTACCGGCTTGGGCTCGGGTTTGGGCTCGTCCTTG
This sequence comes from Accumulibacter sp., assembly GCA_031732795.1. GTDB lineage: Bacteria > Pseudomonadota > Gammaproteobacteria > Burkholderiales > Rhodocyclaceae > Accumulibacter. The sequence goes on along the minus strand of JAVMKC010000092.1, from coordinate 56,136 downwards.
ACGGCAGGCGGATTGACCGTTTCCGCCGGAGCCGGACGCCAGATTTCGACCTCGACCGTTTCCGGCGTCTCGCTTCGCCATTGCACACCCAGAAACAGCGCGACGATCAGCAAGAGGTGGACCAGCGCCGACAGTGCCAGCGACGGCCATTTGGCAGGGTCCGGCGGCGGTGTGCGGACCCAGGCGTCAGCGGTGGCGTCCACGGTTCATGAGCTCATTTGGTTTGTACGAGCAGGCCGATGCGTTTGACCTGTTGCTGTTGCAGGTCGTCCATGATTTCGAGGATCGCCTGATATTTGACATTCTTGTCGCCGGCGATCATCACCGGTTGTTCGGGGTTCTTGCGCTGGGCGGCGACGATTTCCTGGATCAGCTCGCTGCGGGTCAGTGACCGTTCGCGTTTGCCGGGAGCGAGCAGCGCCAGCGAGCGGTCGGCGCGGACGATGACTTGCAGCGCTTCCGCCGGGGCTTGCGGCGCCTTGCCGACCGAGGGGACATCGACCCGGGCGGTGGTCATCATCGGGGCGGTGACCATGAAGATCACCAATAACACCAGCATCACGTCGATATAGGGAACGACGTTGATTTCGTTCTTCAGGCGGCGCGGACGCATCGTCTTACCTCATCTGCCGTTGCAGGATGTTGGAAAACTCTTCCATGAACGATTCGAAGCGCGAGGCCAGACGGTCGATGTCGTGCGCGAAGCGGTTGTAGGCCACCACCGCCGGAATCGCCGCGAACAGGCCGATGGCGGTGGCCACCAGCGCTTCGGCGATTCCCGGCGCCACCGCCGCCAGCGTCGCCTGCCCGACGTTCGACAGGCCACGGAAGGAGTGCATGATGCCCCAGACGGTGCCGAACAGGCCGACATACGGGCTGACCGAGCCGACCGAGGCCAGAAAGGCGAGATGCGAATCGATACTGTCCATTTCCCGCTGGTAGGTGGCGCGCATCGCCCGCCGCGAGCCGTCGATGATGTCTTTCGGGTCGAGATTTTTCTGGCTGCGCAGTTTGGTGAATTCACGGAATCCGGCTTCGAAGATGCGTTCCATGCTGCCGCTGCCGTGACGGTCGTTGACCGCGCTCTGGTACAAGTGGTTGAGGTCGCCGCCGCTCCAGAAGTCACGCTCGAACTGCTCGGTCTGCGTGCGGGCGGCCTTGACGGTGAACCATTTGCGGAAGATGTAGTACCAGGACATGAACGAGACGCCGGCCAGCAACAGCATCACCGCCTGGACGACGGCGCTGGCATTGAGGATCAGGTGCAGGATCGATAAATCTTGCGAGACGTTCATTGCATGGCTTCCAGTTGAGACCGCAGAAACGCGGGAATAGGCGTCGCTTTCATTCGTGCCACGTTGACACAGGCGACTTGAATCGTACCCTGGACCAGTTCATTCCAGCCGGCGTCCGCGTCGGCGCGCCGGATCGATTGCCGGAAAACGATCTGCGCGTGTCCCAGGCGCTCGACCTGCAGGGTAACCTGCAACTCGTCGTCGAGACGCGCCGGTTTCAAGTACGACAGATTCACGTGGCGGACGACGAAGGCGATTCCGGCTTCAGCCCGCAGCGCCCCTTGCTGATGTCCGAGCGAGCGCAACCATTCGGTGCGGCAGCGCTCCAGGAATTTCAGGTAATTGGCATAGTAAACCACCCCGCCGTCATCGGTGTCCTCGTAGTAAACACGAACGGAAATGGCAAAAATCTGCGACAGGCCGGGAGGGTTCATGACCGGGGAATTCTATGTGACGCTATCGCCGTCCACTGTAAGGATTTGTGACGGGTCGCCAGTGTCGGCGAGGTTATGACGACGTTCATGGCGCGGACCACAGATCGCCCTGCTTGTCGCCGCTCGGATGATCGAGCCCGAGATGCCGGTACACCGCCGGCGTCGCCATCCGGCCGCGCGGCGTGCGTTGCAGCAGCCCCTGCTGGAGCAGGTACGGTTCGAGAACGTCTTCGATGGTATCGCGCGCCTCGCCGATCGCCGCGGCCAAGTTATCGACGCCCACCGGTCCGCCGCCGAATTTGTCGATCACCGCCGACAACAGTTTGCGGTCCATTACGTCCAGCCCGCCGTGATCGACGTCGAGCATGCGCAGGGCCTGATCGGCAATGGACTGGTCGATGCCGCCACCGGCCTTGACTTCGGCGAAGTCGCGCACCCGACGCAACAGCCGGTTGGCGATTCGCGGAGTGCCGCGCGAGCGCTTGGCGATTTCGAGCGCCCCGGCCGGGTCGATCGGCACCTTGAGCAGTTGCGCGGAACGACTGACGATCTGCGTCAGTTCCTCGGGCGTGTAAAACTCGAGTCGCGACACGATGCCGAAGCGGTCACGCAACGGGTTGGTGAGCATTCCGGCCCGGGTAGTGGCGCCGACCAGGGTGAAGGGCGGCAGATCGAGCTTGACCGACCGCGCCGCCGGCCCCTCGCCGATCATGATGTCGATCTGGAAGTCCTCGAGCGCCGGGTAGAGAATTTCTTCGACCACCGGCGACAGGCGGTGGATTTCGTCGATGAACAGGACATCCCGCGGTTCGAGGTTGGTCAGGATCGCCGCCAGATCGCCCGCGCGCTCGAGCACCGGTCCGGAGGTCGAACGCAGGTTGACGGCCATCTCGGTGGCAACGATATGCGCCAGCGTGGTCTTGCCGAGTCCTGGCGGGCCGAAGAGCAACACGTGATCGAGCGTTTCTTTGCGCCGTTTGGCGGCTTCGATGAAAATCGCTAATTGTTCGCGAATCTTTGCCTGGCCGACATAATCGACCAGCCGGCGGGGACGCAAAGCCCGTTCGATGACCTCTTCCTGCGTCGATTTGGCTTCTGCCGAAATCAGCCGCTCGAGCGGGCGACCGGACAAATCGTCGTTTTCGATCATTGCGCGCCGTCCTGGTTCTGGAAGGGCAACGACAGGGCGTCGGGTCCGGCATGCGCCAGCCATTCGCGAATCAAAGCCTGGCCGAGCGCCAGCAGCGTGGGCCCGAGAAACAGGCCGATGAATCCAAACACCATTACCCCGCCGAAAACGCCGACGACGATCAACAGCAAGGGCAGGCTGGCGGTCCGTGAAATCAGCACCGGCTTGAGAAAATTGTCCACGCTGCTGATCCCGAACATCCCCCACAGCACCATGAAGACGGCCCAGCCGGGCTGGCCTTCGCTGTACAGCCAGAAAGCCGCACCGAGCCAGATCAGCGTCGCGCCGATCACCGGTATCATCGAAAAAAAGAAGGTGGCGAAGGTCAACATCACCACGCCCGGCACGCCAGCGATCAGAAATCCGACCATCGCCACTACCGCCTGCGCGGCGGCGGTGCCGACGAGGCCGACCATCACCCCGTTGATCGTCCCTTCGACCAGCGCAAGCAGGCGCTCGCCGAGGTCGCCGCCGAGCATCCGACTGCCGGTGTGCAAGGCATCGGCATAAATGTGGGCGTCGCGGAAAATGAAGAAAACGAAGAAGATCACCAGGACCAGTTGCATCAACCCTTGGGCGAACAGCGAAATGCCGGCCAGCGCCAGACGGCGGGTTGGTTCGAGGAACTGTTGCAGCAGATTATTCATCTCCTCGCGGCTGGCCACCAGATTGCGCCAGTATTCCGCCAGATTGCCGCCGACCAGCGGCAATTTGCGCAGCCAATCCGGTGGCGTGGTCGGCAAACCTTTTTCCATCAGCGGTTTGAGATAGCGAATCGCCAACTCCACCCCATCGGCCAAAGAACCGGACAGCAGTGCCATCGGGGTCACCAGCAATGCCAGCAGCAGAATCGACAGCAGCAGTGCCGCCAGATTGCTCCGTCCGCCGCATAAGCGCAACAAGCGGTTGCGGATCGGCAACGTCGCCACACAAATGACGATGGCGAACAGCAGCGTGCCGGTGAAGGGCAGCAATACGGCGATACAGCCGGCCAGCAGCAGGGCGACGAGCGCGATCTGGAGTAGTTGTTTGTAGCTCGAAGTCATCGTCAATCAGATTTTCGACAGCAATTTCAAAGCCATGCGAATCCCGTCGGCGGTGGTGATTTCGGCTGGCAACTGCTTCAGTGCCGCACCGGCTTCACGGTCATTGTAACCCAGCGCCATGAGGGCATTCAGAATGTCGCCCCGTACGTCATCGGCGGCGGTCAGGCTGCTCGGCCTGGCTTCGATGAGCTTCCCTTTCAGCTCGAGCAGCAGCCGTTCGGCGGTTTTGGGACCGATTCCCGGTACCTTGGTCAGCCGGCCGACGTCCTGCCGGACGACGACTTGCGCCAGATCATCGACCGACATTCCCGACAACACCGCCAGGGCCAGGCGGGCTCCGACTCCGTTGATTTTCAGCAACTGACGGAAAGTCGAGCGCTCGGCTTCGCTGGTGAACCCGTAAAGGAAATGGCCGTCCTCGCGGACGGCGAAATGAGTCAACAAGGTGAGCGTCTCACCGTTTGCCGGCAAGTTATAGAAAGTGCTCATCGGCACATCGACTTCGTAGCCGACGCCGTGTACGTCGATGATCACTTGTGGCGGATTTTTTTCGAGCAGATGCCCGGTCAAACGATTGATCATCTGGTGTCCTCAAGCGCCGATCTTCTTGTCAAACAGCAGCCGGCCGTGACGCCGGCGCGGTGCCGCGCCGTTCAGCACCGCCCAGCCCTGGCCGCCGTGCGCGTGAGCGATCGCGCAGGCCAGGGCGTCGGCGGCATCGGGGTTCGGGTCGGCCGGCAAGGCCAGCAGACGCTTGACCATGTGTTGCACCTGCGTCTTGTCGGCGTGTCCGTTGCCTACCACGGCCTGCTTGACCTGCAAAGCGGTGTACTCCGCCACCTCGAGACGGTTGTTCACCAGGGCGACGATCGCCGCTCCGCGCGCCTGACCAAGCCGCAGGGTCGATTGCGGATTGACGTTGACGAAAACGATTTCCACCGCCGCTTGCCGCGGCCGGTGTTCGGCAACCAACTGGCAGACGCCGGCGTGAATCGTCCCCAGACGTTCCGGCAGGCTGGCCTGCGGGTCCGTGCGGATGCAGCCGCTGGCCAGATAGTCGAGACGCTGGCCGATTTTTTCGATCACCCCGAAGCCGGTGACACGTAAGCCGGGATCGATCCCCAGGATGCGCAGCCCGCTCACCGTGCTTGCGTCCGCGCCAGATAAACGCCGCTGACGGCCAGGATCATGCCGAGCAGTGCCAGCCCGGTCAGCGTTTCGCCGAACACCAGCCAGGCGATGATCGCCGTACTCGGCGGCGTCAGATAGAACAGGCTGGCGACGTTGACCGCGCTGCCGCGGCGAATCAGCATGTTCAGCAGGCTGATCGCGCCGACCGAAAGCACCAGCACCAGCCAGCCGAGCGCGAAGACGAATTCGGCCGCCCAGTCGACGACCATCGTTTCGGTGCGCCAGGCGACCAGGGCGGTGAGAACAGCCGTCGGGGTGAATTGGATCACCGACCCGGTACGCAAATCGAAATGCGGGCAAAAGCGTTTCTGGTACAAGGTGCCGCAAGTGATGCCGAGCAACGCCAGCAGCGCCGGCAGCAGCATCGAAAATACCGGCACGCCGGCAAGCTTGTTGGCCACCACCAGCCCGACACCGGCAAAGCCCAACGCCAGTCCCAGCCACTGGCGTGGTGCGACGTTTTCACCGAGCAGAAAACCGGCGCCACAAGCGGTCAGCAGGGGTTGCATCCCGACGACCAGCGACGTCACACCGGCCGGCAAGCCCTGTTTGATGGCCACGAACACCCCGCCGAGATAGACCGCGTGCACCAGCAGGCCGGTGAAACCGATGTGCCAGACGTGCCGCCAATCCGCCGGCCAGGGTGCCCGGGTGGCCAGAACCAGCGCACTCATCAATAAAATCACCAGCAGGTAACGGATCAGCAGAAAAGTCAGCGGTTCGGCGTGCGGCAGACCGAGTTTGGCGCCGATGAACCCGGTACTCCACAAAAAAACGAATACGAACGGCAACAACGCGGACGGCACACGCATAGCGTAGGACTTTCTGGCGAGACGAGAAGAAGTAAAAGTGACGAATCGATGGTCTCACCGGTTTGATTTGCTGTCCACTTCATCGGCTGGCAACGGCGGTCGTTGTCCAGAAGCGCACCAGACCGGCGACGGTCATTGCTGATCCTGCTCCCTTGTCACCACACGATACCTTTTAATGCAGAACCCCGCCGCAGCGGGGTTCCTCGCAGGCCGCCGAGCGGCCGGTGACGATGACAAAAAACTTACTTCTGTTCGCCTTCCTTCTTGGCGGGTTCCGCTTTGGCCGTATCCTTGTGTTCTTTCTCGGCTTTCTTGGCGGCGGCTTTCTGTTCCTTTTCAGCTTTCTTGGCGGCTTCCTTTTTCTCTTTTTCCGCTTTTTCAGCCGCTTTCTTCTCTTCCTTGCTCATTGCCGCCGCAGGTTTCGCCGGCTCGCTGGCGGGAGTGGCCGTCTTCGGGCTGGCCGGGGTGGTGGCTGGACTGGTGGCTGGAGTAGTGGTGGCCGGAGTGGCGGCGGGTTTGGCGGCTGCCGTGCCTGCAGCAACTGTGCCTGCGGCCGCGGGTGCTGCCGCTGCCGGCATCGGAGCCGGTTTGGTGGCTTCGGGCTTGGCTGCCGCGGCCGGAGCGGGCTTGGCGGCTGGCGTATTGGCCGCCGGCTTGACCGTCGTCGGACCCTCCAGAGCGACATCCTTTCTGATCTGACCGAGGATGGCCGGACCGATGCCGGGAACCTTGTCCAGATCATCGACCGACTTGAAAGGACCGTTCTTGGTCCGGTAGTCGATGATGGCCTGTGCTTTGGCCGGTCCGATACCGGGCAGGGTGATCAATTCGGTTTTGTTTGCCGTGTTGACGTTGACAGCGGCGAAGGCGTTCGTCGCCAAAAACAGCAGCCCGACCAACAGGGAAATCAGTTTATGCATGGGGTCCTCCTGGTGAGATAGTGGTTTGCCGATCGGCAAGCGACCAACAAACCCGACAACGCCCATCAGCCATTTTCGTTGACCAATCGGCAGTAATTGCTGTACCGGAAACGGCGGTCAGCCTGTTTTCCGATACGCATTCTTATTTATAGTAATCACGCCTTCCCGTAACCCAATGCCGACGAGATTTTTTCGGCGGTGGCTTTGAGCGGCCCGACCCAGTCGGGATTGTATCGATCGCTGGGTGTGGAGATCGACAAACCGGCGACCAGCAGTCCCTCGTCGTTGCGGATGGGCGCGGCAATGCAGCGCAGACCGATTTCGGCTTCCTCGCTATCGAAGGCAAGCTCATGGCGACGAATTTTTTCGACTTCCTTTTCGAGCGCGGCCAGATTGGTCAAGGAATGCGGCGTCTTGCCGGGCAAGCCGGTGCGCTTGACGTAAGCACGAATATCGGCGACGTTGTCAGCGGCCAGAAAAAGCTTGCCGACCGAAGTCAGATGAAGCGGGGCGCGTCCACCGACCAAATAGACGACGCGAACCAATGACCGACCGCTGGAGGTGCGCTCGACATAAATGATTTCGTCTTCGCGGCGAATGCCCAGATTGACCGCCTCGCCGACCAATTCGTGAAGTTGCTGCATGAAAGGCAGAGCCACCTGCCGGATATTGATCCGCGCTTTGACGATGTTGCCGAGTTCGAGCAGGCGAATTCCCAAGGCATACGTGCCGACCTCGTGGCGTTCGACCAGCAGCGCGCCGGCCATCGCTGCCAGAATGCGATGCGCGGTCGACGGATGCAGTCCGCAGCGTTGCGCCAGCACTTTCAGACTGACCGGTTCGTTGTGGTCGGCCAACACGTCGAGCAGCGACATCATCCGCTCGATCACCTGAATTGAATTTTTTTCGGCGTGCTGGTCAGCCATTGCCTTGTTGTCGAACCTTCCGTTTTCACTGGGCAAAGAATACCATAGTAATTTTGATGCCCGCTGGAAGCGCGCCGATATCTTAACATCATGCGGGTCGGAGAGCTCTTTTTCGTCATGAGCGACTGCTCCGAACGCCGAGGAATTCAATGTCACACCCAGAAGAAATCCGAGCCATTCCGCTATGGATCAACGGCCACGCTTATCTGACGATGGCCCCAACGTTCATCGATGTGCGCGACGCTCACAGTCAGCAGATCAAGCGGCGCACCCCGTTGTGCGGCTCGTTGGAGGCGCAGGCGGCGGTCGCCGCGGCCGAGCAGGCGCAACCCGAATGGTCGGTTCGTCGCGCCGCCGAACGCGCAGCCTTGCTGAGCGCGCTCGCCGAGGCGCTGGCCGGGTACGCCGAACATTTTGCCGGCTTGCTCAGTGAAGAAACCGGCTGGACCCGCGCGCAAGCGATGGACGAGATCTCCTCGGCGTGCGAGGTCTTGCGATTCCCCACGCCGGCTGACACCGCAAATGGTGTGTTGGCCATCCTTTGCGATCGTCATCAGCCTTTTCTGGCTGCGGTGCGTCACGCTGTGTCATGGTTGCTCGCCGGAGGAACCGTGATCCTCAAGCCCAGCCCGCATGTTCCCTCGGCACTGTTCGCCCTGGCCGAACTGGGTACGCGTTGCGGCTTCCCCGCCGGCGTGATCAATGTGCTGCACGGCGATCTCGCAGTGATCGAGGCGCTGTGTGCGATCGACTCGCCGCTGGATCTGCGATTCGTCGGCGAGCCCGATGCGGCCGCCAGAGTTGCGGCAATCGCCAAGACGCGCGGCAAGACCCTGCTCGATTGAACACGCGCCGCGTTTCGTTTTACGGCAACGCCGGACTCGTCTTTTTCAGCCCAACTTTTTCAGCTCGATGGGCCGGCTTACCAATTGACCTCCCGTTCCGGCGTGGCGGTGATCTTGTGGATCGACAGGTCGGGGCCGTAGTACTCCTGCTCCTGGTCGAGACGTAGACCGACGATGCTTTTCAGTATTCCATAGACGATGCTGCTGCCGACCAGGGCGATGACGATCGCCAAACCGGTCATCAGCAGTTGCGGCATGAACGCCACCCCACCGACGCCGCCGAGCGTCTGGCAGCCGAAAATTCCGGCGGCGATGCCGCCCCAGGCGCCGCAGATGCCGTGCAGAGGCCAGACGCCGAGCACGTCGTCGATTTTCCAGCGGTTCTGCGTCAGGGTGAACATCAGTACGAACAGCCCGCCGGCGATGCCGCCGACGAACAAGGCGCCGATCGGGTGCATCACGTCCGAGCCGGCGCAGACGGCGACCAGCCCGGCCAGCGGGCCGTTGTGCACGAAGCCGGGGTCGTTCTTGCCGGCGGCCAGGGCGACCAAGGTTCCGCCGACCATCGCCATCAACGAGTTGATCGCCACCAGGCCGGAGATTTTGTCGATGGTCTGCGCGCTCATGACGTTGAAGCCGAACCAGCCGACGGTGAGGATCCAGGCGCCCAGGGCCAGAAAGGGGATCGACGAGGGGGGATGCGCCGAAATGCGGCCTTCCTTGGTATAGCGCCCGGAGCGCGCGCCAAGCAGGATGACCGCCGGCAGAGCGATCCAGCCGCCCATCGCGTGCACCACCACCGAGCCGGCGAAATCGTGGAACTCCTCGCCGTAAATCGCTTTCAGCCAGGCCTGGATGCCGAAACCCTGATTCCAGGCGATGCCTTCGAAAAACGGATAGATCAGTCCGACGATCAGGAAAGTGGCGGCGAGTTGCGGGTAGAACTTGGCGCGTTCGGCGATGCCACCGGAAACGATGGCCGGGATGGCTGCGGCAAAGGTCAGCAGGAAGAAGAATTTGGTCAGTTCATAACCGTTCTTCTGCACCAGGGTGTCGGCGCCGGTGAAAAAATGGCTGCCATAGGCGATGCTGTAGCCGATGAAGAAATAGGCGATGGTCGATACCGAGAAATCGATGAGAATCTTGACCAGGGCATTGACCTGGCTTTTCTTGCGCACCGTGCCCAGTTCGAGAAAGGCGAAACCGGAATGCATCGCCAGGACCATGATCCCGCCGAGCAGAATGAAGAGGACGTCGCTGCCTGTTTTTAGAGCTTCCATGATCGTTCCTGAAAAGCGGACCGTTCATGTCTAGCAAGCGCCGTTCCAGGTTTGATCCGCCCCCGATTCAGGCGCTCGGCGCCTTTTTGGGCGCAGCGCCGCTCCGCAATGGTGCGCTTGGTTTTGCCAAGGCACCAGTTTGGGGCGCTTGCTCGTCGTTCCGCGGGGTGCCGGCTTATTTTGGTGCAGCCCCCGGGGGCAGCAACACCCACATCTGGCCTGGTTGCTTCATCCGCCCGGCCTGGTTGCCGGCTTTGTCCCCGAAACCATAGAACAGATCGGCCCGTACCGCGCCGCGGATCGCGCCGCCGGTATCCTGCGCCATCACCAGGCGGCGCAGCGGCGCGGCCGATTCGGCCTGACTGGTCGCCAGAAACACCGGCGCGCCGAGCGGCACATGGCGGGGGTCGACGGCGATGCTGCGTTCGGCGGTCAGCGGCACGGCGAACGCACCGCTCGGGCCGTCGCTGTCAGCGGCGCTCTGCGCCTGTTCGCGGAAGAAGACGTAACTCGGATTGCTGTTGAGCACTTCATTCACACGTCCCGGATTGGCGCGCGCCCATTGCTTGATGCCGGGCATCGTCGCTTGTTCGGCGGTCAATTCGCCGCGGTCGATCAGCAGGCGGCCGATCGATTGATAAGCGTGGCCGTTCTGATCGGCATACGCCAGCCGGACGGTGCGTCCATCGCTCAGCTTGACCCGGCCGGAACCCTGCACCTGCAGGAAGAACAGTTCGACGGCGTCGTCCACCCACAATAGCGCGCGGTTGGCGAATTCCTTTTCGCGGCCGACGATTTCGGCACGGCTGTAATACGGCACCACCTTGTTGCCCTGCAGCCGGCCGCGCAGGCGCAGGTTCTTCACTTCGGGCTGAGCGGTGCCGAGATCGACGACCAGGAGATCGTCCGGCACGCCGAGCACCGGGTGCAGATAGGGCGCGCCGCGCGTCCGTGAGCCGCGCAGCAGCGGTTCATAGTAACCGGTGACCAGGCCGGTGGTGGTGCCATCGGCATTGACCACCCGCCAGGGTTGCAAGCGCGATTCGAGAAAACGGCGGATCGTCGGCGTGCTGACGTTCAGCGTCCGCGCGTCTTCGCAGACCGCTTTCCACGGCGGGCGATTGACGAGCGTGCGGCAGGAGCGCAGGAATGCCGGCCAGGCGGCGGCGAGATCGTCGTCGGACCAGCCCGGCAATTCGCTCCAGGAAGCGGCGCGCAGCGGTTTGACCGGTGACGCCGGCGAAGAAGCGCCACACGGTGGGCAGTGGGCCATCGCCGACGAATCGTTGTCGACCGCCTGACGGCCGGTTCCGCAGGCGCTGAGCAGCGCGGCGAATAACGCACCGACGACCGGTACGGTCCATGATTGGCTTTTAGGCATCGTTTTGGCTAGAGTGGCGAGTTCATCAATCCGCCCAGTATACTGTCCCGATGCTCGACACTTTCCGGCAAATCGAACACTTTCTGAGCCGTGCCGAACAACTCATCGAGCGTCTCGAACCGCTGTTGCCGCCGGCCAGCGCGGCGCCCGACTGGCAGTCGGCCGTGGCGTTCCGCTGGCGCACCCGTCACGGAGCCGGCTATCTGCAACCCATCGTCCGCCTGGCGGCCATCCGGCTGAACGACCTGCAGGACATCGACGAACAGAAAGCGCGGATCGAGACCAACACCCGCCATTTCGTCGCCGGCAAGCCGGCGAACAACGTTCTGCTCACCGGCGCCCGCGGTTCCGGCAAATCCTCGCTGATCAAGGCCCTGCTCAACGCCTACGCCGGGCAGGGGCTGCGGCTGATCGAAGTCGACAAGGACGATCTGCTCGACCTGCCCGACATCGTCGATCTGCTCGATGGCCGGCCGGAGCGCTTCATCGTTTTTTGCGACGACCTGTCCTTCGAAGCCGGCGACGCGCGTTACAAAGCCTTGAAAGCGGTTCTCGACGGCTCACTGGCCGCGCCGCCGGACAATGTGCTGATCTACGCCACCTCGAACCGCCGCCATCTGATGCCCGATTTTTTTGCCGACAACCTCGACAGCCGGCGGGTCGACGAGGAAATCCATCCCGGCGAAGCGATCGAGGAAAAAATTTCGCTTTCCGAGCGCTTCGGACTGTGGATTTCGTTTTACCCCTTCGATCAGGACGCCTATCTGCGCATCGCCGCGCATTGGCTGCGTTCGTTCGGCTGCCGCCCGGAGAACATCGCCGCCGCCGAACGCGATGCCCTGAATTGGGCGTTGGAACGCGGCTCGCGCAGTGGCCGCGTCGCCTGGCAGTTCGCCAAGGATTGGGCGGGGCGTCAATCCGGTGCCGCCGACGGAAAAGCGTCACGCCGCGCGCCGCGGGCCGCCGCCACGACGCGCAAACGCGCAGCGACCCGCGGATGAGCGCCGCGGCTGGAATGACAAGTGGAATGACGACTGCCGGTGCCGCCCACGGAACGCCGGTTACCGAGGTCGTCGCCGCGGTGTTGCTGCGTGGCCCGGAAGCGTCTCCAGAAGCGGCCCCCGAATTCCTGCTCGCGCAACGTCCGGCCGGCAAGGTCTATGCCGGATACTGGGAATTCCCCGGTGGCAAGATCGAACCCGGGGAAAGCGCCTGCGCAGCGCTGCAGCGGGAACTGCGCGAAGAACTGGGCATCGAGATCGACGACCCCCGGCCCTGGCTGTGCCGCGAATTCACCTATCCGCATGCCACCGTGCGGCTGAAATTCTTTCGCGTCACCACTTGGCGCGGCACGGTGGCGCCGATCGAACACAGCGCTTTCGCCTGGGTGAACGTGGGCCAGACGCCGACGGTGGCGCCGATCCTGCCCGCCAACGGGCCGATTCTGCGGGCGCTCGATCTGCCGGCGCGTTATGTGCTGACTCATGCCGAAGCCAACGGTTGCCAGGCCGAACTGGCGCGCGTGCGGCAGGCGCTGGAACAGGGCCTGCGCTTGATACAGGTTCGCGATAAAAACCTGCCGGCCGCCGAGCGCCAACGTTTCGCCGCATCGGTGATTGCATTGGCCGGCGATTACCCGACGGCGCGAGTGTTGATCAACGACTCTCCGGCCGTTGCCGCGGCGACGGCAGGCGCGCATGGCGTGCATCTGTCTGCGCAGTGGTTGTGGGCGATCGATTCCCGACCGGAAATGGACTGGGTCGGCGCCTCGTGCCACAACGCGGCGGATCTGGCCCGGGCCGCGGCACTGGCGGTCGATTTCGTCGTCCTCGGCCCGGTTTTGCCGACCGCCAGTCATCCGGAAGCGACAGGACTCGGCTGGCAAGGGTTTGCTGAAATGATTGCCCGGTGCCCGATGCCGGTCTATGCGCTGGGCGGCATGCGGGCGGCCCATTGCGAAACGGCATCGCGCCACGGCGCGCACGGTCTGGCGATGATGCGAGGCTGGTAAGCGACCCGCTTCGCCGATGGGCCTCGTTGTCATGCACCGTCTCCAATTGACCCGTCGGGCGACTTATGTTGTAATCGCCGCCTCCTTGCAGTCGGCATTGCCGCTGCGGAATTCGGCAGCGTCCGGCAGCCAAGTCATTCACCGCCAACTGCAATAAACCGTTGGTCCGCTTGGCCTGGCCATCCCGAATTCCACTCCCGAGGGGCGATTAACTCAGCGGTAGAGTGCCACCTTCACACGGTGGAAGTCAGTGGTTCGATCCCACTATCGCCCACCAACCGAACACCCGAGCTTGTACCGGCTTCCACCGGCTTGCACCGGCTTCCGAGCGACCTCGCCAGCCGGCTTTCAAAGCCTGCATCCGCATCCGCCGGCAACCCTTGCACCTTTCTGATAGAATTCAGGCCATTGTTGCTGTTGCCAATCAGGCGCCACGTCGGCGACTTCAGATTGCCTCGACCAGAGCCTTACCAGATCCTTCTCAGCCATGCCTACACAGCCACCCTCCTCTTTCACCATCGTCGGTGTGACCACCGCGGGCCGGAAATTCCGTCCCAGCGACTGGGCCGAGCGTCTTTGCGGGGTGCTTTCCGCATTCGGCGCCGAGAAGAAAATGCGCTACTCGCCTTATGTCGGTCCCCGTACCTACCAGGGAGAAAAAGCGGTTTTCGTAGACGGCAGCTTGTACAAGATCGAGCCGATGGCCTACCGTTTCGTGCTCAACTTCGCCACCGACAACGACCTGCAAATCATCCGCGAGCCGCCGGCGGGTTGATCGAATGTCTTGGCGCAGGATTTTTCTCCAGCCTTTCGCACGGTGAGCCTGCCCTTCGCTGGCGCGTGGCTCCCTTCTTTCGTCGGTCCGGTGGCGAGTCGCCTCTCCGGCGCCGACAGGCTCCTGGACGTTTCACACCCTTAACCTGATGAATGCACGGGTCCGCTTCGTCATCTCGGTGATCGTCCTCGGCATGTTGATGACCGGGCCCTTCCTGGTCACCGCCTGGCTGGTCTGGATCAGCGCCAATCCCGCCGAACAAGATCTGCTGGTTCGCCTGCTCGGCCCGCACCTGTCGCTAGGCACGCTGATGACCGCCACCGGCTTCGTCGGCGGTCTGCTGGTCATCCGCTACCTGTTCCGCCAGTACGTGCAAGGGTTGCTGAAAATGGTCGAAAGCCTGCGCTTGATGCTCTCGGCCAACCGCAATTTCCGCATCACGCCCGACGGACCGCCGGAAGTCCGCCTGCTGGCCGAGGCGGCCAACGACCTGGCGGCGCAGCGCGACGGCCTGATGGACGATGTCGCTTCGCAGGTCGCCGCCGCCAAAGCCTCGGTCGAAGAAGAAAAAAACCGGCTGGCGGCGCTGATGTCCGAACTGGCGCAAGCGGTGGTGGTCTGCAACCTCGACGGCGTGATCCTGCTCTACAACAGCCGTGCGCGCCTGCAATTCAAGGCCCTGGCCAGCGGCGGCGCGGCGCTGGCCAGCGGCACGCTGATCGGTCTCGGCCGCTCGATCTTCTCGATTCTCGAACGCAACCAGATCGACCACGCGCTGGCGGTGGTCCGGCAACGGCTGCAAAAAGGCGCCGCGGCGTCGATCGCCAACTTCATCACCACCACCCGCGGCGGCCAACTGCTGCGCGTGCAACTGGTGCCGGTCCTGTCCGGCACCGCCGCCGACGACGGACGGCAAATGACCGGTTACGTGCTGACCGTCGAAAACATCACCCGCAGCCTCGAACAGGAAACGCGCCGCGACCAGGTCCTGCAGTCGCTCACCGACGGCAGCCGGAGAAGCCTGGCCAATATCCGCGTCGCCGTCGGCAACCTCACCGACTACCCGGACATCGACGGAGAACTCCGCGAACGCTTCATCGGCATCATCAGCGACGAAGTGCTGCGCATGAGCCAGCGGCTGGACCAGACGATGACCGAGTTCGCCGACTCGCTGAAAACCCGCTGGCCGCTCGAAGACGTGCTGGGGATGGACATCATCGCCGCCGCGCAACGGCGCATCGAAGAACAACTCGCCCTGAGCACCCGAACCGAAGACATCGACGACACCCTCTGGCTGCGCGCCGAGAGTTTCTCGCTGGTCTTCTCGATCTGTTCGCTGGCCTATCGACTGGCCGAACATTACCAGATCAAGGAATTGCGTTTCCGGCTGCAGCCCTTCGGTCGGCTGGCCTACCTGGACCTGATCTGGGCAGGCCACGCCATGTCCTCGGAAACCTTCTACACCTGGGAAAACGACACCATGCAGGTCGGCGACGAAAGCAGCCCGCTGACCCTGCGCGAAGTGATCGACCGTCACAGCGGCGAGATTTGGTACGACCGCGAAAAAGCCGCCCACCGCGCCTTCTTCCGCTTCGTTCTGCCAATCGCCAACCCCGAAAACATGAGCCTCGGGGAAGCCGCCGACGACAGCCATCACCGCCCGGAATACTACGACTTCGACCTCTTTCACTTCCGCGACCAAAGCATCGACCTCGACCGGCCGCTCAGCGAACTCACCTACACCGTCTTCGACACCGAGACCACCGGCCTGGAGCCGGCCGCCGGCGACGAAATCATTCAGATCGGCGCCGTGCGCATCGTCAATGGCCGGCTGTTGCGCACCGAAAATTTCGACCATCTGGTCAATCCGCAACGGCTGCTGCGTCCCGAAGGCATCCCGATCCACGGCATCACCGACGACATGGTCCGCGGCCAGCCGACCATCGACGTCGTCCTGCCGGCGTTTCACGATTTTTGCAGCAACACCGTGCTGGTCGCGCACAACGCCGCATTCGACATGCGTTTCCTGCAACTCAAGGAAGAGCGTACCGGCGTCGTCTTCAGCCAGCCGGTACTCGACACGCTGTTGCTGTCCGGCGTTCTGCAGCCCAATCAAGAGTCCCACCAGCTCGACGATATCGCCGAACGCCTGGGAATCACCATCGCCGGCCGTCACAACGCGCTCGGCGACGCCAACGCCACCGGGGAAGTCTTCCTGCGCATGCTGCCGCTGTTGGCGCAGAAAGGCATCGTCACCTTGCGTCAGGCGCTCGAAGCCGCCGAAAAAAGCTTCTTCGCCCGCATCAAGTACTGAGCGGTGGCGCGCCGCGCGCTGCCCCGCGCAAAGACGGGCGCAGCGGCTCCCGTGACGACGGCGATGAATTTCGCCGGCCGCGCTGGACGACGTACCGGCTGCCGGCCGTTTCCGCTGCCGCCCGAATCGAACGCCCGGCTCCGCCGATTCGGGCTCGCCACTGGCCTGACCCTCCTGCGCCGACCCTCCTGCGCCGACCCTCCCGCCCCGACCCTCCCGCCCCGACCCTCTCGCCCCGTTTGACGACCCGGCCGCCGCCGCGGATACTTGACCTGCTGGATGGGTTCCGCCGGCGAGTTTCCGCTCCGCGCCGATGCGCCACGCCGCGGACCCGCCGGCTCCGCAAATTCACAGTTCACCATGCCCACAGGGAGAGGTCCGATGGTTAGC
Organism: Accumulibacter sp.; assembly: GCA_031732795.1. Classification (GTDB taxonomy): domain Bacteria; phylum Pseudomonadota; class Gammaproteobacteria; order Burkholderiales; family Rhodocyclaceae; genus Accumulibacter. Next base: position 39,327 of record JAVMKC010000092.1, on the reverse strand, counting down.
GTTTACGTCTCGTATGCCTGGAAAGAAGAGGAACAGAACCGGCTGGTCGACAAACTCGAACAAGCGTGTCCCGCGCGCGGGATCACCCTGCAACGTGACAAGAGGAGGATTGGCTACGGCGATTCGATCCACCAGTTCATGAATGAGATCGGCGCCGCCGGGCATGTCGTCCTGGTGCTCAGCGAGGCGTATTTCACCTCGGACTACTGCATGTACGAGTTGCGCCGGATCTACGAGAAGGGCGACTTCGGCAAACGGGTCAGCCCGATCGTCCTCAAGGGAGCCCGTTTCCACAAGCCCATCGACAGAATCCGCTACCTCACACACTGGGAAAAGGAGATCGCCGACCTGGAGAAGGCTCTCGCCGGTCTCGCCGACCCGAAAAACACCCAGCACATACGCAGCGACCTCGACGGCTACGCCGAATGTCTGCGCCTGCTCGACAAACTGCTGGACCTCCTCGCCGACATGAACACGCTCACCTAAGACGTCCATCTGGACACCGACTTCGCTGCCCTGCTCGAGCGGATCGTGCCTCGAGTGCCAGACGGCAAGCCGGACCCCTTCCGCCAGCAGATCGCCAACGAGATCCGCCAGATCCTGTCCCGGGACGCCAGCGTCCGGCTGGTCAACTCGCTGCGGATCATGCTCAGCCAAACCGCCATCCCACCCGGCGCCGACCTGGCGGACAGCCTGTGCGCCGGCGATCCCGAGCAGACCATCGACGAACTGCTCTTCCCGGCCACCCGGAATGCGCTGCAAGCGCTCGACGCCAAACAAGCGGAATTCGCCGACACCTGGCGCGCCGGCAAAGCGCTTCTCGCCTGGTTGAGCCTGCTGGCGGTCGACAGCGCATCCCTGGGACTGGCCAGCCGAAACGCCCTGTCGGCCGGCGAACTCGGTTTCGAGATCGTCGTCGAGACGCCACTCGGCGTCGAACTCGTCAGCTCGCGCGTCAGGCAGATCGCCCCCCGGCTGCGCGGCCAGCCCGGCACCATCGACGTGGTCGGCGAAGAATTGATCGCCCAGCCGCCGTACGACACCGGCTGGGGCGACCAGGCGGCGCTCGACGCGCTGGTGCGCGAAGTGTGGGCCCGCGTCTTTCCCGAAGAATCCCGCGCGCTGCTGTCGCCGAGAGACTTGCGGACGCTGAACAACGAACTGCGCTTTCGCGACCGGCACAAGACCTTCCACCACTACATTCCGGTGGCGCTCGAACAGGAGAGCCGCCTCTGCCAGCCCAACTTCTACCGCCGACTCCTCGAAAAACTGCCGGCGATCACCGTGATCTACTTCAAACCCACCGGCGGCCCGTCCGCGCTGCTGGTCAGCGACGAAGACAACTTCCAGGCCATCATCCGCAACTTCCTGACCATTCCCGAACAACTCGCCAAAAGACCATGAACGCCACCGCCATCCCCGATATTCCCCGCGACGAAATCGCCCTGCCGCAACACGGTTCGTGGCCGGCGACGGTGCACCGTTTCGACGAAACCTCGGCCTGGGCGGTGCGTGCCGCGCTGGCCGCGCAGCGGCCGCTGCTGGTGCGCGGCGAACCCGGATCGGGCAAGAGCCAGTTGGCACGCGCCGCCGCCGTGGTCCTCGAACGGCTGTTCGTCGCCGACGTGGTCCATGCGCGCAGCGAGAGCCAGGACCTGCAATGGCGATTCGACGCCCTCGGCCGGCTCGGCGACGCGCAGGCGATGAGTGCCGGCCACTGCAGCGCCGAGGACGTCCGCCAGCGCCTCGACCAGCGCAACTACCTCAGCCCCGGCGCGCTGTGGTGGGTGTTCGACTGGCCATCGGCGCTGGCCCAGCACGCCGGCAAAAGGCAGCGTGCTGCTGATCGACGAAATCGACAAGGCCGAGGCCGAACTGCCCAACGGCCTGCTCGAAACGCTGGGCAACGGCGCCTTCACCGTTCCCTGGCTCGACCAGCCGGTGCGCGCCGCCGAAGGAACGCCGACGCCGCTGGTCGTCATCACCACCAACGAAGAACGCGAACTGCCGGCGGCCTTCATCCGCCGCTGCCTGGTCCTCAACCTGCAACTGCCGAAAAACGAGGACGAATTCATCGCCGCGCTGATCGCCCGCGGCCGGCTGCACTTCAAGGAACGTTGCGCCGACGCCGTCTATCGCCAGGCCGCCGGCCAGTTATGGCGCGACCGGCGCGACGCCGACGACCAGGGCCTGCAAGGGCCCGGTCACGCCGAGTACATCGACCTGCTGCGCGTCGTCGCCACCCTCGAAGCGGACCCGGAAAAACAGTCCGCGCTGCTGGCCCAGGTGCAGGACTTCGCGCTCAAGAAGCACCCGCCGGCCAGCGCATGAAACCGCCGCGCCCGCCAGCCGCCGTCAGCCGCGCCGATCTGCTGCGCGTCTATGGCGCACTGGGCGCGCCAGGGCTCGCCCAGGCGGCGGCCGTTCTCGGCTACGAAGCGCGGCCGCCGCGGCCAGCGCCCGACGACGAGGCCAATGAAGACCACGCCAAAGCCAGCGGCCCGCGCCTTGCCGACAGCGGCCCGCCGCCGCTCCCCGAACGCCCGGCCGTTCTGCCGAAAGCCCGCTTCTTCCACGTCAGCAAACACCGGCAAAGCGCAGCGCGGCCCGACGAGTTGACCGATGAGTTGACCGATGAATTGTCTGACGAGTCGCCCGACAACGTGCCGTCGTGGGTCACCGACGGGCCGGTGCTGACCGAGGATCACCGCCCGGCGGCCGGATCGGTACGGCCGATCGCGCCGCCGCCGCTGACCCGCTGGTCGCGGCTGTGGCCGTTTTTGCGGCGCGCGCTGGGCCGGCGCAACGATTCGCCGCAACCCGACCTGCCGCGCCTGATCGACCGGCTGACGCGCGGCGAAGCGCTGCGCGGCATCCCCAGGCAGCGCCGCTCCGGCTGGAGCCCGCGGATCAGCATCCTCGCCGACTACCCGCAGCGCAGCCAACCGTTCCACGACGACTTCAACCGCCTCTGCCGCGCGCTGGCCAAACGCCACGGCCCGCTCGGCCTCGACCGCCGCATCCTCGCCGGCGACCCCGGCCCGCAGCCGCGGGTCCGCCGGCCCCTGCGCAGCGCCAGCCAGCGCTGGCCCGTGCCGCCGGCGACGACGCCGGTGCTGATCCTCAGCGACCTCGGCCTGCTCGACGACGCCCCCGAAACACGGCTCGGCTGGCAGAAATTCGCCGCCCGTCTGCGCCGCGCCGGCTGCCCGGCGCTGGCGCTGTGCCCGGTTCCCGCTGCCCTGCACCCGGCCCGCCCGCGGCCGGGCGTCGAGATCGTCGAATGGGACCGGCGCGGTCCGCGGCGCCGCCCAGCCGGCGCCGCCGTCGAACGCGGCGCGCCATCGGCTGACGCCGCCGTCGAACGCGGCGCGCCATCGGCTGACGCCGCTGTCAACCGTGGCGCGCTATCGGCTGACGCCGCTGTCGCGTGCAGCACGGCGGCCGTCGACCGGCTGCTGACCCTGCTCGCCCCGGCGCTGTTCGTCGAAGCGCCGCTGTTGCGCGCGCTGCGTTATCTGCTGCCGGCCAGCGAAGCCGACGTGCTCGCCGAAGCCCTGCTCTGGCAGCACCCGGACGTGCTCGCCGGCGCGCAAGGCGTGCAACTCGCCGGCAGAGCGGCGGTGACGCGGCACCAACAGCGTTTCGCCGCGCTGGCGCCGGCGCTGCGCCGCGCCGCCGTCGACCTGATCCTCGCCCACCACGCCGGCCTGCCCGAATCGGTGCGCCATCGCGAAATCCTCGCCTGCCAGCGTCTGGCGCCGGGGTCGATTCCCGCCGAACGGTGGCGGGAAACCGAACAATGGCTGCGCGCCTTCGCCCGCACCGCGCTGCAACGGCCGGAGAGCACCGCGCTGCAACACTGCCTGCGCCGCCACGTCGACCGCCAGAGCGACGACGTCTTCGCCGACGACGAGATCCAGGCCGCGCTATGGGCGATCGCCCAACGCGAACGCGTGGCGCGCGGCGAAGCGGTCGAACTGCCGGCCGGCGTGCGGCCGGAACAGGTGCGCCATTTTCTCGACCCGGCGACCGAACGCCGGCCGGTCGCCTGCACGCTGCGCCAGCGCGGCGTCGAACTGCGTCTCGAGCCTCGCGCTGAAGCGCTGGCCGCGGCGCCCGCCAGCCCGTCGCCGGCCGGCAGCCCCTACGCCGACTTGATGCTGGACGATGGCGGCGTCTTCGTCTTCGTCCGCGTCACGCGCACGGCGGCGGCGTCCCCCGCCGCTCCCGTTTATATCGCCGCCGCCGCGTTGCCGCAAACCATCGCCGTGCTGACGCGCGAGGTCGAGCGCGTCGAGCTGCGCGCGCCGCAACTGACGCTGACCGTCGCCCGCCTCGAACGTCCGTCCTGGGCGTATTCGCTCGGCCGCGACGCGCGCGGACTGTTCGCCGAAGTGCCCTGGCTCGGCCGGCGGCACCGCCTCGACTGGCGGCCGCCGCTGGGCGACGAAGCCGGCCGCTGGCGCGGCGGGCAATCGCTGGGCGTCGATGCCTACGGTCTCTACGGCGACATCGATCTCGGCGGCGTCCGCCAACGTTTCCGCTGGATTTCGCCGGGGCGATTTGTGATGGGTTCGCCGGAGGACGAGCCGGAGCGGATTGACCGCGAGACGCCGCACGAAGTGACGCTGAGCCGGGGTTACTGGCTGGCCGACACGGCGTGTACGCAAGCCCTGTGGCGGGCAGTGATGGGGAGGAATCCGAGCCGGTTCCGGGGCGACGCGCGCAACCCGGTCGAAAATGTCTCCTGGTACGACGTGCAGGCGTTCATCGGCGAACTGGAGAAGCGGGTACCGGGCTTGACGGCGCGGCTGCCGAGCGAAGCGGAGTGGGAGTATGCGTGCCGTGCCGGGACGACGACGCCGTTCTCGTTTGGCGAGGATCTGACGCCGGAGCGGGTCAACTACGATGGCAACTACCCCTACGCCGGCGGAAAAAGGGCCCGTATCGCCAGAAGACGGTGCCGGTGGGCTCGCTGCCGGCGAACGCCTGGGGTTTGTACGAGATGCACGGCAACGTCTGGGAATGGTGTGCGGATTAGTATGACGCTTACCCGAATGAGCCGCAAGTCGATCCGCAGGGACCTCCGAGTGGCGATCACCGCGTGTTGCGCGGCGGCTCGTGGTTCGGCCGCGGCAGGTACGTGCGTTCCGCCAACCGTGTCAGGGACGAGCCTGGCTACCGCAACGACTACATCGGGTTCCGGCTCGCCCTAGGTCCAAGCAAGCAGGTAGGGTCACCGGCGGAGCCGGTGACTGGGAAGGGGTTGGCGGCGGAGCCGACAACCCAACGCTCGAGGACGGCTCCGCCGTCCTCGAGCGCGCCAAGCCGTACAAAGCGGTCGTCTCGTCCAAACAAACCAAAGAAATGAGCACGCCGATGCGCTTCCACTTCTTCACCATCGATGCCCTGGCGCCGGCGGCTGGCGCCAGCGAATTGAACGCCTTCTGCGCGCAGCACCGGGTTGTCTCGGTCGACAAACAGTTCATCGATCGGGGGTTGCAAGCCTGCTGGCTGTTCTGTCTGAGCACCGTCGACGGCGACGGTATGGAACGCCCGCCCGCCGGCGGCAAGCGCGGGCGTATCGATTACCGTGAGGTGCTCAGCGAAACCGATTTCGCCGTTTTTGCCGAACTGCGCGATCTGCGCGATCTGCGCAAAACCTTGGCCGAACAGGAAGGCGTGCCGATGTACGCCTTGTTCACCAACGAACAACTGGCCGAGATGGTCACCCGGCGCGCGACGACCTTCGCCGTCCTCGGCCAGATCGAGGGTGTCGGCAAGGCGCGCCTGGAAAAATACGGCAAGTATTTCGTCAAGCTGCTCGGCAATGCCTTCACCGCAGCATCGGCGGGGGCCGGGACGGCCCTGCCTGCCTCTCACGCTACGGATGGGCGCTGACCCTGCCGCGGTGGCGCGTGGCCAGGCGGCAAGCGCAGCAAGCGAACCCACGGTGAAACGAACCCGCATCCTGTTGCGCGAGGTGGCCGCCGCCGACAACCTGTTGCTTGCGGCGTGGAAAGCGGTGCGCGGCAAGCGGCAGCGCGCCGAGGTGCAGCGTTTCTTCGCGCGCGGTGACGAATCGATCGCCCGGCTCTCGGCTGACATCCTTGCCGGCGTCGTCCCTTACAGCGACTACCGCTCGTTCGAGATCCACGATCCGAAGCGCCGCCTGATCCACGCCGCGTCGTTCCCCGATCGCGTTCTCCAGCATGCGATCATGAATCTTGCCGAACCCGTTTTCGAGCGGACGCTGGTGCCGACCAGCTACGCCTGCCGGCCGGGACTCGGCGTCCACAAGGCGATTGCGCAGGTGCAGGCCAACCTGTGCCGCTTTCCGTGGTTTGGCAAGGTCGATATCGAGCACTATTTCCCGGCTATCGATCACGCCTGCCTGAAGCGCCTGCTCGCCCGCCGCTTCAAGGGCGACGATTTCCTTGCCCTGCTCGGGCGCCTCGTCGATTCGTGCCCGGCGGCGCCCGGCAAGGGTCTGCCGATCGGCTCGCTCAGCTCGCAGCACTTCGCCAACTACTATCTGGACGGTGCCGACCGCTTTCTGCTCGACCATCCGCTGGTCTGCGCGCAGGTGCGCTATATGGGGTCGCCTCAGAAAACGGAAAAAATCGTACGCTAAGGATTTGTCATAGCCGTTGCGCTATCCGCCATTGGCGTATAAAATGCAGGGCATGGAATTCATCGAAACCCCGACATTTACCCGCCTGCTGGCCGATCTACTGACGGATGACGAGTACGCGGGCCTCCAGAATATTTTGGTAGAGAACCCGGAACGGGGCGACATCATCAAGGGTGGCGGTGGAATCCGTAAGCTGCGCCATGCGCTGCCTGGGCGCGGCAAGAGCGGCGGGGTTCGGGTGATCTATTACTGGCTCCGGGACGATGGGCAGATTTACATGCTGCTGATCTATCCAAAGTCGAAGAAGGACGATCTGACCGACCGGGAAACCGCCTTGCTGCGTGAATTTGTGAAGGAGCTATGAGATGGAACAAGCATTGTTTGATGACCTGGTGCAAAGTCTGAAAGAAGCCAAGGCGATTGCTCGCGGGGAAGCGCCCGCCTCGCGCCGGATCAAGGTAACGACGCCGGACGCGAAGGCGGTACGTGAGCAAATCGGGCTGTCACAAAGCGAATTCGCCCAGTTGATGCAGGTCAGCATCAAGACACTGCAAAACTGGGAACAGCATCGCCGCAACCCGACTGGACCCGCTGCCGCCTTGCTCAAGATCGTGCTGACTGCGCCGGATGTGGCGCTCAAGACGCTGCACGCCTGATTCTCGAAACTCGCCGTTTAGTGTCGATTGATGCGAGAACGGTTTTTGAGAACTACCCTGCCACGTCGGCACTAGACTGGCCGACTTCTCGTTATGGCTTCTCGCAGACCATCGTTTGCGAGAAGCCTTTGCCCTTTATGCGCCTCGCGCAGCATCTGTCAGTGACCTTATATGCCCATGGCTTAACGTGCGATTTTTTTCCGTTTTCTGAGACGACCCCTATATGGACGACACGATCTGGTGGGCGCGCGATCGGGACAGCGTCCGCCAGGTGCTGGCCGAACTGCGCGTCTGGCTGGCGGGCGAGCGGCAGCTCAGCCTGAAGGCGAACGCGCAGATCAACCGCAGCGAACGCGGTGTCACCTGGTGTGGCGCGCGCATTCTGCCCGGCGCCTTGCGCCTGACGCCGCGCAAACAGCGGCGTTACCGGCAGGCTTGCGCGCGCGGCGAAGCCGCCTGGCTGGCCGGCGACATCGACAGCCTGGCGCTGCAGCGCGCCTACGACGCCGCCAGCGCGGTGCTCCGGCAGTTGGATAGCCTCGCCTGGCGAAAACGCCATCTTGCCCTGCATCCTTCGCGGTATAGTGAACCGTGAGCGGTCGCACGAGTCCCACCGGTGACCGCTCGCGTGGTGCAGCAAACAGGGTGACCATCGCAGGCGATCACCGCGTGTTGCGCGGCGGCTCGTGGAACAACAACGGCAGGAACGTGCGTTCCGCCAACCGTAACTGGAACGAGCCTGGCAACCGCAACGACACCATCGGGTTCCGGCTCGCCCCAGCTCAGTGCCGCCGCGTCCGGCGCTCGAGCAGATGGCCTTCCGGTCCGTCGCGATCCGTCGCTATCGCTCGTCTCGCGACGGCAAAAAGCCAATACCCTTCGGCAGGCTGGTAGGCTTTGCGCCGAACGCCTGCCGAAGCGGCGCCTGCAAGGAGTGTGCTGATGTCCGCTGGCGATTCCGGCGAAGCCTTTTTTCCCGACCCGTTTCCGCCGTCCTGGGCCAGCGACTGGGGCGAGGACGACTACGGCCTGTGGATGGCCTTGACGCTGGATGATGTGCGCCAGGTCTTCCGCTGGATCGCGCCGGGGCGTTTCGTGATGGGTTCGCCGGAGGACGAGCCGGAGCGGTATGACGACGAGACACCGCACGAAGTGACGCTGAGCCGGGGTTACTGGCTGGCCGACACGGCGTGTACGCAGGCTATGTGGCAGGCAGTGATGGGGGAGAACCCGAGCCGGTTCCGGGACGACGCGCGCAACCCGGTCGAAAATGTCTCCTGGAACGAGGTGCAGGCGTTCATCGGCGAACTGGAGAAGCGGGTACCGGGTTTGACGGCGCGGCTGCCGAGCGAAGCGCAGTGGGAATACGCCTGCCGTGCCGGGACGACGACGCCGTTCTCGTTTGGCGAGGATCTGACGCCGGAAGGGGTGAACTACAACGGCGATTACCCGTATGCGGGTGGAAAAAAGGGACTGTATCGGCGTAAGACGGTGCCGGTGGCGTCGCTGCCGGCGAACGCCTGGGGTTTGTACGAAATGCACGGCAACGTTTTGGAATGGTGTGCGGATTGGTATGACGCTTACCCGAATGAGCCGCAAGTCGATCCGCAGGGACCTCCGAGTGGCGATCACCGCGTGTTGCGCGGCGGCTCGTGGGACTACTACGGCAGGCACGTGCGTTCCGCCCTCCGTAACTGGTACGAGCCTGGCAGCCGCTTCGGCAACTTCGGGTTCCGGCTCGCCCCAGGTCAAAAACAGGCCGGCAGGTAAACCTCCGACCGGCAGGCCGTCCTGTTCGCCGCGCGGGACGCGCGGGGTACGGGACGGCCAGCGCTGCCCGTGAGCGATCGGTTTTCCGAGCTGTGGGGCAATTCCCTGGCGCTTCGAAAACCCAGTCGAGCGACGATTTTCCGGCTGCTCGGGGCTGGGCACCATGGATCGAATCGATGAGCCGATGCCCAATCGGGCCGATCGGCCCGACCGGCCTGCTCAAGGCCGCCAGCGCCAGGCGATTTCACGCCGTTCGACTTCTTCGCGGATCGCCGCCATTGCCTGGTCCACCCGCGCCGGATCGCCCTCGACGCCGAGTTCGAGGTGGCGACGTTCGCCGGCTTCGCCGATCGACGGCAGGCTGAACAGGCGCAGCGTGGGGTAACTGGCGACGATCTGTTCCATCAGGTCGAGCAGCGCGCTTTCGTAGCCATTCGGCCCGCTGAGGAGGAAGGCTTTTTCGACGCGGGGCCGCCGGTCGAACAGCGGCGCGTAGAAGGTGTCGAGCGCCCATTCGGCCATCGGGTGCGCCATTTGCGGAAAACCGGGCAGGAAATGATGGTCGCGGACGCGGAACCCGGGAATGCGGTTGAACGGGTTGGGAATGATGTCCACTCCGCGCGGAAAAGTGCCCAGCAGCAGACGCTGGTCGGTGACTTCGTCGCCGAAGCGGCGCCGGATTTCGTTTTCGGCGTCGGGGTGCAGCACCAGATCGACGCCGAGCGCGGCGGCGGCGGCTTGCCGGGTGTGATCGTCGGGGGTGTTGCCGATGCCGCCGAAGCTGAAGACGATCTCGCCGTCGGCCAGGGTGCGCTGGAAAACCGTCGTCAGCCGTTGCCGGTCGTCGCCGAGATAGTTGACCCACGCCAGGCGCAGGCCGCGCGCGGCGAGTAATTCGGCCATTTTGGCGAAGTGCCGGTCGGCGCGTTTGCCGGACAGAATCTCGTCGCCGATGATGATCGCTCCGATGCTCACCGTGTGTTCTCCAGCAGGGAAGGGGATTGAAAGGTTTTGCGGGAATCGCCGACGCTGATCACCGCGCCTTGCCGTGTCTGGCGCAGGGCTTCGAGGGCGTAATGAGTATACGCCAGGGCGGCCAGCGTCGGGGTCAGCAGCCCGATCAGCGGCACATGCGCCAGCAGCGCGACGAGCAGTCCGAGCAGCCAGAATGCGCCGGCGTGCTGGCGGCGCAACCGCCGGGATTCTTCGTCGGTGGCATGGACGGTCAGCGCGTCGTAGGCGAAGGTGCGCCGCGTCAGCCAGGCCATCCAGAACCACGGCAGGAAAAAGGCCACTCCCGGCACCAGCCACAGCGGCAGGGTCAGCAGCCAGCCGAGGACGAACAGCGCGACGGCCGAGAGGCTGTTCCAGGTTGAGGCGAGCAGGCTGTCCCGGCCGAGCCGCGCCAGATCGGAGTAGTCACAGCGGGCCAGATCTTCGAGGACCAGCGGCATCACCAGAATCGCCGCCAGCAGCATGGCGACGACGAAGGCGACACTGAGAATGAGCAGCCAGCCGCCGAGCAGCGCGGCGATCTTGGCCAGCGCCAGCGCTCCCCAGCCGGCCAGCCAGGTGAACGGCGGCAGCGTGGCGAGCTGCGTGTTCAATTCGTCGAGGAAAAAGACCGCCAGGCCGATGCACAACAGCACGCCGACCAGTGCCGGGGCAAAGATCAGCAGCCAGACGCGGCCGCGCCGCAAGGTGAGCAGGGTGCGCCACAGGGCAAGAGGCAACGCGTTCACGGTTTCATTTCCTCACAGACTTTCCCAGAGTTTTTGCAGCCGCTTGCTGGAGACCGGCGCCGGGGTGCGCAGTTCCTGGGCGAACAACTGTACGCGCAATTCTTCGAGTTGCCAGCGGAATTGCTCGAGCCGCGGGTCGCGTACGCCTTGTTTGGCGAGCTGCCGTGCCCGCCGTTGGTAATTGCTCCATAACGGGGCGAACTCTGCCGACCATTGCGTGTCGCGGGCCAGCGCCTGGCTGCCGCCGGTCTTCAGTTTTTCCAGGCGCAGCGTGATCGCCTTGAGGTAGCGCGGGAAGTGCTGCAGCCGTTCGAACGGCGTGTCGATGATGAACCGTTTGCCGATCAGCCGCGCCAACTGTTCTTCGATGTCCTGAATCACGCCGGGGTGGGCTTTGCCGGTCGGCAATTTTTTTTGCAGCGCCTGCCAGTCGCCGAGGATCTGCGCCACCAGGCGGCAGATTTCCTGCGCCAGCAGTCCCAGGCGCGGCTTCGCTTCCTGGCAGCGGGTCTTGAAGCTGGCCGCGTCCTGCGGCCAGGGCGTGGCCAGGCAGGCGCGTTCGACGGTCAGCGCGAGCAGTTGGCGGCGCAGGTCGTCCACCGGCATCAGGTGGAGCGCCTGCATGGCCATGGTCGTCAAACCGGGCAGATTTTTTTCGAAATATTTCAGTTGCTCGCCGAATTGCAGCATGAACAGGCGCCGCAGGCCGGCGGCGTGCGCCGTCGCCGCCTCTTCCGGCGAATCGAAAACGCCCAGCGAAACGCTGTCGCCGTCGTCGATGAAACCGGGGTAGCCGAGCAGGCGTTGTCCGCCGCTCTGCTGTACTTCCATCAATTCAGGCAGTTCGCCGCAGCGCCAGTCGGTCATGCCGCGATAGGCGTCCGGCGTCTGATGTAGTTCGGCGAATTCCTGGCGCGCTTCGCGGCCCCATTCGCTGCGCAGTTCGGCCAGATTGCGGCTCATCGCCAGTTGCCGGCCGTGCTCGTCGACCAGCCGGAAATTGAGAAACAGATGCGCCGGCAGGGCGTCCGGCCGAAAGGCGTCGGCGGTGATTTCCCAGCCGCGCGCGTTCAGGCCGCGGCTCTGCCGCGCGTAGTCGATCAGCGCCTCGAGCAAGGGCCGGTCGTCGGGCGGTACCTGGGTAAGGAACTCGGCGGCGAACTCGGGAACCGGCACCAGCCGGGAACGGATGCGCTGCGGCAGCGTCTTGACCAGTTGGCTGATTTTTTCACCGAGCAGGCCGGGTACCAGCCATTGACAGCGCGTTGCCGGCAATTGATTGAGTTGCGCCAGCGGTAGGGTCAGCGTCACGCCGTCGCGCGGACTGCCGGGCTCGAAGTGGTACGCCAGCGGATAATCGACGCCCGCCAGGCGGATCGTCGGCGGAAAGGCTTCGCTGGTGACGCCGGCGGCCTGGTGACGCATCAACTCTTCGCGTTCGAGGAACAGGCGGCGCGGCTGTTCGCGCTCGATCTCGCGCCGCCAGTGGTCGAACGCCGCGCCGCTGTGGATGTCGGCGGGCAGCAGCCGGTCGTAGAAGGCGAAGATCAAGGCGTCGTCGACCAGCACGTCCGGCCGCCGCGATTTGTGTTCCAGCGTTTCGATGTCGAGCACCAGTTGCTGGTTGTGGTTGAAGAACGGCCAGCGGCGGGCGAATTCTTCGCTGACTTCGCCTTCGACCAGCGCCTGGCGGATGAAGATCTCGCGCGCCTGCGCCGGGTCGATCGGCCCGAAATTGACCCGGCGACGCGGGTCGACGACCAGCCCGTAGAGGGTGATGCGTTCGAAAGCGATCGCCTGCATCGCTTTTTTCTCCCAATGCGGGTCGAACCAGCTTCGTTTGAGCAGATGCGCGCCGACCTGTTCGAGCCACGGCGGATCGATGCGGGCGACACAACGGGCAAACAGCCGCGTCGTTTCGCTGATTTCGCCGGCGACCAGCCATTTGCCGGCTTTCTTTTGCAGCGGCGAGCCGGGATGGATGAGGAATTTGCCGCCGCGCGCGCCCAGATAATGCGCCGAGTCTTCGGTTTTGCAGCCGATGTTGCCGAGCAGGCCGGCGAGCAGCGCGCGATGGATGGCGTCGTAAGTCGCCGGGACCTGGTTTTCGCGCCAGCCCTGTTCGGCGGTGAACTCGTGCAATTGGCGATGGATGTCGTGCCACTCGCGCAGGCGCAGCGCCGAAAGATAATGCTCCCGGCACGTTTCGAGCAGTTTGCGGTGCGATTTGCGATGCTCGAGCTGCTGCTGGTACCACTGCCACAGGCGGAGCCAGGACAGGAATTCCGATTTGTCGTCGGCGAAGGCGCGGTGCGCGGCGTCGGTCGATCCCTGCCGTTCCTGCGGGCGCTCGCGCGGGTCTTGCACCGACAGTGCGGCGACGATGATCAGCACTTCGTGCAGACAGCCTTCGTCGCGCGCGGCGACGATCATCCGTCCCAGACGCGGGTCCAGCGGCAGGCGGGCCAGTTGCTCGCCGATCGGCGTCAGCGCGTGTTCGGCGGTCACCGCGCCGAGTTCGATCAGCAACTGGTAGCCGTCGCTGATCGCCTTGCGCGGCGGTGGTTCGAGAAACGGGAACGGGTCGATCTCGCCGAGCCGCAGCGCTTTCATGCGCAGGATGACGCCGGCCAGCGAGGCGCGGAGGATTTCCGGATCGGTATAAGCCGGCCGCAGGGCGAAATCCTGCTCCTCGTACAAGCGGATGCAGACGCCGGCGGCCACCCGCCCGCAGCGGCCGGCACGCTGGTTTGCCGACGCCTGCGAGATTTTTTCGATCTGCAGTTGCTCGACCTTTCGGCGGTACGAGTAGCGTTTGACGCGCGCCAAGCCGCTATCGACGACGAAGCGGATCCCCGGCACGGTCAGTGAAGTCTCGGCGACATTGGTCGCCAGGACGATCCGCCGGCCGAGGTGGGCCTTGAAAATCCGTCCTTGCTCTTCGGCCGACAGCCGGGCGAACAAGGACAGGATTTCGGTATGCGGCGGATGCCGTTTGCGCAGCGCCTCGCTGGCTTCGCGGATTTCGCGTTCGCCGGGCAGGAACACCAGGATGTCGCCCGGCCCGCAACGATGCAGTTCGTCGCAGGCATCGACGATCGCCTCGTACAAATCACGGTCGTCATCGCCGCCGCCGCCGCTATCGGTGTCGGGGGGCGGTTCGGCCGGGGCGGCCGGACTTTGCCAGGGACGGTAGCGCACATCGACGGGATAGAGCCGCCCCGAGACTTCGATCACCGGCGCGCCGTCGAAATGGCACGAAAAGCGTTCGGCGTCGATGGTCGCCGAGGTGATGATCACTTTCAAATCCGGGCGTTTCGGCAGCAACTGCTTGAGGTAACCGAGCAGAAAATCGATGTTCAGGCTGCGCTCGTGCGCCTCGTCGATGATCAGAGTGTCATATTGTTCGAGCCACGGATCGCTCTGCGTCTCGGCGAGCAGAATGCCGTCGGTCATCAGTTTGACGAACGCTTCGGGAGCCGTGCGGTCGGTGAAACGAATCTTGTAGCCGACCAGTTCGCCCACCGCGCTGTGCAATTCCTGCGCGATGCGTGCCGCCGTGGACCGGGCGGCGATCCGGCGCGGCTGCGTGTGGCCGATCAGACCGCGAGTGCCACGACCGAGATCCAGGCAGATCTTCGGAATTTGCGTCGTCTTTCCCGAACCGGTTTCACCGCAGACGATCACCACCGGCTGGCTGGCGATCAAACGGGCGATTTCCTCGCGGCGGGCATTGACCGGCAGATCGTCGGCGAACTCCGGTGACGGCAGGCGTTGCTGCCGCGCGGCCACCGCGGCGCGCGAGCGGGAGAGCACGCGATCGATCTCGCTCTGCACCGCCTCGCGGCGCGTGCCGTAAAAGCGGCGCAGATCGCGCGCCAGCGCGCGCAGGCGCCGCCGGTCACTGGCCAGACAATCGGCGAAAGCCTCGGAGACGACGGGTTTGGGCCGCGAAGCGGCAGTGGTCGGGCGTGCGGAGTCAGTCATCGAAGAATAGCGGGCAGGGGCGCCGTGGATACAACGCGCCGCCTGCGCCCGTGCCGACAAAGCCGCCAAGCCCCGGCTGGCGACGAGCCAAGTGAATGAAGCGGCGCCATTTTACCTCAGCGTATCGGTTCGAGCGGTGTCGCGGAGTGGCTGGTGTCGAGGCGCAGGATGGTCGCAGGATGGTCGTACGGCGCTCGTATGGCGGCCGTTTTTGTCGGTTTCGGCCGAGCGGCGGAATAATTGCCGGTGTCCACCCGTTAACCTGATCGTAGTCCCGCTCTCTCAACTTTTTGTAAAGGACACCACGATGAAATGGACCCCACCGCTTCTGTCTCTGCTGTTGGCCCTGTTGACCGCTTGTGCCAGCCCTGGTCCGTCGGCCAGCGGCCCGACCCGGATCAGCGACGGCGTGCTGACCGGTCAAAACGGCATGACCCTGTACACCTACGACAAGGACAGCGCCGGCAGCGGCAGAAGTGTCTGCAACGGCCCGTGCGCCGGCAACTGGCCACCGCTGCTGGCCGGCGACGGCCAGTCCGCCGGCGGTGATTACAGCGTCATCACCCGCGACGATGGTAAAAAGCAGTGGGCTTACAAAGGCAAACCGCTCTATTACTGGATCAAGGATCAGAAGCCGGGGGACCGGAGCGGCGACGGGTTCAACAACGTCTGGCGCACCGCCAGACCGTGATCGCCGGACATTGCCCGTCGAGCGTACCGTAAGCGTCGATGGATAGCCGCGCGATCCTCGCCGAACTGCCGCGCCTGCGCCGCTACGCGCGGGCGCTGGTCGGCGATCGCGCGGCGGCCGACGATCTGGTGCAGGACACGCTCGAACGCGCCTGGTCGCGTTTCGCGCAATGGCGACCGGAGAGCAATCTGCGCGCCTGGCTGTTGACGATCATGCACCATCTGCGCGCCGACCAGCTCAGACGGCGTCCCGCTCCCTTCGTTGCCGGCGTGCTGCCGGACGACGATCCAGCCTGCCGCCCGACGCAGACCGACCGTCTCGAACTGGCCGACCTGGCCGCGGCGATCGCGCAACTCCCGGAGGAGCAGCGGGCGGTACTGCTGCTGGTGGCTCTCGAAGACATGCCTTACGCCGAAATCGCCAACACGCTGGCCATTCCGGTCGGCACGGTGATGTCGCGATTGGCGCGGGCTCGCGATCGCCTGCGGCGGATTCTCGACGGCCGTGGTGACAACCCCCGGTTACGAGTCATCCAATGAACGATACCCCGATCACCGACGCCGATCTGCACGCCTACGTCGATGGTGAGTTGGCCGCCGACCGGCAGGCGCAAGTCGCCGCCTGGCTGGCGAACCAGCCGGCGGCCGCGGCGCGCGTTCTGGCCTATCAGACGCAGAAACAGGATCTGCGCGAGCTGTTCGACCCGGTACTCGATGAACCTTGGCCGGAATCCTGGCAGCAATATGCGGCTTCGCCACCGCCCGCCGCCGCATCACCGTGGCGTCCGCGCTTCGATCGTTCCTGGTCCGGACTGGCCGCGGGCTGTCTGCTGACCCTGGCCGGTGGTACCGCGGGTTGGCTGGCGCACGCGCACTTCCAGCCACCGACGGTGATTGCGCAAACCGTCCCCTTGGCCAGGCAGGCGGCGGTGGCGCACGCGGTATTCAGCCCGGATATCAGGCGACCGGTCGAAATCAGCGCCGAACACGAAGAGCAACTCGTCACCTGGTTGTCGAAACGACTGGGGGCCGCCGTTCGGCCCGCCAAGCTCGGGCCATTGGGCTACGAACTGATCGGCGGACGCCTGCTGCCCGGCAACAGCGGGCCGGTTGCGCAGTTCATGTATCACGACGCCAGCGGCCAGCGGCTGACGCTCTACGTCAGCACCGAGAACGTCACCAACCGCGAAACGGCCTTCCGCTTCGAGACGCAAGAGGCGGTCAATGTCTTCTACTGGATCGACGGCAAGTTTGGCTATGCCCTGTCGGCAACGGTGAGCAAAGACGAGTTGGCGCGATTGGCCCGCGCCGTCCACGAACAATTCGAAAGCCGCTGATCGCCGTACCCGGGCCAGCCGGCTGGAGCGGCGAACGGCCTTCCGCGGACGATAGCTTGGCGTTGCCATCGGCTATTTCGGCGCGTTGCCAGCCGCGCTTCCGCTCGTTTGGCCGCGACGGGAGAGCCGACAGGCGGCCAATTCGGGATTGACAAGCGCCAAAAATCCCGGGGATCATTGTCCGGGGACGACGCCGGCTTGACGCCAAGCTTTAAGCAAAAATGGCAACATATTGTTGTCCCTATGGTTTTTCCCGTCCGTAAGCCGCAAGTAAGTAATGGTCATTATGATCGATCCCCAGTCATGAATCAGTGACTCTATGGCAGTCCCTTTCAGAGGAGGAAAGACACAGTGAATGAAGATATCGTCGCAAGGATTGAGGCCAATCCCAAATATCACGAACTGGTCAGCAAACGTTCCAGCTACAGCATCGTCATGTCGATCCTGATGATCATCGTTTATTACGGTTACATCCTGTTGATCGCTTTTAACAAGGAATGGCTGGCCACCAAACTGGCCCCCGGCATGGTCACCTCGGTGGGCATTCCACTGGGAGTCGGCGTGATCATATTCACCATCATCATCACCAACATCTACGTTCGGCGGGCCAATACGCAATTTGACGACATGAGTGCCGAAGTCATCCGGGAGGCGAATAAAAAATGATCCGCACAACGACTCGTAATTTCTTCGTCCTGGCCGCCGCGCTGCTGGCGACCGGTGGCGTTTACGCCGCGGGTGCCGACCTCGGCAATACCACCAAGCAGGCGACCAACTGGGTGGCGATCGCCATGTTCGGCATCTTCGTCGTGGCCACGCTGTGGATCACCAAATGGGCGGCGTCGAAAACCAAGTCCGCCGCCGACTTCTACACCGCCGGCGGCGGTATCACCGGCTTCCAGAACGGTCTGGCCATCGCTGGTGACTACATGTCCGCCGCCTCGTTCCTCGGGATCTCGGGTCTGGTGTTCGCCAACGGCTTCGACGGCCTGATCTTCTCTATCGGCTGGCTGGTCGGTTGGCCGGTGATCACCTTCCTGATGGCCGAACGTCTGCGCAACCTCGGCAAATTCACCTTTGCCGACGTCGCCGCCTACCGTTTTTCGCAAACGCCGATTCGCAGCTTTGCGGCTACCGGTTCGCTGGTGGTGGTGGCGTTCTACATGATCGCCCAGATGGTCGGTGCCGGTCAGTTGATCAAGGTGCTGTTCGGTCTGGAATACACCTACGCCGTGATCATCGTCGGCGTGCTGATGATGTGCTACGTGCTGTTCGGCGGCATGACCGCCACCACCTGGGTGCAGATCATCAAAGCCTGCCTGCTGCTCACCGGTGCGACGTTCATGGCCCTGGCGGTGCTGTTCAAATTCGGCTTCAATCCTGAAGCGCTGTTCGCCAAAGCGGTCGAGATCCACGCCAAGCACGATGCGATCATGGCTCCCGGCGCACTGATCAAGGACCCGGTGTCGGCGATCTCGGTCGGCATGGCGCTGATGTTCGGTACCGCCGGTCTGCCGCACATCCTGATGCGCTTCTTCACCGTCCCGAGCGCCAAGGAAGCGCGCAAGTCGGTCGGTTGGGCGACGACCTGGATCGGTTATTTCTACATTCTGACCTTCATCATCGGTTTTGGCGCCGTGGTCATGCTCACCCAGTCGCCCGAGTTGTACTACGTCGATGGTGACCTGGCCAAAGGCCTGAAAGGTGGCGGCAACATGGCGGCCATCCACTTGGCCAACGCCGTCGGTGGCAACGTCTTCCTGGGCTTCATCTCGGCCGTGGCTTTCGCGACGATCCTCGCCGTGGTTGCCGGCCTGACGCTCTCCGGTGCCTCGGCGGTATCGCACGACCTGTACGCGACGGTCTTCAAGCACGGCAATGCCGATTCGGCCTCCGAATTGCGCGTCTCCAAAATCACCACCATCTGTCTGGGGATCGTGGCCGTCTTCCTGGGAATCGCCTTCGAGAAGGAAAACGTCGCCTACATGGTGATGCTGGCCTTCGCGATTGCCTGCTCGGCCAACTTCCCGGTGCTGTTCATGGCCGTGTTGTGGAAGGACTGCACGACTAAGGGCGCGGTCGCCGGCGGTATCGTCGGTCTGATCGCCTCGGTGGGGCTGACCATCCTCTCGGCGTCGGTCTGGGAAGCGGTTCTGAAAAATCCCAAGGGCAGCGCCTGGTTCCCGTACTCGTCGCCGGCCCTGTTCTCGATGACCGCGGCTTTCCTGGTGATCTACCTCGTTTCGAAGATGGATAACAGCCGGCAGGCGCAACTCGAGCGCTCGCTGTACCCGGCTCAGAAAGTCCGTTCCGAAACCGGCATCGGCGCAGCGGCAGCTTCCGGTCACTAAGCAGCAGGCCACCAGGCAGAAATCATCGGCGACGTTCAGCCGACCCACAAAACGGCTCAGGATTCTGAGCCGTTTTTTATTTTGACTTCTCTGGCGACAAATCTCGCGGGCTTCTGCGCGCCGAACGGGTCGATCGGAGCGGTTGATACGACTCATGACGCACGTCGCCCTGATCGTACTTTTGGTCACCGGATCGATTGGTTGCCGGCCAAGAAAAACATCGGGTTTGATCGTGCTCGTATCGCTTGAACGCTATCCGCTATAATCCTCTCCGCACTTGACGTGCCCCCGTCGCATGAAGGTCGTGCAGTTGATTTGTAATCATCAGGTGTTGGTTCGATTCCGACCGGGGGCACCACGACAGCCGCATTCCCTTGGCGCAGTCTTTTTCTGCTTCTCAAGGTACACCTTGGGAACCCCATGTTTTGAAATTCCAGCTTTCGGACCGCGGCTCCGCACATCAGATCGGGCCGGGAAAGGACGCTGGAGCTTCCCAGAGTGGGTTCCCAAGGCGGACCTTGGGAACCAGACAGACGGCAAACCCTGGGACTCAGAAAAACAAGGAACGGCGAACACTTGTTCCGTTTGACGGATATGGAACTCTCAAACGCGGAATGGGGTTTTTCAGGAAAGATAATCAAAGCGAAGAAAAAATTGCTTGTGGTGTACCAGATTTGCGGAAGTGGGGAATTCGTTTGGCCGCTGAGTATTGTTGACCCCTCTTCGGTAAAAGGCCCCTGATTCACTTCCCGCTCCTTCTCATCAAGCGACCTTCAGGGCCAAACGCAAAAAATTTTTCCTGCTCGTTTATACTTTGCCGCATGAGTACGATCACTTTTGATACGCAAGAGCTTGTACGTGAGCTTCATGCCTCCGGTCTGCCGTCCGAGCAAGCTGAAGCCGTGGTGCGTGCCATCGTCAAGTCCCACGACGGGCTGATTACAAAAAAGGACCTGGACCGGCTGGAAACCAAGATTGACGGTAAGTTCGCCGTGGTCGAGGCCAAGTTCGATAAGTTGTCTTGGATGATGAGCGTGCTGATTGCCGTCGCTGCCGCCAACTTCGCCAAGCAGTTTTTCTGATTCATTTCCCTCTCCTCCTCATCGTTTCAAGTAACAAATCCTGCACTTCACGTTTCGGTTCGCGGCGGGCCATGACCAACTCATCTACCGTATCGGCGGCAGCGATGTGGTGGATGAACACCGGGCGATTTGCCCGCGCTGATTCCCTCGGCGAAACAGATTCTCGAGCGAATCGCCCCCGGATCAGGCGACCAAGGCCACCGCTTTGATCTGCACCCAGACCTGATCGGCCACCTCCAGAGCCAGACGATGCGCCGAGGCACGGGTCAAACGGGCCAGCAACGGGGTTTCGCCAACGCGTAACTGAAGCAGCGTCAACGCCGGATGCTCTTCGCGGCCTTGCGCGGTGATCGTCGCCGGCAGGATGTTGAGGATGCTGCTCTGGTGGTCGGCCTGGCGGGAAATGCTGACATCGCGGGCCAGGATGCGTACGCGGACGCTGCCGCCAAGCGGGACGCCACCATCACGGACCCACAACGTGCCACCGGCGAAGCCGATCCGTGCCAGATGCCAGTTGGCGTCGCGTTCGAGAACCGTGCCGGCGAAAACGACGCCGGCGTCTTCGCCCAGGCGCAGTGGCAGATCGACACTCGCCAGAACGGTGCTCAGCGCTCCGGAAGCGAGCACGCGTCCGTTGTCCAGAACCACGATCTGCTCGGCCAGACGGGCCACTTCGTCCGGCGAATGGCTGACGTAGAGCATCGGGATCGCCAGATCGTCGCGCAGCCGTTCCAGGTACGGCATGATTTCCTGCTTGCGGACGTGGTCGAGCGCAGCCAGCGGTTCGTCCATCAGCAACAGGCGCGGATCGGTCGCCAGGGCGCGGGCGATCGCCACCCGCTGCCGTTCGCCGCCGGAGAGCTGGTCCACGCGACGCGGCAACAGCGGGGCGATACCGAGCAGTTCGATGATCTGCGGCAACGACAGCCGACGTCCGCTGGCGGCGCTCCGCCGCTCGGCGTAGGCGAGATTGCCGGCGACATCGAGATGGGCGAACAGGCGGGCGTCCTGAAAAACATACCCCAGCGGCCGACGGTGGGGTGGCAGCCAGTATTTTTCGTCATGCCAGGTCTCGCCATGAACCCGCAACTCTCCCGATGTGCCGCGTTCCAGTCCGGCGACATAGCGCAGCAGAGTGGTTTTTCCAGAGCCCGATCGACCAAAAACGGCCGTGACGCCGTTCCCGGTCAATTCGAGGTCTATGTCGAGCGTGAACGCCGGCCGGGGCAGGTGACAACGAATTCGCAGAGTCATCGACGGTGTATCGGCCGGTAAAGATTGAGCAGCAGCAGGACGGCGAAGGAAAAGAGCAGCAGCACTCCGGCGAGCCGATGCGCGGCGTCGTAATCGAGCGCTTCGACGTGGTTGTAGAGGGCCATCGACAGTACCTGCGTCTTGCCGGGAATGTTGCCGCCGATCATCAACACCACTCCGAATTCGCCGACGGTATGCGCAAAACCCAGAATCGCGGCGTTGAAGAAACCGCCGGCGGCCAGCGGGACGACGACTGTGAAGAAGGTATCCCAGGGACCGGCGCGTAAAGTCGCCGCGGCCTCCAGCGGGGCCTCGCCAATGGCGGTGAATGCTTGCTGCAACGGTTGAACGACGAAGGGCAGCGAGTAGATCATCGACGCGACCACCAGGCCGGCAAAGGTGAACGGCAGCGGCGACACGCCGAGAACGTCGAGCGCCCGGCCGACGATGCCGTCCGGACCCATCAAGACCAGCAAGTAGAAGCCGAGCACCGTCGGCGGCAGGATCAGCGGCAGGGTAACCAATGCGCCGACCGGGCCGCTGAGCCAGTGACGAGTCCGCGCCAGCCACCAGGCGAGCGGCGTGCCGACCAGCAGCAGCAAGGTGCTGGTGACGGTGGCCAATTTGACGGTCAGCCAGACCGCCGTCAGATCGAACGCATTCAACATCGGTTGATCATCCGACCGTCAGGCGTCGAGCGGTCCGTCGGCGATCGACAAAGCACTCTCGATACGGATCGATCCCGACACCCCTGCGGTTGTGAATGAATCTACTGCGTGACCAATCTGCGGCCTGTCTCGCGTGCCCACTTCCCACCCATCCTCTTGACAGGTCTGGTCACTCGCTCGCGCCTGGCATCCAGTCCTGCCCGTAAGCATTTCTTCACAACCTCTCAGTGACCGTAGCCGTAAGAACGGATGATCGTCTTGGCCTTGTCGCCGCGTAGATAGCCGAGCAGGCCTTCGGCGGCCACGTTGCCCCGGCCTTTGTCGAGCAGCACCGCGTCCTGACGGATCGGCGAGTACAGGTTTTGCGGCACCCGCCACCCCGAACCGCTTTGCCAGCGTCCGGAACGATAAACCTGTGACAGAGCGACAAAGCCAAGTTCGGCGTTGCCCGAGACGACGAACTGGTAGGCTTGGCCGACGTTCTCGCCGATCACCCACTTCTCCCGAAAGCTGTCCGCCAGACCGAGCGCCTGCAATACCTCGACGGCCGACGCGCCGTATGGTGCCAGTTTGGGATTGGCGATTGCCAGGTAGCGGAAGGTGTTGCGCTTGAGAATTTCACCCTGCGGGTCGACGTAGCCCGCCGTGCGGCTCCACAGCGCCAAGGTGCCGACAGCGTACGTGAAACGACTGCCGGCGACGGCGAAACGCTCCTTTTCCAGCCGTGCCGGCGTCTGCTCATCAGCGGCGAGCAGGATTTCGAACGGCGCGCCGGCCTTGATCTGGGCGTAGAACCTTCCGGTCGATCCAGAAGAGGGGATCACTTGATGGCCGGTATCCTTGGCGAATTCAACGGCGATTTCCTGCAAGGCGTCGGCAAAGTTCGCCGCTACGGCGACATGGACGGGGTCGGCACCGGCTCGCGTGGGGTTGCCTAGCACACAGATTGCCAGCCAGACTACCCACCAGAGCATCCGCCGACTCGTTGTCCCGATGCCGCCGCGCACGCTCCAGATCTGCCAGGGGTGGAACGGCCGCTTGATCAAACCGGGATCACGTTGCCAAGCCGTGTGGATCATCGTTCATGGGTCATCGGAGAAGACGCGGGAGGATGGTGTGATCGATCGGGTCAAACGAGCCGGCCAAACGAGCCGGCCAAACGACAGGCCGTACGAAACGCGAAGCGAGCGTTCCGATTCTTTCAGGCGCGCCATGTCCCGAAGGCCCGGCGGGAGACGCGCCTGCTGCCGTTAAGCAGCCCCAAACGACTATTCGAGTTTTTTCAGATAATCCTTGGTGAATACCTTGTCGGGCAGATCGCGCAGTTTCATGTTGCCGTACTCGAGAACCGACTGCTCGCCGCCGCGCAAGGCGTCTTCCATCACCAGACGGGTCGGCCGCCGCTTGCCTTCCATGACTTTGAAGTTCTCATACTTGCAGGTTTTCAGCAGCCGGTTGGACAAGGAATAAAACTCGGCCTTGTAAGGCCAATGGTCTTTTTCGCGTACCCAGTACAGCACCCGCTGGTAAGTGACGCCGCGGTCGACGCCGG
Organism: Accumulibacter sp.; assembly: GCA_031732795.1. Lineage (GTDB taxonomy): Bacteria > Pseudomonadota > Gammaproteobacteria > Burkholderiales > Rhodocyclaceae > Accumulibacter. Next base: position 15,601 of record JAVMKC010000092.1, on the reverse strand, counting down.
TCAATTCGAGGACGTGATAATCGTCGTTGCCGATTTTCTCGCTGCGTAACACTTTCGGATGATAGTCGGCAGCGAAATTCGCCCGCGCCAAGTCGCCGTTCGCTACCTGACCGGTCAGTCGTTGCGACAACGCCAGACGGATCGGCTGCGACACGTCGGGCATGAAAATCCACAGGTCGCGGCCTTTCATCAACATGATCTGCCCGCGCTCCGACGCCGGTTCGGTGACCATGACCACGCTGTTGCTGTTTCCTTTGGAAAGTACGCGGTATTTGCGCACTTCGCTGCCGTGGTCGGCGTTGGTGGTGGTGATCGAGACGTCGACCTGGAAGCTTTCCGGCGGAAAACGCACCTGGTCCGCTTTCTCGACGATGGTCCGCGCCTCGGCATTGTCACCCGTTGCCGGCGCATCGGCCGCCGCGACAACGGCCGGCATCCAGCCGGCGGCCAGCGCGAAGGCGGCGATGGCCAAGCGCGCCTTGACTTTGCCAAGGGGGGTTGTCATGATTTCCATAGGATATACCTCGCTGTGCTGACCGATGTGTGAACTGGCTGAAAGTGCCTGCGGATGAAAGAAGTCGTACGGATTGAGAATGTTTATAAGGATTATCAGCTCGGCGAGCAAAAAGTCCAAGCCCTCAAAAATATCAATCTGGCGTTCGAGCCGGGGGTATTTTTGGCCATCGCCGGCCCGTCGGGCAGTGGCAAGACCACCCTGCTGAATCTGATCGGCTGCATCGACGTTCCGAGCAGCGGCAAGATTTTCATCAACGAGCAGGATGTCAGCGGTCGGACGCCGGATCAGCTCGCCGATCTGCGCGCCCGGACCATCGGTTTCATCTTCCAGACGTTCAATCTGTTGCCGGTATTGTCCGCGGCAGAAAATGTCGAATATCCCCTGCTGCACCGGAGCGACGTTTCCGCAGCGGAACGCCGGAAACGGGTGGCCTATTTTCTCGACATCGTCGGCCTGTCACGCTTCGCCGGGCACCGCCCGAATCAGCTCAGCGGCGGACAGCGCCAGCGCGTGGCGATCGCGCGCGCGCTGGCCATCCGTCCGTCGATCGTCCTGGCCGACGAACCGACCGCCAACCTCGACCACAACACCGGGGAAGAGATTCTGCTGTTGATGAAAAAAATCAACCGCTCCTTCAAAACCACCTTCATTTTTTCCACCCACGACAAACGGGTGATCGCCAAGGCGGACCGGTTGGTCCGGGTCGAGGATGGCGTGATTGCCCACCTCGGCAAACGCCTGCACACCAAATGGACGGTCATTCGCCCGCGCGCTTCCGCCGATGATGAGGCAGCCGGACGCGGCGAATCATCGGCTTCGACCCACAACCCGACTGCCCCTCATGCGGAGAATTAGTCTGATGAACCGCCCAATGCACAAGCTCATGGCCGCCGCGGCCTCGCTGTGTGGTTTGCTGCCCGCGCTGACCCTCGCCCAGAATGTCGGGCAAGGCGGCCCGAATGCCTTGCCGAACCTCGAATTGGCTGCCAAGACCAGCGATGCGTTGCCAAAGAGCCGTGACGCCCTGTTCGACGACGATGACATGACCTCATCCCCATCTTCGGCCCCCTCGGCTCCCGCCACGCCTGCGCCGGGCAAGAAGGAGTCGCTTTTTCTCGACGACCAGCCGGCGGCGGCACCCGCCAAGCCGGCCACGACAGCGGCGACCGACAGCGGAAAATTCAGCGGCATCAAGGGGTTTGCCGAGAATGTGATGGCGTACACCCTTCCCCGGCCCAGCCATTGGTCCGAAATGATGTTCCGCACCGATCTCAGCGCGCAAGGCGATCTCGGCAGCGGTGTCAAATGGAAACTCGGCGCACGCGCCGACTTCGACGCCACCTACAGTCTGACCGATCATTACCCGTCCGCCGTGGCCGACAACCAGCGCTTCAACCTGATGTTGCGGGAGAATTACCTCGATATCGGCGCCGGCGACTGGGATTTTCGCCTCGGTCGTCAACACGTGATCTGGGGCGAAATGGTCGGCCTGTTGTTTGCCGACGTCGTTTCGGCACGGGACATGCGCCAATTCTTGCTGCCCGAGTTCGAAATCCTGCGCATTCCACAATGGGCCGCGCGCGCTGAATATTTCAAGGACGATTTCCACGCCGAACTGCTGTGGATTCCGGTGGCCAGCTACGACGAAATCGGTAAGCCCGGCGCTGAATTCTTCAACTACACCCTGCCCGTTCCGGCGGGGGTGGCTACCGTCTATCGCAACGAACAACGACCCTCACGGCGCTTGTCGAACAGCAACTACGGACTGCGGCTGTCGCTGCTCAAAAACGGCTGGGATGTCGCGGCTTTCGCCTACCACAGTCTGAGCGTCGCACCGACCTTCTACCGGGAAATCGTCTCCTCCCCGCAACCAACAGCCATCTTCCAGGCCCGGCACGACCGGATCACGCAATACGGCATGACCTTGGGCAAGGATCTCGGCCCGGTGGTCCTGAAAGCCGAGGCGGTCTATACCGACGGGATGAACTATCAGGTCAAGGATCCCAACGATGTCGACGGCGTCGTGGCACAGAAAACGCTCAACTGGGCGGTCGGCCTGGATTACACCGAAATTGCCGACACCCGTTTCAACGTCCAATTCTTTCAAAGCCATTTTTTCAACCACAGCCCGGACATCATCCAGGACAAGAATGAAAATGGTTACAGCCTGCTGGCCAATCGCAAATTCGGCGACAAGGTCGAGGCACAGGTGCTGTACATCGCCAGTCTCAACCGCAGCGATTGGCTGCTCCGTCCCCGTATGACCTGGAATTTCGAGAAAAACTGGCGCTTCGCCGTCGGTGCCGACATTTTTCACGGCCCGCCGCTCGGCTTTTTCGGTCGCTACGATCGCAGTGACCGCGTGTATACGGAGTTGCGTTACAGCTTTTGATGGGACGGCCTGACCGGACGGACGCGGTTGCCGGACGGTCGGGGACAGTCGGCCAAATAATGTGTTGCCAATGACCGTTCCCGACTGGCGCATTTTTTCTTCAGCTGGGAGGCTTGGCAAAGCGGGCGGCTGAACGACCTTTTCCGCCGTGTCGTCGGTCGGTGGCGATAAAATGGCCCGCATTCGTCACCTTGCGACCTGTCCATGTGCCCGTCCGATCTTCCGTTGACCTTGCAAGCCCATCCGGCCACTGCGGCGCCGATGGTGCGTTCGCTGGATGCGCAAGCGTGGTTTACCGCCGACGCTGATCTGGCGGTCGCTTTCCGGCTGCGCGGCGACATCGTCCGGCTGCGCATTCCGGAGCCTCGAACACCGGCTCCCGCCGATGGCTTGTGGGAAACGACCTGCTTCGAACTTTTCGTCGGTGTGGCCGGCGAAGCGGCGTACCGCGAGTTCAATTTTTCGCCGTCGGGAGAATGGGCGGCTTACGCGTTCACGGCGTATCGGCAGCGAGACCCGTCGACGGCGCTCTTCGAGCATCTGGCTCCGCCGACGATCGTCAGCGAGTGCTCCGCCGGGCGGCTCGAATTGACGGCGCTCATTGCCGGTGCCGCGTTGCCGAGCGGTGGCCCGCTGCAGATCGGGCTCGCGGCGGTGGTCGAGGCGGCCGATGTGCTCGACGGCCGACACAGTTACTGGGCGCTGCGCCATCCCGCGGCGCGTCCTGATTTTCATCACCGCGACGGATTCGTCCTGGGAGCCTGTCGGCCTTGAGACTGATCGATTGCGCTGTTGGGAAACGGCCCATTTTTCCCGATTTCCCGTGCATGGGTCCGTCATATGCCTCGAAATCGGCAAAACTGTCCTTGCGTTCCCCTGCCGACCGCGACGATTGCTCAAGTCCGATAGACTCCTGGAACTATCGCCCGTCACCACTTGAGGATTGCTGAATGTCGGTCATCGATTTTGGTCTCGATCGCCTGCTCGACGACGAGGCTTTGCGTCGGCCCTTGCGCAGCCGACGCCTGGCGTTATTGGCGCATCCGGCGTCGGTTACCGCTGATCTGACGCATGCCCTGGACGCGCTGGCGGCGCTGCCGGATTTGAAAATCACCGCCGCTTTCGGCCCGCAGCACGGTTTACGCGGCGATAAACAGGACAATATGATCGAGTCGCCGGATTTTTTCGATCCGCGACACGGCATCCCGGTGTTCAGTCTTTATGGCGAAGTACGCCGGCCGACGCCGGCGATGATGGACACCTTCGATGTGCTGCTGATCGACCTGCAGGATCTGGGATGCCGGATTTACACCTTCATCACCACGCTGCGTTATGTCCTCGAGGCCGCCGCCGAACACGGCAAGGAGGTTTGGGTTCTCGACCGTCCGAACCCGGCTGGCCGGCCGGTGGAGGGCCTGCTGCTGCGTTCGGGCTGGGAGAGTTTCGTCGGCGCCGGCGCGTTGCCGATGCGTCACGGGTTGACGCTTGGCGAGTTGGCGCACTGGTTCGTCGACGTTTTGCGTCTGGACGTGACGTGCAAAGTGATCACGATGCGCGGCTGGCAGCCGGACGCCGCGCCGGGCTTCGGCTGGCCGCTCGAGCAACGGAGTTGGGTCAACCCCAGTCCAAACGCGGCGAATCTGTCGATGGCGCGCTGCTACGCCGGCAGCGTGCTGCTCGAAGGAACGACCTTGTCGGAAGGACGCGGCACGACGCGACCGCTGGAGCTTTTCGGCGCACCGGATATCGATGCGCGGCAACTGCTCGCCCGGATGGTCGCCCTGGCGCCGGAATGGTTGTCGGGCGGTCATCTGCGCGAGTGCTGGTTCGATCCGACCTTCCATAAACACGCCGGCACGCTGTGCCAGGGGCTGCAAATCCATGTCGACCATCCGGGCTACCAGCCGACGAACTTCCGCCCTTGGCGACTGATCTGTCTGGCGTTCAAAGCGTTGCGGGAACTGCAGCCGGAGTATCCCTTGTGGCGGGATTTTGCCTACGAATATGAGTTCGACCGTCTGGCGATCGATCTGATCAACGGTTCGCCGCTGCTCCGCGAATGGGTAGACGATCCGCAGGCGGTACCGGAGGATCTCGATGCGCTGGCCCGGGCCGACGAAAGGCTGTGGCTGGAAGCGCGTCGCCGATTCCTGCTTTACTGATCGGACCGCAAGTCGTTGTTGGACTGACCGCATGCCACCCCGGCGTATCGCGCACCTGGACATGGATGCGTTTTTTGCATCCGTCGAATTATTGCGCTATCCACAACTCCGCGGGCAGGCGGTGGCGATCGGCGGCAGCCGGGTTGGCTCTGAAGGATCATCGGCCGACGGCACGCCGCGCTGGGCGCGGTTGCGCGACTATGTCGGCCGCGGCGTGTTGACCACCGCGACCTATGAAGCGCGGGCGCTGGGCGTCTTTTCCGGCATGGGGATCATGAAAGCGGCGCGGCTGGCTCCGGAAGTGATTTTGTTGCCGGCGGACTTCGCGGCCTATCGCCACTATTCACGGCTGTTCAAGGCGGCAGTTGCGGAGATCGTGCCGGTGATCGAGGACCGTGGCATCGATGAAATCTATCTCGATCTCACTGAATTCACTGAACAAAGCCGGCCGCTGGCGCAGTCGTTGAAGGATGCGGTACGCCAGGCCACCGGTCTGTCGTGTTCGATCGGCATCGCCGCCAACAAGCTGTTGGCCAAGCTGTGTTCCGACCTCGACAAGCCGGACGGTTTGACGATTCTCGCCGACGATGAACTCGCTTCGCGAATCTGGCCGCTGCCGGTGCGCAAGATCAATGGCATCGGACCGAAAGCCGGCGAACGACTGCAGACGATGGGTATCCAGACCATTGGCGATCTGGCGCGCACCGAACGGCGTTTATTGCAACATCGATTCGGTGAAGGCTCTGGCAGCTGGCTGCACGACGCCGCGCACGGCCTGGACGATCGACCGCTGGTCACCACTCACGAACCGAAATCGATCAGCCGGGAAACGACGTTCGAGCGTGATCTGGATGTCCGCAGCGATCGCCAGGTGCTCCGCGAGATTTTTTCGGAGCTTTGTGAGCGGGTCGCCGACGATCTGCGCCACAAGGGCTATCTCGGCCGGACGATCGGTATCAAATTGCGCTTCGCGGACTTCGAAACCGTGACGCGTGACCTGACCCTGCCGACGGCGATCGGCGAGGCGCCAGCCATCCGCCGTGCCGCCGGCGAGTGCCTGCGACGCATCACCATCGATCGGCGCTTGCGCTTGCTCGGCGTGCGCGTTGGTACGCTGAGCGCCATCCGCTCTTCGTCGGCGCCGGTCGCCTCGCGACAAGGCCAGTTGGCGCTGGAATTTCCAGAGGAATGAATTTCGGTGGTCCATTCGCCGATCCTCGCGTCGGCAGATCTGCTCGCTGACATTTGGCACAGACGTTCACCGCTTCCCAGCAGATAACAACAGAGCCCTAGCCAATCCGAGTGGATACGCACGCAAAGGAAAACGCAAAGGAAAAACGATTGCTGCAGCGCAGCAATCGTGGTATTTTAGCGAGGTCCGTTGTTTGCAGGAAAGAGACGCATGTACATCGTCGATGATCCCACCTTGGCGCTGATCACCCGTTTCGTCGGCACTCCCCCGGCCGAATCCGGATACACCGACAGCGAGTTTTTCTGTCGTCAGATCGCCACGATCCAGGCGTACGTCAATCAATTCCCCGTCGAAGAGCACGAGCAGCGCGCCATCCAATGGATCGAGACCAACGCCCGGAATTATCGCCAGCAATGGCAGAAGCAGGCGGCGGTGGCCACGCTGACCCACAGCCGTTGCGCCGATTGCCCGCTGGCTTCCCGTACCGCAGGCAAGCCCTGCGCGATTCACTCACGCTGGCTGGCATTGTTGCAACGCTACGCCGCCGACGAGATTTCGTCGAACGATTATGTGGCGCATAGTCTGGTATTGCTGAATGCGCACAAATCGTGGCTGAAAGTCAGCCGCCGCCATGTCTCATCGTCCCTCACCTCCTCAGAAACGATGGCCGGTCAACTTCCCGACCGGCGGGCATAACCTCTGACCAGCGACCATTGCCGCCGGCTGACCGGCAGACGGTCGGGAATATTGTGCAAAATCGCCTGCCACTGCGCCTCGTTGTCGTCGAGATGGCTGCGTTCGAAGCCGATGATCGCGTCTTTGGCCACCAGCACGCTGCGATGCAGACGGATGAAGCGGTCGGCGAATTCCTCTTCGAGTTGAGCCAGCGAATCGTCGATTAAAAATTCACGCTCCCGGGTGCGCGCGGTAACGTATTTTCGGTCCGCCTTCAAATAGATGATCTCGCTGACCGCGATCAACAGCACGCGGCCACGCTCGTGGCAGGACAGGTGGGTACGGGCGGCCTGTCGCAAAAGGGCCAGTTGCTCGCCGCTCGGCGGACTTCGCCGTAGCATCGCCTTCTGCAAGGCCGCTTGCAGACGCGTTGCGCGTACCGGCTTCAGCAGATAGTCGATGGCGTTGAGTTCGAACGCCTGTACCGCATAGGCATCGTAGGCGGTGACGAAAATCACCGCTGGGGCCGGCTGGCAGCGGGACAGATGCTGCGCCAGTTCCAGGCCGTCCATCACCGGCATGCGGATGTCGACCAGCGCGACGTCGACCGGCTGGCTGGTGATCACCTCCAAGGCGTGCAAACCGCTATCGGCTTCGCCGACGATCCGGTGCGGAAGCTCGGCATGGATATCGGCCAGCAAGTCGCGCAAGCGGGCGCGGGCCGGCGCTTCGTCGTCTACGATCACCAGCGTGAACGGCTCGGGCGGCGGCTGAGCAGATGATCCGCTGGACATGATCATCGGCTGCGGCAAGGCAGCGCGATATGGACCCGGTATTCACGCGTGCCGTCGCCTCGCGTCGTCTCGCCGGTTTCCAGGCTTGCCTCGAGGTCGTAGTGCAAGGCGAGCCGTTCGCGGATATTGTCGAGCGCCATCCGGTTGCCACGACTCATCTGGCTGCCGCCGTGGCAGGGATTGGTCAGTTCGACATGCAGTCGATCGCTTTTGCGGGTCATGCGGATCCGGACCGTGCCGGGTTCGCCGGCCGGTTCGATGCCGTGGTAAATGGCGTTTTCGAGCAAGGGCTGCACCAGGAGCGGCGGTACTTTCAATTCGCCCGGCAGATCATCGGTAATCTGCCAATCGATGTGCAGGCGCTCAGCCAGACGCAGCTTTTCCAGATCGAGGTATTGACGGCACAACGCCATTTCATCGGCCAGGCTCACCAACTCGCGATGGTCGCGCATCAGGGCGCGGAACAGGTCGGCCAGTTCCTCGAGCGCTTCCTCGGCACGCTTGGGTTCGCTGCGGATCAACGACAGCACCGCATTCAGACTGTTGAACAGAAAATGCGGCCGGATGCGGGCCGTCAGCGCTTGCAGACGCGCTTCCACCAGTGCCGGCGACAACGCTTGTGCCCGCCAGGCGAAATAAATCAGCATCGCGTACGCGGCCAACGCACCCAGCACGCCAGCGCGCAGCAGCCGTTGTCCGCCGCCATCGACAAACTGCAGGAAGCGCCAGAAATCATAGAGCATCGCCGCCGAAAGACCGCACTGCAATACGATCAATGCCTGTGCCAGCCACAAGGGAACGCGAGCCAGCATCTTGCTCAGCAGCGCCAGCAGCGCCAGATTGAACAGCAACAGCGGCTGCACCCACAGCGCCAGATCGAGATAGCGCTGCATGCTCCGGCCGACTTCGTCGCTTTGCACCAGCGCCGCGACGAGTGTCAGCAGATTGACGCCGACCAGGGTGCGCAAGACGACGCCGAAGTTGCGGAAATCCGGCAGCGGCTGGGCCGCGAGGTTTTGTTTTATACTTGTCGTCACTCGAAGTGGCGCCTGATGTTTCAATCCACGCCCGTAACTGGACGAAAAACTCGGGAGAGGTCATCCCTCTCAAACCGGACTATTATCCCCCTGAAGGGGAGGTTTCCAGACGGAGCCGGATTTTGTTGAAGGTTCTACGAATGATTCTAGCCCAGGAACCTGCCTATTCATGAGCCAATCGGATTCCCCGCAATACACTTGGGCCGGCCGTTTTGCCGAGCCGATGACGGAATTGGTCAAACGTTACACGGCTTCAGTGGCATTTGACCAGCGGATGTGGCGACAGGATATCCGCGCCTCGCTGGCGCACGCGGCCATGCTCGCCAGGCAGGGGATCATCAGCGGCGACGACCTGACGGCCATCGAACGCGGCATGGCGCAGGTGGCGTCGGAAATCGAATCCGGTCAATTCGTCTGGTCGCTCGACCTCGAAGACGTGCATCTGAACATCGAAAAGCGATTGACCGCGTTGATCGGCGACGCCGGCAAGCGCCTGCACACCGGTCGCTCGCGTAACGATCAAGTGGCCACCGATATTCGGCTGTATCTGCGCGACGCCATCGACGACCTGCTCGGACTGCTGGAGACTTTCCAGCACCGCCTGCTCGATCTGGCCGAAAAGGAAGCGGCAACGCCCTTGCCCGGTTTCACGCACCTGCAAGTGGCGCAGCCGGTCACTTTTGGTCATCACCTGCTGGCCTACCATGAAATGATCCGCCGCGATGCGGAGCGTTACACCGACTGCCGCCGCCGCACCAACCGCTTGCCGCTCGGCGCCGCCGCCCTGGCCGGCACCACTTACCCGATCGACCGCCACTGGGTGGCGCAAACGCTCGGTTTCGAAGCAGTCTGCGAGAATTCGCTGGATGCGGTGTCCGACCGCGATTTCGCCATCGAATTCTGTTCCGCCAGCGCGCTGGTGATGATGCATCTGTCGCGTTTTTCCGAGGAACTGGTGCTGTGGATGAACCCCTGCTTCGGCTTCATCCGCATTGCCGACCGTTTCTGCACCGGCAGCTCGATCATGCCGCAGAAGAAGAATCCCGATGTTCCCGAACTGGCCCGCGGCAAGACCGGTCGGGTCTATGGCCACCTGCTGGGTTTGCTGACGTTGATGAAAGCCCAGCCGTTGGCGTACAACAAGGACAACCAGGAAGACAAGGAGCCTCTGTTCGACACCGTCGATACGGTCAGCGACACCTTGCGGATTTTCGTCGAAATGATTCCTGGCATCAGCGTCAACCCGGAGCGGATGCGGACGGCGTTGCAGCAAGGTTTCGCCACCGCCACCGATCTGGCTGATTATCTGACTCGCAAAGGCCTGCCTTTCCGTGACGCTCACGAAGTGGTCGGCTTGGCGGTCCGCCGGGCCGAAGACTTGCGGCTCGATCTGGCACAACTGCCGTTGGCTGAATTGCAGCAATTTTCACCGCTGATCGACGCCGATGTCGCCAACGTATTGACCATTGACGGTTCGCTGGCCGCGCGCGCGCATTTCGGCGGCACGGCTCCGACGCAGGTGCTGGCGGCGGTTGCGCGCGCGCGTCAGCGTTAGCGGTTTGCCGCCCGACTCGCCGGATGGAAAAAGTCGGCAAATATGAGCTGATCAACGAAATCGGCCACGGCGCGACATCGACCGTTTATCTCGGCATCGATCCCTTCACCCAGCGCAAAGTGGCGATCAAGGTCGCCTTTCCCGGCATTCTGCGCGACCAGAATCGCGGGCAACTGTACAAGCACCTTTTCCTCAACGAAGCGGCGCTGGTTGGCAAGTTGCTGCATCCGCACATCGTCCAGACCTACGATGCCGTCGTCGAAGAGCATCTATGCTACGTCGTCATGGAGCATGTCGCCGGCGGCACGCTCGAAAATCACTGTACGGCTGACAAACTGCTGCCGATCGAGCGAGTGGTCGAAATCATCTTCAAATGCACGCGTGCGCTAAATTTCGCGGTGCAGTCCGACATCATCCACCGCGACATCAAACCAGCCAACATCCTGCTGGTCGGACCGGATCCGAAGGTCGGCGACATCAAGATTTCCGATTTCGGCACCGCGATCATCGGCTCGCCGGACCGCACGCTGGTCACCGGTGTCGGCTCACCGGCGTACATGTCACCGCAGCAGGTCAAGGAACTCCATCTCGATCACCGCACCGACATCTATTCGCTCGGCGTGGTGATGTATCAATTGCTCACTGGCCAGTTGCCTTTCCAGGGTCGCAACAGCTACGACATGATCTACCAGATCATCAACTCCGAGCCGCGCAAGCCCTCATACTGGCGGAGCGACATCCCGCCGTCACTCGACGCCATCGTCCTGCGCGCGATGCAGAAGAAACTCAACAAACGCTATCGCAACTGGCGCGAATTCGGCAGCGATCTGGCGAAAGCTTTCAGCGACCGGCGTTCCGTCCTCCCCGTCAGCCAGATCACCGATTTCGAAAAATTCGACACCTTGCGTTCCTTCCCTTTCTTCGAAGATTTTTCGGATGCCGAAATCTGGGAGGTCGTCCGTATCTCGGAATGGGGCACGACACCCGCCGGGACGACGATCATCGAGGATGGCCAAGCCGGCGACAGCTTCTATTTTCTCGTTGCCGGCGAATTGAAAGTTCTGAAGAATGGCTTGATGCTCGATATTCTGACCCCCGGCGAATGCTTCGGCGAAATGGCGGTGATTGGCAAATCCTCACCGAAGCGAGGGGCGGACATCGTGACGTTGACCGACAGCCGCCTGCTCAAAATTCCCGCCACCGATTTCAAAACCACGTCCGAAGCCTGTCGAATGCATTTTTACCAGGCATTTCTGTCCGTACTCAGCGAGCGGCTGTCGATGGTCAATAACCGGCTGGTGACGGTCTGAATGCAAGAGTCGATGGGGCAATCCAGCGGCGAACGCGGAGCTGGAAGATGGCAGGAGCGCGGAAACGAATAAACGGGTTATCTTCAGATCCGTGAACTCGCCCCGCAGGTGACGCCTCCGAAAGTGCCCAATCGAGGTCTTGCGCTTGTGTTAGCCGTTGCATCAAGCCGTTACGCTTCGATTTCGAAACCGTCCAGCGTTGTCGCGGCACTCTGGAGTACAATGAGAGGCTTAAGCAAATCAATGATTTTTACGAGGTTTCTTTGTGCTTGTCGCCAATAACATCACCATCCAGTTCGGGGCCAAACCCCTTTTCGAAAACGTTTCCTTGAAATTCGGCGAAGGCTATCGTTACGGCCTGATCGGCGCCAACGGTTCCGGCAAATCGACATTCATGAAGATTCTCGCCGGCGAACTCGAACCGACCGCCGGCAATGTAGCCAAGGATGCGCACGAACGAATGGCTTACCTGCGGCAGGACCAGTTCGCGTACGAAGATCAGCGGGTGATCGACGTGGTGATGATGGGCCATGAAGAAATGTGGGCGTGCATGGTCGAAAAAGACGCGATCTATGCCAACCTCGAAGCCAGTGAAGAGGATTATCTGCACGCCGCCGAACTCGAAGCGCGTTACGCCGAATACGGCGGCTATACCGCCGAAGCGCGCGCCGGCGAATTGCTGCTCGGTGTCGGCATTCCCGCCGAGCAGCATTACGGACCGATGCGCGACGTCGCGCCGGGTTGGAAACTGCGGGTGCTGCTGATCCAGGCGCTGTTCGCCGATCCCGATATCCTGCTGCTCGACGAGCCGACCAACAACCTCGACATTTCCACCATTCGCTGGCTGGAAAACGTGATCAACGACCGCAACAGCACGATGGTGATCATTTCTCACGATCGTCACTTTCTGAACCAGGTGTGCACGCACATGGCCGACCTGGACTACGGCAAGATCACCGTCTATCCCGGCAATTACGACGATTTCATGGAAGCCTCGGCGCAGGCGCGCGAGCGTCAGCAAAGCGCCAATGCCAAAGCCAAGGAGCGCATCGCCGAACTGCAGAGTTTCGTGCGCCGCTTCTCGGCCAACGCCTCGAAGGCCAAGCAAGCCACTTCGCGGCTCAAACTGATCGACAAGCTCAAACCCGAAGACGTCAAGCCGTCTTCACGACAATACCCCTGGATCCGCTTCGAGTTCGACGACAAGGAAAAGCTGCACCGTCAAGCGGTCGAAATCGATCGTCTGAGCTTTGCCTACCCAGGCAGTTCCCGCCGAGTGATCAATGACTTGACGCTGACGCTCAACGGCGGCGAGCGGCTGGCGATCATTGGCGAGAACGGTGTCGGCAAATCCACCTTGCTCAAGCTACTGATGGGCGAACTGCCACCGCTGCACGGCACCATCAAATGGGCCGAGAAAGCGCGTCCCGGCTATTACGCGCAGGACCACGCCAGCGAATTCAACAGCAACCTCAGCCTGACCGAGTGGATCTCCGGTTACGCCCGCAACCACGCTGGCGAAGGTGACGACCTGGCGACCTTGATTCGCGGCACGCTCGGACGCCTGCTTTTTTCAGGCAACGAAGTGTCGAAAGCCGTGAAAGTGATCTCCGGCGGCGAGCAGGGACGGATGATCTTCGGCCGGCTGATGCTGACGAAGTCGAACGTACTGGTGCTCGACGAACCGACCAACCACCTGGACATGGAATCGATCGAATCGCTGAACACCGCGCTCGAGAAATTCAAAGGAACGCTGATCTTCGTTTCGCATGACCGCGAATTCGTTTCGTCGCTGGCGACGCGTATCCTCGAAATCCGCCTGGACGGCAGCGTGGTCAACTACCTCGGCAATTATGAGGAATATCTGGCCAGTCAAGGGCTGGCCTGATCGAAATGAAAAGGATGTCAGATTTCCAGGATTAAGCAGCCAGGATGGCTCCTGGATACCAAGAAGTTCATGGATGGTAAGGACTTTCCCTTTCCCCACGTTGACCATTCCCGATGTGACCGTTTAGAATCGCTAATCTTGTTGGTGATGTAGCTCAGTCGGTTAGAGCGATGGATTCATAACCCATAGGTCGGTGGTTCAATTCCACCCATCACCACCAATACCCAAAATCCCAACCCTCATCGGTTGGGATTTTTTTTGCCCGTTCCCCCAGTTTTGGCGCGGTTTCCGGGCCTGGCCTCGCGAGGGCCGCCCCTGCGAAGGCGGCGTTTTTGCTCCCACCGACGCCTCTCTGTTCTCCGTTTTCTCTGGTGGCCACGCGAGCGTTCTCGAGGCCATTTCCTTTGCTGGCGCGGGTTTAGAGGCGGTCGGTTGTGGTTGGCAACTCCTGTAGCGGTGGCGACCGAGTGTCGAGAGGCCACAAAAAAACCGCCCGCAGGCGGCAAGCTGGCGCTGGGTGCGACGCGCTCACCCGGGTGGCGCGAGCACGCGCATCTGGTCGCCCCAGCCGTTTGGCCAAGGTCTGCGCATCACCTTTTCCAGCACGGCATCGGGCGAGCCCACCAGCCGTTCCACGACCTCCGGGGCCAGGAGCGTCAGCCGCATGACCCGGCGCACCTGTGTCACGTCCATGCCTTCGGCCTCGGCGATCTCGGCTACTGATGCCGCCCGCTGCTCATCCAGAAGGCGTTGCCAGTGGTGCGCCAGTCCGAGCGCCCGCATCAACGCGGTGTCCTGCGCGGCCGACCGGGCTTCCCGCTCCCGGGTGGCCTCGGACAGAAATTCCTGCGGCGCGTCCAAGGGCGTGATGACCTGCTTCTTCAGCCCCCGCTTCACCAGCGTCCAGGGCACGAAGGTTTCCGGTTGCACGCCGCCTGCCGGGTTCGGCAGTTGATAGGTGACCGGATCACCCTTGAACCGGCCCCGGTGCTTCTTGCTCATGCGTCCTCCTCAAAGCGCTTCACGATCTGGCGTTGCGCCTCCCAATCCACCGGCAGCGGGTTGCGCTGGAACCAGATCAGGTTCATCCGGCGCGGCTGCCGCCCGGCCATCAGCAGTTCGAGGATGTCAGGCGCGAGCAGGGTCAGGCGCATCAGCTCGTTGGGCACCGAGGGGTCCAGTCCTTCGGCCCGGGCAATGTCTGATCCACTCTTCATCACACCGGTGTCCACGAGGTGCTGCCAGTAGAAACCGCGTGCCACCCCCTCCAGCAGCGTCACATCGTGAACGTGGCGCTCGTCGGCGGCCACCCGCCGCGCGCCCCGGCGGCGAAACGTCAGGGGCACGAAGGTTTCCAGTGTGTCGTCCATCAGGCTTCGACCTCCACCGGTTCCGCGCCGATGCCCCTTGGGGCAAACTCACCGATCAGGGCGTCCCAGCCCAGTTCCCGCCACTTCACCTTGATGCCCTGCACCTCGCCGACGTGGACGAGGTCGATGCGCTCGATCATCAGGTTGGCGATGCGGTGACGCTCGACCGGGAACAACTGATCCCACACGTCGTTGAGCCGTCCCATAGCCATCACTGTGGTGGCCTCGTCGATCTGACCGCCGTTGCGCTGGATGTGGCGCACCACCGCTGCGATGGATTCCGGGCTGGTCAGCACCGTGCGGATCTAGGCCACCACTGCAGCCTCAATCTCCGGCGCAGGCAGGCGCTCGTAGCTCTTGCCTGGTGCCCCGAACCGGCTTTCCGACTTGGACACGTAGTAGTGGTACTTGCGCCCGTTCTTGCGCGAGTAGGTCGGGTACATCCGTTCGCCCGAGGGGGCGTACAGCAGGCCGCGCAGCAAAGCGTCGGTGCGCGACCGGATCTTGGTTTCCACCGACCGGGTGTGCCCATCCCTGGCCAGCACCGTGTGGACCTTGTCCCAAAGCTCCTGGTCGATGATCGGCGGGTGAGCGCCGGGGTACCAGTTCCCTTTGTGCGACAACTCCCCCAGGTAGATGCGGTTGCGCAGCAGCTTGTGCAGGTACTTCTTGTCGATGCGCGTGCCGCTGCGGGTCTGGCCCTCCTGCG
>JAVMKC010000091.1:0-67926 GCA_031732795.1 Accumulibacter sp. | reverse complement strand
ATCATCCCGATGACATCACCTCGGAATATTTACAGAAAGAAAGTTGCACTGCCTCTAAAGAGCGCACCTGCAATTGACCGCCAACCAGTTTGCGATGCTCTGTAGTGCGAGCCTAGTCACGGTTTAGAAGTCTATCGATACGGCACCCCGGGATCGCGAATTTATTGTATTTGATCAATCGATTCGCATAAATCGGGCAATCGATTGATTGATTGATTGATTTTCTTCGAATTAATAGTTCGCATCAAGAAATCGCACCAAAACAGTGCGCAGCACTATTAATCGAAAATCACGCTTACAAAATTTTGAAGGATAACAAATCAATGGGTTGTAACTACCAAACCGTAAAACCAGAAATTTTCGAAGTATCCATTTAAAGCAGTGGAATATTGTCTGGTTCCCAGACCGATAGCGCGCCCTTGTAAGCTTTCTGTCATCAAACCGACGGGTGTAACGAACTGCTATCATGCCCCCTTACGAAAATAGGATCAGCGGCCCGAACCACCGGTGCGGACGAATTGCCAACCAGATCGTCGATCGAACGGAATCGACGCAGACCCCGCCAAGGAGCGTTAGGATGCTCGAGAAATTATTCCAACTGCGGATGCACGGCAGTGATGTACCGACGGAGATTCTCGCCGGCCTGACCACTTTCATGACCATGGCTTACATCCTGTTCGTCAACCCGGCCATCCTCGGGCAGACAGGGATGGACAAGGGCGCGGTGTTCGTCGCGACCTGCTTGGCGGCTGCGCTCGGCTCGGCGTGCATGGGTTTGATTGCCAATTACCCGATCGCCCTCGCTCCTGGCATGGGTCTCAACGCATTCTTCACCTTTACCGTCGTCCCGCAGATGGGCTATCGCTGGCCAGTGGCACTGGGTGCGGTTTTCGTTTCAGCGACGTTGTTTTTTCTGCTTTCGATCTTCCGGATCCGCGAATGGATCATCGGCAGCATTCCGTTGCCGTTGCGTTCGGCGATTACTGCCGGCATCGGCCTGTTCCTGGCCTTGATCGCCCTCAAGTCAGCCGGGCTGGTCGTCGCCAATCCCGCCACGCTGGTCGGTCTCGGCGATCTCGAATCGCCGCAGGCACGGCTGGCGATTCTCGGTTTCGTGTTGATCGTCGTCCTCGAAGCGCGGCGGATCACCGGCGCAGTGATGATCGGCATTTTGACGATCACCGCCCTGGCCGTTGTTCTCGGCCTCGTCTCATTCAATGGTCTGGTGTCGCTGCCGCCGTCTCTGGCACCAACCTGGCTACAACTGGACATTCGTGGCGCACTCGATATCGGCATGCTCAGCATCGTCTTTGCTTTTCTGTTCGTCGATCTGTTCGACAATACCGGCACGCTGATCGCCGTCGCCAAGCGAGCCGGATTGATGCGCAGCGACGGCCATCTGCCGAAAATGGGCCGGGCGCTGATCGCCGACAGCACCGCCGCACTCGCCGGATCATTGCTCGGCACCTCGACCACCACCAGTTACATCGAATCGGCAGCAGGAGTAGCCGCCGGCGGACGCACCGGGTTGACGGCCTGCGTCGTCGCCATTCTGTTTCTACTGGCACTGTTCTTTGCTCCCCTGGCCGCCATGGTCCCGGCTTTCGCCACGGCGCCGGCTCTACTGTTCGTTGCGGTACTGATGACTTCCGGACTCGCCGAAATCGATTGGCGCGACATCACCGTCGCCGCGCCGGTGACGATCACTGCACTGACCATGCCGCTGACCTTCTCGATTGCCAATGGCATCGCTTTCGGCTTCATCGCCTGGGTGATCATCCATCTGCTCGCCGGACGCCGCAGCGAGGTCAAACCAGCCATGTTGATCATTGCCGGCGTGTTTGTCGTCAAGTTCGCTTTTTACACGCACTGAGCCCGAGGTCGTCGATGCCGGACTCATCGCCGCAAGTGCCTGCGTCTGCGCCGCAACTGGCCGAAAAGGTGGCTCAGTGGCGTCAATTGATGGCGTCTTTTGGCACTCCCGAACCGTCAGTTCACCCCTCCCCGGCTCGACATTATCGTCAACGCGCCGAATTCCGTCTTTGGCGGCAAGGAGAACAGCGGCATTACGCGATGTTCGCCGCGGGCGATAAGCGTTCACCGATTCTCTTGGACGATTTTCCCGCCGCCAGTCAACGGATCAACGTCTTGATGCCCGAACTGAGGAAGGCCTGGCAGACCAACCCGGCGTTGTCGGCCGGGCTGTTCCAGGTCGAGTTTCTGAGCACCCTGACTGGTGAAGCGTTGATCACGCTGTGCTACCACCGACGACTCGACGAAACCTGGCTGTCAAGCGCCCACGATCTGGCCGAAGCGTTGCAGGTCAGCATCATTGGCCGATCGCGCGGGCAGAAAATCGTCATCGGCCGCGATCATGTGTTCGAGGAGATGATCGTACACGGCCGGGGCTTCCGCTACCGACAACCGGAAGGCGCGTTCACCCAACCCAACGGTGCGGTCAACCAGGCCATGCTCAACTGGGCTTGTGCCGCCGTTGGCCAGCGCGACGACGATCTTCTCGAACTCTACTGTGGCAACGGTAACTTCACGCTGCCGCTGGCCACCCGTGTCCGGCGGATACTGGCCACCGAAGTGAGCAAAGCGTCGGTACACGCTGCGTTGGCCAATCTGGCTGACAACCACATCGACAATGTCACCCTGGTCCGTCTGTCAGCGGAGGAATTGACCCAGGCACTGAATGGTGTTCGGCCTTTCCGCCGCTTGGCCGGTGTCGATTTGACCAGCTACCGCTTTGCCACGGTCTTGGTCGATCCGCCGCGCGCCGGTCTCGATATGGCCACTTGTGAGTTGCTACGCCGCTATCCGCGGATCGTCTACATCTCCTGCCAACCTTCGACCCTGGCCGCAAACATCGCCCAACTCGCGGATACGCACCGTCCGGCACGCTGCGCGGTGTTCGATCAATTTCCCGGTACTCCGCATTTGGAAAGCGGCGTATTGCTGGAACGGCGATAACTCCGCGATAAGCTGGCCATGCAGAAAAGTCGACAACGATGGCTCATAATCGCCGGGTGATGAAGGAAAGCGCTCGCTCACCTCTCGTCGGCGACATTTTTCAATCTGTTAGGCTACACTGGCCGGCACATGACATTCGTTGAAAATGGATCTTCGCCAGGAGAAAAGCGATGCGTAAGCGACTGATCACCCCTCCTCCACTTTCACCAACGCCAACAGACTCCGTCGGATGGCTCGATCTCGAGCAACTGGTAGACGTGGAAATTTCGTCCGAAGATCCCGATTGGCCGATCGAAGCAGCCTTGTCTGCAGGAGAAGGTGGCTGGCGTGCCGGTACGGCGGGCGAACAGCAGATCCGACTGTGTTTCTCGTCACCGCAAGTGTTGCGCAGAATCCGGCTTCGTTTCATCGAAACCCTGAGCGCACGCACACAGGAATTTCTATTGCGCTGGTCACCCGACGCCGGTGAATCGTATCTCGACATCGTCCGGCAGCAATGGAATTTCAGTCCGGAGGGATCGACCGTCGAACTCGAGGACCTGCGTGTCGATCTCACCGGAGTAACCGTCCTCGAATTGCGGCTCATTCCCGACATCGCCAACCCGCAGGCGATTGCATCGCTGGCTGAGTGGCGTCTGGCTTGAGGGCGTAATTTCACCCCCCTGACGGCGAGGCTATCTTTGGCGTCGTCGCCAGAGTCTCCCGGCCAGGACTCCCAATCCCAACCCGGCCATGGCGCTGCAGCCGCCGACAAGCCATAGCGCTTCCTGGGCTTCAGCAAGCAATGAGTTGGTAAACACGTTCGACGACAGGTGCAGCGAGACCACTTTCCACTGCCCGTCGATTTTTGCCGAGGTCGATGACCAATTGGAACTGAGACGGAACGGCGCACGGGAAACCGGAAAAAATTCGTCTTCCATGGTGCCGTCGGCCACCGCCAGTTGACCATCGGCGAAAAAACGTGCTCTCGCGGCGACTTTGGCGTGGGTCTGGTAGCGATTCAGAATCCGCTGATCACCTTTGACCATCCGCTGATAATAGGCTCTGATTTCGTCGTGACCTCGTGACACCTCACCGTTGAGCCAGGTGACCGTCGCTTGCCGATCCATTTGCGCCACCATCCGCTCGACATCCTGATCATTGATCCCGGCTTCGATTTCTCGGAAGACGTGCAGCAAGGATTGGCGGTCAGCGGCGTGGGGATCGGTTTCGACGGCGGAGAGCGTGCCGTTGAGCATCAGCAAGGTAGCGATAATGAGCATGGATTTGAACATCGTCGATCTCCTGGTTCTGAAGGTTGATCAAAGCACGAACACGAGCGGCCAGACGGACAGGGCCGGCGGGAGGCGCCGCAACGATTGTGAATCAATCTACGGCGTGGTCAATCTGCGGCGTTGCTCACTCCTCGCCTCTCTCCATCTGATAGGTCTCGTCATTCGCTCGCTCGCGCCTGGCATCTTGACCATCTCTCAGGCAATCGCCGCCTGCATGCCCGTGCTCAGGGCTTTCCCGCTTGTCTGACGTTGGCGACAGGTTTCGAACAAGCAAATTGCCGCCGCCGCGGCGACGTTCAGCGACTCCATCGCTGCAGACATGGGGATACGGATCTGGCCACTGCTCGCGGCCAATACCGCGGGGCGAATCCCCTGCCCTTCGCTACCGAAGATCCACGCCAACGGAGTGCCAAGGTCAGCGGCAAACAAATTTTGTGCCGCTGCGCTGGCGGTGGCCAGCATTTGTCCGCGGTAACGGGCCATGAATGCCGGCAGATCCACTGTTTCGTGAATCGACAGCACGAAATGGGCGCCCATGGCAGCACGCAAGGTTTTCGGCGACCACGCTTGCGCACAATCATCCGACAGCAGCACTTGACTGAATCCGGCAGCGGCGGCGCTGCGCAGCATCGAACCAAGATTGCCCGGATCCTGGATGCCGTCGAGAAGAAGACAGTCGGCAGCAATGTCCAGCGGCGACGGCGTCGGTGGCTGGATCACGGCCATGATGCCGCTCGGCGTGTCCACGACCGACAACTCGTTGAACAGCGCGTCGGTGAGTGAGACGATGCGCATGGACGGGCCAGCAGCAGCCAACCAGGCGACGATTTCCTCTCGCCGAGCACCGGATTCACTGACGATCACCTCGCTCGGTGATGAACAATGCTGACAACAACTTTCGACCAAATGCAGGCCGTCGAGCACAGCCAGTCCGCTCTGCCGTCGTTGCTGCCCACGATGCACGAGTTTGCGCAACGCTTTGAAATGGGGGTTATCCCGTGAAGTAAGGAACTTCATGATTTGTACAGCGCGGCAACCGGCGCGAAACTGCGCCGATGTTCAGGACAGGGCCCGTATTCAATCAGCGCCTGTCGGTGCAAGGCCGTCGGGTAACCCATGTGACGGTCGAAGCCATACTGTGGGTATCTGGCGTGCATCCGGCACATTTCGGCGTCGCGAGCGGTTTTGGCGAGAATCGACGCCGCGGCGATTGCCGCCACTTTCCCATCGCCGCCGATGATCGCTTCCACCGGATACGCCAGTGCGGGGCATCGATTGCCGTCGACCAGCACCCGATCCGGAATGGACGCGCCTGAGACGAGCAGTTTCGCCACCGCCCGCTGCATCGCCAGCAAGCTGGCGCGGAGGATATTCAATCGATCGATCTCCTCGACGCTGGCCTCGGCAATCGCCCAAGCCAATGCTTTGCTGCGGATCTCGTCAGCCAGCACGGCGCGACGCCGGGGAGAAAGTTTTTTGGAATCATCGAGTCCGGTCACCGCTTGCTGTGGATCGAGAATCACCGCGGCGGCGACCACCGGTCCGGCCAGCGGTCCGCGCCCGGCTTCGTCGACACCGCACAGCCGCCCTTCAGAGGGATACCACATCGAGCAAATGAATCGGAAGACTGTCCAGGACAGCGGCAGCGGCTTGTTCGGCGGCATTGCATCGCAATTGACGGTGCATGTCGTCGAACAAGGCACGAATCTGGGCGCAGACCGGTTTGTCCGCGTACAGGTTGAGCAAGGCTTGCGCCAGATTTTCCGGTGTCGCGTCGTCCTGAATGAATTCGGGAACGACGAATTTGCCGGCCAAGACATTCGGCAAACCAATGTACGGCAGGTAAGCCATCCGACGCATCAGCCGGTACGTCGTCGGTGACAGCTTATAGACGATGGCCATCGGTCGTTTGAGTAACGCGGCTTCGAGAGTGGCCGTGCCGCTGGCGACCAGTACCACGTCGGCCGCCATCATCGCCTGGTGGGCATGGCCGAACAGCAGGCGAATGGGCAAATCGTTCGCCCCATGTCGTTGCATGGCTTGTTCGAACAGCGTCCGCGTTTCGCGGGTAACCAGCGGCACCAGGAACTGTGCGTCTGGCAACTGCTGATGGATGAGCCGGACGGTGCCAAGGTACGTGTCGGCCATGTATCTGAGTTCAGACTGTCGGCTGCCAGGCAACAAGGCAAAGACCGGTCGCTGAGCCGAAATGCCGAGCAGATTGCGGGCCATCTGGCAGCCGTCTTCAAGCGGTAAGAGATCGGCCAACGGATGCCCGACATACGTCACCGGAATTCCACGTTGCTGATAAAGCGGCGCTTCGAAAGGAAAAAGCGCCAATATGCGCGAAACCGACGCGCCAATGTCGTTGATCCGCCCGCCGCGCCACGCCCAGATCGACGGACTGACGTAGTGAATCGTCGGGATACCGCGCCGTTTGAGCGATTTTTCCAAAGCCAGATTGAAATCAGGCGCATCGACACCGATGAACGCATCCGGAGGGTCGGCTAACAGCCGTCGTTTCAGCGCCCGACGGATACCCGCAATTTCCCGGTAATGTTTGAGAACTTCGAGGTAACCATTGACAGCCAGTTTTTCGAGGGGATACCAAGCGTCGAAACCCTGACCACTCATTCGCGGACCACCGATACCATAAAACACGGCGTTCGGCAGGCGAAGGCGTAGCGCAGCCAGCAACTGGCTGGCCAACAGATCGCCGGACGCCTCGCCGGCAACCATGGCGATGCGGACCGGGCGGACGGTCATCGAATGATGCCGCGTTTCGAAACGGCCAGGAAATCGAGCAACGGCTGGATTTCGGGATGATCGAGAACTTGCTCCTGCAGCTTGCCGCGTGCTTCCTCGAGCATCAGGCCCGATTTATATACCGTGCGGTAGGCACGCTTCAGCGCCTGTAACGCCTCCGGTGAAAACCCGCGCCGCTTCAAGCCTTCGGCGTTGATGCCGAAGGGGCTGGCGGTATTGCCGGCCGCCATCACGAACGGCGGAACGTCTTGCAGAACCACCGTGCCAACGGCGGTCATCGTATGCATGCCGATCCGGCAGAATTGATGCACGCCGGTATAGCCGCCCAGTATGGCCCAATCATCGATGTGCACATGTCCGGCCAACTGCGCGTTGTTGGCAAATACCGTGCGATTGCCGACTTGACAATCATGGGCGATATGCACGTAGGCCATGATCCAGTTATCGTCGCCAATCCGGGTCATCCCGGCATCCTGCGCCGTACCGATGTTGAAAGTGCAGAATTCGCGGATGGTGTTGCGATCGCCGATTTCCAGACCTGTCGGCTCACCGGCATACTTTTTGTCCTGCGGCTCTTCACCCAGCGAACAGAATTGGAAAATGCGGTTGTCCCGTCCGATTCGCGTCCGCCCGGTGATCACCACGTGCGGGCCGATCACCGTGTTGTCGCCGATTTCGACGAACTCACCGATGATCGAGTAGGGTCCGACCGAAACCTTGTTCCCGAGTCGTGCTCCCGGATGAATTATCGCCGTGGGATGGATCATGATCGCTACCGCCGCTCATTGGGAGTAAAGGAATCCACTGCGCCCGGCATCAGCGGGATTGACGTCCACTCAAACCACATCGCGTTTGGCACACATCAATTCCGCCTCGGCGACCATGGCGTCATCGACCCGCGCAACCCCATGGAATTTCCAGATGCCGCGAATCTGCCGTTGAATGGTGATGTGCAAATGCAGTTGATCGCCAGCGGTGACCGGCTTTTTGAAACGGGCATTGTCGATGCCGACGAAGTAGAAAACCGAATGGTCATCCGGCTTGTTGCCCATGGTCTTGAACGAAAGAATGCCTGCCGCTTGGGCCAACGCTTCGAGAATCAGCACCCCCGGCATCACCGGATGATACGAAAAATGACCGCAAAAGAACGGCTCGTTGATGGTGACATTCTTATAGGCATGAATGGATTTCCCGAGCTCGAACTCGACGACACGATCAACCAGCAAGAACGGATAACGATGCGGCAAGTGTTCGAGAATGGCGTGAATATCCATGCTGCTCAAGACGTTTTCTCCTTCATTTCAAGTTTTTTCTCCAGTTCGGCAACCCGTTCGGCAAGTCGCGCCAGCCGTTTGATCTGGGCGGCGTTATGCAGCCAGTCGTGATGCGGTTCCAGTGGAAAAATGCTGGTGTATTGGCCAGGCTGGCGGAGATTACGCATCACCAGCGAGCCCGCGGAAACATGGACGTCGTCTACGATTTCCAGATGGCCGGAAATCATCCCGGCACCACCAATCGTGCATCGCCGACCGATTCGCGTGCTGCCAGCGATACCGACACAACCGGCCAGCGCCGTTTGTTCACCGAGATGGACGTTGTGACCGATCTGAATCTGGTTATCGAGTTTGACCGAGTTCCCGATCACCGTATCGTCGAGTGCACCGCGATCAATGGTAGTGTTGGCGCCGATTTCGACATCGTCGCCAATGACCACCCGTCCGATTTGTGGGATTTTCTGCCAGCGGTCGCCCTCTTTGGCGAAACCAAAGCCATCGGCACCGATGACTACCCCCGAGTGGATGATCGCCCGTTTGCCGATGACGCAATCGTGGTAGACCACCACCCGCGGATAGAGCAATGAGTCGTCATCAATGGTCACCCCATCGCCGATCACGCAGCCAGGATGAATGATCACTCTTTCACCGATGGTC
This sequence comes from Accumulibacter sp., assembly GCA_031732795.1. Taxonomy (GTDB): domain Bacteria; phylum Pseudomonadota; class Gammaproteobacteria; order Burkholderiales; family Rhodocyclaceae; genus Accumulibacter. Next base: position 58,979 of record JAVMKC010000091.1, on the reverse strand, counting down.
ACCTCCCGACCGATAACGGCGTTCTCGCCGACGCTGGCCGATGCCGGCACGGTCGAATGCACGATCGCGCCGGCTTGCACACCGAGGCGAGGTGGCGGTGGCGGATTGAGCAAGGCTGTGACTCTGGCGTAATAGGCGTAGGCATTGGGATGAACGATCCGCGGCAAATCGGTCTGTGCCGCGAATGCCGGAGCGACGATAACCGCACTCGCCTTGGTACCGGCCAACTGGGAACGAAATTTGGCATTGGCCAAAAAAGCGATTTGTCCCGGTTGGGCCGATTGCAGACTGCCAACCTGCGAAACGACGATCGAGCCGTCGCCTTCGAGAGATCCCCCCAGCCGAGCGACGATTTCGTCCAGTCGGAAATTTGCCGCCATGACTGCCTCTCTACTTTTCGAGAGACAACAATTATTTGGCGTCAGACAAGGCTTTGATGACCTTGTCGGTGATGTCGAGTTTCGGGCTGACCCAGACGACGTCCTGGAGGATCAGATCATATTTTTCACTGTCGGCCAGCTGTTTGATAGCTTTGTTGGCCTTTTCGATGATCGCCGCGTTTTCCTCATTCTGTCGCAAGTTCAAATCCTCGCGGAATTCACGCTGTTTGCGTTGAAAATCCCTGGACAATTCGGCGAGATCCTTTTCCTTGCCTCGCCGTTCCGATTCGGACATCGTCAATGCGTTCTTCTCCAGCGTCTCCTGCAAGCTTTGCAACTGTTTCGCCAGACGTTGCAAATCCTGGTCACGCTTGGAAAACTCCTGTTCGATTTTCTTAGCTGCCCTGACCGCTGCCGGCGCGTCACGGAACAGTCGTTGTGTATTGACATACCCGACTTTCAAGGTATCCACTGCCGATGCATAAGAAACCGGCAGCGAAGCGATCATTGCAACCAGCAACTTGGCCATCGTCTTTTTCAAACTGACTCTCCTGAATTAAAAAACCGTTCCCAACTGGAACTGAAATTTCTGCAACTTGTCGTTACTTTTCTGGTTGATCGGCTGGCCCAGGCTGAACTTCAGCGGACCAAGCGGAGAAAGCCAGGCGGCGCTCAAACCATACGACATCCGCAATCCTTCTTTGGAGAAGGTATATGTATCGGTATAAACATTACCAGCATCAAAGAACGGCCCGAAGCGGAACGATTTATCAACCCCTGGGAAGGGAAACAACAATTCGCTGTTGAAAATCACCTTGCGCGTGCCGCCCAAACGCGTATCTGGATAAGCCGCATTGACCGGGCCGAGGCTGGCAGTATCGTAACCGCGCACCGAACCAATACCTCCGGCATAAAAATTCTTATAGAACGGCAGGCCTTGCCCATGATAACCAGCGGCGTAACCCAGGTCGGTACTCAGCATCAGCACCACGTCCTTGGTCAAGGAGAAAAAGCGCTGGTTCTGGTAAGTCAATCGATAAAACGTCAAGTCCAAACCCGGCAAAGCGACTTCCAGGCCGAGCCGTTGCATTCCACCAGTGGTCGGATAAATGGCGCTGTTCCGGGTATCGCTCGACCAGGATACCGTCGCCGGCAGGGTGATATTCGACTTACCGAATTCCTTCTGGAAGTCGATATATTGGACCGGGGTCGCCGCGGTAACCGGATCGATATTGATTTTGGTCTGATCGATGGCCAGACCGAAACCCAGCGTTTCTTTCTCGCCAATTGGGAAACCGAAACGAATCCCTCCGCCGGTCGATTGCGATTTGAACGCGTAACCCAGCGTCGTTGGATTGACATTGCGATGATACAGATCGAATCCCTGACTGATCCCATCGACCGTAAAGTAAGGATTGGTGTAATTGATGCCGATCGTACGGTTCAATTTTCCGGTATTCATCTGCAGTGCCAGAAACTTGCCACTGCCAAAAATATTGGCCTGGGAAATCGAACCGGAAATAATTAATTTTTCAGAACTGGAATAACCCGCTCCCAAGGATATATTGCCGGTCGATTTTTCGGCGACATTGACATTCACATCGACCTGGTCGGTCGTCCCGGGAACCGGCGGCGTTTCAACGGTTACTTCCGAAAAATAGGTGGTCTTGTCGATTCGTTCGCGTGACGCGGCAACGCGATCGGCGTCGTACCAGGCGCCTTCCATCTGCCGCATTTCCTGACGGATTACTTCGTCGCGTGTTTTCGAATTACCGGTGATATTGATCCGCCGAACATAGACTCGCTTTCCAGGATCGACGAAAATGGTAAACGCCACCTGACGTTTTTCCTTGTCGATTTCTGGCGCGGCATTGACGTTGGCAAAAGCATAACCTTGTGCGCCCAGCTTTTCGCTGATGGTCTTGGTGCTTTCGTTGAGTTTTTCGCGGGAAAAGACTTCACCGGCGCGAATGGTGACCGCTTTTTTGAATTCTTCTTCCGAAAGTATCAGGTCACCGGTCAACTTCACTGAAGAAACGGTATAACGTTCGCCTTCGTTGATGCTGATCGTGATGTAAATATCTTTTTTGTCAGGACTGATCGACACTTGCGTCGATTCGACATTGAATTCGAGATAACCACGATCGAGATAATGCGAACGTAGTGTTTCCAGATCGGCAGTCAGCTTTTGTTTGGAATATTGATCGCTCTTGGTATACCAGCTGTTCCAGGACGAGGTGCGCTGCTCCATGATCCCGAGCAAATCCTTCTCTCTGAAGGCATTCGCCCCGACGATGTTGATTTGCTTGATCTTTGCCGCTTCGCCTTCATCAATGTTGAAATTGATCGCTACGCGATTTCGGTCCAGAGGGGTAATGGTGGTGGTAATCGCCACCGCGTAACGACCGCGGGCCAGATACTGCCGTTTCAGTTCCTGCTCCGCCTTGTCGAGCGTTGCTCGGTCGAAAGTCCGCGATATGGCGACGCCGATATCCTTGAGACCTTTGATCAGCTGATCTTTTTCAAATTCTTTGAGGCCGACAAAATCGATCTGGGCAATGGCGGGGCGCTCTTCGAGGGCAACGATCACCACATTGCCTTCGGTCTCGATCCGGACATCTTTGAAAAATCCGGTGGCAAACAAGGTTTTTATCGCTTGCGCGGCCTTTTCATCGGTCATCGTTTCGCCAACCTTGATTGGCAAATAACTGAACGCCGTTCCCGCTTCGACACGCTGAATGCCTTCCAGCCGAATATCCTGAACGGTAAACGGTTCAATCGCCGCCGCGTTCACGGCAAAAAGGGTCGCCAGCAAACCGGCGAGCAAAGTCTTTTTCATCAATTCAGCTGGAAAACAATCGATTGAGGTCGTTGTAGAAGGCAAACACCATCAGCAGGATCAGTAATCCCAAACCGACCTGCTGGCCAATTTCCATCGTTCGTTCGGAAAGTGGTGCGCGTTTGATGATTTCGATCAGATAATACAACAAATGCCCGCCATCCAGAATCGGGATGGGCAGCAGATTGAGCACACCGAGGCTGATGCTGACCAAAGCCAGAAATTTCAGATAGTAATCGATACCGAGTTTTGCTGACTGACCCGCGTAGTCGGCAATCGTGACCGGGCCACTGATGTTGCGCCACGACACTTCGCCAATCAGCATTTTGCCGATCATCCGCAGGGTAAACGACGACTTATCCCAGGCTTCGATCACCCCCTTGCCGATGGCGGTCAGCGGGTCGTAACTGACCCGAATCATCATTTCATCACGTAGTCGCTGGTCATCGCGGACGCCAGCACCGATTCGGCCGACACTCTTGCCCTGTTCCTCGATCATCGACGGAGTAATCGAAAGTTCCAGACGTTCGTTCCCGCGGAGCACATCGAAGCGCAGGGTTTTTCCTGGGGAACGCCTGACAATGCGTACGACGTCGGACCAACCATCGATCGGCGTGCCGTCAATGGCCAGAATCTCGTCCGCGGGCTGCATTCCGGCCGTTTTCGCGGTGCCATTGGCCGTTACGGAACCAATGACCGCGGGGAAATTCGGACGATAAAGCGTCAAGCCGAGTCTCTCGAGTGGATCGCCTTCCCAGCCGGTCTCACGAATCATTGACAGCGACAGTCGTCGCCAGGCGATCTCATTTTGCCGATTGATCACCTCCAGAACGATCTCGTCCTGATCGGCCGCGCGGCGCAGCATCAACCAGCGCATTTCCTGCCAGGTCTGAATCGATTCGTCGTCGATCTTGCGAACGAGTTCTCCGTTTTGAATACCGGCACCAGCAGCCACGCTGGTTGCCGCTGGCGGGCCGAGAACAGGTTTGATCTCCAGCGTGCCGTTCCAAAACAGGAATCCATAGACCACGATTGCAAGCAATAGGTTGGCCAGCGGTCCGGCGGCCACGATCGCCATTCGTCGCCAGACCGATTGCCTGTTGAAACTACGAGGCAACTCATCCGGCGACACCTTGCCCTCCCGCTCGTCGAGCATCTTGACATAGCCCCCGAGCGGAAACGCAGCGATCGCCCATTCGGTGCCGTCACGCCCCCAACGGCGACTCCAGATCGGTCGTCCAAAACCGATGGAAAAGCGCAACACTTTGACCCCCAGCCAACGGGCGACCAAGTAATGGCCAAATTCATGGAAGACGATCAGCACCCCGAGAACCAGTGCAAAAGCGCAGAGATAGAACAGAAAATTGTTCATTTTTCGAGCCGCCCAACAATAAAGCGCTCGGCTCGTTCGCGTGCTTGTCGATCGGCGTCGAGAACGTCGGCCAGTGATTCGGGATCAGGGCTGTTCGGCAGGCGATCGAGCACTTCGGCAATCACCCGCGAGATCGAAAGAAACGGAATCCGACCGTCGAGAAACGCCTGCACGGCCACCTCGTTGCTGGCATTGAGAATGGCCGCGGCTCTGCCGCCGTGCGCCAACGCTTGGTAAGCCAAGCCAAGGCAGGGAAAGCGATGCGCATCCGGCCGCTCGAAAGTTAGCGAACCGACCTTGAACAGATCGAGCGGCTCGACACCGGCGGTGATCCGCTGGGGATAGGCCAGCGCATGAGCGATTGGCGTACGCATATCCGGGTTACCGAGCTCGGCGATCACCGAGCCATCGATATAATGAACCAGCGAATGGACGACGCTTTGCGGATGCAGCACGACCTCGATTTTTTCGGCGGGGACATTGAACAACCAGTGCGCTTCGATCAATTCCAGGCCCTTGTTCATCAACGTTGCCGAATCGACCGAGATCTTCCGGCCCATCACCCAGTTAGGATGGGCACAGGCTTGTTCCGGGGTCACGTTTTCGAGATCGGCGGCAGACCAGGTACGGAATGGCCCCCCCGAGGCAGTCAATGACAAGCCGACCACGCCGCTCACGATCGGGTCCGCCGCATAATCGATCGGCAACGATTGAAAAATGGCGTTGTGTTCGCTGTCGATCGGCAGCAATGTCGCACCATGCGCGCGAACGGTGCGCATGAATACCGCGCCAGCCATCACCAGCGCTTCCTTGTTGGCCAGCAGTATCTTTTTTCCAGCGGCGGCAGCGGCCAGGGTAGACGGCAAGCCGGCAGCGCCAACGATGGCAGCCATGACCATATCGACTTCGGCAAGTGTCGCCATGTCCACCAAAGCGTCTGGCCCGTAGGCCACCGTGGTCGGACAACCCGCTCCAGACAGGCGTCGGGACAGTATTTCGGCGTGCGCGGCGTCGGCGACCACGGCATATTCCGGTTGAAACTCAAGACATTGCGCGAACAGTTTGTCGACTTGTCGATGAGCACACAGCGCCACTACTCGATAGCGATGACGATGACGACGAACAACGTCCAGCGTATTCACCCCGATCGAGCCGGTGGACCCGAGAATGGTCAGCGTCTGTACCGGTGGCTGGGGAATCATCAATCGACTGCCAATGACCAGAACAAGGCAACGATCGGCAAAGTCGAGGTCAGGCTGTCGATCCGATCGAGCACGCCGCCATGGCCCGGCAGAATATTGCTGCTATCTTTGAGACCTGCCTGGCGTTTGAGTAAGGATTCGAGAAGATCACCCATGACGCTGACCACGGTGATGACCACCAAAACCAGGAGCAGGCGCCAAGACGACATACCAAGCATCTCGGGATATAGCAAAGACAACCCAAAACCGTAAACGATCACCGCAACGGCACCGCCGATCGCGCCCTCCCAGGTTTTACCTGGGCTGATATTGGGAGCCAACTTGTGCCGTCCCCAACGCCTGCCGGCAAAATAGGCACCGGTATCCGCCAGCCAGACGATCATCATGATCGCCAACAATGCGTAGGGACCCGCTTGACGCAACTGGATCAAGGCCAGCCAAGCCGGCAATAACAGCATCAGGCCGATGAGCACTCCGGCCAAACGCCCCGGCAACCGCCAGCGTCGCCACAACCACAACGGCACGCAGAGTCCCCAGAAAAGCGCCGCCGGCCAGTAGAACCACCGTCCGAGTAGCCAGGCGGCTTGCGGGGTCGTTTCCCCGGCAAGGCCGACTGCGGCGGGCGCCAGCCAGCCGAGTGCGGCGCAAAGCATGCCCATCAGCAGCGCCAGGACCAATCGTCCACTTTCGGGCAACTGGATCAACGCGCCCCATTCCCAGGCTGCAACCGCCATGACCCCGGTAGCAAACATCAACCAACCGAGCGGCGGAAAGTAAATCAGCGCGACGAGAAAAGCCAGAAACAAGGCCAGCGCGGTAATGACGCGCGTTTTCAGCATTTATTGGACTCGGAGGAGCTCGTCACCAATTGCTCGCTGGTTCGCCCGAATCGGCGCTCGCGTCGCTGGTACCAAGCCACAGCGCTATCGAAAGCGCGGGCGTCGAACTCTGGCCACAGCGTTTCCGTAAAATACAGTTCGGAATACGCCAGTTGCCACAGCAGAAAGTTACTGATCCGTTGCTCGCCACCGGTACGAATGAAAAGATCCGGCTCAGGCGCGAAACTCATGGCCAGATAAGGAGTCAGATCCCCTTCGTGCCAATCATCGCTTTTTTCGGGATGCTCTTTCAACATCCGATTCATTGCTTGCAGAATATCCCAGCGTCCGCCGTAATTAGCGGCAACAGAGAGAATCAAGCGGCCATTGGCCGCCGTCCGCCGCTCGGACGCGTGAATCAGATTCTGCAATTGCGGGTCGAATCGCGTCAAATCACCGATCACCCGTAGACGGACGCCGTTGCGTGCCAAACGGGTGACTTCTTCTTTCAACACCCGCATGAACAACTGCATCAACAACGACACTTCTTCTGGCGGGCGGCGCCAGTTTTCGGAACTGAAAGCAAACAGAGTCAGGTACTCGATTCCCCGCTCCAGGCAGAATTTGACGGCACCACGAACCGTGTCGACTCCGCGATGATGACCAGCGATGCGCGGCATCAGCCGCCTGTTGGCCCACCGGCCATTGCCATCCATGATGATTGCCACATGCCGCGGCACCGCTGAGACCGGCGGGACATCTTTGGTCGAACTGGCGAAGATCGCCATCGCGGTTGATTTCAGGCCGCTGTCAAATGGCCATCAATTCCGTTTCCTTGTGGGCAAGCATCTTGTCGACTTCGGCAACGTAGCGATCGGTGATCTTCTGGATTTCATCCTGGGCGCGGTGCTCGTCATCTTCGGAACATTCCTTGTGCTTGAGCATTTCCTTCAAGGTGGCAATGGCGTCGCGACGCAAATTACGCACCGCGACTTTGGCCCCTTCTGCCTCACCTTTGACCACCTTGATCAGTTCGCGCCGTCGATCTTCGGTCAACGGAGGCATCGGTACGCGGATCAACTCCCCTTGTGCGGCAGGATTCAGGCCGAGGTCGGAATCGCGGATCGCTTTCTCGACCTTGGCAACCATATTCTTCTCCCACGGCTGCACACCCAGCGCCCGCGCATCGATCACCGTCACGTTGGCCACGGTGTTGATCGGCACCAACGAACCGTAGTATTCAACCTGCACGTGGTCCAGCAACCCGACGTGCGCCCGTCCGGTGCGCACTTTGGCCAGATCGACTTTCAGCGCCTCAAGCGAGCGGCGCATTTTGTGTTCAGCGACTTTCTTGACTTCTGCGATAGACATCTCAAACCTCCGTCAGCAATAGACCAGCGTGCCTTCCTGCTCGCCCAGAATGACACGCTTGAGAGCGCCAGCCTTGAATATCGAGAAAACGTTGATCGGCAGCTTTTGGTCGCGACACAAGGCAAAAGCGGTGGCGTCCATCACGGCCAGATTCCTGGCGATTGCTTCGTCGAAGCTGATCCGATCGTAGCGCACCGCCTGCCGATTTTTTTTCGGGTCTTCCGAATAAATACCATCAACCTTGGTCGCCTTGAGAACGATTTCAGCGCCGATTTCAGCGCCGCGCAACGCGGCGGCGGTATCCGTGGTGAAAAACGGATTGCCTGTCCCGGCGGCAAAGATCACCGTCCGCCCTTGTTCGAGATAACGGATCGCTTTACCACGAATGTACGGCTCGACGACCTGTTCGATGTTCAGTGCCGACTGTACGCGGGAAGTCATTCCTGCGGCGCGCATGGCATCGTGAAGCGCCAGTCCGTTCATCACGGTCGCCATCATGCCGATATAGTCGGCTTGAGCGCGATCCATCCCCGTCGCCGCGGGAGCGACGCCGCGGAAGATGTTTCCGCCACCGATCACCACGCCGACCTGCACCCCCAGGTCCACCACCGTTTTGATCTCGGCAACGATTTCAGTAATCGTTTGACGATTGATACCGTAGGCGTCGCCCCCCATCAGCGCTTCGCCGGAGACCTTGAGCAAAATCCGCTTGTATCGTGGCGTTTGGTCAGACATCGGGCGAACTCCTTCGGCGTGTTATATCTCGATCAGGAAGCGGAATCAGGGTCCGTCTTGGCGGCAGCTTGCGCGGCTTGCGCCGCCACTTCGGCGGCGAAATCGTTCGAACGTTTGGCCAGACCTTCACCGACAACGTACAGGGCAAAGCCGGCTACCGTAGCACTCTTGGCTTTGAGCAATTGCGCCACCGTCTGCTTCCCATCTTCCGCTTTGACGAATACCTGCCCAAGCAAGGTGACTTCATTCAAAAACTTCTGCACCGAGCCATCAGCGATTTTGTCGATCATCGTCTCCGGCTTGCCGGCCTCGCGTGCTTTCTCGATGGCGATGCGCCGCTCGCTATCGATCAGTTCCGCCGAGACACCACTCGCATCAAGGGACTTGGGCTTGGCTGCGGCAATATGCATCGCCAGATCCTTGCCCAGTTGTTCGTCACCGCCGATGTAGTCGACCAGTACGCCAATTTTTGACCCGCCATGGATGTAGGACGCCAATCGGCCCTGTGCCTCCAGGCGAACGAATCGACGCACCGAAATGTTCTCGCCGATCTTGCCAACCAACGCCGTCCGCGTCGATTCGACCGTCCCATCGCCCAGAGACAAAGTCGCCAGCGACGCGACATCGACGGGTGCCCGATCGACCACCAACGAGGCACAATCGTTGGCCAACTTGATGAACTCGTCATTTTTGGCGACGAAGTCGGTCTCACAGTTCACTTCGATCAGCGAACCGACTTTATCATCGTTCGCGCGGGCAATCGCCACCATTCCTTCGGCAGTGATCCGGCTGGCCGCCTTGCTGGCTTTGGAACCCAGTTTGACCCGGAGTATTTCCTCGGCTTTGTCCATATCGCCTGAAGCTTCGGTCAAAGCACGCTTGCATTCCATCATCGGCGCGTCGGTTCTTTCGCGCAGTTCTTTGACCATACCCGCGGTGATTTCCGCCATTTCTTTCTCCACTTGCTAAAACTGCCGGATTTCCCGGCTGCAATTCATTTCTTTACGCATCATCAAGACAGGTCGGCTCCTGGTCGAAGATTCGACCTCGCCACCCACATCCACTTCACAAGAAGCGCGACTTTCAGGCGTCGCCGCTTTCTTCTTCGATGAACTCGTCTCCGGATACGGCATCGAGGATTTCCTCGACGAACTGGCTGCGGCCCTCAAGAACCGCATCGGCAACGCCACGCGCATAGAGGCGAATCGCCCGCGAAGAGTCGTCATTACCTGGAATGACGTAATCAACGCCATTGGGCGAATGATTGGTATCGACCACCGCAACCACAGGAATGCCAAGCTTGTTGGCCTCGGTGATGGCGATCTTGTGATAGCCGACATCGACGACAAACAGAGCATCGGGAAGGGCCGCCATATCCTTGATCCCGCCAATCGACTTATGCATCTTGTCAAGCTCGCGAGTAATCATCAGCGCTTCTTTTTTGCCGAGACGGTCGAGAGAGCCGTCTTCGCACATGCTTTCCATTTCTTTCAGGCGCTTGATCGACTGCTTGATCGTCTTGAAATTGGTCAACATGCCGCCCAGCCAGCGCTGCTCAACGAATGGCGAGGCACACCTGCCGGCCTCCTCAGCCATGATTTCACGCGCCTGACGCTTGGTGCCGACGAAGAGAATCGTTCCCTTGTTAGCCGACAATTTCCGAACGAAGTTCATCGCTTCGTTGTACTTGGTCAGCGTTTTTTCGAGATTGACGATATGAATCTTGTTGCGCGCGCCGAAAATATAAGGCGCCATTTTCGGATTCCAGAAACGTGTCTGATGGCCGAAATGGACACCGGCTTCGAGCATCTGCCGCATTGTGGTGGACATACGTATTCACTTTCTTTATCAGGGTTGGACCACCATTCGCCACGCTAAGCCTGTCGTGCAGTCACGACAGACACCCTTGAACCGGCGAATGTGCGTAATCGACAGGCAAAACCGCCCGTCGTGCGCATCACGAGGATGCGCGTAAATTTCGCCGACTGGAGTCAACAAAAGCTCGGCATGCTACCATCAAACACCGACCGATTTCAATTCCGTATCGCGAGAAAATACCCTCTCTCCATCAGGGCAACCCACATTTTCTATGCGAACGATAAAATTGCCTTGATCCGGGGCTTCCTTTATTCTCTTTTCTCTTTGTCCACAGGTCTCTTATCAAGCGCATGAGCATTCCGATCAAATCCCCGTCAGCCATCGAAGCCATGCGTCTCGCCGGTCGTCTGACAGCTGAAGTGCTCGACTACATCACGCCATACGTCAAGGCAGGCATCTCCACCGGCGAGCTCGACAGACTATGTCACGACTACATGGTCAACGTGCAGCAAAGCATTCCAGCTCCCTTGAATTATGCGCCACCGGGTTATCAGCCCTATCCGAAATCGATTTGTGCGTCGGTCAACCATCAGGTGTGTCATGGCGTCCCTGGTGACCGGCCATTGAAACAAGGCGACATCGTCAATCTGGATGTGACGGTGATCAAGAACGGCTATCACGGTGACAGTAGCCGCATGTTTCAGGTCGGCGAGGTTTCTCTGCAAGCCAAACGTCTCTGCGAAATCACTTTCGAGTGCCTTTGGCTGGGCATCGTCCAGGTCCGGGCCGGAGCTCATCTCGGCGACATCGGCCATGCAATTCAGCAACATGCCGAAAAATCCGGCTATTCGGTGGTCCGGGAATTCTGCGGTCACGGAATCGGCAGCCGCTTTCATGAAGAACCGCAGGTTCTTCATTACGGACGACCGCATACCGGCGTCCGCCTCGAGGCCGGCATGATATTCACCATCGAGCCCATGATCAACGCTGGTCGCGCGGCAATCAAGTCACTCTCCGATGGCTGGACCGTGGTTACCAAAGACCACAGTCTGTCGGCGCAATGGGAGCACACGGTGCTGGTTACCGAAACCGGTTATGAAGTGCTGACCGCTTCCGACGCGACACCAGCGAAACCCGGATGGATCGGCAACCAGACCAGCGTCCAGCCATGATGGAGCCGGCGCTGAACCGTGAGTCATTGATCGCCGGCTTGAGACCACGAATCAAAACCGGCCAGGGGGCAATCAAGGAACGTTATTTAGCGGAAGGCGATGCCGCCCGTCTGCTCCGTGACCGCTGCCAATTGATCGACGATGTCTTCTGCGACCTGTGGCAGGCCCTGGAACTTCCCTCATCGTTGGCCTTGCTCGCTGTCGGCGGCTATGGTCGTGGCGAGCTGTATCCGTCTTCCGACGTCGACCTGTTGATCCTGTTGCCCGATACACCTGACACGGCGCTGACCGCGCGGCTCGAGCAGACCGTGGCGCTGTTTTACGACATCGGTCTGGAAGTGGCGCCAAGCGTTCGCACCATCGACGAATCGTGCCAGGCAGCAAACAATGACATCACCGTACAGACCGCGTTGCTGGAAACGCGATTGCTGGCCGGAAACGTTTCGTTGTTCGAGACATTCAACGCCACAATCAAAAAAATCCTCGATCCGGCAGCGTTTTTCGAGATGAAGCGCAAGGAGCAGGAGGAACGCCATCTGCGTTTTCAACTGTCGCCCTACAGCTTGGAACCCAATTGCAAGGAAGCGCCTGGCGGTTTGCGCGACCTGCACATGATTCTGTGGGTTGCCCGTGCGGCCGGCTTCGACGGCAGTTGGGCCGGACTAGCCGCGCACGGCCTGATCACGCCTGAAGAAACCGAAACCCTGTCACGCTGTGTCGTCTTTCTTCAGGAACTGCGCACTCGTTTGCATCTGCATACCGGGCGGCGCGAAGACCGACTGCTGTTCGATTACCAAACCGCCTTGGCGACACAGTTTGGCTTGGTGGCAACGCCGTCCCGACGTGCCAGCGAACTGTTCATGCAAAAGTATTATCGGACGGCCAAGGAAATCACCCAGATCAACACCATCCTGCTCCAAAATCTCGGCGCCGCCATTTCTCCCGCTCCCGAGTGGCCGCCGCAACCCATCGATGAGCATTTCCAAAGGGCCAACGACTTGTTGGATATCGTCGATGAAGAGGTTTTCAATCGCAACCCGCACTTGATGCTCGTCGCTTTTCTGCGCATGGCCCAGAATCCAGAGTTGCATGGAATGACCGCCCGGACCCTGCGCGCCTTGTGGCACACACGCACGCGCATCGACGACGATTTTCGACGTAATCCGGCCAATCGGGCCTGTTTTCTCGAACTTTTACAACAACCGCGCGGTGTTCTCCACGAATTGCGGCGGATGAACCAATTCGGGTTGCTCGGCCGTTATCTGCCCAACTTCGGCAAGATCGTCGGCCAGATGCAACACGATCTGTTCCATGTTTACACTGTCGATCAGCACATTCTGCAAGTGTTGCGTAATCTGCGGCGGTTCATGGCCGCCGACTTCACCCACGAACACCCGCTGTGCAGTGAGTTGATTGCCGATTTCCCGCGTCCATGGGTGCTCTATATCGCCGCCTTGTTCCACGATATTGCCAAAGGTCGTGGCGGCGACCATTCGGAGTTGGGGGCTGTTGATGTCGAGAAATTCTGCTTCGACCATGGAGTCGACACCGAAGACAGCGAACTGATCGTCTGGCTGGTTCGCCATCACCTGCGGATGTCGACGGTCGCGCAAAAACAGGACATTTCAGATCCCGACGTGATTTGCACTTTCTCGCAACTGGTAGGCGATGAGCGTCACCTGACGGCACTTTATTTATTCACCGTTGCCGACATTCGCGGGACCAGCCCAAAAGTGTGGAACGCCTGGAAAGGGCAGCTACTCGAACAACTCTTCAGAAGCACCTGCCGAACGTTGCTTTCCGGCGGTGTCGTCCCGGTCAAACAGGGATTGATCGAAGATCGCCAGCAGCAGGCGTTGCGCATGCTGCGCTACTTCGCCTTGCCCGATGCGGTACAGGAACGGCTGTGGAAACAACTCGACGCAGTCTATTTTCTCCGCCACTCCTCTGAAGAAATTGCCTGGCACACCCGCGCCCTGCACTATCGTACGCAAGTCGAAAAACCGGTGGTCAAGGCTCGAGTCAGCCCGCAAGGCGGCGGTTTGGAAGTGATGGTCTACACCTGCGATCAACGCGATTTATTCGCCCGGGTCGTGGGTTACTTCAGCCGCGCGGGGTATTCGATCGTGGAGGCAAAAATCCATACCACGCGCCATGGCTATGCGTTGGACAGTTTCAATCTGCTCGATCTGAGCGATCGCGGCGGTGATCGCTCGATGATCACCATCATCGAACACGAACTGACCAACCGCCTTGTACAACAAACTCCTCCTGAAGCTCCGGGTAGTGGCCGATTATCGCGGCAAGTCAAAAACTTCCCGATTCAACCGGTGGTATCCATCGAAACCGACGAAAAAGGCCAACACTATGTTTTATCAATCGATGCTGCCGATCGTCCTGGGCTGCTCTACACCATCGCCATGACCATAGCCAGCCACGGTGCCAACCTGCATACCGCCAAGATTTCGACCCTCGGCGAGCGCGTCGAGGACACATTTCTGATCAGCGGCGGCGATCTGGCCGACACGACCAGTCGCATCAAACTTGAAACAGAATTGCTCGAACGGTTGAAGCTTTAACCGGCCACAGGCTCCGACAGGTAAGCGTATTACCTAGCGTTGACAACGCCCCTCGGCCGGTCTCCTCCGTTCTAGTCTCCTGTTCGACAGAAGTGTCGGAATCTTTTACACTTATTTCTGGTCAGCCTATGGCAATCAACTGACAATTTGCTTACACAAATGATTTATCACCACTATTTTTCCACCAACATATCTGGCACGACAATTGCTAATATAAACTGACTTTCTAACAATCGGTATGGCACGCGTTTTCATCACCAAATGTGACGAAATTCGCAGGCTGGGCTCCTATCAAGCGCTAGAATGGGCTGACTGAGATTTGGATTGGATCACCAACAGCAGTTTTTCGCGCATTCCGGAGCGTGTGGAGAAAATTGATGAATATTATTAAAACAATGGACAACAAATTTGAATCATCCGTTGCCTCATCGGATCAGTCAGCCGGATCGACTGATCGCTCAACCAGCGCGTCGTTGACCGACCAAAAGCGTCGTCGTCTGGTACGTGGCGCGGCAGCATTCGCTCCGGTCGTGCTGACTTTGCGTAGCGGCGCACTGGCCGCCGCCTCTTGCACGGGGGCCAGGATCGTCGAAATTCCAACCTCCGGTAATTTCTCCGCCACTGATACCGAAATCTGCGCCCCCGAAGCCGTTGTCTGTCCGAGCTACCCGACCAGCGGACAAACCAAGGTTCTTACCCAACCAACCCTGAAAATCAATGTGACTCCCACGGGAACCGGCGAATTCACTTGTAAAAACCCGACGACCGGCGCTCCCTATACCGGTACAGTTGCCATTCTCAGCTCGCAGGCAGCCAACTCTCTCGTATAACAGTCTGAAGAGCCGGCAGGCTCTGTAATCCCGGCCGGTCGTTATTTGGTGGTTGCTGCTATAAGTCACTTCTGCGGATTTGGCGCTATACTGACCTGAGCACTGCGCCACATTGGCGGGTTTTGACTGTACAAGCGACATACGGCCGATAGCATTCAATGGTTTTACTGCCAACAGCCAAGACGTTGATTTGGCAAAAATGGGACGATTTGTATCTCGTCTATCAGCCTTCGTCAGCCGAAACCCATGTCTTCAACGAAACTTCCGCTTTGATCCTGGCCAGCATCGAAAGCGGTTCTCTGCCAACCGCCTCGGTCAAAGAATGGACGGCAAGAAGCCTCGGTTTGATGGCAGACGATCTGGGATCCGAAGAATTCGACTTGGCAGTAACTCGACTCGAAGAACTCGGCTTGCTCGACTGCGGAGACGACAAGACTGCTCTTGAATGATCATCGGAGACCTCGATCAGCGGGAATTTACAGAACGCTTGTCGGGGGTCGGCTTATGTATTCAATTCGGGCCATTCAATCTACGCATTCACTCCGACCTGCCGGCCTTTTCCCGTGTCGCCTACCCGCTCTATTCGCCGTACCCACAGCCTCAGCCCAATCAATTAATTGATTTTCATATTCAAATCACCAGCCCGCCAAGTATGCGCCGTTGGGTGCGGCGTCAAGCGTGTTTTGCCCTCGACGGTCACTTTCCTTTTGCTCCCTACGCCGTCGATCACGCTTTTCCAGCCCTTGAATGGGGAATCAACTGGTGCATAGCCACCCGCGCCCACCATCTGCTGATGCTTCATGCGGCGGCGGTGGAACGCAATGGTCAAGCCATTTTATTCCCCGCCTCACCCGGCGACGGCAAATCCACTTTGTGCACCGCTCTGATCCACTCCGGTTGGCGTCTGCTCTCCGACGAATTCGGTCTGGTACGCCCTGAAGACGGCCGGCTGCTTCCGTTACCGCGAGTCATTCCCCTGAAAAACCAGTCCATCGAGGTGATCCGTCAATTTCGCCCAAACGCCGTGATGGGACCCTCGTTTCTTGGCACCCGCAAAGGCACGGTGGCGCATGTCCAGCCGCCTGTAGAGAGCATCCGCCGTTCGCAAGAATGCGCCCAGGCACGCTGGCTGATTTTTCCGCGCTGGATCGCCGATGCGCCCTTGAGCCTGACACCGATCGTCAAGAGCCAAGCCTTTCTGCTGGTTGCCACGAACGCTTTCAATTACGATGTCCTGGACCAGACTTCGTTCCGCCTGGTGACGCAAATGGTCCACGATTGCGAGTGCTTTACATTGATCTACTCCAATCTCGACGAGGCGATTGCGGCCCTCGACCAACTGAATCCAACCCGCCCGCACTCGTCCAAACCATCGTCAATTGATAGTGAATAAGTCGGCTTCGAAAAACCGTCAGGCGCAACAGTTACTGTTAACCGCCTTGCGTAGTCCGCAAAAGTTGGTGACCTTGAACACCGCTGAGTGGGATTTGCTGCTGCGGATCGCCCGTCGTGCCAGGGTACTCGGTCGGATCGAAGTCAGTCTGGCGAGCAGCGGACACCTCGGGCAAATCCCGACAGGTGCCGCCAATCATTTGCGGGCGACGCGTAACGTTATCGAGCATCGCAAGACCCTGGTGTCGTGGGAAGTCAATCGTCTGCTCTGGGCACTTCGAGGAATCGACGTATCTTTGATCCTGCTGAAAGGTAGTGGCTACTTGCTGGCCGGGCTTCCTCCGGCGGCAGGGCGGATTTTCGCTGATGTCGATCTGCTGGTACCGGAAAACCGGCTCCCCGAAATAGAGTCTCGTCTGCTCGCAAGCGGTTGGTTTCGAACCCAGATCGACGCTTACGACGACCGTTACTATCGGGTGTGGATGCATGAAATTCCGCCTTTGCGCCATCGCGAGCGAGGCACGGAAATCGACATTCATCACCGCCTGTTGCCCAAGACCAGTCGACTGACTTCGGATCCAGATCCATTGTTCGCCGACGCATGCAGCTTGGCCGTCGATCCTCGGTTGAAGATTCTCGCCCCCGCTGACATGGTGCTGCACGCCCTGGTGCACTTGTTTCTTGAAGGCGATCCCGACGAGGGGTTGCGCCTGCGGGATTTACTCGATGTTCACGATCTGCTGACTCACTTTGCCGAGCACCCCGGATTCTGGAGGGATCTCATTCCCCGCGCCTGTCAATTGGGTTTTCAACGGCCTTTGTACTATGGACTGACCCACATGCAAAAATTGTTCGGTACACCGATTCCGGCGGCCGTATCGTCAGAACTCCACCGATTGGCGCCACCTTGGCCGATCAAGCCGTTGATGACGTGTTTGATCCGCCGGGCTTTGCTCCCCGATCATCCCGACTACCCGCGCCGATCATCGGCCATGGCCCGTTGGTTGCTTTACGTACGATCCCATTGGTTGAGAATGCCAACCATCCTGTTGGGCAAACACCTGGGACGCAAATTCTGGTTACGCCTCAGAGGCGCTCGCAAACAGATCGATCTGACACAACTGGATCTCAAACAACAATAGGATCAGTCGCCAGAGCGCAGTGGGGATGGTCAGGAAACGATTTCGGCGTACAAATCATGTTCGTCGGCATCGACCACACGGACCCGCAGAAAGTCACCCGGTGCCGCATCGAAATAGTCGTTGATGAACACCAGACCATCGATTTCCGGTGCATCCGCCATCGAACGGGCCACTGTCCCTTCGTCATCGACCTCGTCAACCAGAACATCGATTTCACGGCCGATTTTGGCGGCCAATAATTCAGCTGAAATATCTTCCTGCAGTTCCATCAACCGCCGCTGCCGCTCTTCACGAACTTCGACCGGCAAGGCACCTGGGAAGTCGTTGGCCGCGGCGCCATCGACAGGCGAATAGGCAAAACAGCCAACCCGATCCAGCCGGGCCTCGGCGATGAAAGCCAGTAATTCCTCGAATTCGGCTTCAGTCTCACCCGGAAAACCGGTGATAAAGGTACTGCGCAACGTCAACTCCGGGCATACCGCCCGCCAGGAAGCGATCCGCTCAAGGATGTTATCGGCATTCGCCGGACGTTTCATTGCCGTGAGGATTCGGTGGCTGGCATGTTGAAACGGCACGTCCAGATACGGCAGGATTTTCCGTTCAGCCATCAACGGCAACAGGGTATCGACCGTCGGATACGGATAGACGTAATGCAAGCGAACCCAGATGCCCAGTTCGCCCAGCGCTTCGCAAAGCTCGCGCAGTCGGGTCCGTACCGGCCGGCCGGAGAAAAAACCGGTACGGTACTTGACGTCGACCCCGTAAGCACTGGTGTCTTGCGAGATCACCAACAGTTCCCGAACCCCAGCATCCGCCAGTGTTTTCGCTTCCCGCAGCACCTCGCCTATCGGACGACTGACCAGGGGGCCACGCAATGAGGGAATGATGCAGAAGGTGCATGAATGGTTGCAACCTTCGGAAATTTTCAGATAGGCAAAATGCTGTGGCGTAAGCTTGATGCCTTGCGGAGGAACCAAGCTATCGAACGGATCGTCCGTCGGCGGCAAATACGTGTGAATATGCTGCAAAACCTGATCGCTGGCATGCGGACCAGTCACCGCCAGCACCTGCGGATGGGCCTGCCGGACGACCTCTTCGCGAGCCCCCAGGCAACCGGTGACGATCACCTTGCCATTTTCCGCCAGCGCCTCGCCGATTGCCGACAGCGACTCATCGACCGCGTCGTCGATAAAGCCACAGGTATTGACGACCACCAGATCGGCACCTTCGTAAGAAGACGAAATCAGGTAGCCTTCCGCCCGGAGTTTGGTCAGGATCTGTTCGGAATCAACCAGTGCCTTCGGGCAGCCCAGCGAAACAAAACCGACAGTCTTCGGCATAGACAATTTTTCAGGAAATGGCCACAAATCTGAAGATTCGTCGCCGGGTTTGGACGTACCGCTATCGCAAAAAATTATCGTCTCGTTCGACTGCTGAGCGCCAGTAAAAGCAGAAAACAGGCAACGACGACCAGAGCCACTCCCGCCTGCATCAAGGTAGCGATCTGAAAACCGCCCGAATAGAAGTGACCAAGCAAACGGTTACCCCCGGCAAACAGGCACAGAAAAATGCCTCCCAGACCAATCACTCGTCCCAAGAGCAAAAGAAGACCTTCCATTTTCATATCCTCTGTATTAAAAAGCGAATCGCGGTATCGTCGCCGAAAACGAGGCTTTGCCTGTCAACCGACGGTTTCAGGCGGCAGCGTCTGAGCACCGCAATGGCGAGTGAAACCGAGGTCTCGAATTGTAAGCGAGACTATCGGCGCGGCAAATCGACATTCATCATCCATCGTTGCGAAACCACCCATACCGTGGGAAATCCGTTCCACACTCTCACGGATCGGTAAGTGCTCTTTGCATTATCCGCTGTCGAAACGCACAGGTACCTGAAAGATTCTGCGCGTAGTCGTAGTATCTGTCGCGCAGTCGTTGGCTGTCGCTTTCCGTAATGTTTCATTTCCTCATGTTCTTCGCAAACCGATAGGGGGAATTTCGCCAATGAACGACAACAATCCATCTGCCTCAGACAGTCGTTTTCCGATCATTCAGCCAATCAGCATGGGCGTCATTTCTGACTGGTTATGCGCTGGCTGGCGCGATCTCAAATCGGGAGGATGGGCCAGCCTGTTCTACGGCTTGTGCTTTGCCTTTGCCGGCCTGCTGATGTCGATCGTTTTTGCCAAAGCGTATGCTTTGTTTGCCGGGTTGACCACCGGCTTTCTCCTCGTCGGCCCGTTTTTGGCACTGGGTTTGTATGACTTGAGTCGGCA
The DNA here is from genome assembly GCA_031732795.1 of Accumulibacter sp. GTDB lineage: Bacteria > Pseudomonadota > Gammaproteobacteria > Burkholderiales > Rhodocyclaceae > Accumulibacter. Next base: position 39,057 of record JAVMKC010000091.1, on the reverse strand, counting down.
GAACGAACGGGGTTTGTCACCAAAACTGGCCTCTTCACTAGCCGCTTGGCGGCCAAATTTGCCCAACATTGGTTTGTTCGCTGCAGTTCTAGCCGTCGTGCTTCTGATATGGGCACGTGCATCAATTGTTGTTTTTGCTTTATTTTTTACCGGTGGTTTGCCGACATTCGTCGATGTCGTACGCACGGTGCTCACTTTCGAACAGCCGGAATTCGCCGCGGTCTATTTCGCCATTGGCGGTTTCTTTGCCTTGTTCGTTTTTGCAATCAGCGTCGTCGCCGTGCCGCTGATGTTGGATCGGCAGACCGACGCGGTCACCGCAGCGATTGCCAGCCTCGTCGCTTGCGGCCGCAACCCGCTGCCCATGCTGGCTTGGGCAACGATCATCGTGCTACTGGTCGGCATAGGTTTCGCGACATTGTTCGTTGGCTTGGTGATCACCATGCCGCTGATCGGACACGCGACTTGGCACGCTTACCGGTCGTTGATCGCCGATGAGAAGCAAAGCACCAATCAGCGCTGATCATCCACCATGCGGTGGCCTCGAAACTGACAGCCAGCCACTCACTCCGGCAAGACATTCAATAAATAGAGATTTTCCAACAATGGCCCGGGTGGTGCCAGAAAACCGAACCACCGGTCATAGATGACGAAAATTTCTCGCGAACGGGAGAGACGGGCCAATTCCCGATTGACGGCCAACCGAAAACTGGCGTCGTTACGCCTGACCATCAGCGCCACTGGCTCCTGTGAAAAGGTATCGCTGCCCAAAGACCAATCGCTGGGGTTCGTCGAGTCGAGCGCCACGCCAACTAGTTGCGATCGATCCGCAACATAGGCATCGGCACGTCCTCGGAGCAGAGTAGCCACCGCTTGCTGATGCTCGGTGACGCGAACGACATCGACGAACAATCGTTTTTTGGTGGCCACCTCGGTCAACGCGCGTTCCCCGGGCGAGCCGAGAACCACTACCACGCGCTTACCCCCCAGATCCTCCAGTCGTCTGATCCCTGAAGAGCGGCGGGAAAGATAGCCCAAGCCCTCGAGGGCAATAGGCAACGAGAAATCAACCTCTTCCATTCGCGACAGCGAGCTGGTCGTCGAACCGCATTCGATATCGATCTGTCCGGACTTCAATTTGGCGATCCGCGACTCGGGCGTCACGGGCATCCATTGCAGTTGCAATTCATCGAGGTTGAGCTGTCTGATCAACGCGGCGGCCACTTTGAGGCACACATCGATCGAATAGCCGGTGGGTTGATTGTCCTCACCGACATAAGAATAAGGAACCGCCAGTTCACGGTAACCGAACGAAATCGTCTTACTGATCCTGATTTTGTCGAGGGTGCCAGCGGCCTGCCCGGCTGAGGTAAATCCGATCAGCAGAAAGCCAACCAGCACGGCGAGAAACCGATCGATGCGCATGAAATTCTCCGACACTCAGACTATTTGATTCGACGAGGAAAAAGCCGACCATGCCATCTGTCGGGCAAATCAGCGCCGAGTCATGACCAGGCGGCCAGGAACTCCTGCCAATGCGGTTTGCCTGACTTGGCCAGTTCGGTACGTGCCAAGCTTACCTCAGCCGCGTATTCGTGACGTGATATTTCCCCGCGCAACAGCCGAAATCGCGCCGCTACCAAATAGGTGTTGAGCACATCGGTTTCACAATAGTCGCGGATCTCGGCGATGCGGCCGTTCTGCCATGCCTGCCAGACTTTGCCGCCGTCCATTCCCAGCTTGCCTGGAAAGCCGATCAGCTTGGCCAGTTCGTCGAGTTGCACGCTGGCACGCGGCTGGTAGAGCGCCAGCAAATCCATCAGATCGAGGTGACGGGTGTGATAACGGCTGATGTAGTTGTTCCATTTGAATTCCCGGCTGTCGCCGAAATCACCGTCGCCCAGATCCCAGTAGCGCGCCGCGACGACGCCGTGAATCAAGCTCCTGTAATGCAATACCGGCAGGTCGAAGCCGCCGCCGTTCCACGAAACGAGTTGCGGGGTGAATTTGTCGATCCCATCGAAAAAGCGTTGGATGATTTCCGCCTCGCCGTGCTCGGGTTCGCTGATCGACCACACTTTCAACTCGCTGCCCACGCGCAGCAGACAGGAAATCACCGCCACCCGGTGCAAATGCAAGGGCAGGAAATCATGACCGCTTTCGGAACGCCGCCACTGAAAGGCCAGTTCGGCCACTTCAGCATCGGACAACTTCTCGTCCAGAGCATGCAAACGACGCAAACCAGCGACATCGGGAATGGTTTCGATGTCGAAAACCAGCGTCGGCCTCATCGCCGAAGTCAGCCTGGGAAAACGCCGGTGGACAAGTAGCGATCGCCTCGATCGCAGACGATGGTCACTATCCGCGCATTTGCCGTTTGATTCGCCACCCGCAAGGCTACAGCCAGTGCTCCGCCTGATGAAATACCCGCAAAAATACCTTCTTCACCAGCCAGACGACGGGTCATTTCCTCGGCTTCGCCTTGCGAAACCGATTCGATGGCATCGACACGCGTCGGGTCGAAGATGCGGGGCAGATACGCTTCCGGCCACTTGCGGATCCCCGGGATTTGCGCTCCCTCTTCAGGCTGGCAGCCGACGATACGGATGTCGGCATTCTGCTCCTTGAGGTAGCGGGAAACACCCATGATCGTACCGGTGGTGCCCATGCTGCTGACGAAGTGAGTGATTTTCCCGCCAGTCTGCCGCCAGATTTCGGGACCGGTGCCTTCATAATGCGCCAACGGATTGTCTGGATTGGCAAACTGGTCAAGAATGACTCCCCGCCCTTTGTTGCGCAGATCCTCGGCCACATCGCGCGCCAATTCCATACCGCCGTCACGCGGGGTCAAAACCAGTTCAGCGCCAAAAGCCCGCATCGTCTGCCGACGTTCGACGCTCTGGTTTTCAGGCATCACCAGGATCATCCGATATCCCCGCAGCGCCGCGGCCATCGCCAAAGCGATACCGGTATTTCCAGAGGTGGCTTCGATCAACGTATCGCCCGGCCGGATCGCTCCGCGTTGTTCGGCGCGAACGATCATCGACAACGCCGGCCGATCCTTGACGGATCCGGCAGGATTGTTGCCTTCGAGTTTCGCGAGAATGACGTTACCCCGTGCAGTAAGAGTTTCGTCCGGCAAACGTCGCAAGCGAACCAGCGGCGTGCCGCCGACATGATTTTCCAGAGTGTCGAACTCACGCATGTGTGTTGAGCCACTGAACGTATTGCGCAACGCCTTCCTCCACCGATTGAAACGGCTCCTGATAACCAGCCTGACGCAATTTGCTCAAATCAGCTTGGGTAAAACTCTGGTATTTGCCACGCAAGTCATCCGGGAACGGGATGTATTCAATCAGCCCTTGCCGGACCAGTTCCTCGTGCGGCAGCGCTTGCAGACCGGCCAAGGCCCGGCAACTGTTGACGTTGGCCGCTGCCAACTCATTGAACGTCTGCGCTCGACCGGTACCGACGTTGAACAGGCCGGATATCGTCGGATGGTCATAGAAAAAAAGGTTGACCTTGGTTACATCGGCCACATGAACGAAATCTCGCCGATGCTCACCGTCCGCGTACCCGTCGGCAGATCCGAACAATTTGACTCGTCCCTCGTTGCGGAACTGGTGAAAATGGTGAAAGGCAACCGATGCCATCCGTCCTTTATGCGATTCGCGCGGCCCATAAACGTTGAAATAACGGAAACCGACCACCTGGGAAGCAAATGCACCTTCCGAAATCTGCCGCTGGCGCACGACCTGATCGAACAGCGATTTGGAGTAGCCATATACATTCAGGGGCAACTCGTACTGCCGTTCTTCACGGAAGACATTCCCCCCGCCATACGTGGCTGCGCTGGACGCATAAAGCAGTTGCACCTCCTGCTCCAGGCACCAGTCGAGCAGCGTCAGCGAATAGCGGTAGTTATTATCCAACATGTACCGTCCATCGCTTTCCATGGTGTTCGAACAGGCGCCTTGGTGAAAGACGGCGTCAACCTCGCCATCAAAATCGCCCGCGGCCAAGTGTTCCAGAAAGACCGCTTTATCGAAATAATCGGCAATCTCGCAATCGACCAGATTCCTGAATTTTTCGGCCCGGCTCAGATGATCGACAGCGATGATCCGGTTAATGCCACGTTCATTCAACGCTTTGACGATGTTCGAGCCGATGAATCCGGCAGCGCCGGTGACGATGGTGTACATGATTTACTTCACTCCAATGCAATTGCCAGTTCCCGTCGGCTGACCACCGCGGTTCCCAGTTTGCCAACGACAAGCCCGGCCGCCACGTTGGCCGCGTGCACCGCTTCCCCCCAGGGACAACCACTGGCAAGCATGACGGCCAAGGTGGCGATCACCGTATCACCTGCGCCCGAAACGTCAAAAACTTCCCGCGCCACCGCGGGTTGATGCCATCTGCCATCCGCGCGGTAAAGGGTCATTCCTTCCTCGCTGCGGGTGAGCAGCAAAGCTTCGAGATCCAGCGATTTGCGCAACGTTTCGGCTTTGTCCGTCAATTCGCTTTCATCGCGCCAGCCGCCGACAACCGCCCGTAGTTCGGCACGATTCGGCGTGACCACCGTCGCGCCAGCGTATTTGGAAAAATCCTCACCTTTTGGATCGACCAGCACGGTCTTGCCGGCGGCACGGGCGATACGGATCATTTCGGCGATGTGCGCCAAACCACCCTTGCCGTAATCCGAAAGTATCACCGCGTCGCAATCATTGACCCGCTCCGCGAACTCGCTGAGTTTGGCGCGCAGCACTTCGTGTGACGGCGAGGTCTCGAAGTCGATACGCAATAATTGCTGTTGCCGCCCGATCACCCGCAACTTGACCGTGGTGCTGATCGCCGGATCGCGATGCAGACTGACGGCGATGTCTTTGGCAGCAACGAGATTGAGCAAAGCCTGACCAGCCTCGTCGTCGCCAACGACCGATAACAGGCAGACCTGCGCCCCCAATGCCTGGACATTGCCCGCCACATTGGCGGCGCCTCCGGGCCGCTCTTCACTGCGGCCGATCTTGACCACCGGCACCGGCGCTTCCGGCGAAATTCGCTCGACTTCACCGAACCAATAGCGGTCGAGCATCACGTCGCCGACGATCAGCAGACGGGTTGCCGAAAGATCAGCAAACGACATGGCTGAACGGCAAATACCGGCACTTGAACGGAGCGATGAATCCGGCATCGCATCGAGAAACGGGCAAGATCAACGCTCCTAAGGGGTCAAATCGAATTCTTCGGTGCGTTTCGGGGAGTACGTTTCCCAGCCACCGCACGCAGGACAACGCCAATAGAACTGACGGGCCTTGAAACCGCAATTATCGCACCGATAGCGGGCCAGGCGGCGGGTGTATCCCTGGACGATGCTTTTGGCAAGATCGAGGTCGGAGCGACTTTCCGGCGGTGCGACCAGCAGACGGGCTTCGAGCAATTTGTCGAAACCCAGCAACGTCGGATTACGCTTCAATTCGTCGCGAACCAGACGGTAAGCAGCATCCGGACCGTCGCTTTCGAGAACCAGTTGAAAGACGACATCGAGCAGATCGAGCGACGGATAATGCTCGAGATACCCCCGCAGCAACTGCAATCCCTCTTCCCGACGCTCCAGTTTACGAAAGGCGTCGAGCAGGCGCTTGGCAACCAGGGCAAGATAGGTCGGGTCCTGTTGTTCGATCCGTTGCCAGTTGGCAATGGCCGTTTGCACCTGATCCTGCTGAAAATAAAGATCGCCCTGCAGCAGACTGGCGCGCACGCATTTGCGGTTACGTTCGAGCGCGCTCTGCAGATAAGGCATCGCCAAGTCCCGGCGCGATCGCAGAATTTCCGCAGCAGCCAATTCGCAATAATATTCGGCAATCTCTTTTTGCGATGCGTAATCAGGCAGTTCCGAGGCGATGGCGATCGCTTTCTGCCAGTCTTTTTCAAGTTGGTAGATTTCGAGCAAATTCCGCTTGGCTTCTTCGGCGAGAGAAGTGGTGCGGAGCTTGTCGAAGATTTCTTCGGCACGATCGAGCAAGCCAGCTTTCAAGTAATCCTGACCCAGTTCGGCCATCGCCTGCAACTTCAGATCCTGGCGAATATCGTCGCGTTCGATGAGATTCTGATGCATGCGGATCGCGCGCTCGGTTTCGCCGCGGCGCCGGAACAAACTGCCCAGAGCGAAATGGAGTTCGATGGTTTGCGGATCGACCTTGACAGCTTCGACAAACGATTCGATGGCCCGATCAGGTTGCTCATTGAGCAAGAAATTCAGTCCTTGGAAATACGAACGCGGCAAGGCCCGTGATTCTTTGACCAGATGACGGATGTCGATCCGTGCCGCTGCCCAACCCAAGCCGAAAAACAGGGGAAAAAGGATCAACTGCCAATACTCGAACTCAATCATCCGGCTGACCTTGTCTGTGGTTCAAAACCTGAACTATTCCATGATTTCAATGAGGATGTTCAGGCGGTACCATTCGTGCCGCGCTGCTCGCGGAGTCGACAAGGCCCGCTCTGAGCCCGGCGATCTCGCGTCGCAAGCGAAAAAGCGTACCCAACAGTGACAACACGGCCAAGGTCGCCCCACCAACGAAAAAAGCCAGCATCACGATGATCAACGGCGCATGCCAGACGGCGCCGAGCAAGAAACGAACGCTGACCGGCTCGGTGTTCTTGACCGCGAAAGCAAACAACAGCAGGAATACCAGGACTCTCGAAGCCCACGACAGCACTCGCATCGACCACCTTCATATTCCATCGCTCAATCGGCAGCGATTCGATCAACAACGTCTCCCCACAACACGACCGTTGATCAGCCTTCATCAGAGCTCGTCACGACGTGACCTGATTATTCACGACAAACGGGCGGCAACTCGCGTCACCGCCCGTATTCAAGCATCGACTCAACCGTTCAGATGTCTTCCAGCGAGCCGTCCACGCGTTCCCGCAATTCCTTGCCGGCTTTGAAATGCGGCACCCATTTTTCCGGCACATCCACCTTGTCGCCCGACTTCGGATTGCGACCGACCCGCGGTGGACGGTAATTCAGCGCGAAGCTGCCGAACCCCCTGATTTCGATACGATCACCCTTGGCCAGCGCTTCAGCCATCGCATCGAGAATCATTTTCACCGACAAATCCGCATCCTTGGCGAGTAACTGTGGAAAGCGTCCAGCCAGTTGCGCGATAAGATCCGATTTGGTCATCTTTACTCTACTGTGGGTTGTTGAGCTTGGCTTTCAGCAAGGCACCCAGGTTGGTCGTTCCTGAACTGGCGCTGCTGTCGGCAGAAAACTTCTGCATGGCCTCGTGCTGCTCGGCCTGCTCCTTGGCTTTGATCGACAAGCTGATCGAACGCGTCTTGCGGTCGACGTTGATGATCATCGCCTCGACTTTATCGCCTTCCTTGTACACCTTGGTCAGATCGTCGATCCGTTCGCGGGAGACTTCCGAGGCCCGCAGATACGCTTCGATGTCACCGTCGAGTGTCACGACCGCCCCGCGGGCATCGACCGACTTGACTGTGCCACGGACGATGCTGTTTTTATCGTGCGTAGCAATGTAGCTGGTGTAAGGATCGCCGTCGAGTTGCTTGATGCCAAGAGAAATGCGTTCCTTGTCGGTATCGATCGCCAGCACCACCGCTTCGACTTCGTCCCCTTTCTTGAAGTTGCGGATCGCCTCTTCGCCAGGATGGGACCAGGACAGATCGGAAAGATGGACCAGACCGTCGATACCGCCCGGCAGGCCGATGAACACACCGAAATCGGTGATCGACTTGATGGCGCCATGTACGCGGTCGCCCTTCTTGTAGTTCATCGAGAATTCGTCCCAGGGATTGGCCGCGCACTGCTTCATCCCCAGCGAAATCCGCCGACGGTCCTCGTCGATCTCGAGAATCATCACTTCCACTTCGTCGCCGAGTTGGACGACTTTCGACGGATGGACGTTCTTGTTGGTCCAGTCCATTTCGGAGACGTGCACCAAACCCTCGATACCCTGTTCGATCTCGACGAACGCACCGTAATCGGTCAGATTGGTGACCTTGCCGAACAGCCGCGTCGTCGGCGGATAACGGCGGGAAATACCGACCCAGGGGTCTTCGCCGAGTTGCTTGAGGCCCAGCGAGACCCGGTTTTTCTCCTGGTCGAACTTGAGGATCTTGGCTTGCACTTCGTCGCCGACGGCCAGCACTTCCGAGGGATGGCGAACACGGCGCCAAGCCAGATCGGTGATGTGTAGCAAACCATCGATACCACCCAGATCGACAAAAGCGCCGTAATCGGTGATGTTCTTGACCACACCTTTGACGATGGTGCCTTCTTTCAAGGCGGCCAGCAAAGCGTCGCGTTCTTCGCCGACACTCGCTTCGAGCACCGCGCGACGGGAAACGACCACGTTGTTACGCTTGCGGTCGAGTTTGATGACCTTGAATTCGTAAGTCTTGCCTTCGTACGGGGTGGTATCCTTGACCGGACGCATATCAACCAGCGAACCGGGCAGGAAGGCGCGGACGCTGTTGGTCATCACCGTCAGCCCACCTTTGACCTTGCCGGTGATCGTGCCGGTGACCAGCGAACCGTCGTTCAAGGCCTGTTCCAACGCGTTCCAGGCGGCAACCCGCTTGGCGCGGTCGCGCGACAAGCGCGTTTCACCGAAACCGTTTTCCAGTTGTTCGATGGCTACCTGAACGAAGTCGCCGACTTTTACTTCGATTTCGCCTTGATCATTGAGAAACTCTTCGAGGTCGATATAGCTTTCGGACTTGAGTCCGGCGTTCACCACCACGAAATTCTGATCGACGCGGACGACTTCGGCAGTGATGACTTCACCCGGACGCATTTCCTGGCGCCCAAGGCTTTCTTCAAAAAGTTCGGCAAAGCTTTCTTGCATGGAGGGATTAGCTGACATATGTGAGTAGACTGACCTGACCGCGAACCACGCGGGGTACGTTGATCGAGATCACCCGTCACAGTGGCGTTGGCGCGCGCACCACATGCCAAGAAAACCACCAGGAAACTCCCCGGAGAAATGGTTTCCGAGCGCTTTCAGGCTTGTGCGGCCAGACGTTGAACGGGTGACACCAGCGGTAAAAAGCGACCGCCCTTTACCGATTTTGCGAACCCTGTCTGACCCAATCCAAAACCTGGTTCACCGCGAAATCGATGGTCAGGTGAGTGGTGTCGAGCAATTGAGCGTCCGCACTCTGCTGCATCGGAGCGACGCTGCGTTGGCTATCCCGTTCGTCACGCGCGCGAAGATCCAGCAAAAGGTCCGCCATACTAGCAGCGATTCCTTTTTTTAACAACTGCTTATATCGTCGCTCCGCACGCATCTCGACGCTGGCCGTAAGAAACACTTTGCAGCACGCATCGGGAAAGACCGTCGAACCCATATCTCGGCCGTCAGCGACCAGTCCGGGAGCGCGACGGAAGGCGCGTTGCCGGAACAGCAGCGCTGCTCGGACGGCCGGCAAAGCCGCGACGATCGAGGCACCGGTCGAAATTTCCTCACTGCGGATGACATCGCTGACATCTTCGCCGGCTAGGACGATCTGCTCACCGGCGAAGACCACGTCGAGCACCGCCGCCCGTTTCGCCACCGCCGCTTCATCGGTCCAGTCGACACCGGCCCGGGCGGCAGCGAGTGCCGTCAGACGGTACAGGGCACCTGAATCGAGGTAATGCCATCCCAGTGCCGTTGCGACACGCGACGCCACCGTGCCCTTGCCGGAAGCGGAAATGCCGTCGATGGCCACCACCGGCACCGGCCGGACCACATCGGCAAAGCATTGAAAATAATCCGGAAACGTTTTCGCCACCGTCTCAGGATCATTGATCCGCAACGGCGTGCCCACCGCCGCCAATGAAAAGCACATCGCCATCCGATGATCGTCGTACGTGTCGATCTCCGCCGGCGACAACCCGCGGGCAGGCGGATGAATGCGGATGTAGTCCGGTCCTTCGTCGACCTCGACCGACAATTTGCGCAACTCGTGGGCCACCGCTGCCAGTCGATCGGTTTCCTTGACCCGCCAACTGGCGATATTGCGCAAGGTAGTCGGACCGTCGGCGAACAGGGCGACCGTTGCCAAAGTCATTGCCGCATCGGGAATATGATTGGCATCGAGATCCAGCCCGTGCAACGGCAAATTCTCGGGTGCCGCTGCCTCAAGCCAATTTTCTCCGTAATGGATTTTTGCGCCCATCGTTGCCAGCGCTTCGGCAAAGCGAACATCGCCTTGCACCGAATCACGACCGACGCCCTCGACCCGCAGCGGTCCGCCACCCAACGCACCGAGGGCCAGAAAGTACGACGCTGAAGAAGCATCGCCTTCAACGTGAATTTCTCCCGGCGAACGATAGACGCTGCCGGCGGGAACGGTGAAACGCCGCCAGCCGTCCCGCTCAACGTTCACCCCGAAGCGGGCCATCAACGCCAGAGTGATATCGACATATGGCTTTGAAATCAATTCGCTGGTCACTTCGACACAGCTCGCCATCCGGCAAAGAGGCAAGGCCATCAACAAACCGCTGAGAAACTGGCTGGAGACGTCGCCACGCAGCTGGACCACCGGCATCCGGCCCACTTGCGGCAGTGACGGCGGGGCGATGCGCAAAGGCGGAAAGCCGGCGCTGCCGGAATAGTCGATATTGGCCCCCAACTGCCGCAAGCCGTCGACCAGGTCGCCGATCGGCCGCTGGTGCATGCGCGGCACGCCAGTGAGCGTGAAATGGCCACCGGCAAGAGCCAGCACCGCGGTCAATGAACGGAAGGCAGTCCCGGCGTTGCCGAGAAACAACGACGCCGAGCGAACCGGCAGGTCACCAGCGGTGCCACGTATCCGGTAAGCATTCTCGCCGATCGGCTCGACGCCGACGCCTAAAGCCTGCAACGCCTCCAACATCCGCGCCGTATCGTCGGAATGCAGCAGATCGCGCAGATCGGTGTCGCCGACCGCCAGGGCCGCCAACAGCAACAGTCGATTGGAAATGCTTTTCGAACCCGGCAAGCGCACCGTGCCCCGCGCGGCCAGCAACTGTGGCAAGTCGATGAAATGAGCGCTCACTTTTCAGACCTGCCGTTTCATGTCTTCTTGTCGCTCCAGGCGCGGCGGGCGTGGCGCGCACGCGCGAAGATGGTTTCCAGACCGGCGCCATCGCTTTGCAGCAACGCGACGCGCAATTCGTCCAGTTGGCGAGAGTAATGATCAAGTTCGCCGATCAAGGCCTGGCGGTTGGCCAGACAGATGTCGCGCCACATCTCCGGGTGACTGGCGGCAATGCGCGTGAAATCACGAAACCCGCTGGCGGCAAACGAAAAAAGCAGTTCGCTGTTGTCGCGCTGCAACAATCCATGCACCAGCGCAAATGACAGCAGATGCGGCAAATGGCTGACAGCGGCAAACACCTGATCATGTTCCTCGGGGGTGAGTACCTTGATCAAAGCGCCGCAGGCTTCCCACGCCGAACGCACCTGGGCGATGGTCTGCGGCGTGTTTTCGGTCAGCGGCGTCAGCACGACGTTCTTTTGCTGATAGAGGTCGACGCGGGCGGCCAACGCGCCGCTGTTTTCGGCACCGGCAATCGGGTGTGCGGGGACGAACTGAGCGAGGCGGTCGCCAAAATGCTGACGCGCTGCGGCAACCACATCGCCTTTGGTGCTGCCCGCGTCGGTAACCACCGTTTGCGGGCCCAGACACGGAGCGATGCGGCGCATGATTTCGGCGCTGCCGCCCACCGGAGTGGCGATCAACACCAGATCGGCGTTCGACACCTCCTGGCCGATGTTGAAACCCGCACGGTCGACCAGGCCCAGTTCCAAAGCCTGGGTCAGCGAACCCAGCGTCCGTCCGAAACCGACCAGCTCGCGCACCTGGCCAGCGTCGCGCAACGCCAATGCGAACGAGCCGCCGATCAGCCCGACGCCGAAAATGACTACTTTGTCGAATGGTGGCCGAGCGCTCACCGTCTCATTCCTGTTCGGCGTCTGTCAAAGCCACCTCGAGCGCTGCGAGAAAGCGTCGATTTTCGTCGGCAGTGCCGACGGTCACCCGCAACCAGTCCGGCATCGCGTACCCCGCCAACGGTCGGACGATCACCCCTTGTCTGAGCAGCCGACCGTTGACCGCCGCGGCATCGGCAACTTTAAAGGTCACGAAATTTCCCGAGGACGGGAGATAACGACAAGCCAATCGGGTCAGACCAGCGCAGATTTGCGTCATGCCCTGACGATTGAGCGCGTAGCTGCGAGCGACGAAGTCTCCATCGTCCAGCGCGGCGGCAGCGGCGGCCAACGCCAGATTATTGCAGTTGAACGGCTGGCGCACCCGATTCATCAGATCGGCAATGGTCGGCGAGGTCACCGCGTAACCGACGCGCAGACCCGCCAAGCCGTAAATTTTCGAGAAGGTGCGGGTGATCACCAAGTTCGGGTGCTCACTTAACCAGGCGAGCGCGTCGTACCGTTGCTCGGGAGGCAGGTAGTCGTTGTAGGCTTCGTCGAGAACGACCACCACCTCGTCTGGGACGTCCGCCAGAAACGCTTTCAATTCAGGATGCGGCAGGAAAGTACCAGTGGGGTTGTTCGGGTTGGCAATCCAGATCAGCCGAGTATCGGGACGGATCGCCGAGCGCATCGCCGGCAGATCGTGGCCATACTCGATTGTCCCACCCGCCGGGACGACGATCGCCGTGGCCCCGGCCGACAAGGTCGCCAGGGGGTAAACGGCAAAAGCGTACTGTGAGAAGATCGCCGACCGTCCGGGAGCCAGAAAGACTCGGGCAACCAGATCGAGAACGTCGTTCGAGCCGTTGCCGAGAACCAGACACGAGCGGTCGACACTGACATGCGCCGCCAACGCCGCTTTGAGATCGAAATCATCGGGGTAACGCGCCAGATCGGCCAGCGCGGCGTCGATCGCCAGACGCGCTTTCGGGCTCATGCCGAGCGGATTTTCGTTGGAGGCCAGCTTGACGATCTGCTCGACGGCCAGACCCATTTCACGAGCCAACTGGGTGATCGGCTTGCCCGGCTGATACGGAGAAATGGCCCGAACGTAAGCCAAGGATTGATCGTGCAATGCCATGAAAGAACACCTTCAAAAAACGACCGCTCAAAAAGCGGCAACCGGATAGGAACCGAGAAGTTTCAGATAAGGCGCGCGGCAGGTCAATTCGGCCAGAGCGGCGCAGACGCTTTCATCGTCGCGGTGACCTTCGATATCGACAAAGAACACATATTCCCACAAAGTGTGTCTGGCTGGACGCGACTCCAGTCGGGTCATCGACACGCCGGCATCGGAAAAAGGCGCCAGCAGTCTGCTCAACGAACCAGTCTGATTCTGCGCCGACATGATCAACGAGGTCTTGTCACGACCGCTGCGACCGGCGTCGTGGCGACCCAGGACGACAAAACGAGTCGTGTTGTTCGGCTCGTCCTCGATGTTGCTGGCCAATTCCGGCAGGCCATAGCGTTCGGCGGCGGCCTGCCCGGCGATCGCCGCGGCGCCCTCTTCTTCTGCGGCCAGTTGTGCCGCCTGCGCGTTGCTGCCAACCGGCAGACGGGTCACCTGCGGCAAGGAGCGGTTGAGCCATTCGTGACATTGCGCCAGCGACTGAGCGTGCGAGTAAACGCGCTTGACCTCACGCAGGTCGCGGACCTTGGACAACAGATGCTGGTGAATGCGCAAGACCACTTCACCGCAGATGCGTAGCGGCGTGGTCAACAACAGATCGAGCGTGCGGCCGATGGCCCCTTCGGTCGAATTTTCGATCGGCACGACAGCATAATCGGCATGACAGGCTTCGACTGCCTTGAAGACCTCGTCGATCGATGCCTGCGGCAGCAGGCGGGCGGCATGACCGAAATGCTTGATCGCCGCGCTCTCCGAAAAAGTACCCAGCGGCCCAAGAAACGCGATGCCCAGCGGCTGTTCGAGCGACAGACACGCCGACATCACTTCCCGGAAAAACCAACTGACACTTTCGTTGGACAGCGGCCCGGCATTGAGTTCCTGGATGCGTTGCAACACCTGCGCTTCACGCTCGGGACGATAAATGAAGCCGGCGTCGCCATGCCGGGCCTTGATCGCGCCGACCTGCTGAGCGTAACGCGCCCGCTGATTGAGCAGGTCGAGGAGTTGCGAATCGAGCTGGTCGATTTGCTGGCGGACCACCGCCAGTTCCTGTTGCAACGGATCGTTCATCGCCATCGCTCCCCTGCCAAGCACTTGAACCGATGGCGCAAATCCGGCCCGGCTCGTCGATCGGAGCCGATCGCCAAACGTTGCTCAGCGATCATCGCCTTCATCGACTGAATCGGCCGATGTGTCGCCAACCTCGACATCGACCGCCTCACTCAGTTCGCTTTCTTCCTCGGATTCGACGATTTTTTCGAGACCGGCCAGTTTCTCGCCGGCGTCGAGGGCGATCAAGGTCACGCCCTGCGTTGCCCGACCGAGTTCACGGATTTCACGAACCCGGGTGCGAATCAGCACTCCGCCGGTGGTGATCATCATGATCTCGTCTTCGTCGCGCACCAGCCGGGCGGCAACGACCTTGCCGTTGCGTTCGCTGGCGGCAATGGCGATAACCCCTTGCGTTCCCCGCCCGGAATGCCGGAAGTCGGCCAGCGCCGTACGCTTGCCGTAACCGTTTTCAGTCGCCACCAGCACCGTCTGCTGTTCGTTGTCGGCCACCAGCAGCGACAATACCTGCTGATTGTCGCCCAAACGCATGCCACGCACGCCGCGCGCCGTCCGCCCCATGGGCCGTACGTCTTCTTCGTCGAACCAGACCGCCTTGCCAGCATCGGAAACCAGCACCACGTCCTGCGTACCGGTGGTGATTTCAGCGCCGATCAGCACATCGCCTTCGTCCAGACCGACGGCGATGATGCCGTTCTTGCGCGGGTTCGAGAAATCGGACAAAGGCGTCTTTTTGACCGTTCCCTGCGCGGTGCACATGAAGATGTAGCGGTCGTCGACAAATTCCTTGACCGGCAGGATGGCGCCGATTTTTTCGCCATCCTCGAACGGAAACAGGTTGACGATCGGTTTGCCGCGGCTGGTTCGCGTCCCTTGCGGCACTTCATAGACTTTGAGCCAATACACCCGGCCGCGATTGGTAAAGCAGAGAATGAAATCGTGCGTATTGGCGATGAATAGATGATCGACGAAATCGTCATTCTTCATCGCCGCCGCCTGCTTGCCGCGCCCCCCGCGCCGCTGCGCGCGATAGTCGGCCAAGGGTTGCGACTTGATGTAGCCGGTATGCGACAGGGTGACCACCATGTCGACCGGGGTGATGAAGTCCTCGATACCGAGATCCTGGGTATTGATGACGATTTCCGAGCGTCGTTTGTCACCGAACTGTCCGCGAATGGCGGTCAATTCGTCGACGATGATTTGCGAGATTCGTTCGGGACGCGCCAGGATGTCCAGCAGATCGGCGATCCGTTCCAGCAATTCGGCAAAATCAGCGACGATCTTATCGCGCTCGAGACCGGTCAGACGTTGCAAACGTAAATCGAGGATCGCCTGCGCCTGGATCTCGGTCAGCAGATAACCGGCGTCGCTCAAACCGTAATCGCCGGCAAGGTTGATCGGGCGCGTCGCGTCCGGTGCCGCGCGCGCGAGCATCTCGGCAACCGTCGGTGACGGCCAGCGACGGCTGGTCAACGCCCGCCGCGCGTCGACCGGTGTCGGCGAAGCCTTGATCAGGGCGATGATCTCGTCGACGTTGTCCAACGCCACCGCCAGACCTTCCTGAATGTGCGCCCGTTCCCGCGCTTTGCGCAGTTCGAAGACCGTCCGCCGGGTCAACACTTCGCGGCGATGGCGAAGGAAGCATTCGAGCATCTGCTTGAGATTGAGCAGCCGCGGCTGACCGTCGACCAGCGCCACCATGTTCATGCCAAAGGTATCCTGCAACTGCGTCTGCTTGTACAGGCAGTTGAGCACCACTTCGGCCACTTCGCCACGCTTCAGTTCGATGACCACACGCATGCCCGATTTGTCGGACTCGTCCCGCAGGTCGGAGATGCCGTCGATGCGCTTTTCGTTGACCAGCTCGCCGATTTTCTCGAGCAAGGTCCGCTTGTTCACCTGGTACGGCAGTTCGTCGATGATGATCGCCTGACGGTTGCCGCGGTCGATGTCCTCGAAATGCGTCTTGCCGCGCATGATCACCCGGCCCCGGCCGGTACGATAGCCTTCGCGGACACCGGCGACGCCGTAAATGATGCCGGCGGTCGGAAAATCCGGCGCTGGCATCCGTTCGATCAGTTCGTCGATTGTCACTTCGGGGTTGCCCAACAGCAACAGACAGGCATCGATCACTTCGCCGATATTGTGCGGCGGGATGTTGGTCGCCATGCCGACGGCGATCCCTGACGAGCCGTTGATCAACAAATTGGGAATCCGCGCCGGCAAAACCAGCGGTTCCTCTTCGGAACCATCGTAATTCGGCCCGAAATCGACCGTTTCCTTGTCGATGTCGGCAAGCAGTTCATGCCCGATACGCGCCATGCGCACTTCGGTGTACCGCATCGCCGCCGCGTTATCGCCATCGACCGAGCCGAAGTTGCCCTGGCCGTCGATCAGCATGTAGCGCAACGAAAAATTCTGCGCCATGCGGACAATGGTGTCGTAAACCGCGGTATCGCCATGTGGGTGATATTTACCGATCACGTCACCGACGATCCGCGCCGACTTCTTGTACGCTTTGTTCCAGTCGTTGGACAACTCGTGCATGGCAAACAGCACGCGTCGATGGACCGGTTTGAGACCGTCCCGCGCATCCGGCAAGGCACGTCCGACAATCACGCTCATCGCGTAATCGAGATACGACCGGCGCATCTCGTCTTCGAGACTTATGGGGAGGGTTTCTTTGGCAAAAACGTCCATCTTTCTTCCACTGGCGACGCTGCTCGTAACCCCGAGTGCCGTCTTATTCTGAGCCCATCATTCTACCACGCCGACAGCCCGCCTTCTGCCGGTAAAATCCCGGTTTATCGCCGCTTCAGCCAGGGCGGACAAACATGCCAAAAGCATTAAAAAGCGGATCAGTTGCGTTTTTCCAACCGGTCGGCGTTATCTTTTACCTGTCTCAGCAGCGGCTGAAGTCCTCTTTCGCCAACCGAAGCCAGCCGACCAGACAGTTGATACCACTGCAACATCAAACCGAGCAATTGTTCGCCAGGCGAAGGTTGATGCGCCTCAAGCGCATTTTTCTGCCCGAGCCGGTGCTGAGCGGCGGTCACCGTTTCGGAAACCAGCGCCGTGCTGCTGGAAACCGTCTGCGACACGAACTGCTGCATTTCGCTCTGCAGCGCGATGAGCGTCGTGCCCAGGGCCTCGATCGGCACGATGACTTTTTCGCCGCTCATGATCACCAGTTCAGCCCACTGTTCAGCCGACAGAACCGGCAGCGAACGGCGCAAACCATCGCTGCGTTGCCAGATCACGTCCATCGAGGCGCTGGTCAAAGCCTGCAACTGCCTGCCCAGACTGATCCATTGCAAAACGGGCCCCATCAACTGGTCGCGAAGTTCGTTGCGGGTCATCGTCGATTCTCCTTGCGCGTCGGGCGGGTAATAACCGGACGCTTGTTGATTGAGTGAAGTCTTCGTTTTGGGGCCGCTCGTCAAAGAAAACGTGCGGCATCGTCGAAGTCGATTCGTCGCGGTGCCGGCACTTCGCCACGCGCGACACGAGCCAGCACGAAAGCCCGTCGCCGTGACGACGTCCCTTTGAACTCGGCGAGCGAAAAATCGACTCCCGCAGCGTTTGAATCAATGGGGTCGTCGACCACGATATTCGTCGCGTTCAGGTGCAGCCGGTGTTGTGCAATGCTCAAATAGCGCCCGGGGTTGTCGAGTACCGCGCACAAGGTCTGCAATTCGATTTCCAGAATGTTTTCCGCGGTGCCGATTTCGCGTAGTTGCTGTTCATTGGCCAGCAATTGCTCAGCGAGTTTTTTCTGCTCGGCGCGCCCCTCATCCGCCGTCGAGAACATCGACCCCAAACCTGGTCCTTGCTGCTGCAGCATCCGCCAACGCGACTGCAACAGGCTCCGGTTGCCCTCTAGCTCGCTGCGCTCGGTGCGACATTCGGCAATCTCCGTCAACGCTTGCGCCAGAAGGTATTCATAAGCCGCCGCACCGAACAGACGACGCAACCTCGATTCTTCACGGCTGCAGATGTGCGTGCGGTGGTCGGAAAAACTGACGCTGGTCTGCAGCACGTCTCGGCGAATCATTTCTCCTTCGACGGCTATTCCCAAGGTCTGCTGCTCGCTGACATCCATGCCAAGAACCAGGAACGCTTCATCCAGTTCCGGGTATTTGCTAAACAAGGTGCGCAGCCTCTCGGAACGTCCGAGCGTGATGCCGATATCGTTCGGGGTGACGAAAAACGCTCGCCAGGAGGGATCCGTCGCCCAGTTGACGGCTGCCAATTCCCGCACTGGCGGCAACTCGCGGACCATTTCCCCGAGAAATTCGATCGTCGTTCTGACCGATGATGCCAACCGTTTATGACAGCCTGGCAAGACCTGCAAACGCGGATTGGTCAGCGTCAGTGCTTTTTCGGTGGCGCTGCGCAGCAGTTCATCGGAAATTTGCTGATCGTCGAATTGCGCCGAGCGATTTTTGAACCAGTCGAGTATCCCCATGCGCTCTCCTCTCGCAATCGTCAACGCTCGGTGCCAGATCGCCGCCATTCGGCCAGACACAGCCCCCAGGCGTCGGTTGGTCACCCCGGAAAGCGCGGGCCGCGGCCGGCCGGCAAACGTCACGCGTGAGCGAAAACCGGTGTCCATGGCGGTGTGCGCAGCTGCTGTAGACGGCCGCCAGTCGACAAAGCTGTTCGCTCACGCATCCAGCGGATGGCGATGAACCACTGTTTCGCGTCGATCCGGTCCGGTAGACACGATGTCGATCGGAATCTCGCAAATCTCTTCGATCCGGGCCAGATAGGCACGAGCCGCTGCCGGCAAGGCGGCCATCGTTTCGACACCGGCCGTGGACGCCGTCCACCCCGGCAGAGTTTGCAGAATCGGCTGACAAGCGGCCACTTCGTCAGCCCCCATCGGCAACAGGTCGAGAACACGGTCGCCAAGCCGGTAGCCGGTGCAGATTTGCAGTTCGTTGAGACCGTCGAGGACGTCAAGTTTGGTGATGCACAAACCGGTCACGCCATTGATCTGGATCGAGCGTTTCAGTGCGGCGAGATCCAGCCAGCCGCATCGACGCTTGCGACCGGTGACCGTACCGAACTCCTGCCCTTTGTGCGACATCTGATGACCCGGCGAGGAGAGCGAATCGATATCCAGTTCGCTGGGAAAAGGACCGCTGCCGACCCGGGTGGTGTACGCCTTGGTGATTCCGAGCACATAGTGCAGCATTCCCGGACCGATACCGGAACCAGCCGCCGCTTGACCAGCGACGCAGTTCGACGAGGTGACGAAGGGATAGGTGCCGTGATCGATATCGAGCAAGGCCCCTTGGGCGCCTTCGAACAACAGGTTGCGCCCCGCTTTGTTCAAGGTGTGCAGCGCCGCCGAAACGTCCGTGACCAATGGACCGATGGCTTCGCCGTCGGCCATCGCCTGACTCAGCACCGCCTGATAATCGACCGGTTCGGCGTTCAGAAAACGGGTGAGGACGAAGTTGTGATAATCGATGTTTTCCTTGAGTTTTTCGGCGAATCGCGACGGGTGGAACAGATCGTAAACCCGTAACGCCCGCCGGGCGACCTTATCTTCGTACGCTGGTCCGATCCCCTTGCCAGTGGTACCGATCTTGGTGCCCGCGCCTTTGGCCGCTTCCCGCGCATGATCAAGTGCGGCGTGATACGGCAGGATCAACGGACAACCCGGGCTGATCTTCAAACGGGCACGGACATCGATTCCGCCGGCTTCCAGAACGCCGATTTCATTCAGCAGGTGATGAATGTCGAGAACGACACCGTTGCCGATGAAGCATTCAACGCCATCGCGAACGATTCCTGAAGGCACCAGATTGAGCTTATAAACCTTGCCATCGACGACCAAGGTATGCCCGGCGTTGTGGCCTCCTTGAAAACGGACGACTCCGCCAGCACGGTCGGTCAGCCAATCGACGATTTTTCCTTTGCCTTCGTCGCCCCATTGCGTGCCGACAACCACGACGTTCTTAGCCATCTTTTCATCCATTCCTGTTGAGGTCTTCAACGAGCCATTGCCCTTGTCGGCAAATCAATTGGCGATCAACCGATGGCCGGACGTCGTCCGTATCGCCGGGCAGTCGTTCGATGACGATTTCGCCCTGCTGCCGCAATTCAGCGATTGTCAGACGCAGAACGGTATCTTGCGGGGCATAGGGCGCCAGAATGGCTTTCGTCCTCCGGCTATCGACAACGACGCGCGCCAATTCGCGCAAGTCGAGCGAAAAACCGGTCGCCGGACGAGCCCGGCCAAAAGACTGACCGACGCCATCGTAACGGCCACCCAAGGCCAGCGCGCCGGCGGCTTTGGCGTGATACGTCGCGAAGACGACACCGTTGTGATAGTGGTACCCGCGCAGATCGGCCAAGTCGAAAGACAACGTCAAATCTGGCAGCGCCTGCTGCAACTGGTGCAAAGAGGACAAGGCCGCATCGATTTCAGGGAGGGCCGGCAGAACACGGCGGGCCTCCGTCAGGATTTCCGGGCCGCCATACAGGTCCGGCAGGCGCAGGAAACTCGAGCGCAGAGGCTCGGCCAAGGATTGGCTGCACTCGCGAAGTCCAGGAACATCCTTGACCTGCAACAGGCGCAGCAGACGACCTTCTAGAGCGGCATCACAGCCTGCTGCCACCACCAAGGTGCGAAAAACGCCGACATGCCCCAGATCGATCTGCGTCGCCTGCACACCGGCAGTGGTCATGACCTCGGCCATCAGCCGGATCACCTCGCGATCGGCCTCGATACCGGCATGCCCATACAGCTCGGCGCCGAGTTGGATCGGCTCACGACTCGCCGTCGGCGAGGCCGGCGTGGTATGCAGCACACTGCCGCAATAACACAGGCGGGTAACCCCTTGACGGTTGAGCAGGTGCGCATCGATCCGGGCCACTTGCGGAGTGATATCCGCCCGCACACCAAGCGTCCGCCCAGATAACTGGTCGACCAGCTTGAAAGTCCGCAGATCGAGATCCTGACCGGAACCGGTCAATAGCGAATCAAGATGTTCGAAAAACGGCGGCCCAACCAGTTCATAACCATGCACTCGGAAGAGATCGAGCAATTTGCGGCGTAACGATTCGATCCTGGCCGCCTCCGGCGGCAAGATGTCGGCAATGTGTTCGGGAAGCAACCAGTTCATTTGAAGAACGTCAGCAAGACCAGACCGATGATCATCGACGTCAAGCCGATGAACCGAATCTGTCCGTCAGAAAGGGCGATCAGGCGCCGGAAAGTTTCCCGCCAAGTGCTCGGCGCGACAAAGGGCAACAAGCCTTCGGCAATCAACATCAACGCCAAGGCCAGCAACAGGCTGCGAGTCATCGGCCGGCTTTTTCGCCACCACGGCCGACATTCTTCATGTATCTGAAGAAGTCGGAGTTGGGCTCGACGACGATCACATCGTTCTTGCCCTTGAAGCTGTAACGGTAAGCTTCGAGGCTGCGGTAAAACGCATAGAATTCGGGGCTACCTTCAAAAGCACGGGCGTAGGTCGCCGCTGCTTTGGCATCGCCTTCACCTTTCAGGATCTGCGCGTCGCGATATGCTTCAGCGACGATCACTTCGCGCTGCTTGTCGGCGTCGGCACGAATTTTCTCGGCGTCGGCAGCACCTTGCGAACGCAACTCGTTGGCCACGCGTTTGCGCTCGGCGTCCATCCGGCGATAGACCGAATCACCGACATCATTCGGCAATTCGACCCGTTTGACACGGACATCGACGATCTGCACACCGATCTTGCGCGCATCGAGATCGGCCTTTTCACGCATCTGTTCCATGATTTTGTCGCGCTCGCCGGACACCACGTCGTGCACCGTCCGTTTGCCGAATTCCTCGCGCAGACCGGCATTGACCGTCTGGGTCAGCCGTGTTTTGGCGCGCGACTCGTCACCTTCGACCGAAACGTAGTAGAGCTTCGGATCAATGATCCGCCATTTGGTGAACGAATCGACCAGCACGTTTTTCTTTTCCGAGGTGATGAAACGTTCCGGTTCAGTGCTGTCCAGCGTCAGGATACGCTTGTCGAAATAGCGAACGTTCTGCACCAGCGGCACCTTGAAATACAACCCCGGTTCATCGATCACCCGGGTAACCTCGCCAAGCTGGAAGACGATGGCGTACTGCCGCTGATCGACCGTGAAAATCGTCGTTCCCAGGAGAACCAGCACGCCGACCACGGCGGCGGCAAGGACGTTGATACCGGATTTCATCAGCGTGCCTCCCGATCCCGCTGCCGCAGATTCTCACGAGAACGCGCTTCGTTCTTCTCGACGACTTGCGGCGGCACCTCGTTGGAAACAACCGGCGCAGGACGTGCCGGTGCCGGCGTCGTTTCCGAGGCGTTTGCGCCCCCCCCGGTCGGCGCGACCGCCCCGGCCGCTGCGGCCTGCATCAACTTGTCGAGCGGCAGATAGAGCAGATTGCCCTGCCCTTTGGCATCGACCAGGATCTTGGAGGTATTCGAATAGATTTGCTGCATCGTTTCGAGATACATCCGGCTGCGGGTGACTTCCGGCGCCTTGGCGTATTCGACACTGATCTGTTTGAAGCGGCTGGCGTCACCATCCGCCGTGGCGATGACCCGCTGCTTGTAACCTTCCGCCTCTTCGAGCAGGCGCGCGGCGGTACCACGCGCTTTCGGGATCACATCGTTGGCGTAAGCCTGCCCTTCATTCTTCTGCCGTTCACGGTCCTGTGACGCTTTGACCGCGTCGTCAAACGCCGCCTGGACCTGTTCTGGCGGCTGCGCGTTTTGCATCGTCACCTTCGAAATCAGGATGCC
Organism: Accumulibacter sp.; assembly: GCA_031732795.1. Lineage (GTDB taxonomy): Bacteria > Pseudomonadota > Gammaproteobacteria > Burkholderiales > Rhodocyclaceae > Accumulibacter. Next base: position 16,084 of record JAVMKC010000091.1, on the reverse strand, counting down.
AGTCTTGTAACGGTCGAGAATATCCTGCATCAGTTTTGAAGCATTGACGGCGATCTGCTCACGACCTTCGTATAGGACGAAATCCATTTTGTTCTTGCCGACGATTTCGCGAATCGCCGTCTCGGCGACCTGCATCACCGCGTCATCCGGATGACGGTTGTTGAAAATGTACTCCACCGGGTCCTTGAGGATGTACTGAACGGCAAACTGGATATTGATGATGTTCTCATCGTCGGTCAGCATCAGGGCTTCCTTGAGCACCTTGTTCTTCTCGCTGCCCCGGTAGCCGATTTCCAGCGTCCGCACCCCGGACACATTAACCAATTCGTGCGATTGAATCGGATACGGCAAGCGCCAGCGCAAGCCAGATTCGGTACTTTCCTTGTAGCGGCCGAACTGCAGCACCAAGCCACGCTGCGAGGCATCGACGATATAGAAGCCGCTGGCCAGCCAGACGACAACGACCAGCCCCAACAGCAATCCAATGCCCCCGCCAAAGGCTTTCGGATTGAATTCCATCGGTGGTCGCTCACCATCACCACCGTCACCGCCGGCTCGCTTTTTGTCGAAAAGCCCGGCCAACCGACGATTGACATCCCGCCAAAGCTGTTCGAGGTCCGGCGGTCCCTGGTTGGGACGGCGACCACCACTGTCGTTGTTACCGCGATTTCCCCACTGTGGATCATTGAGCGACATCAAGACTGCGAGATTTAGCATCATGGAGAATTATCCGAATCCGAAATTCCTGGCGCCTGTTCATCGACGACCTCGCGGGCAGCCGAGGGAACGGCCCGCAAGTTCTTTTCGACCGCCGCTTCGGCAAGTGCCTGACGCAACAGCGCCAGACCGTTACCGTCTCTTGCGCTCAGGCAAACGCGGCGGATTCTACCATACTCGTCTCTTTCGACTGCCGGTGACAACCCAGTCAAGTCCAGCTTGTTCAGGACCACCAGTTGCGGCACCCGCTCGGCACCGATTTCGCCCAACACTTTGTTGACGTCAGCCACCTGCTCCTCGCGCGCTGGACTGGCCGCATCCACCACGTGCAACAGCAGGTCGGCCTCTGCGGTCGCTTCGAGAGTGGCATGAAAAGCGGCGACCAGCGAATGGGGCAAATCGTGGATGAAGCCCACGGTATCGGAGAGAATGATCGATCCGGCCTCCGGCAACCACAGCTTACGAGTGGTGGTGTCGAGCGTGGCGAACAACTGGTCAGCGGCGTAAACACGCGCGTGGGTCAGCGCATTGAACAGCGTCGATTTGCCGGCATTGGTGTAACCGACCAGCGAGACGGTAAGCAGGCCGCCCCGGCTTCGCGCCTTGCGTTGGACACCACGCTGCCGCTCCAGTCTTTGCAGACGTTCCTTGAGAACCTTGACCCGGATGCCGAGCAGACGACGGTCGGTTTCAAGTTGCGTTTCACCCGGCCCCCTCAAGCCGATGCCGCCCTTTTGCCGTTCGAGGTGAGTCCAGCCGCGGACCAGCCGGGTCGCCAAATGCTCCAGTTGCGCCAGTTCGACTTGCAATTTACCTTCGGCGCTTTGCGCACGTTGGGCAAAAATATCGAGAATCAGGCTGGTACGGTCGATTACCCGACAACTCAACGCCCGTTCGAGATTGCGTTCTTGAACGGCGCTGAGTTCATGGTTGAAAATGACCAGATCCGCCTGATGGGCAGCCACCTCGGCAGCGATCTCTTCGACCTTCCCCTTTCCGGCGAAAGTCGCGGCATCGGGACTGTGACGACGCCCTTGCACTACCGCGCAAACCTCGGCTCCCGCCGAACGAGCCAACAGACGCAACTCGGCCAGCCGATCCTCGGTGTCATCACCCGAAAAATCGAGTTGCACCAACACCGCCCGTTCCCGACCGGAGGAACGTTCAAACATCGCTATCAATCAAGACAGCAATCAGACCCAGGCGGAACAATCAGCGTACCGAAAAGGGGAATAACGACACAAAGACGATGACGCAGGCCGAAATCGAAGGCGAATGCCTCAATTGTCGCCGTCGGCGTCCAGATGAATCGACAATGGCCTTGACGGCACTACCGTCGAAATAGCGTGTTTATAAACCATCTGCGTAACGCTGTTCTTGAGCAGTACCACATATTGATCGAAGGACTCGACCTGCCCTTGCAGCTTGATGCCATTGACCAGATAAATCGAAACTGGAACACGCTCGCGCCGCAGTGCATTCAAAAACGGGTCTTGTAACAGTTGCCCTTTGTTGGTCATCCTACTTACTCCCCATGATCTTCATATTCTGGAGAGGCGAGCATAATTGATTTCGCTGCCGTTTGCCATATCAAAACAACATGAACCGCAGCCAAATTCATCGGTTTGACTGTTGCCGGACAAATTTTCAATGACGACACCCAAGCCGCTTGCGGTGAAGAAACTTTTCGATCTGTAGCCGCCAGGGGAATACCGCATAATCATTTTCTTTTAAACGGAACACTTGTTGACGCCAACCGTTTCCAAAAAATAACCGCTTTAGAATCAACGAGCTGATTTTATGATTCATTTTATTCGCCACTTTTAAACCATATTATTTTTGTGGATATTGTGTCGTGCATTCGACACTACAGCGGTTTCAATCAAAGCAAGTCCAGGCTTGAGAACGAGTCGGGCCTTGCTTGTTATTCACCCTGGCTCAAGTAGCACGATAGGCGATCAGCACTACGTCAGCGGCTTCGTTTCGCAGCGGGACCAGCGCTTGATAGGCCGGTGACGTATGCCAGGCATTCAAGGCCCCTTCTGTCGGAAAACGGATGACGACGATATCGGCTGAAGAGTGTTCGCCCGCCAGTGTGACGATTTTTTGACCGCGAAAAACCAATTCAGCCGCCCAAGGGAGCAGAGTCGCCGGCACCTGATTGCGGTAGGACTGCCACTTTTCGGCGTCCTTGACGGTGATATGTCCCACGAGATAAACAGGATTCATGCTTTTCTCCAAATATTCGATCCAGTGATTCGACGCCATCGGTCAATCATCGAAATCACCAGGAACAGGGCCGTTTGGCTGATGTCGTCCATCATCAGCGATGACGGACCACGCTGGAATAAGCGTCAGTCAGCGCATTACGCAGCAGCCATTCGTCACCCTCACGCCGCCACTGTCGAAACAGTGCCAGTGAATTATCCTGAAATTGTGCCGAATTGGTGTCGTACCCGCTACGCACACTGCGCGATGATCGCTTTCCGGTGGATCGTGTGCCACCATACCCGGTATGAATATGAAGCAGCCCATCCCCTCTTATTCGCTGCTGTTCCTGCTGACCACGCTGGTAGCCAGTGGTCCGTTGGCAACCGATCTTTACCTGCCGGCGTTGCCGACGATCGTCAAGGCTTTCGACAGCAATCCGTCGGCGGTGCAACTGACGCTTTCGGTTTTTCTCGCCGGCTTCGCTTGCGGTCAGATCATTTATGGTGCGTTGTCCGATCGATTCGGCCGCCGGCCGCTGATGCTCGGCGGGATGCTGATTTATTGCCTGGCCTCTCTGGCTTGCGTTTTCGCGGCGAGTATCGAAGCGCTGGTCGCGCTGCGCTTCGTGCAAGCGCTGGGCGCTTGCGCCGGACCGGTACTTGGCCGGGCCATCGTCCGTGATCTATGGGGCGCCACCGATTCGGCGCGAATCATCGCTTACCTCGGTAGCGCGATGGCCATTGCGCCCTTGTTCGCCCCTACGCTTGGCGGCATCGTGACAGCGGCATCCGGTTGGCAGGCGAATTTCATCTTGCTGACGATACTGTCCTTGGCGCAGATCGTCGCCGTCTCTCTCTGGCTTCCGGAAAGCAACGTCCATCGTCATGATGCAGCGCTCGATTTCCGGCAGATGGTCGGCAATTTCGGACGCTTGCTACGTGACCGCCGTTATCTGGGCTACTTATCGACGCTTTCCTTTTCCTTCAGCGCCTTGTTCGCTTTCATCTCCGCATCGTCATTCCTGCTCATCGATGGCCATGGTTTATCGCCTCATGTTTATGGCATGAGTTTCGGCGTGGTCGTAGCCGGCTATTTGCTGGGCTCGTTGATTTCCGGACGCTTGGTACGGCGTCGGGGAAGCGCCGATCTGTTACGCAAAGGAGTCTGGCTGGGGGCGCTTGCCGGAGCGACGATGCTGGCTCTCGAATGGGCCGGTGTGCGCAGTCTGCCGGCGATCCTCGGCCCGATGTTCTTCTGCACCGCAGCGTGCGGTTTGGTGATGCCCAATACCATCGCACAAGCTTTGGCCCCTTACCCGAATCTGGCGGGTTCGGCGTCGGCCCTGATGGGTTGCACGCAAATGTGCGTAGCCGCTTTGGTCGGCGTCGCTGTCGGCAGCACCATCGCCGATCACCCCGGGGCGCTGGCGGTCGCCGTCGCCCTCTGCACCGGCTTGGCGCTACTGAGCCATGGGTGGCTGACCACACGGACAAGCACGGTTCGCACGGGTCCGCCGCGCTGACGGTCATGGGCATCTTAATTCTTTTACGTGATACATGATTGATCAAAAGGTGAAATTTCACGAGGTCGAGGTAATCGCATGTTGAGCAAAGAAACCACTCCCAGTGCGATCGTCCGCTTCCTTGACCAGTATGTCATCGGTCAGGAAGAAGCGAAAAAGGTGCTGGCCGTCGCCGTCTATTCGCATTACCGAAAAATTGCGATTTTCAGCCAGGCACAGGACGGTATCGCCAAAAGCAATATTTTGCTGGTCGGCCCGTCAGGAACCGGCAAGACCTTGCTTTGTGACACCTTGTCGAAACTGCTGAAAGTGCCTTTCGTCACCGCCGATGCAACTTCGCTGGCGCAGACCAAATATGCCAACGAGGAAATCGAAGCCACACTGCAGCGACTGATCGATCAAGCTGACGGCGATCTCGGCCTGGCGCAAACCGGCATCGTGTTCATCGATGAAATCGACAAACTGAAATCCTCGGGTGCGGAAGGACGAACCCTTTCCGGCGAAAGCGTGCAGCATGCATTGTTGAAGATCATGGAAGGCTCGCCGGTCCGGCTGAAGGAGGGGCAATACCTCGATACCAGCAATATCCTGTTCATTTGCGGCGGCGCCTTCGTCGGGCTCGATAAAATCATGGCCAAAACCCACGGTTTCGGTTTCATCGCCACCAGTGGCGACGACAATCAGAACATCCTCGACCGGCTGAACAAACGCGTCAAACCGACCGACTTGTTCGAGTTTGGTCTGATTCCGGAATTCACCGGCCGCTTGCCGGTGATCGCCAGTCTGCACGCCTTGACCAAGCCGATGCTGGTGAGCATCATGAGCGAACCGAAAAATTCGATTTATCGCCAATATATCGAGATTTTTCGCCGGGAAAACGTCGAATTGCGTATTGCCAGGCGGGTATTCGAACAGATCGCCGAAATCGCCATGGAGTACAAAACCGGAGCCCGCAGCCTGCGCGGGATTTTCGAGGAATTGATCACACCGATTCTCTATCTGGTGCCGGACCATCCGGAAATCAGCGGCGTCGACATCACCTCATTGTTCGAAGATGCACGCTTCATACGACGCACCTGACCGCCGATCGCCCGGATCAGGAAACCGGCAGCCAGTAGAGCGCGGTGGATGGATCAATGCACTGCTCCGGATGACCTTGCTCACCGCGCTGCTTGCCACGATGCTCGCTTTGATGGGATTTGGCATGTTTCAGAATAAATTGCTGTATTTCCCCGTCAGCGCCACCATTGAAGAAATGGCGGTCGATGGCCTCAACGCCTGGCCGGACGCCGGTAACTTCCGCGGTTTGCTCGCCGAACCCACAGGAACGCCGCGGGCCACGGCAATCGTTTTTCATGGCAACGCCGGACACGCCGGTCATCGTCAGTTTTACGCCGAGCAGTTGCTGCCGCTGGGCATACGGGTGATCCTGGCCGAGTATCCGGGTTACGGGCCGCGCGGCGGCGAACTCGGTGAAACCAGTTTTCTCGCCGATGCCCGTCAGACGGTGGCTCTCGTCCAGCAGCGCTATCAGCAACCGGTGGTGATCATCGGAGAATCCCTGGGCGCGGGCATTGCCGCCGGCGCCTGGCAAGGCAACGACGTCAGCGGTATTTTGCTGATCACCCCTTGGGATCGTCTGGAAAACGTTGCTCGACACCATTACCCTTTTCTTCCGGTCACCTGGTTGCTGCGCGATCCCTACGACAGCGTCACGCATCTGAGCGGATTGGCCAAACCGGTGTTGGTGGTCGTCGCCGGCGAGGACACGATCATTCCGCCGGCTTTCGGACACGCGCTATTCGAGAAGCTACCTTCCCCCAAACGCTTGTCGCAAATCGACAAAGCCGGCCACAACGACTGGTTTTATCGGCTCGATGACTCGTGGTGGCGTCAAGCCCTGGATTTTTTACTGGCTGATTCATCGCCATTAGCCGACCGACGATAAATCCCGCTTCCTTTCTGCGGTCTGTCGAGTGGACGATGAGGCGCCAAACACACAACAACTGCCTCGGTCTGCTTTCGTGCCAACACTGAATCGACCTTTGCCGCGTTGGAAATGGAAATGCAGAACAACATCAACCGACCAAGATCAAACGTTGGGTGAAGATCACGCTGATTCGTCATTTCAGGAAATTCACTATTGACATCATGGGGAAAAACGTACCGCTATAATTCCAGTTTCACCCTCCAACTTTCCAGACGCGCTCAACATGAAACTTGTTCCGACCATTCTTTGTGGCGGTGCCGGATCCAGACTGTGGCCGGTTTCCCGGGAATTGCACCCCAAGCCATTCATCCGCCTGGCGGACGGCCAAAGCCTGTTGCAAAAGGCTTTCTTGCGCGCCGCTCTGCTTCCCGATGTCAGCGAAATTCTCACGGTGACCAATCGTGAACTTTTTTTCAAAACCGAAGACGATTTCCGCGAAATCAACAGCACCAATCTGCCGACCTCGTTCATTCTCGAACCATTCGGCCGGAATACCGCCGCGGCCATCGCCATGGCCACCTGGCAGGTCGCCGAAGCGCACGGCGAGGATGCGCAGTTGCTCATCCTGCCTGCCGATCATTTGATTCATGATCTGGCCGCGTTTGCCGAAGCCGTTGCCGAAGCACGGGAACTGGCGCTCGCCGGCCAACTGGTCACGTTCGGTATCCAGCCCGAAACCCCGGAAACCGGTTACGGCTACATCGAGGCCGACGGGCACCGGGTGGTGAAATTCGTCGAAAAACCCTCCTTGGACAAAGCGATCGCTTATCTCGAATCAGGACGCTACCTCTGGAATTCCGGCATGTTCTGCTTTGTGGCCGGCCGCATGCTGCGCGAGATGGAGATACTTTGCCCGGAGATCCTGCACACCACCCAATCTTGCTTCGAAAAATCGAGAGCCGCGGCCGGTCGGGGATTCGCGCACATCGAACTCGATCCGAAAACCTTCGCCCTGGTCCCCAGCAATTCCATCGACTACGCCGTTCTGGAACGATCGGCGCATGTGGCAGTCATCCCATGCAACATCGGCTGGAGCGATATCGGCTCCTGGACCGCATTAGGTGACCTTTCAGCTCCCAACGCTGACGGCAACCGGGTCGACGGTCATGCGCTGCTGCACGACGTGCGCAACTGCTTCATTCAGAGCCGCGAGCGCATCGTCGGCGCGGTCGGCGTCGAGGACTTGGTGGTCATTGACACCCCTGACGCGATATTGATTGCCGACAAGAATCGGGCCCAGGATGTCAAACACCTGTATTCGCAACTCAAGACACAAGGCCACGAGGCATACCGACTGCATCGCACGGTCAACCGTCCGTGGGGAACTTACACCGTCCTCGAAGAAGGACCACGCTTCAAAATCAAGCGCATCGCCGTCAAACCGGGCGCCAGCCTGAGCCTGCAAATGCATCACCATCGCAGTGAACACTGGATCGTGGTCAGCGGCATGGCCAAGGTGGTCAATGGCGAGAATGAAATTTTCGTCAGCACCAATCAATCGACGTATATCGAAGCCGGCCACAGACACCGGCTGGAAAATCCCGGAGTGATCGATCTGGTGATGATCGAAGTGCAAAGCGGCGAGTATCTGGGCGAAGACGATATCGTTCGTTTCGAAGATGTATATGGCCGATGCTGAACGGCGCCTGAAGCCGGAAGAAATCAGTCCCCTGATGGACTGAGCGATTTTTCGCGCGCCACCTCCCGGTGAATGTCAGGATAGTTGTCGCCGTAGCTTACTCAGCGCGTGTGCCGGTTTCGGTCGCTCGGTCAGCGGTCGGCCCTCACCGCGGCGAGCGGTGTCCGCCTGGCAAGCCGCTTCGATCCGGGCCGGCCATCCGTCTCTGGCGATCTTCCCGACGCATCCGTCATTCGCGGCCCCGATAAGATCGCCAAGAACTTTTTGAGAGGGTCCGCAAGACTACTGTTCATTGATGCGTGGATTGTCGGCACGCGTTTCCGCCCCGTGTGTGTGCCTCTTCCAGATCGGCCAGCACCTGCGTCGTTTCATCCCGCCAGCGCTCGCCTCGATTGCTTTTCCGTCTCTTGCCGTGTCTTCTCAATTCTCCCCTCGTTTCAGATCCTGTCTGGGCGACAACTAGTCTGACACAGAAGGAACATGCAATCCTGCTGTCTCGGGCCGCGCAAATGCGCTATAGTTTTCAGCGTCACATTTTTTACGAAGAGACAATGACCTACGTCGTTACTGAAAATTGTATCAAGTGCAAGTTCACCGACTGCGTCGACGTCTGTCCGGTGGATTGTTTCCATGAAGGTCCCAATTTCCTGGCCATCGACCCTGACGAATGCATCGATTGCACATTGTGCGTCCCGGAGTGTCCGGCCGGCGCGATCTTTGCCGAGGACGATCTGCCTGAAACGCAAAGACATTTCATCGCCCTTAACGCCGAGTTGGTGAAAGTATGGCCGGTCATCGCCGAACGCAAGGAGCCTCTCGAGGACGCCGATGAGTGGAACAACCAACCAGACAAACTGCAATACCTGGAGCGCTAGGTATTAGATGATCATCAGATTGATTTCGCTAGCATTCAAGCCGCAATGCCGTATCGGCAAGGCGGCTTGAACGCACTTCAAAAACGCTAAGAAAAATGCTCGGAAGGAGATCGAGTGGAAAAAGTCTGGCTAAAGAGTTATCAGCAGGAAGTTCCCGCCGAAATCGATCTGAATCAGTACTCGTCCCTCGGCGCGATGGTCGAGCAAAGTATCGCCAAATTTCGCGAGCGTCCGGCGTATATCAACATGGGCGCCCAGATCACTTATGGTCAACTCGGCAAACTGACTCGGGATTTCGCCGCTTATCTGCAGAAAGTTCTCAAGCTTGCGAAAGGCGCACGGATTGCGGTGATGATGCCCAACGTCCTGCAATACCCGATCGCCATTCTGGGGGCTTTGCGGGCCGGTTACGTAGTCGTCAATGTCAATCCGCTCTACACCCCGCGCGAACTCGAACATCAATTGCGCGATTCGGGTGCCGAGGTGATCGTGATTCTCGAGAACTTCGCTGTCACCCTCGAACAAGTAATCGCCAATACGTCGGTCAAGCAAGTGGTGCTCGCCCGCCTGGGCGACATGCTCGGTTTTCCAAAAGGAGCGGTGGTCAATTTCGTCGTCAAATACGTCAAGAAAATGGTCCCGCCGGCAAATCTTCCGGGAGCGATCAACTTCCGTGCCGCGCTCAGCAAGGGAGCAGCCGAGGAATTGACCCCGGTGAACGTCGGACATGATGACTTGGCTTTTCTGCAGTACACCGGCGGCACCACCGGCGTCGCCAAAGGGGCGATGCTGCTGCACCGCAACATCCTGGCCAATCTGGCGCAGGCGCACGCCTGGATTCACCCCGGCGTTGGCGGAGAAAACAATCTGATCGTCACGGCGTTACCGCTGTATCACATTTTCGCTTTGACTGCCAATTGCTTCACTTTCCTGAAGATTGGTGCCGCGAACCTGTTGATCACCAACCCACGCGACATTCCCGGCCTGGTTGCCGAAATGGCCAAATACCCGTTCACGGCTCTGACCGGGGTCAACACCTTGTTCAACGCCATGCTCAACAACGAGGCTTTCTGTGCGCTCGATTTCAGCAAACTGAAAGTCACCCTGGGTGGTGGCATGGCCGTTCAGCGGGCGGTTGCTGAAAAATGGCAAAAAGTGACCGGCAAACCACTGATCGAAGCGTATGGTTTGACCGAAACATCGCCGGCAGTGACCATCAATCCGCTCAACATCACGGAATACACCGGCGCCATCGGTCTGCCGATTTCTTCCACCGAAGTCGCCCTGCGCGACGATGCCGGCCGTGACGTACCGATCGACGAGCGTGGCGAACTGTGCGTGCGCGGCCCACAGGTAATGAAAGGCTATTACAACCGTCCGGACGAAACGGCCAAAGTGATGACCGCTGACGGCTTTTTGATGACCGGCGACGTGGCCATCATGGATGAACGCGGCTTCGTGCGCATCGTCGACCGCAAGAAGGACATGATCCTGGTCTCGGGTTTCAACGTCTACCCGAACGAAATCGAGGATGTCGTCGCTCATCATCCGGGGGTATTGGAAGTGGCGGCAGTCGGCGTACCGCATCAAAAATCCGGCGAAGCGGTCAAGATTTTCGTGGTCAAAAAGGATTCGGCGTTGACTGCGGAGACACTGATCGCCCATTGCCGTTCGCACCTGACCGGTTACAAAGTGCCCAGCGAAGTGGAATTCCGCAATGAATTGCCGAAAACCAACGTCGGGAAGATCCTCCGCCGCGAATTGCGCGACGAAGCCCTGAAGAAAACCTGACCGGTATCGGTCATCAGTACGACTGACAACAGGAAAACCCAGTCGACGAGAGAACAGATGACCCGCGCCGAGCGGGTCAATCGATCCGCTCGGCCGAATATCTCTCTGCGCGGACTCGCCAGCCCTGCAATTGAGGCCGCCTATCCCTCTTCATTCCTTCGTGGCCAGTGGCGACCACTCAACTTCGTGGCTTGCCACAGATTGCCCATCCCGAGAGGTATTGGACCTTATCACCTATCAACTTTCTGAGTCCCAGGGTTTGCCGTCTGTCTGGTTCCCAAGGCGGACCTTGGGAACCCACTCTGAGAAGCTCCAGCGTCCTTTCCCGGTCTGATCTGATGTGCGAAGCCGCGGTCCGAAAGCTGGAACTTCAAAAAATGGGGTTCCCAAGGTGGACCTTGGAAACCAGAAACCATCATGATCGGTGGTGAGGGTATTGGACACGGATCAAAGTGTTATCGTTTTGGTTTGGCTTATCATGTTGCGGTCCCGGGATCACCTCTGCTTGCCCAACCTTCTGATCAGCGCGGATCGTTTTTCTTTTTCATTGTTCAGTCTTGCTCATGGATAAAATCGCTCGTCGGCAAATCGCGCACTGGTTGCTGGTTTGCAGTGCCTTGGTGTTGGCCATTCTGGTGGTCGGCGGCATCACCCGCCTGACTCATTCCGGCTTATCGATCGTCGAATGGCAGCCGATCATCGGCATCGTTCCGCCGCTCGATGAGACGCAATGGCAACGAACTTTCGATCTCTACAAGGCCACCCCCGAGTACCAACAAGTCAATCACCAGATGAGCCTGGACGAATTCAAAGGAATTTTCTTCTGGGAATACGTGCACCGGCTGATCGGCCGGCTGATCGGCCTCGTTTTCCTGTTGCCCTTTCTCTATTTCTGGTGGCAGAAAAAAATCGACCCGGGATTGGTACCCAAACTGCTCGGCATCTTCCTGCTCGGCGGCTTGCAAGGCGCAATGGGCTGGTTCATGGTCAAAAGCGGCCTGGTCGACGATCCCCGGGTCAGCCACTTCCGGCTGACCGCCCACCTTTCGCTCGCCTTCCTGATTTTCGTGACGATGTTTTGGTTGGCGCTCGATTTACTCACCGAACGGGCGCCCGACACCGACGATACTCGACTTCGCAAACTGCAGCGTACCGGGCTGGGACTGCTCCTGCTCGTCGGCTACATGGTGATCACCGGCGGCTTCGTCGCCGGTATCCGCGCCGGCAAAGCCTATAACACCTTTCCGTTGATGGACGGTCATTTCCTGCCGCCGGAAGGATTCATCATCGATCCCTGGTATCTGAATTTCTTCAACAACATGGCCCTGGTCCAGTTCAACCACCGGTTCGGCGCCTGGCTGCTGGCCTTTCTGATCCCCTGGTTCTGGTGGCAAGTCAGGAAAGTGGCGTACTCGCCGCGGGCGCGTCTGGCTGCCAATCTGTTATTGATGACGGTGGTGCTGCAAATCAGCCTGGGAATCAGCACGCTGTTGCTGGCGGTGCCAGTCGGCCTGGGAGCGGCGCATCAAGCCGGAGCGATGATCGTTTTGGCTGCCTTGCTGTGGTTGAACCACGAACTGCGCTTGCCCCGGGCCACCAGCGGCTTCATTCGATGATTTTGCCCCGACACCTGCGGGCGGCGGCGTTATTGCTGACCACTCTCTCGCTGCTGGTGGTCGGGGTCAGCAGCTATTTACGGCTCGAGAGCGCCGGCCTGGGCTGCGTGGATTGGCCGGCATGTTACGGACGCCCACCGGTACTTCCCGTACACTCCCCCTATTACAGTCCATTGCGGCTGGCGCATCGGATCATGGCTGTGTTGTCGTTGCTGCTGACCATCCACTTGCTGTGGCGCTGCAGACGCTCTCCTGCCTTATCCGGTGTTGCCCGGTCAGCCGCCGCACTGCTGTTCGTGATGCTCGCCTTGGCGACGCTCGGCATCTGGAGCGGTCAGCCGCGGCTGGCGCCGATCGTTTTTCTCAATCTGCTCGGCGGCTTGGCCTTGGTCAGTTTCTCCTGGCGGATCGTTCTGGCCACTCATGTCACGACGCCGCTGCAGCGACACCCGCCGACACTGCATCTCGGCGCGCTGTTGCTGACGATGACCGTATTGTTCGGTGCCGGCATCGGTGCCGCTCAATTGGCGCCAACCTGCCCTTCCTTTCCCGCCTGCAACGGCCAATGGTGGCCAGGAACCGCTGATTGGGCAGCATTATGGATGGCTTTGTCGGATGGCCCGACGCAACCCGCAAGCGGTGTGCCGTTGCATCTGCTGCATCGCTACGGCGCACTGTTCAGCCTCTTGCTGCTCGTTCATGCGGCCGTGGCCATCTGGCGCAACGGTAACCGGCGCCGGGCAGCGGCGGCGCTGCTCGCGGCATTGACCAGTACCATCATCTTCGGCGCGGCAACCGTCGTCAGCGGCCTGCCGCTCGGACTGACGATGGCACATGTTCTTGGCGTCGCACTGACGTTGACGACGTTGGCAACTTTGTTGAGGCGTTGAACAAACGGCCATTCCGCCACCAATGAACCCGGCGCCGCTGGATCCGTCGGTCACGATCACCACACGCCAATTATTTGCAAGTTATCGGCCGACTTTTCCGACCGACAAGCAATTTGACGCATAAATCCGCCTACGGATACAAATTCGGTGAGATATGGCTGGAATATGGCTGAACCAAGCGAGCAAATAGCGTAATTGTTCTATAATCATCCGCTTGCACTTCGAAATGCTTACAAGTTATTACCATTTGCAGACTCGACCAGGCGCTCCCACCATCGCGGGATGAACTGGTTTTTCCCGGAAAATCAGAACAGGAACGACGGATGACGCCACCACACGCGTTCGCACTTGTTGTCGCTTTCAGTTGTGCAGCATCGTTTGCCATCCCTGCCGCCAGCCAAGACTTCTCGACTGGTCTCCATAATCTTCCGAATCGTTCACCCTCTGCCGACAACGATCGCGACGCGAATCTGAAAGTCGGTATCGACGGCGCTTTGCCGGTCATCGAACTGGCCACTCCCCAGCTTCCCGAAACGATCGATCTGACCACCGAACCCGAAGAACTGTTCCAGCGCATACGCCAAGGGTTCGCGATGCCCAACCTCAGCAACTCGCTGGTCCTGCATCATCAACAGTATTACCAGAACCGTCCCGATGCCCTGCGACGGATGGTCGAGCGCAGCAGCCGCTATTTGCACCATATCGTCGAGGAACTCGACAAACGCGGCATGCCGATGGAGCTGGCGCTGCTACCGATGGTCGAGAGCGCCTACAACCCGACCGCCTACTCCCGCAGCCGGGCCTCGGGGCTGTGGCAGTTCGTCCCGGCAACCGGCAAACAATACAAACTCGAACAGAATGCCTGGGTCGACGAACGGCGCGACATCGTCGCCTCAACCGCCGCCGCGCTCGATTATCTGCAATACATATACGAACTGCACGGCGACTGGCATCTGGCGCTGGCTTCGTACAACTGGGGCGAAGGCGCCGTCGGTCGGGCGATCAACAAAAACAAGGCGCAAGGACTGCCAACCGATTATCAGAACCTGAGCATGCCCGAGGAAACGCGCAACTACGTTCCCAAGCTGCAGGCATTGAAAAACATCTTCAGCAATCCGCGTGTTCTCACCCAGCTCAATATCCGCGGCGTTCCGAACCGGCCATACTTCGCAACGATCACCCGGCCAAGCAATATCGACGTCAAGCTGGCGGCGCAACTCGCCGGCATGTCCGTCCAGGAATTCACCGCCCTGAACCCCTCGCACAATCGCCCGGTGATCAAATCCGATACACCGATGATTCTGCCGGCCGACAAGGTTGACACCTTCCTGAAAAACATCGCGGCGCACCAGGAAAGCGACAAACCGCTCTCCTCTTGGCAATCCTATACCTTGCGCACCGGTGAAAAACTCGAACAAGTGGCACAACGTCACGGGATGACTCTCGCCGAACTGAAAGCGGTCAACAAGCTCAAAGACCGTGACCGAATCGAACCGGGACTGACATTGCTCGTCGCCGCATCGCAGGCGCCTTCATCGGCAGAGGAACAGCTCATTACCCAAGCGCCACCGGCAGCCGGCGGCAAGACCGCGGAAACCGGCGCCGAAAAAGGCGGCGACAAGGACGTACGCCTCGCCGACGCTGCTGCCGCCACGGCCACACCGCTCGATAGCGAACCCGTTTCCGTAAACACCGACAACCTCGTTCGGCCTGTTCGCCACTCAAAATCGACGACCGCACCATCGGCTGCCGAACCCTCGACGCTGACAGTCTCACCCCGCACGCATACCGTCGCCAAAGGCGAAACATTGCTGAAAGTCGCCCAGCGCTACGGTCTGACCCTGTCGGAAATTAAACACCTCAATCAGTTGCGCGCCGACACGGTAACCATCGGCAGAAAACTGACCGTCGTCGCCGACCAACGGCCCGCGCCAGTCTCGCGGACCGTCGTTGCCGAAGCCGAAAGGAAAACGACGACCGCGCAACGCGACCCGGCAAGCGAAACTCCGGCCCGGGTATCCAGCCAGACACACACCGTTCGAAAAGGCGAAACGCTGCACAAGATCGCCCAACAGTATGGTTTATCGCTGGCACAGATCAGGGAAATGAACCATCTGCGCGCCGACAAGGTGACCATCGGCAGCAAACTGTCCGTCGCCACCAATGAATCCAGCAGCAAACCCGCTACCAAACGCGAATGGCTCGCCGAAACCGACAACAAAGCATCAACGGCTCGTCATGAAACCAGTGCCTCGACACAGACGCATGTGGTGCGCAAAGGCGAAACCCTGGCCACGATCGCCCATCGTTACGGGATGATGGTCGCCGAATTGAAACAACTCAACAAATTGCGCAGTGGCCAGGTCACCCTGGGCAGCCGATTGACGGTGAACGACAACGACGAGACCGCCGAACAAGCTCCCGTCAGCAAATCACGCACCAAGCTGGCAACGCTCGATGCCAAACACGACAAGGCGGACGACGTTCGCGAGAAAGTCACCGCCAAGGGCAAGCGCAGCAAAAACGCCAACGACGATGAAAGCGTTTCCAGTCGGGAAAAAGGCAAAAAGCAACCCAGACTGGCGCAATACACCATTCGCCGCGGCGACACGCTGGTATCGATCGCCAAGCACTTCCGCGTCGAAAAAGACGATCTGTTGCGTTGGAACCGGCTGCCGGCGAATGCCATCAAACCTGGGCAAACCCTGACCATCCAGTTGGTTCAGAACACGCTTTGAAAACGGGACCACGCTGGCAATCGAGAGTCATCAACGTAACCGTAACCGTTCACACCCTCTTAAGAAACGCCGCCAGCGTGAGGATTTGTATGGCA
>JAVMKC010000090.1:0-2726 GCA_031732795.1 Accumulibacter sp. | reverse complement strand
CCTATTGTCGCCGTGCTGGTGGGCAGCAATCTTCTGCGCTCGGAAGCCGGCCTGAGCTACCTTGGCGAAGTGCTCAGAAATCGTGCCGAAAATGCCGTCGACCGCAACCAACCCGAACTGGCAGCCCGCTACCGCGCCACCTACGAAAGCTTCCGGCGGCGCTGCCCGCAGCCGCTCGTCGATTAAGTCTGACGCGGCGCGGGTCCGAAGCCGTGCTCGGCCGCGTAGAGCGCCACCTGTACGCGACTGGTCATTCCCAGCTTCTTGAAGATGTTCTGAACATGGATCTTGACCGTGCTCTCCGCCAGGTCGAGGGTGCGGGCGATTTCCTTGTTGCTGCCGCCCTGCGCCAGCCCGTTGAGGATATCGCGCTCGCGCGGTGAAAAACGGTCGCGCTCGACCTGGGGATTTCCACCCCGGCTCTGCCCGCGCACGCCCTGCACCAGCTTGGCCGTCATTTGCGGCGACACCACCGAGTCGCCCTCCGCCGCCCGGCGAATGGCGTCGAGCAGCGCATCGGTCTCGATGTTCTTCAACAAATAGCCGCTGGCCCCGGCGCGCAAGGCCTCCATGAGATCCTGCGCGTCTTCCGAAACGGTCAGCATCAGCACCCGCACGCCGGGAATTTCCTCGTTGATGACCTTGACCGCCTCCAGCCCGGAAATGCCGGGCATGTGCAGGTCGAGCAACACGACATCGGGCTTCAGCGAGCGCGCCCGCTTGATGCCTTCCAGCCCGTCGCCCGCCTCGTCGAGAACCTCAAATTCCTCGTGGCGCTGCAACAAGGCCTTGACCCCGCCGCGAAACAGCGCATGGTCGTCCACCAGCAGGACACGAATCTTTTCAGCCATCCTGATTCTCCTTGGTTAGCGTTTTCGGCAGCACGAGGCGCACCTGCGTCCCCTTGCCCGGCACCGACGTTATCCGACACTCGCCGCCGATGCGGTGCGCGCGCTCGCGCATGATCTTGAGCCCGACATGGCGCTCCGAGAACACATTGGGTTCGTTTTGCGGATCGAAGCCGCCGCCGTCGTCATCGACCACGACCTCGATCGCCTCCCGCGAACGACGCAGCGTAACCCGAACCCGGCTGGCACACGCATGCTTGCGAACATTCGACAGGCTTTCCTGGACGATGTGCATGATCTGCAGCTCCACCGTCGGATCCAGCGGGGCACCGCTGCCTTCGCATGCGAATTCGGTGGCGATCCCGGTCTGCCCCTCGAATTTTTCCAGCGCAGCGGCAATCGCCGAGTCGAGATCGGACTGATGCATGCGGGTACGAAAATGCACCAGCAGTTCGCGTACGTGGTCGTAGCTTTCCTGCACGCCTTCACGCAACTGCCCGGCGGTCTGCATGGCCTCTTCCCCGCGCCCCTTGCGCAGCGAATCCTGCAGCAACTGAACCTGGATATTGAGAAATGCCAGACCCTGGGCAATCGAGTCGTGCAGTTCCTGCGCCAGCAGGTTGCGTTCCTCGGAAACCGCCAGTTCCCGCTCGCGCGAGCGCAGTCGCTGGTTTTCTATGGCCACGCCGAGATGCTGGCCCAGCGTTTCCAGCAATTCGCTCTCCGCTGCCGAAACCGCACGCTCTTCCCGGAAATACAGGTTGAACACACCGACCCGCTGGCGGTTGTAGCGCACGCTGAAAGCACAGGCGGTAGCGAAACCCTCGCGCACGCAGGTTCGCAGCTTCATGCCGGGTGGCGGGCTGGCCGTGGCGAACGAAACCGGCATGCCGGACTGAATGACGTCACCACACAGGCAATCGCTGCAGTTCATCTCCGATTCGCGCTGGACGAACTCGTTCGACAAGCCTTCGTGCGTCATCAGGTAGAGCTTCTCGGTATCGGCGGCATATAGCCGGACGGCGCCGGCATCGGCACCCAGCGCTCGCCGGATGCGATTGAGGAATCCCTGACAGAGCGTTTCGATCGGCGCCGGCTCGCTGAGAAAAGCGGTGATTTCGTAGAGTATGCCCAGTTCCCGGTTGCGTTCGGCCAGGCTGTGGGTCTTGGCCGCAACCCGTTCCTCCAGCGTGTAGTAGGCGACCTGCAGATGCTCGGCCATCTGGTTGAAGCCGCGCGCCAGCCCGCCGAGTTCGTCGTCGGTATTCACCGGCAGGCGGACGCTCAGATCGCCATTGCTCATACGGCGGATGCCCGCATGCAATTCGCCGACCGGATGAATCACCAGGGACAGGAAGAAACGGATCAGGATCACCGTGCCGAGCGCCGCCAGCACCACCAGTGCGGCCTGCACGGTGCGCAGGAGATTGGTATCAAAGGTGTAACTGCGCTCCATCGCCAAAACCAGATCGTTGATGCGCCCGACAAAACCCTCCAGTTCGCCGTCAAAGCGGTCGAGCGCCCTCTCCCGCTGCTCGGCCGGTTGCTGCAGGAAATCGACAACCAGCGGCCGCATGGTGTCGCGCCAGGCCTGCTCGACGGCAAGCAATCGCTGCTGGACATCGCCATCGCGCGGTGGTGCCAGTGGCCGCACCGGGTCGCCTTGACGGAGATCCTTCAGAACGCGATCGAAACGTTCGAGCTCGGTCGCTACATCCTGGCCAAAGGTGACCGTCTTTTCCTGCGCCTCCAGACTGCGCGCCATCAAGTGGGCAATTCGATAGGTGCGCATGCGCTGACTGCCGGCATCGTTGATCGCCGCTGCCACGCCCGCGAGCTGCCATGAAAGGTAAAGCGTCATGCCGATGGCGGTCAGGG
>JAVMKC010000089.1:0-14366 GCA_031732795.1 Accumulibacter sp. | reverse complement strand
TGCGCAGGCTGGCTGGCGCGCCGAGCGCATCGGCAAAGCGACGCCCCTCCGGAATGCGGCACAGATCGTCGAGCCCCATCAATGCGCTGGCCGGCAGCCGCGGCGGGCGCGGATCGGCACGCCCGCCGGCCTCGTCACCGAAGGATTGCGGTCCGGGAACGGTGCGCCCGCCGGCCGGTGGCGGTGTGTCTTCGTAGAGCGGACCGAGATCCAGCGCCGCTTTGACCACCAGCGCCGCATGGTCGGCGGCCAGCGCCTGATCGCGATCCTTGCTCGCGGTGTTTTTGCCGCCGTCGGCCCAGTCGCAGATCCCTTTGACGATCAGCCAGTCGACCCGGTGGCGGGCGGCGACGAAATGAATGCCGACGGCTTCCATCTCGCCGCCGACCGCTTCGGTCTCGTGCTTCTGCAGCGACTGACGATAATCAACGTTGTCGACCAGCTTGTTGCCGCTGAGCACGGTGCCGAAACGAAGCGTCGGCCAATACAGGCAGGCCTCACTTGCCGCCCGGCGACACTGGTCGAGATGCAGAAAGCGCTGGTAGAGGGCCGGCGACGCCGGCGGCTTGTCCGCGCGCAGGGTGAAGCTGCCGTCGGCGTTCACGCGACCGAGATCGTAACCGCGAATATTCTCCGAGATCAGAACGTCGCCGATCGTCTGCTTTGCCGGATTGACGCCAAAAGCGATGCCGACGGCGATGATCGCCCGCGGCTGCCACGCGCCAACGGCGTCGTTCGCCGCATTCTGCGCCTCGCCCTCCCCCTGTTTGCTGACCCGATGCACGACGCGCATGCCGCCGTGTTCGCCGAGCACGTTGTAGGTGATGCCATCGCGCGTCGTGGTTTTCGGACTGGCCGCTGGTGAGAAATGCTTGAGGATGGCTGCCGTTTCGTGCTCGTTGAAGCTCAGCAGGACGACCACCGGCGGATCGAGCGGCACGCCGCGCTGGTCGGAGAGCAATTGGCCCGCCGGCACGGCGTTGAGTTCGCCGGTATATGCCGGCGCCGGCGCCTCGATACCGCCCTCGAACCATAACCAGCGCCCGTCAGCACCCGGTTTTTTGTCAGTGGTGATCCTGATCGCCAGTGGAATCCGCTGCGCTTCCGCCGTCTGGTTGACGGTCGTCTGCAGCCGGTTCAACTGGGCATTGGCGCTGGCCACCTTGGCCGCCGGGAAAAGCGCTTGGTGAATATCCCCCACGCGTGCGCGTCCGGCGCCGTCTAGGCAGGCGAAGAGTTCGCGCAGCAGTCGCTGGTAGCCTTCCGTGAGGTGCGGATAAAGGCGTTTGAGGCTGTTGCTGACGAAGTAGCGATTGAGTGGGGTCATTGCAGCGCTCTCGATGTCGGATTGACCCGAGCAGTTTAAGGGGATTTCAAGCGGCAAGCAAGGGGAAAATGTTTGTTGTGTTTGATTTGTGTTTGAATTGGATGTTTGCGGATTTGGCAGGACAAGCAATATGTTGCCGTGCGGAGCGGCTAGCCTGGAAAACGATTCTTCTGGAATTGGTCGAGCGCAGGCAAAGTGGGTGCTTGCCGCGTTCCGGCACGGGAGGCGCAGCGTCGGAAAAAGGGCAAGAAGAAAGCGTGATCAGGTCGAGACGGGGAATGGGACGCGGAGTTTCGCTTTACGGTGCAGACGACAGCTCGCGGGACAAAAAATCCACCAGCGCACGTAGCGCCAGCGGCTGACGGCGAGTGGGCACCCACAAGGCGTGCAGATGGATGGCGGGGGCTTTTTGCCAGTCGGGCAGCACGGCGACCAGAGCGCCGCGGGCCAACGCGTCTTGGGCGATGAAGGTCGGCAGCAGCGCCAGACCCAGGCCGGCCTCGGCGGCGTGGATGAGGACGTCGCCATTGTTGGCGCACAGAGGGCCGTGAACCTGCACGTTCACCGCGGCCTCGGCGCCGCCGCCGACCTTGACCAGGCGCCATTGCGCGCCTGGTGCGCTGTGACCGTAGTGCAGACAGGGGTGGCGGGCCAGATCGGCGGGAGTGCGGATGGGGTCGCGCGTGGCCAGCCATTGCGGCGCGGCCAGCACCTGGCGCGGCACCGGGCACAGCGTGCGCGCGGCCAAAGACCCATCGGCTCCCGCGGCGATGCGCAAGGTCAGGTCGAATCCGTGCTCGATGGGGTCCACCAGACGGTCGTCCAGTTCCAGGCGCAACTCGACTTCGGGGTACTGACGCAAAAAGCGGGGCACGAGAGGCGCCAATACGCGCGTGCCATACGACATGGGCGCGTTCACTCGCAATCGGCCGCTGGGGCGTGCGCTGCGTTCGGCCAGGGTCTGCGTGGCCTCGTCGGTCAAGGCCACGATCTCAGCGGCGTAGCTCAACAAAATCTCGCCCGCGCTGGTCAACGCCAGCGCGCGCGTCGAGCGGTTGAACAGCGGCGCGCCCACTTGTTCCTCCAGCCCGGCGACCAGCTTGCTGATCGCTGAACGCGTCAGCCCCAAGGCCCGCGCCGCCGCGGCAAAGCTCCCTGCGCGATGGGCGCGTTCAAAAGCGCGCAGGGCATCGATGCGGTCCAATTGGTCCCTTATTGGTTCTTTTTTGGAATCATTGAGATTCAAATTGCCTGTCTAGTTTCTGAATTTGCGCCAATATACCATGACGGTTCCTTCAATCCATCCGCGGCACAGGGAAGACGATCATGTCCGGGAAACTCGATCGGCTTACCCCGCGGGCGCGCGCTCATTCACCTGCGCGAGGCGCGCGCGCCAGCCATGAGCCGTCGGGAATCGCCGTGTTCAGCGCCCAGCGCAGGTCTTCGCCCATGTTCATCAGGAGAATCGTTCATGTCTGCACCCGCATTTGAAATCCGCCCCGCCAACCAGCGCGGTGTTACCCACTTGGCTTGGCTCGACGGCCGGCACACTTTTTCGTTCGGGCATTACCGCGATCCGCAGCAACAGGGCTTTTCCGACTTGCTGGTCATCAACGACGACCGTGTGTCGCCCAGCGGCGGTTTCCCGACCCACCCGCACCGCGACATGGAAATCTTCACCTACGTGCTCGAAGGCGCCCTGGAACACAAGGACTCCATGGGAACCGGTTCGGTGATCCGACCCGGTGATGTGCAGATGATGAGCGCCGGCAGCGGCATCACGCACAGCGAATACAACCCTTCCGACAGCGAGTCGGTGCATCTTCTGCAAATCTGGATCGTGCCCAGCCGCAAAGGGGTAAGGCCCCGCTACCAGCAGGCGTACTTCCCGCCCGAGCAAAAGCGGGGCCGCCTGCAAACCATCATTTCGCCCGCCGGCGAGAACGGCTCACTCAGCGTCTACCAGGACGTCCGCGTTCATGCCGGCCTTTTCGATGGCCCCGAAGAGGCGCATTTCCAATTGCCCAGCGATCGCTATGCCTACATCCACCTGGCCAAGGGCGAACTGGCCATCAACGGCCGGCACTTTACCGCCGGCGATGGCGCACGCGTGCGCCAGAGTGGAGATCTGCATTTCAGCGGCGGCCGGCAAGCCCATGTGCTGCTGTTCGATTTACGGCCGCATGAACTGGCGCGCTTTTAGACCGCCGGCCGGATCGTTATCATCGACGAATCCGCCGCGAGGCCGAGCATGTTGATTCGCAGCGGCTTTTATCTTGCATAACGGAGGAAAATCACATGAACACAAGAACCGGAGGATGCCTCTGCGGTGAAGTCCGATTCAAATTGACCACTGAACCGCTGGTCTCTCGTATTTGCTGGTGCCGAAACTGCCAACACATCGCCGCCAACGGAACGGCCAATGCCATCTTTCCCACTGCGACCATCGAGATCACGGGCTCTCCCGCGGCATATTCAAGCACCGCGGAGAGCGGAAACCTGGTAACCCGTCGCTTTTGCTCAAAGTGCGGCTGTCACCTCTTCGCAGACTCCTCGGGTCGCCCAGGATTTACTGTCGTTCGCCTGGGCACCCTCGATGATCCTTCGTCGATCCGTCCGACCGCAAACATCTGGACGACGAGCGCTCCGAAGTGGGCATGTATGGACGGCAATCTCGATCAATTCGAGGGTCAACCAGCGCCACCACAGCAGCAGAAAACAAGCTGACGAATCGCTTGAGCTGATCCGCTACGGCATATCACATCGGTCTGCTGGCGAAGGTTTGCGATTGGCAGCCAGCCGCCGGCCGCGCCACGCCCACGGGAGGCGTTTAGCTCTTTAATTCGCTTGATTTAAAGGGGGCGGCAATTTCAAGTCTCCAACGCCAAGTGACAATGGGGCAAGACGCTCAGCGCCGTTCAACTCCGAAATACCGTTTCTCGAACCGTAACGCGACATTGACCAGGCCGATCATCACCGGCACTTCGACCAGGGGACCGATCACCGCGGCGAAAGCGGCGCCTGAGTCGATGCCGTAGACGGCGATGGCGACGGCGATCGCCAGTTCGAAGTTGTTGCTGGCCGCGGTAAAGGACAAGGTGGCGCACCGCGGATAGTCGGCGCCGATTTTCCGGCTCAGGTAGAACGACAGTACGAACATCAGGATGAAGTAAATCAGCAAGGGCAGCGCAATCCGCAGAACATCCAGCGGAATGCTGACGATCAGTTTGCCTTTGAGGCTGAACATGAGCACGATGGTGCACAGCAGGGCGAGCAAGGTCAGCGGGCTGATCCAGGGGATGAAACGGCGGTGGTACCACTCCTTGGTCACGAAACGGAGCATGATCGCCCGCGTGGCGATGCCGAGGAAGCAGGGAATCCCCAGGTAAATGAAAACGCTTTCGGCGATCTGGCCGATCGTGACATTGACGGTGTAAGCGGACAGACCGAACAGCGGCGGCAGAAGGGTGACGAACAGCCACGCGTAAACGCTGTAGAACAGCACTTGAAAGATCGAGTTGAAAGCGACCAACCCGGCGGCGTATTCGGTCGAGCCCTTGGCGATCTCGTTCCAGACCACGACCATGGCGATGCAGCGGGCCAGGCCGATCAGGATCAGCCCGACCATGTACTCCGGCTTGTCCGGGAGGAATAGAATCGCCAGGGCGAACATCAGCAGCGGACCGATCAGCCAGTTCTGGACCAGGGACAGCCCGAGCACGGTTTTGTCGCGGAATACGTCCGGCAGGTCTTCGTAACGGACCTTGGCAAACGGCGGATACATCATCAGGATCAAGCCGGCGGCAATCGGCAGGTTGACGGTGCCGACCTGGAAGGAGTGGATGAACGATTCGACTCCCGGAACGGCGTAACCGATGGCGATGCCGAGGGCCATGGCCCCGAAAATCCAGACCGTCAGATAGCGGTCGAGAAAGGATAGCTGTCGAGTTATTGCGCTCACTTGGCGGACCTTTTCGTGAAGAGGGCGTGCCGATCCCTGGGCCGGGCGATCTGCAAATGCTCAGGACGGAGGGAGGGGGGTTTACACATTTTCAATATTCTATCATTATGGAAACGTAGAGTTGTCAAAATCGCCGATGCACGCCTGCGGCGATGTTCTGTGCCTTTCATCCCACCTCGTCACCTGGAGAAAATGAAGCGATGGCTATCAAAGTCGGCATCAATGGATTTGGCCGCATCGGCAGGCTGGCCCTGCGCGCGGCCTGGGATTGTCCTGAACTGGAATGGGTGCACATCAACGAGGCCAATGGCCCGGTAGAGGCCGCCGCCCATTTGCTCGAGTTCGATTCGGTGCACGGCCGCTGGCGGCATGAGGTCGGCGTCGACCAGGGGCGGCTGGTGATCGATGGCAAGTCGATCGGCTACAGCAGCGCCAAGGACGTTGCCGGCGGGCCCTGGCGCGAGGCCGGCGTGGATCTGGTGCTTGAGGCCAGCGGCAAATGGCGGACCGTCGATCAGCTCTCGCCTTATTTTGCGGCCGGGGTCAGGAAGGTGATCGTCGCCGCGCCGGTCAAGGATGACAGCGTCCTGAACATCGTCATGGGAATCAACGATCAGCTCTACGATCCGGCGAAAAATCACCTCATCACCGCCGCGTCCTGCACCACCAACTGCCTGGCGCCAGTGGTGAAAGTGGTTCATGAGAGTATCGGCATTTCGCACGGGATGATTACCACCATCCATAGCTCGACCAACACGCAAAGCGTGCATGACCAGATGCACAAGGATCTGCGCCGCGCGCGCGCGTCGAGCCTGTCGCTGGTGCCGACGACCACCGGCTCGGCAACGGCGATCGCGCTGATCTTCCCGGAATTGAAAGGGAAGCTCGACGGCCACGCGGTCCGCGTACCTTTGCTCAATGCCTCGCTGACCGATTGCGTTTTCGAGATGCGCCGGCCGACGACCGTCGAGGAAGTGAACGGCTTGTTGAAACAGGCGGCCGCCGGCGCGTTGAAAGGCATTCTCGGTTACGAGGAACGGCCGCTGGTGTCGATCGACTACGCCGGCGATCCCCGGTCGTCGATCATCGATGCGGCGCACACCCTGGTGATCAACGGCACGCTGGTCAAGATTTACGCCTGGTACGACAACGAATGGGGTTATGCCAACCGCTATGTCGAGCTGGCGCAAAAAGTCGCCCACTTGATGTAGTCGATTTTTCGATTCGATCTCGTCGATCGATCCAGGCATTGATCCATTTCACCGACTGATTCAACGACAGCACGCGGCGTCGCTTCCCGGCGCCGCGCGATCCGCCAATCCATGATGGGGCGCCGACAATGAACGAGACACCGTCCAAGCCGATGGCCAAGCGCACCGGACTGCGGAATTATCTGCTGGTCACCGCCGCGTACTGGTCCGACACCGTCACCGACGGTGCGCTGCGCATGTTGGTGCTGTTTTATTTCTACAATCTGGGCTACACCCCGCTGGCGGTCGCTTCGCTGTTCATCTTTTACGAAGTGTTCGGCATCCTGACCAACCTCTTCGGCGGCTATATCGGCGCCCGCTTCGGCTTGAAGACGACTTTGTTCATCGGTCTCGGGATGCAATTGATCGCCTTGTCGATGCTCGCCTTCGCCCCGCCGGCTGCCTTGGTCGTCGGCTATGTGATGGTCTCGCAAGCCTTGAGCGGCATTGCCAAGGACATGACCAAGATGAGTTCGAAAAGCGCCGTCAAGCTGATCGTTCCCGAAGACGCCTCGGCAACGCTGTATCGCTGGGTCGCCCTGCTCACCGGTTCGAAAAACGCCTTGAAGGGCGTCGGTTTCTTTCTCGGCGGACTGCTGTTGAGCGTATTCGATTTTCAGAGCGCGCTCAAAGGCTTGGCCGCACTGGTCGGCGTGACCCTGCTGCTGACCGCGCTGCTGATGCGCGGCGGAATCGGCCAGGCCAACCGCAAGGCAAAATTCGGACAAATGTTTTCGCGTAACGGCGCGGTCAACAAGCTCGCCGCGGCGCGCATTTTCCTGTTCGGCGCACGCGATGTGTGGTTCGTCGTCGGTTTGCCGGTGTACCTGTCGAGCGTTCTGGGCTGGAGTTTCTGGCAGTCCGGCGGTTTCCTGGCCGTCTGGATCATCGGCTACGGCGTGGTGCAGGCGGCGACGCCGGGCGTTTTGCGCAGCCGGGTCCAGGAACAGCGCGAACCCGACGGCCGGACGGCGACGATCCTCGCTTTCGTTCTCGCGGCGTTGCCGGCGGCAATCGCCGTCGCGCTGAGCGCCGGAATCGCCCCGTCCACCGCCGTCGTCGCCGGACTGATTCTCTTCGGCGCGGTCTTCGCGCTCAATTCAGCGGTTCATTCGTACCTGATCCTGGCGTATACCGACAGCGACAAGGTGGCGATGAGCGTCGGCTTTTACTACATGGCCAACGCCACCGGCCGACTGATCGGCACCGTCCTATCGGGAGCGCTTTATCAATGGGGACTGCAACACGGCGCCAATCACGGCTTGATCGCCTGCTTGTGGGCCTCGTCGGCGTTCATTTTGCTCGCCGGCTTGTGGTCACTGTTGCTGCCCCGCCACGCGGGACCGCGCAGCAAGCCGATCAAACTGGACGATCTCGGCGACTGAATGTCGGGACTCTGCCGGTATTCGGTTTCACGGTACGCGGGGTCGGATCAATCTCGAACTCGAACTTGATCAGGTTTGACAAGACTCGCGCAGCAGGACGGATTTTTTGCGACTGGCGGCGTAAACGGGAGGCGCGCGCCGCGTGGGTGGCTACTTCGGGTGTGCGGCGGCGGTCGAGATCACCATCATGGCGCCCGCCGAATGGATGTCGTCCGAGAAGGATCGTGGAATTCCTGACGGAGAGTGCCTGTCAGACCATCAGAGCTTGCGTTGTCGATTGTCGATCGCCAGGTTGCACGAAGAGCTTGCCGGCGCAGGTAAAATCATCATTGCAAATGGAAATTGACGATGACCAAACTGCTGCTGGCACCCATGGAAGGTTTGCTCGACGACGTCCTGCGGGACGTGTTGACAACGGTCGGCGGCTACGATCTGGCGGTCAGCGAATTCATCCGCGTTTCCGGCAACCTGTTGCCGCAGCGAGCTTTTCGGCGGCTGTGCCCTGAACTGGACCACGGTAGCCGTACGGCGGCGGGAACGCCGCTGGTGGTGCAACTGCTCGGCAGCGATCCGACGATGCTCGCCGAAAACGCCGCGCAACTGGTTCGGCTGGCGCCGGCCGGCATCGATCTCAATTTCGGTTGCCCGGCCCCGACCGTCAATCGGCATGGCGGCGGGGCGATGCTGCTCGCCGATCCTGAACATCTGTTCCGCATCTGCAGCGCGGTGCGCCGGGCGATCCCGCCGACGATTCCGTTCACCGCCAAAATGCGGCTGGGTGTCCGCGACACCGAGCAGACGCTCGATTGCGCCCGGGCGCTGGCGGCGGGCGGCATCGTCTCACTGGTGGTGCATGCGCGCACCAAAATCGAGGGCTATCGACCGCCGGCGCATTGGGAATGGGTGGCACACGTCCGTTCCGCGGTGAGTGTGCCAGTGGTGGCCAACGGGGAAATATGGACTGTGGCGGACTATCGCCGCTGCTGCGCCATCAGCGGGGGATCGGATGCCATGCTCGGTCGCGGCGCGGTTGCCGACCCCTTTCTGGCGCGCCGGATTCGCGCGCGACTGGCCGGTGAGCGACCGGTGGACGACCGCTCGGCAGATTGGTTGGAATTGCGGCCCTTGTTGGCGGTCTATTGGCAGCGGGTCGGCACCAAGGTTCTGCCTGCGCACGCACCGGGACGGTTGAAACTGTGGTTGAACGCGTTGCGACGAACCTTTGTCGAAGCCGAGACGCTGTTCGAGAGCGTTCGCCCATTACGACGAGTCGACGAGGTCGAAAACGTTCTGTGCATGCACGGCGTACCGATTACGCCTCGCCTCGCCGCAACGGCGTGACAATGAACAGCCTCCGGTGGGGAGCGGCATCCGCCGGGTCAACCCCTTGCAGTACAATGTGACTTTTGCCGTGCTACTACTGTTCAGAAAGGACATCGCCGTGCTGGAAGCCTATCGTGCCCATGTTGCCGAGCGTGCAGCGCTTGGTATCCCGCCCCTGCCGCTGACCGCCAAGCAAACCGCCGACCTGGTCGGACTGTTGAACGATCCACCGGCTGGTGAAGAAGCCAATCTCGTCGAACTGATCACTTATCGGGTGCCGGCCGGTGTCGATGACGCCGCCAAGGTCAAAGCCGAATTCCTCGCCCGTGTCGCCAAGGGTGAACAGTCCTGTCCGTTGATTTCGGCCGAAAAAGCCACTGAATTGCTCGGCACGATGCTCGGTGGCTACAACGTCAAACCGCTGATTGATCTGCTCAGCAGCCCAAGCGGCGCCACCGCTGCCGCTGGTCTGAAAAAGACGCTGCTGGTCTTCGACTATTTCCACGATGTCAAGGAACTCGCCGACCAGGGCAACGCCAACGCGCGCAGCGTCTTGCAGAGCTGGGCCGACGGCGAGTGGTTCACCTCTCGACCGGAAGTGCCGGCTTCGCAAAAACTGACGGTCTTCAAGGTCAGCGGCGAAACCAATACCGACGATCTGTCTCCGGCTCCCGACGCCTGGTCGCGGCCGGATATCCCGTTGCACGCGCTGGCGATGCTGAAAAATCCGCGTCCTGGCATCGAACCGGACAAGGCTGGCGAGCGCGGGCCGATCAAGCAACTCGAAGCCCTGGGTAACAAAGGCAATCTGATCGCCTACGTCGGCGATGTCGTCGGTACCGGCTCGTCGCGCAAATCGGCGACCAACTCGGTGCTCTGGTTCACCGGCGAGGACATTCCCTTCGTGCCCAACAAGCGCTTCGGCGGCGTCTGCCTGGGGTCGAAGATCGCGCCGATCTTTTTCAACACCATGGAAGATGCCGGCGCGTTGCCGCTCGAAATCGATGTCGGCCAGATGGAGATGGGGGACGAGATCGAGTTGCGCATCGACGCCGCCAGTTCGCAGGTCTCGGCCTGGAAAAATGGCGCGTTGATCGCCGAGTCGCAACTCAAGACGCCGGTGATTCTCGATGAAGTCCGCGCCGGCGGGCGTATCCCGCTGATCGTTGGCCGCGGCCTGACCGCCAAGGCGCGTGAAGCGCTCGGTCTGTCGCCTTCGACGTTGTTCCAACTGCCGCAAAACCCGGCCGATTCCGGTGCCGGCTATTCGCTGGCGCAGAAAATGGTCGGTCGCGCCTGCGGCCTGCCGGAAGGCAAGGGCGTTCTGCCCGGCACGTATTGCGAACCGCGGATGACCACCGTCGGTTCGCAGGACACCACCGGCCCGATGACCCGCGACGAATTGAAGGATTTGGCGTGTCTCGGTTTTTCGGCAGACATGGTGATGCAGTCCTTCTGCCACACCGCGGCTTACCCGAAGCTGGTCGATGTGCGCATGCACCGTGAACTGCCGAGCTTCATCAGCACGCGCGGCGGAGTGGCGTTGCGTCCCGGCGATGGCGTCATCCACTCGTGGCTCAATCGGCTGTTGCTGCCCGACACCGTCGGCACCGGCGGCGACTCGCACACCCGCTTCCCGATCGGCATCTCGTTCCCGGCCGGATCCGGTCTGGTCGCTTTCGCCGCCGCCACTGGCGTGATGCCGCTCGACATGCCGGAGTCGGTACTCGTCCGCTTCAAGGGTTCGCTTGAAGAATCCGGCAAGCGCGGAGTGACGCTGCGCGATCTGGTCAATGCCATTCCGTACTACGCGATTCAGGCCGGGCTGCTGACCGTCGAGAAAAAAGGCAAGAAAAACATCTTCTCGGGGCGTATTCTCGAAATCGAAGGACTGCCGGATCTGAAAGTCGAGCAGGCTTTCGAGCTCTCCGACGCAGCGGCCGAACGTTCAGCGGCCGCGTGCACGGTTGCCCTGAACAAAGAGCCGATCATCGAATACATGCGCTCGAACATCACCTTGATGAAGTGGATGATCGCCAATGGCTACCAGGACGCACGTACCCTCGGTCGCCGCATCAAGGCCATGGAAGCCTGGATCGCCAAACCCGAACTGCTCCAGGCCGACGCGGGCGCCAGTTATGCGGCGGTGATCGACATCGATCTCGCCGACGTCAAGGAGCCGCTGGTGGCTTGCCCGAACGACCCGGACGACGTCAAGCCGCTGTCGGCTGTCGCCGGAACGACCATCGACGAAGTGTTCATCGGTTCCTGCATGACCAACATCGGCCACTTCCGTGCCGCCGGCAAGGTGCTGGAAGGCAAGAGCGACATTCCGACCCGGCTGTGGATCGCTCCGCCGACCAAGATGGACGCGATGATTCTCAACGAGGAAGGCTATTACGCCATCCTCGGCAAATCCGGCGCGCGGATGGAAATGCCGGGCTGTTCGTTGTGCATGGGTAACCAGGCGCAGATTCGCAAGGGCAGCACGGCGATGTCCACCTCGACGCGCAACTTCCCGAACCGTCTGGGAATCGACACCAATGTCTACCTCGGTTCCGCCGAGCTGGCCGCGGTCTGCGCGTTGATGGGCCGTATTCCGACGCCGGGTGAATATCTGGCGCAAGTTCAGGCGGTCAATGCCAAGGCGGCCGACGTTTACCGGTACATGAATTTCGATCAGATCAAGGAATTCAGCGACGTCGCCGACACGGTGACCGTGTAAGCGTCCGGGGCATCCGTTCGATTGACAGCCCTGGTCAGCAAGACTGGCCAGGGCTGTTTTTCATTGGCGACACGCTGCAGCGCTTTCTTCATGACAAAACATCGATCGCCCATGTATTCATGCCCTTCCTGCCGTAAACCGACGATTTCGCTGATTGTCAAATGGTGGAGTTGCGCCGCGTTTCCTGCCACCTGCAATCGTTGCGGTCAAGCCAGTCTCGTGCCTTCGTCGAAAAACACTTCGACGGCCGTTGTGCTGATTCTCTTCGTTGCATTGTTCGGCTTCATCTCAGCCGCGATCCGCCAGGCTTGGCCATTGGCGGTCGCTGCCGTTGTCGCGGTGTCCATTCATGTTTGGCGATGGCATCGTGCTGCCCTGCAAAAGATTTCGCCTGACCAGGTCGACCGTGCAAGAAAGGAAAGCCGCATCGCTTTTTTGATCGCAGTGCTGGCTTGGTGGGTGTAATCAAGAGCCGGTTATCGTTCGAGGTCCGATCGAACGTTTCACTCCTCCATTGCGGGCGGTCGGCAGACAAAGTGGAATGACGACAGCAGTAGCGACAGCGATGATGGCGCCGACCCGTTACCCGCCACCGATGTCGGCTCGGGGCTCCAGGCAGGTAAGAACTTGTTGGCTTAGGCAATCAAAGTACATGCAGCGGTTTCGACCGTCTGCTTTGGCATGGTAAAGAGCCCGGTCTGCTGCATCGACCAGGGTTTCCGGCGTTTGACCGGCAGAAGGATTCGCTACCGCAACGCCGAGACTGATCGAAAGAGACTGGTCGGCCAACGGCCCGCCATAAGGCAGTTTCAACGAGTAGACGCGGACACGCAGTCGTTCGGCAATGGCGCAGGCGGTGTACTCGTCTGCTCCGGGCAGCAGGATGGCAAACTCTTCTCCTCCATAACGGCAAATCAAATCACCTGTTTGTTTGCGCAGACTCTGTTGCAACGTTTGCGCGACTTGGCAGAGGCAGTCATCGCCTTTCTGGTGACCATATGCATCATTGAAAATTTTGAAAAAATCGACGTCCAGCATGATCACACCCAACGAGGTCGCAGTTTTTTCGGCTTTTTGATACAGATCGGCCAAGGCATGGTCGAAACGGCGGCGGTTGCCGACGGCGGTGAGGGCATCGAGATAAGCGGCGTCCAACCACTGGTTGGACTGAACGCGTAAACGACGTTCGCGCCGTCTGACCGCGGTCATGTCCTGAATCTGCAACATGCAGGCCACCGGTGGATTCTCGAGCGGCGTGATGTGTATCAGTTGCTGCATGTGTTCCCGGGTATTTTCTACCGACAGATGGTAGAGCGGTAACGGTGACCGACTGAGGCCCGGAGTGAGAATGGACGACAAATTGGCCCGCAACGCTTGCTTGACGACGGTTTCCAGCCGCCTGTTCGTCAGTTCAGGGAACATTTCAGCAAGTGTGCGTCCGGCGGGTGGTTTGTCGGGCTCCAACAGGTGTTCTGTAAACCAACGGTTCCAGAAAAGCACCACTCCTTCACGATCCAGGAGGATGACGCCTAGCTGCAAGGCGTCGAGGAGAGACAGTTCCATGGGTTTTTCGGCAAGTTACAGCATGCCCTGCTTGGCCAGGAAATGGTCGAGATGAGTCATCAGATTGGCCAAGGAATTGACGCCGAGCAAAAACAGCAAATCCCCTTCGACGCGTTGCTGCGCAACGGTCAGATCGATTTCGAGAATGAGCACCATGTCGTTTCGATCACCACTGAAAGACGCGATGAAGGTGCCGTCACTGTAATGATGGGTTGGCAAGCCGCCGTGAAACTCCACTTCAAAAAGATCGGCCAGCGCGCTGATACAGGCGTTGAGGATGATATTACCGACCTCGCACATCGCTTCTTGCTCGAACTCTACGAGGTCTTCCGGCGATAGACTTTCTTCAAGCATGTTGGCGATGATCGCCAATGCGTTGCGCTCGGGAAAGACCAGCATCGATTTGGCCTCGAAAGGTCCTGAAAACGCGAGACTCACCATGCTGAACTTGCGGAATTCGGCGCCGAGAAGACTATGAGCCACCTCCGCGGCCGGTCGCAGGCTGATCGACGGCGCCGATAATTGCACGTCGTCCTTGACGATCTGGCTGAGGCTGCTGGCGGCTCGCCCGACGCCAATATTGAATAACTCGCTCAAGGCGTCGAGTTGTAGTTCGGTGAAATGAATCATCGGATAAGAACGAGAGACATTGTTGAAATCACTGACGACTGGATGAGGCGAGTCGAGTCCAGTGCGATCCAAATTGCTGAAGACAAGAAAAAATTCATTATTGAAGACTGTCGCGATGGACGAAAACTATTGCACGTTTGCCCGATCAAGGCAGTGCAACTTTCTTTCTGTAAATATTCCGAGGTGATGTCATCGGGATGAT